>JAQUWE010000009.1 GCA_028693035.1 Bacilli bacterium | reverse complement strand
ATACCCCTATTCCATATCCTAAACATTTTAAAGACGAAGTAAAAGAAAAGCTTAATATTTATGATAATAAAATTAATTCTATTTTTAATAAAAACCAGAAATCTCGTTTATAATAATAGTTAATGGGAAAACCCCACCCCAAAAAAAGTGTTGGGGTGGGGAGGGCTTTTTCTCTATCACAGTTGTCTTAATTTATCTTAAATCTACTCTTTTTAATTTATAGGTGATTTAGTGTGAAAATAAAATCAGGCTTAAAAACCTAATTTTATTTGTGGACCACGAGACGCCACGAGTAGCTGCTGTTGGCAGTACCAAAACTCCTGTAGAAGCCAAAGACTCCAGCATTGGTACCATTGTCGTAGTTACCACCGCGGATGAACCAACTGTAGGCATTGTAAGGGAAGATGGCGTAGTCACTATACCATCCTCCTGTATTTGAACCAAATGTCTTTAGAGTTTCTCTTGTTGCATCCCCAAGTAGTCCTCTCCCGTGACTTGTATAACTACTATCATTCTCATAACTATCATAATACATAGAATCTGGATTCTTTGGGTCACTTGCTCCATTAAATCCTGCATTACTTACATAAAAATTTCCAGATGTATCTTTCATATTTCCCATTACATATTCCCAAGCACCACCACTCATATCATAGATACCTGTGATATTGCCTGTTGTGGATTGGTTTATATTTGTTTTATAATTGCCTGCTCCTGTTAAGAAGGAAGTATTATTATTAATTCCTACTTCTGTACATGTACCATCCACACACCTGCCATATTTAGACTGCGTTAGATAAGCCGTTGCTCCCCACTCCATATTTTTCATCATATGGGTATTTATTTCTGATGCTTTAAGTCCATATGCATTATTGCTTACTGTACTCATACTTCTTGTAGCATAGAACATACTGCTGACTGTTTGGTCTCTTACACTTGTGATATTTGGTTTTACAGTAAGATTTGCTGTCATACAATTTTCATTTGTACAAGCACTAGAAATAGAACCTGTTGTTTCAAATTTCCCTACCCAAAAACCATCTAGTTCTTTAGAACCAAAAGTAAAAGCCGGATGCGTTAGGTAAGTACCATTGGTACTTCCATTTGATTTAGATGTGCCTTTACTTTCAAAGACTACTTCTATTTCTTGTTCTGGTACTCCTTTATTATCTGTATTGAATAATTTATATTTATATCTTGGAATCCATACAAAATAGCCTAGTATTTTTTCTTCTGGAATACTATCTCCATTGTTGTAAGTGTTTCTTACATCACTACTCACTAGGACTGCATTCGCCCACTGTTTATTCTCATAGTCATACCACTTACTACTAGTATCTGCTTTCTTTACAGTTCCATCTGCTGCAATAGTAACAGGGATCATACCTTCTCCTAATGCAGGATCTGCTCCTTTTAATTCTGGTGCTTTATATCCAGTTTCACTTGATTCAGTACCACATTTGCCTTCTTCATATTTTTCTACTGTAACTTTAGAATCTTCTGCTCCTTTAGAAGCACACCAGTTCTTTCCCTTATCATAAATGGCTAAAACTTGTTTGCCGTTGTCTGTGACTTCTAAAGAACCACCACCCGGTTTTTCACCTGCTAGTTTTAGTTCATCAGAATCAGCAGGAAAAACAAATGTTTTACCAGCAAAAGCATCATTCCCAAAGTTTTTTGCATAATATAATTTACCAGCCTCTACTACCCCATATGCTGTATCCATAAACGCATTCTTTTTAGATTTATTGATTACCCCTACAATAATTGGAGTTGCGATTAAAGCAATAATTGCTAAAATCACAATGACTGCTAAAAGTTCTATTAAAGTAAATCCTTTTCTATCCTGACAATCCATTTCCTCACTCCTCTACTCTTAGCACAATTCTATCACAAATTCTGATTGTTGTATAGTATTTTGCTAGATTTTCTAGCAAAAAAAAGACAAATAAGTAATTTATTTACCTATTTGCCAACAATCTGAAAGAAACCTAAGTCTCTTTTTATTCACTTCTTAATTTCGCATTGCATTGATTTTCTACTTCTGTAATCATTTTATGGAAAATAGTTGTCACTTCTTCATCTTGTAAAGTACGGTTCATATCTCCAAATGTAAGAGAATATGCGATTGATTTTTCATCTTTTCCTACATTTTCTCCTGTATAAACATCAAATACAGTTATATCGTTTAGAAGTCTTCCGCCTACTTTCTTTAAAACTTTCATAATGGTTTCTGATGAAACATCTTTATTTATAACGAAAGCCAAATCTTTATGAACTACTGGGTATTTAGAAACTTCTTTGTATTTGATACCTCTTATTTTTTTACTTCTAATTTGATCTAAACTCATTTCAAATACATACACTTCTTTTTTACATATTTTTGGATGTACAGCACCCATATATCCAACAATTTCATTGTCTACTTTAATATAGGTGCTTCTATAAGGATGCATGGTAGAAAGCATATTTTCATCCATAAATGTATATCTACCAGCAAGGCCCATATAGTCTAATAAATTGGTAACAATGCCTTTTACACTATAAAAATCAGCTTTTACATTTGTGTGATTCCAACTATTGTGAACAAGGTTTCCAGAAATAAGTCCTGCAACCATCGCCTCTTCTATATAATTGCCTTCTATTTTATAATAACTAGAAGCTACTTCAAAAATAGATACATCTTTGTTATTACGAGCTATATTATAATCAAAAACAGATAAGTGAGAAGGAATAAGGGAAGTTCTTAATACTTTTCTATCTTCTGTTAGGGGTGCTAAAATAGATATTTTTTCTTCATTTCTAAAAGGGAATAAAGTACTTTCCTTTTCTGCTATTAAAGAATAGGTTCTAACTTGGTGTAGACCAAGAGCCATTAAATGACTTCTTACACTATCTTCAAATCTTCTTTTTGGAGAATACTCTCCTCTTTTAAGAGGAAGGATAGGCATTGTTCCTTTTAAGTTTTCATATCCATGAATTCTTCCTACTTCTTCAATTAAATCACAAGGTTCATCTACATCAAGTCTTCTCGTAGGCACTGATACTGTAAAAACAGCATCTGTTACTTCTGTTTTAAATTGTAGTCTTCTAAAACAATTTTCTACTTCTTCTACTTCTAAAGAAAGACCTAACACTTTATTGATTTTTTCTAAAGAAATCACTATTTTTTTATCTTCTTTATTTGTTTTATCATGTACAAGCATGCCTTTTCCTACTTTACCGTTTGCGTAAGTTTCTAAAAGTTCTAAGGCACGATCCATGGCTTTTCTAGTTCTAGCTGGATCTACACCTTTTTCATAACGAGTAGAAGATTCACTACGCAAGATTTTATTAGAAGTTCTTCTGATTTTAACAGAATCAAAAATAGCAGCTTCTATAAATAAATTTTTGGTATGAGGTTCTACTTCGGTTGATAAGCCTCCCATAACACCTGCTAAACAAATTGGTTCTTTTTCGTTTGCGATAACAATATCTTCTTCGGTAAGTGTTCTTTCATTTTTATCAAGAGTTGTAACGGTTTCGCCTTCTTTTGCCATACGCACTACAACATGATTTCCTAGAGCATCTTTGTCAAAGAAATGAAGGGGATTTCCATATTCTAACATAACATAGTTACTGATATCTACTACATTATTGATAGGGCGAATACCAGAAGCCATTAAACGATTTTTAATAAAAGTTGGACTTTCTTTAATTTCTACATCTTTTACCATTTTTCCTAAATAAATAGAACAAGCATCTGTTTCTACAGAAAGATCTATTTCTTCTTCGATTTCATTCCCTACTTCTGTATACGTACTTTCTTTGATATGGATATCTCTATCATAAATAGCCCCTACTTCATAAGCCATTCCAATAATATTCATTAAATCAGCACGGTTTGCGGTCAATTCAAAATCAATAATTTCATCATCTAATTCTAAATAAGATAAAGCATCTGCCCCGATAGGCGCATCCTCTGGAGCCACAAAAATGCCTCTTTCTTCCTCTTCTTTATTATATTTGGAAGAAACACCAAGTTCATCTAAAGCACAAATCATGCCTTCTGATGGAATCCCTGCTAAAGTAGCTGCTTTGATTTCCCCATTTGGAAGGACAGCTCCTATTTTGGCAATAATGACTTTAATGCCTGCCTTTACATTAGGTGCCCCACAAACGATGGTTTTTTCTCCTTCTCCGTAATCGACTGTACAAATATGGAGGTGATCAGATTCTGGGTGATCTTTGCATGTTACCACTTTTCCAATGACGCAAGAAGAAGCGTTTCCAAGACTTTCAATACTATCATATTCATTTCCTGCAAAAACCATTTTTTCTGCTAGATCCTCTGTCTTAATATCGGTAATATCTACATAATCACTTAAAAATTTTCTACTTAATTTCATCTTATTCGCCTCCTTCCATACGATTAAAATCGTTTAACATACGCATATCATTGGTATAAAAACTACGAATATCCGTAATCCCATATTTCAGCATAGCCACTCTCTCTTGTCCAATTCCAAAAGCAAATCCTGTGTATACTTCTGGATCATAACCAGAATTTTTAAGAACATTTGGATGCACAGCACCACTTCCTAGAATTTCAATCCAGCCTGTATCTTTACAAATAGAGCATCCTTTTCCACCACATTTAAAACAAGATACATCCACTTCAAAACTTGGTTCTGTAAATGGGAAAAAACTTGGTCTAAAACGAAGACTTCTCTCTTCTCCAAACATTTTACGAGCAAAAACTTCAAGGGTTCCTTTTAGATCGGCAAGGGAAATGTCTTTTCCAATAACAAGTCCTTCTATTTGTGAGAATTGGTGAGAATGTGTTGCGTCATCACTATCTCTTCTATAGGTTTTTCCAGGACAAATAATTCTAATGGGTCCTTTTTCTTGATTGGCTTCCATGGTTCTTGCTTGTACAGGAGAAGTTTGGGTTCTAAGTAAATACGCATCATCTTCAATATAAAAACTATCTTGTGCATCACGTGCTGGATGTCCTTTTGGTAGGTTTAGTTTTTCAAAGTTATATAGGTCACTTTCTACTTCTGGTCCTTCTACAACATCATATCCCATTGAAATAAAGATTTCTTCTATTTCTGTTCTAATTCTTTCTAAAGGGTGATCACATCCTACAAAGAATTCTGTACCAGGCAAACTTGTATCTATTTTTTCTTGTTCTAGTTTTTGGTTTAAAGCTTCTTCTTCTAAACGTTCTTTCATTTCCTCTAATAAAAGAGTGGTTTCTGTTTTTAAAAGATTGATTTCTTTTCCAAATTCTTTTTTTTCTTCGATACTTAAATCTTTCATCTGGTTTGTAAGGGCATGTATAGGTCCTTTTTTACCCAAGTATTCTACTTTTAATTCGCCAAGTTCTTTGATGGTTTTAATTGCTTTTACTTTTTCTAAAATCTCTTGTTTTAAATTTCGTACTTGTTCTTTCATATAAATCCTCCTTATAAATAAAAAAAATCACATCCAGATAAGGACGTGATCGACGTGGTACCACCTTAATTTATAAACGCATTTGCATTTATCTTAAAACTATAACGCGTTACCGGTATATATTTTGTATATACTGCCTAGAAGACGAATTCGTAAAAGAGGTTCTCTTGATTTCCACCTGCCATCAAGTCTCTATAAGTCCTTGCTTTTCTTACTACTTCTTCATAATTGCTTTGTATAACTAGTGTCCATTATAACATATTATTTGCTTTTGTCAAATATTTTTCTATATAAGATAGTCTATGTAATTTGTTTTTTTATACACCAAATCTTTCACTATCTATTTTATAATTGTCTTCTATTTCTTTTATATCTAGTACTTTTTTATATACCATGAAATTATACACAGTTCCTTTAAAATAACGATCTGTTGCCGGATGCGATTGTCCAATATAAAAGTTAGCACCTGCGTAAGGCACAATAACACCATCCGACTGGGAAAAACCATACAGTTTTCCATTCAAATATACTTTTATACCAATCCCACCTTGCATTGTGACTGCAATCTGTACTTTTTTATTTAAAAGAGCGGTGCTTGGAATTGAAACATTGGGGTTCGTTCCTCCCCCTGCAAAGTAATAAAAAAGCATACTTGTGGTAGAATTGGTTTGAGAAGCTATTCCTTCCCATACTGTTTTTTCTGCATTAGATGCATGATAGCCCCATAGACCCCTATAGGGACTTAATTCAGCTATATTCATAACTGTAGAAATAGTAATATTCTGGTCCAAATCACTTTGTGTAAACCCTGTATCAATGCGGTCATCTACCCCATCAAAAGAAAGCCCATGATCAGAGGTAAAAGAAGTGCTTGTAAGTCCATTTAAAGTTCCATTTCTTCTGTTTCCACTTACATCTTGCCACTGGGTACTACTGCTACCTTTGATATATCCATCGTAGTGTACATAAAGGGAATCTTCTGTATAAGTGGGTAATGTTTCAGATCCTATTTCTCTAATAAGAGCGGTTATTTTTCCATATCCATTTCCTGTATTACCAACCGTTGTACTTGTATTGGCTGTATTTGGTATATTTGTATTTCCATCAAGCATTACACTATTTTTGAATGTCACACCTGAATAATGTGTAGGGGTTCCGGTATGGGTGATTTTGGTACTTGTAGAAGTACTTGCGATGGCATTACACCCTGGATATCCAGAGATAAAGGAAGAACCTCCACCAGCACCGCCATGACCTACACTGGCCCCTGCATAATAGCCACTTCCACCACCACTTTGATTTTGTTTCTGTGGAGCATATCCGAATTTTCCAAGAATATTTTCACTTTTAGCATCTCCTACATAACCAGAGTTGTTATAAGATTGTTGGTATCCGCCTTCTGTTTGGGTACCACCAGTTCCAAGATTCCATCCATAGGTACCTCCACCAATGGTATGATTGATACTTTGGCCTGTTTCTCCTATTAGACTTCCGCCAGAACCACCATTTCCAGCGCCAAATCCCATAGTTCCATTGTTGGTATTGGCATTCCTATTATTGGCTCCACCTCCACCAGACGCTACCATAATTCTTGATTTTAAACTATCAAAAAGATCCCAAGCACCATTTTGTAAACGGACGTCTGTTGCGCCTCCGCCATGTCTTCCAAAAGTGATTTGTCCGTCTAGGATTGTGCCACCACCATTATATCCTCCTGTATAGTCACTATCGGAACCTTTACTCCCGATTTGAAGGTATAATTTACTGCCATTTTCTAAACCAAGTTCTCCTCTTGTATAAGCGCCTTTACCTCCAAGAAAACCATCTATGTTTCCACCACTGGCGCCCCATAATTGTACTTGATAAATTCCTTTTATAGGAGAGGTAAAAGTTTGGGCACTGCCTGTATAGGCATATGTATTTATAATGGGATCCGCTACTTCTATCATTCTTTGTTCTGTAATTTCATAGATTCCAAATTTTGCTGTATAAGTTATTTTATAAACACCATTTACTGCACTATTAAAAGTTGGTGCAGACGTATAGGTAATACTCGCACTTGGTAATTTCTTTTTGTCTTTATTGCTGACAACGCTAACCCCATCTAATAAATCAAAGTTAAAATTTTGTACTTTTGAAGTGTTGGCTATCACAATATGTTTGTAATCAAAACGAAAAGCAATATCTGCTTCTCCATTGATTCCGTTTAATAGACTTTGATTTGTTTTATCTAATATAAGCTTTTGATTTAAAAGAAGGGTTAAAAGAGCTGTCAAAAGAATCACAAACAAAACAAGTAAGGAATAAATAACACCTGATATAGCAAATCCTTGTTGATTGCTTTTCTCTGTTTTTTTCATTGCTTCCCCTTCTCTCTTTTCTATATTTTTTTATAAACCAAATCTTTCTGCATCTATTTTATAATTGTCTTCTATTTCTTTTTCATCTAATACTTTTTTATATATCATGAAATTGTACATAGTACCTTTAAAGTATCTATCTGTAGCAGGATGGGATTGTCCTATATAAAAGTTTGCACCTTCATAAGGAACAATAACACCTGCTGATTCAGAATGTCCATATAATTTTCCATTGATGTAAATTTTGAGTCCCATACCACCTTGCATTGTTACGGTAATTTGGACTTTTTTATTTAAAATGGCATTGCTGTAAACAGGGACAGTCGCGTAGGTCCCACCACCTGCATAATAAGCAAAAGACATATAATCAGTACTGCCAGATTGCGCTGTAATACCATGCCATACTGTTTTTTCAGCATTGGAAGCATGATAGCCCCAAAGGCCTCTATAAGGTCCTAAAGCAGTGATGTTGACAACTGTAGAAAAAGTTATATTTTGATCTAATGCGTCTTGCGTAAATCCTGTATCAATTCTATCATCTACCCCATCAAACAAAAGTCCATGATCGGCAGTAAAGGAAGAACTTGTAAAACCATTTAAAGTTCCATTTCTTCTGTTTCCACTTAAATCTTGCCACTGGGTACCACTACTGCCTCTTATATATCCATCATAATGTGCATAAAGGTCTTCCTCTGTATAGACAGGTAAGTTTTCTGATTGGACTTCTCTTACAAGACTTGTTATACGTACATAACCATTTCCTGATTTGGCTGTGTTTTCCACACTATTTGAAGAAATAGCTGTTGTTTTATAGGTTTTTGTATCTTCTGTATTACTTGTATAATTGGTATTATAGGAATACATAGCTCTTTCAATACCACTGGATGAAATAACACCACCAATGTAGCCAGAACCTGCACCACCCACTCCGTAGTAAGTCCCTTGGTTACCAGCGTTTCCGCCATAGTAACCGCCTCCACCACCAGCGTGTCCTGTAGCATTCCCGCCAGCTCCAAAAGCATTTCCAGTCGTTTGCGTACCACCATTATCCACGGCAACATTAGAAACAGTCGTTCCATTATTTGATATAGCCTGTGAACCTTTATAGCCTCCGCCATTTCCACCAGTACCCCATCTAGCGTCTGCCACATGATTGGATTGGTCGCGGCCACCACCGCCTCCACCAGCAACTAGTAAAACTTCTGTTTTGTTACTAGAAAAATTGGCTAAAACACCTCTATTTTGGGTCGTAATGGAAGTAGCTCCACCACCAGCTCCCGCTACATGATTGACAGTACTATTTGCAGTAACAGTTCCTCCACCATTATACCCTCCTGCAGCGCCACCGCCTGCTGTTGTACTAGATGCACCCGCACCACCAACCGCTGCATATAAAGGATCTCCAGCATTTAATTTTTGTACACCTACGGCATAGCCTCCATACCCACCAATTAAAGAATTGGCAGCACCTCCACTCGCACCCCATGCTTCTAATCTGTATAAACCTTTAGAAGGAGCTGTAAATGTTGAAATACTTCCCTGATACGCATATCCATAGGTAGCAGGTGCATCGGTTACTTCTACCATTCTTTGTTCTGTGATTTCATAAATGCCATACTTGGCTGTATAGGTAATTTTATAAACACCATTTTCAGCGCCATTAAAACTTGGAGCAGATGTATAGGTGATACTAGCGCTTGGTAATTTTCTTTGGTCTTTATTGCTGACAACACTGACCCCATCTAAAGGATCAAAAATAAACCCTGGTACTTTGGTACTATTTGCGACAATCACATGTTTATAATCAAAACGGAAAGCCACATCTGCTTCTCCATTAAGACCATTCAATATACTTAAGTTTGTTTTATCTAAAATAATCTTTTGATTTAAAAGAAGGGTTAAAAGGGCTGTCAAAAGAATTACAAACAAAACAAGTAGTGAATAAATAACACCTGATATAGCAAATCCTTGCTCATTTAAAAAAGTCTTTTGTTTCATTTCAGCACCTTCTTCTTATTCTTATCTCTATTATAGCGAATTTTAAAGTAAGTGTAAATGAAAAAAAGCCATACAAGTTATACTTCTTGTATGACAATTAAAATCATAGGTTTACATTCTGTTTCTTTATAAAGATATTTTCCTAGTTTATCACGAACACTAGATTTTATTTTACTAAAATCGACATAGTGTGGTTTGGTGTTTTCTCTGATAATATCTAAAGAAATCTTTTCTGATTCTTTAATAAGTTCACTACTATCTTTAACATAGATAAAACCTCTTGTTAAAATTTCAGGTCCTGCAAGTACTTTTTTGGTTTGTCTATCTATTGTTGCACTTACAATCACAATTCCATTTTCACTTAGAAGTTCACGATCTTTAATAACAAGTTCGCCAACATCTCCAACGGCTTTACCATCTATTAAAATATCATCTACTTTAACTTTTTCATTATTAGGAACAAGTTCTTTGTTTTGGAAAGTTACAACTTCCCCATTTAATCTTAAAAGGACATGATCTTCATCCATACCTGTACGAATGGCATCTTTCGCATTTTCCACTTGATGACGATATTCTCCAATAACTGGAAAATAATATTTTGGTTGCATCAAATCAATCATAAGCATAATGTCTTCTCTAGAAGCATGGTGTCCTAAATACTTTTTAGTAGAAATAATCACTAAATTACATCCAAGTTGTGCGATTTTATCAAATATTTTCGTTGCACTTTTTTCCATTCCATCATAGATAGAAGTTGCGAATACAACTGTATCTTCACTTGTTAATTTGATAAATTTATCATATCCTTTAGTAATTCTTGTCATGTTTGAGAATAGTTTTTCTCTTTCATCAGAAATTAAAACAATAATACCTTCATCATTTACATGACGGATATTTTGAATTCTTTCTTTATCAAATTTTACATATTCCATATCGATTGCTTTCATAATAATCGATTCTAATCTTTTTCCTAAAATCACAACGTTTCTATTTGTAGAAGTTATTTCATCAAATATTTCTTGAATTCTTGCGATTTGGGCATTAAAGACATTGATTAAAATACGTCCTTCATTCTTAATAAGTGTTTCTCTTATCATTCCCGCAATACGGTGTTTTGGAGAGGTAAATCCACTTTTTTCAGAATACAAAGATTCTCCTAATAAACAAAGAACCCCTTGTTTTCCAATATAAGCTAATTTACCGATATCTGTTTTATAAGGTCCAATCATAGTTGGATCAAAAACATAGTTTCCTGCATATACAATCGCACCTTGATCTGTATTTAAAACGTATCCTACAGAGTCTGGTACAGAATGGGTAACGGAAACTGGAAAAATACTGTTTTTTCCAAAAGCAATTTTACGATTGGCTTTAAGCTCAATCAAATTGTCTGTTTTAAGTTTCTCGTCCTCTAATTCCTTTTTAATTATTTCAATTGTAAATCTTGTTCCGTATACTTTAATTTCTGGGATATCTCTCATAATATCTGGGATAGCTCCCATTTGGCCATCATGACCATGTGTAATAAAAATACCTATAATTCTATTTTTGTTTTCTTTTAAATAATCATAGTTGGGTAAGATATAATCTACTCCAAGCAATTGATCATCTGCATATTTTAGTCCGGCGTCAAAGATAAAAATATCTTGATCTACTTCTATAACGTACATATTTTTTCCGATTTCATTAAGTCCACCTAAACTAAATATTTTAATTTTACTCATAAATTCTCCTTTCTTTCGTTTCAAACCTAAACCATTATACCAAAAAAAAAGGAATTCGTCTATTCCTTTTCTCATTCCTATAAAGAAGATAAAAAAAAGAGGATCTTCTCCCCTTTTTCCTACTAAATAATAAATGAACCTAAAATTATAGCCAAAAGTATATATAATACAATGATTATAATGTACCCAGCCCCATTGCCGCAAGAGTTATTGCTAACAGGAGCCGAAGCTGTTTGGTTACATGCGTTATTATTACATGCCATAAGTTTACCTCCTATTCTAAGGGCTTAGATATATGCCCCAAGTATTATGATTAAAAGTATGAATAATACTAGAACAATTGCTGATCCTGAAACACCTGTATTACAACACATAAAATCATTCCTCCTTTTTGTTTGTTCACAGTATTCTATGGAAATTCGGCAAAGGTGTGCGTACTTTGGGTAAAAATATTGTAATTTTTGTTTTTTTTTGTTATGATATTACATGTATAGAAATACATTGGAAGGAGAAACAAAATGAATAAAAAAATCGTAGCTGTTTTCTTATGTATTTGCCTTCTTTCCACAGCAGGTTGTGGGAAAATAGCAAAACTTAAAAACGGTGAAGAAGTCGTAGGAAAAATAGAGGGAAAAAGTGTAACAGCGGAAGAACTTTACAGCAGTTTAAAAGAACAAGGAGGAACAAGTCTCTTTGTCAATATGATTGATACCTTTATTGCAAATAAAGAAGTAGAAACCACTGATACTATTAAAAGTGAAGCCAATTCACAATTAGAGCAATTGAAATCACAATACACATCAGCTGGGCAAGACTTCAGTAGTGCTATTAAAAATGCTGGATATAAAGATGAAAATGCTTTATTAGAAGTTTTAATCTTAGATGTTAAAAAAAATACAGTTGTTAAAAATTATTTAAAAGAAAATGTATCTGATGATGAAATTAATGATTATTATGAATCAGACATTGCTGGAGAACTTACAGCACGCCATATCTTAATCACACCTAGTGTAAAAGATGATATGACAGAAGAAGAAAAGACAAAAGAAAAAGAGAAAGCAAAAGAAAAAGCAGAAAAATTAATCAAAGACTTAAATGATGGTTCTTCTTTTGAAAACTTAGCAAAAAAGAATAGTGATGATACAGGAAGTAAGAAAAATGGTGGTCTTATTGAAAATGTTACAAAAGACTCTGTTGTAGAACCTTTCTATAATGCACTTACTGGTTTAAAAGATGGAGAATATACAAAAGAACCTGTTGAAAGTACTTATGGTTACCATGTTATTTTAAGAGTTAGCCAAAAAGAAAAACCAGCTTTAAAAGAAGTAAAAGATGATATTATCGATAAAATTGTAACTAAAAAATTAACAGATGATACAGAGCTTACTACTAAAACTTGGGTAGAAATTAGAACTAAAAAATATAAATTAGAAATCAATGATTCTAAAATTAAAAAAGGATATGAAGATTTAACCAAATAAAAATAGCGAAAACGCTATTTTTTTTATATGTTGTCTTTTAAAGACTGCACAGTTCTCACAATGAATTGGTATTGGTCTAGTCTTTTTTCTACTTTGCCTTCTATTAAAATAAGATCCCCTATTTCTATTTCACTATTTCTTTCATATACTTTTGGAAATAAAACAAGATCTAAGGAAGTCAGTTCATCACTTCCTGTAATAAAGCACATCGTGTCTCCCTTTTTGGTTTGAATGGCTTTCATTCTATCCACATGTACAATAATAGAAATATTTTTATCAAAATACATAGGAATTTTTTGTAAAGGAATGGTATTTTTGTAGATGTTTTTAAAATGTGTGACTGGATGATCACTTAAGTAGAAGCCAAAGACTTCTAATTCTTTTTCCATTTGGATATTTTTAGAATACTCTTCATAGAAAATCATTTCTGGTTGTAGTGCAAATTCATAAGAAGAATTTTTAACAACTTCTGCATAATTGATAAGAGCATCTAGATTTTCAATTAAAGTTCTTTTATTGTAACCAAAACATGCAAGAGCACCTGCATATATAAACGATTCTAGCACTTTTTTATGAATGGTTTTAGAATATAAGCGAGCAATAAAATCATATATATCTATAAAAGGAGAAAGCTTTCGCTGTTCTATCAGTCCTACTGCAGCCATTTTTCCTACATTTTTAATGCCCGTAAGTGGAAAACGAATTTGTCCATTTTCGATTTTATAGACTTGGTCACTTTCTATGACACAAGGCTTTAATACTTCAATTTTACTAACTTTGCAAGCATAGATATATTCATTAGTTTTCTTTTCATTGCCAATAACAGAACCCAGTAAACTCTTCATAAAATAAGCTGGATAATGTGCTTTTAAATAAGCAAATTTATAAGAAATCATAGAATACGCAACAGAATGGGCTTTATTAAATCCATAAGAGGCAAATTTTAAAATTAAGTCGTATACTCTGGTCGCAATTTCTTTTGTATACCCCTTATTTATACTTTGTGAAATGAATTTATCTTTTTCACCTAATAAAACTTGTTCTTTCTTTTTACTCATGGCTTTTCTTAAAATATCGGCTTCTCCATAAGAATACCCTGCCATAGAAGAGGCAATCTGCATGATTTGTTCCTGGTATACAATAACACCATATGTAGGTTTTAAAATAGGAAGTAAATCATCATGAATGTATTCTATTTTTTCTTCGCCATTTTTTCTTTTTACATAAGAATCTATATTATCCATAGGTCCTGGTCTATAAAGGGCGATTGCAGAAACAATTTCTTCAAAAGTATTGGGTTTCAATTTACGTAAAAAGTTTTTCATGCCTTCTGATTCAAACTGGAAAATTCCAACGGTATCAACTGTTTCAAATAAACGTAGGGTTTCCCCATCTTCTTCTTCGATAGAATCAAATGTTAAGGAAGTATGTTCATTTTCATTGATTTCTTTTAGCATGTCATGAATGGTCGTAAGGGTCGTAAGGGATAAAAAGTCCATTTTTAAAAGTCCTAGAGATTCTAAGTATTCCATAGAATATCCAGTTGTATAATACGCTAAATGATTTTTATTTAAAGGAATGATTTCATCTAAATCTGTTTTTGACATAACCACGCCAGCCGCATGAATGGAACTATGTCTTTTAAGTCCTTCTATCTTGATAGCAACTTTATATAATGCAGTAAGCTCTTTTTCATCCTTTATAATTTTTTGAAGTTTATTATTATTTTTAAAATTTTGTGTCAAAGAAAGTTTCGCATCTATATAATGACAAACCATATCAATCGTCTTTAAAGGAATGTCCATACATCTTCCTACATCTCTGATTGCTTGTTTTGATTTTAAAGTACCAAATGTAATAATAGGTGCGACTTTCTTAGAACCATATTTAGAAATACAATAGGCAATCATATCTTCTCTTCTAATATCTTCAAAGTCAATATCAATATCGGGCATACTAATACGTTCTGGATTTAGAAATCTTTCAAATAACAAATTGTATTTAATAGGATCAATGGTGGTAATGTTTAAGGCATAGGAAACAAGAGAACCTGCCGCACTTCCTCTTCCAGGACCTACTAAAATATCATGGTCTTTGGCATATTTTACATAGTCCCATACTACTAAAAAGTAATTACAAAAATCCATTTTATGAATGACATCTAATTCATATTTGAGTCTCTCTGCATACACTTTAGGGACACTTTGTCCAAAGATTCTACGCATGCCTTCAATACATAGTTTTTTTAAGTAAGTAAAGGCATCCATTTGATCTGGACACTCGTAAATAGGCAATAGATTGTTTTTCTTTTCTATCACTACATTGCACATGTCATATATTTTATAGTTGTTTTCATGATATAGTGTTTGATCCAATTCCAAATAGCTTGGAGTAGAAATGGGCTCTACATTCATGAGTAAAGTACCTTTAGAGATGGCTTCTAAATAAGGGAGATATCCTTCTGCTTCTTTTTCTAAACAGCAGGTCTCTCTCATAAAAATGCCTGCACTCCCTACTTTTTCTTTTTCTTCTTTATTTTTATATCCAATCCATATCGTTTTAAAAATAGAAGAAAGTTCTGCTTCTAAATCTTTAGAAACATAAGGAAGAATAAGTAATAAAGAACTACTATGTTTTAAAAGCATTTCTTTGGTAATACTACCTTCTGATTGTAAGGTTTCTAGTTTTAAAAGATTTTGATATCCTTTATACTCTAAAGCATATAAAACCATTTTTTTATCATCTAAAGAGATTTCTAAACCAATAACTGGTTTGATCCCCTCTTTTTTACATCGTTCATAGAATTCTATAACATTATACATAGAATGATCCGCAATAGAAAGAGATTTGAGTTCGTGTTTTACCGCGAAATCAATCAGATCTTTTACCTGAATCATACTCGTTAGTAGTGAACCATCCGTTTTGATATAAAGGGGCGTATAATGCATAGAAATCACCTTTCTTTCTATTGAACTATATTATTTTTTTACTTTTTTTCTTTTACTTTATATTTTTGGCATTCGTCTATAAATGTATCAAATAAACGATCTGCACTTTCATCATACTCTGTCATTTTTTCAGGGTGCCACTGCACACCTATTACAAAATTTTTGTTAGGAAGTTCTATCCCTTCAATAAGTCCATCTTCTGAATAAGCAGAAACTTTAAACCCTTTTACTTCTCCTATATGATAACGATGAAGACTATTTACAGTGATCACTTCTTTTTGGATACTGTTTTTTAATAAAGTATCGTCTATAATATTTACTTTATGAACATATTTTACATTTTTTTGTCTGTGGTTGGTATCCGTTTCATTCTTTACAAGGCAGTGATCATCTCTACCAAGCTGCGCAAGTATCTGCATACCCATACAAATACCTAAAATTGGTAAATCTTTTTCTAATGCATACTGCGCAATATATTTATTGAATTCATAGAAACGATAGCCCCCAGGAATGATAACTCCATCACACATATCTACCATTTCTCTATACATTTCTTTTTCTGTTTCTGTTAATGCTGGAATATCTCTTAATCTGGTTCCTATGTAGTCAGTATTGGCCAAAGGAGATATCATAAAGGGAATACAACCCTTTCTGACAACCGTGTTCTTATAATCATTAAATAAAGCAATGACAGCATCTCTCTCGTCATCACAAACAGGGATTCCTAATATTCCTATAACTGGTCTAGATACGTTTTTCATGAAATCCTTCTTTCTCATTTATTACTTTATATTATATCATAATTTGTCACTTTTTCATTACTTTTACAAACAAGTGTTTTGTTTATTAAATATAAAGGTTTATAGGTAAAAACATATTAAATATACTATAAAGAACTTATTCCATATTTTTTATTTATATTCCCTTACTTTAAAACATCTTTTGTGCATAAAATATTTGACTTTATCATAAATATATGTTAAAGTTATAAAGCGAGGAAAATTTAAAACTTTAAGGAGGAAATAACATGGCAGTTAAAGTAACAAATAAAAAACCACTTATGGGTAACCGTAGATCTCATGCATTGAACGCTACAAGACATGCACAAAGACCTAACCTACAAGTTGTAACTTTAGATAACGGATTAAAAATCAGAATAAGTGCTAGAGAACTTAGAACTTTAAAAAAAGGTAGTAAAAAACAAGCTACAGTTGAAGCAGCATAAATAGATTGTAAAATCTATTTTTTTTGTACACATTTACATAAAAAAAACATTAAGGGGAGTATAGCCTTAATGTTTTTATTTTATAATAAAACTGATTCCTTTCTTTTCATTTTTTACGGTTACTTCATAACCTAATAAAGCAACAGTTTTTCGTACGATGGAAAGTCCTAACCCGAACTGGCCTTTGATACCTTTTTTGTAAGGAGTGAAGATATCATCTAATATATTTTCGTCAATGTTAGTTCCATCGTTATAGAGAGTTATTCGATTATTTTTTATTGTTACATGAATTTCTTTATCCGCATAGCGAATGAAGTTATTGAGTATATTATCTATAATAGCTTCCCACATATCAAAGTTGCCTCTAAAGAGAGTTTTTTTATCGGCAATGGTTATTTTCCACTTGATATCTGGTCTTTGTACTTTAAAATTTTCCATAGATGACTTTAAAACTTCTACAATGTCAATTCTTTCACATAAAAATTTGTTTGAGTCTTGTATATAGTTAAGTTTATTTAAGTATAGTAAGGAGTGTACTTTTATTTGTAATTTTTCAATTTGTTCTTTAATAATTTTCATGGCTTCTTTTTCATCTTCAACACCATCGTCAACAGCCTCAATATAAGATTTCATGACAGTAAGAGGAGTTTTAAAATCATGCGATATATTCTGATACATTTGGCTTTTATATTGCTCATTTTCTTTTAAGAAATTGCGCATGTTATCGATAGCAACAGATAAAGCTTTAAATTCATCATCTATTTCATAATTATAAGTATCGACATAATCATCATTATTTATGTTGACGATTTTGTCTCTTAAATGTCCTATTTTGACTACGAGTTTACGTGACCAAAGTAGGATAAGTCCCATTACTAAGACGAATGTAATAAACAAAGTTGGTAGGATGGCAAATAAAATGTCATCTTTTATTTGTTCTATATATCCGTCTCCTGTAATGGCAACTCTTTTGATATTATCATTATAGGAAGTATTATAATAGTACGTCTTCCCATAGTATTTAAATTTACCATATGAGTGATCTATTTTTTTTAAAATCTGTTCAGCAGATGCTCCAATAATTTTATTCAAATTATCAGAATGAATGATATCTTGTCCATCTACTACATATAGATAACAAATGTCTGTTTCTAATGTATCACGGTCAAGATTATTTTGAATCAGAACTAAGGGTTCTTTTAAATAGCGGTAAATATTTTTCTCATAGATAGGAACCAGTACTTTTGGTAGAACCAGTCCTAAGCTGATAAAAATAACGCCAAAGATTGTAATTGCAATAGATAAGAGTTGCTGTGGTAAATTTCTAGTATATGTTTTCATGATAAGCGGTACCCGAACCCATAAATGGTTCCTATATGAAGTTTTGGCATCTTTTTGCGCAATCTTCTAACTAAATCGTCTACCACCCTATCGCTTCCAAAATAGTCATCTCCCCAAATATATTTTAGAATATCATCACGGCTAAAGGATTTGTTTTTGTGGTTAATAAATAGTAATAGTAAGTCAAATTCTAAAGTCGTTAAGTTGATTTCTTTTTCTATATCTAGGCAAATTCTTTTATCTTCATCTATTTTGTAAGTTTCATATTCTTTTACCCTTGTTACATTCTTATAAACCCTTTCAATAATTCTTCCTACTCTGAGAACAAGTTCTTTAGAAGAATATGGTTTTGTAATGTAATCGTCACTTCCAAGCTCTAAACCAATAATTTTATCAATGTCTTGGTCCCTAGCTGAAGTAAAGATAACTGGAACATCCTTATCTGTTTCTCTAATTTTTTTTATAATATCATACCCTGTAACATTGTCACCAAGCATAATATCTAAAATCCAAAGATGGACTTCATTTCCTACGTAGTCAATCGCGTCATTTCCATTATAGAAGTTTACTACTTCATAGTTCTCGCGTTCTAGGTAAGATTTGATTAAATTATTTAAATTTTCTTCATCTTCTACTAAACAAATTTTATACATAATTTACACCTCGTTAGTAGTATAACATTATTTACTGATTTTTTCTACTCATATACCACTTCCTTTCTTATCGTTTTTATTAGGAGTTTGTTTTATATTTATTTATTTGGATTGAATTTCTAAATTTATTTTTTCTTCTTTTTCTTATCTCTATCACCTCCTTGTATTTTCATTATATCTTTAAATTGTGTTAAAAATATGCGAAAAGTATGGGAAATTGTGGAAGAACTTTTTTTCTTTATTCAATCCTTTACTTATATCGATTCTTTTGCTTTATTTCTTATAGGCTTGCCTCCCTTCTATAAACATTATATCTTTTAAATATGTTAAAATTATGCGTATACGATGGGAAATTATGGTACATTGACCTAAAATGAAATGAATACCTATAAATAGGCTTAATGAAATGAGTTTTCTATATAATTTTATAAATCCTCTTAGCTACCATACAAAAAAACATCTGCAAATCTGCAAATGTTTTTTCTATATTTATACTTTTATAACAGGGCGTACGCCAAAGTAGGTCATACCAGCATAGGTAATAATTACATGTTCCATCCTACCATAGCTATTCACATACCAAGCAGAATGGATTGGAGTACCTGTTGCGAGTGTACTTGTCCAATATCCATAAATTGAATTTTCTGCTACACTGCATCCATAAATTAAGCAATTATTTGTATAATCAAAGAGCCATGCATAAGCACTCCCTCCTGGTGTCGTAACTGTTTGGTTTTTAGCATTGCCATCAAAATAATACCAGTCACCAGCATCAGCAGTAAATGCAGAATTGCCTGTAATTTCAGCGATTTCAAAGGCACTGATTATCCTTGCATCCAAACTGGAATCCCATGTACGGGTATCTGTTTCTAAAGCTTGCGCCACTTCTCCCATTCCGTCTTCCCTATTTCCACTTGAATTCCAAACAACCTTTGCCGTTGTATTATGGTCTAGTATTAACTGATACGTTCCATCTCCATTGTCTTTATACACATACCACTTCATACATCCTGTTTTGGTTCCTGCTGTACTTACTGCATCTGCTTCATTGCATGTTTTTTTTGTTTCTGGATTTAAGTAAATGGCTGTTCCTTTGGTTAGACCAGTAGGTAGTTTTAATTCTTCTTCCCCTGCTCCACCACATTTTCCTTCTTCATATTTTGAAACGGTGACTTTTGAATCGGCTTCTCCTTTTGTAACGCACCAATTCTTTCCTTTATCATAGATGGCTAGAATTTGTTTTCCTTTGCCTGTTACTTCTAAAGAACCTCCTCCTGGTTTTTCTCCTGATAGTTTTAAATCTTCAGCATCATTTGGAAATGTAAATGTTTTGCCAGTAAAAGCATCATTACCGAAGTTCTTTGCATAATATAATTTGCCGGCTTCCACTACCCCATAAGCAGTATCCATAAACGCATTCTTTTTAGATTTGTTAATGACTCCTACAATAATGGGGGTTGCGATTAAAGCAATAATCGCTAATATGACAATAACTGCTAACAGTTCTATTAAGGTAAATCCTTTTTTATCTTTACAACTCATTTTTTTCCTCCTCTACTTTCACTGAAATTATACCATAAATGATTTTTATTGTATAGGAGGCATTCACACTTACAATTCGACTTATTTTTATATATTTTTATTTTTATAAAAAAAAAGACTTTACGTCTTCTTATAAATAGGGATTGGTTTGCTTTTCTTCTGCAAGAGTGGTTTCCTTGCCATGTCCAGGGTATACAATCACATCTGGATATTCCTTTATTTTTTCAATACTTTTTTTCATATCTGAAATACTACTGTTTTCTAAATCACATCTACCAATGGTACCTTTGAATAGAAAGTCTCCCACAAACATCACTTTTTCTTCTTTGAAGTAAAAGGTAATACAATCGTCAGTATGTCCTTTGGTATCAATTACAGTAAAAGTAAATGATCCTATTTTATATTCCTTTTCTTCTAAATTGTCGTTAGAATAAACAGGTACATCATAAAATGTTCTTAATTCTTCTAAAGCACCTATATGATCAAAATGGTGGTGTGTAATTAAAATAGCTTCTACTTTTCTGTTTCCTATTTGTTCTTTGATTCTAACAGCTTCATCGCCAGGATCCACAATCAGGAGATGTCCTTCTTTTTCTATCAAGTAACAGTTTTCTCTTAAACTGCCTACTACCACTTTATCTACTTGCATCCATTTCACAACCTTTCAAAATTTGTTTTAAAATATTTTCTTTCATTTCTATCGTAACAGGAGCTCCCGCTGCTTTGGCATGACCTCCTCCTCCATACTTAGAAGCAAAAAGGGATAAATCAACGTCTTCTTTTATGGTTCTAAAACTAATACCTCCGTTTACATTAATGGTAATAATCATATCTAACATAGGATATTTTTGAGAAAGAACTTCTGCCATTTCATTGCGGTACTTTTCAGCAAATAAAACACCTGCTTTATAGTTTTCTATTTTAATAAAAAACATTTTATCTTCTCTTTTTTCTATATACTTTTTTTTCTTTTCTTCTTCTAATATAAAGTATTCTTGTTCAAAATCATTAAATGTAAATGTATTTTCTTCTTGTAATCTCTTATATGTTTTTTCTATATATTTTTCTTCTCCATAAAACCCAAATAAAGAACCTAGTTTGGGCGCTGTTTCATTTTGTTTCGCTACCCAAAGCCAAATATCTAAATCTTTGACATGTTCTATGTACTCTTTGACATTTTGCTTTCCTATATCTGTATTTGGATATTTATTTTTCAAATATTGATAGAATAAAGTCGTTGCGCACTCTTTTGTATCAATTATAACATTTGGGTACCCATTTCCGTACAAATGTGTTTTATGATGATCAAAGACTTTGAACTTTTGTTGACAAGGATGCACCTGTATTTTTTTATAAATTTCTTCAGGTACCGTTAAGTCTGTAATGTAAATGTTTTCATACTGCGTTAAATCTTCTTCTAACAGTTGGTTTAAATAAGGCTCTACTTCTTTTATTTCTAATAATTTATAATCAAAATCTCTTTGACAAAGTTTTAATAGAATGACAGGACTTAAGCCATCTACATCTTCAATATGGGATATTAATAAATCTTTCATTTTTTCACCTACCTATAAAGTATATATTGTTTCTTTAATTCTTTTTTTAAGTTCTTCATATAAGGATTTAATGCTTCTTTTTCTTTTTGATAAGGAATGATATAACAAGTCTCTTCTATATAAAGCGCTAAATAATTTTTTGTTTGTTGTACCTTCTTTATTTTTTGATAAGAAAAGGATTTGTCATTACACGTAAATTGTTTTTCTGTAAATGTATATGTATTTTTTTCTTTTGGTACTTCCTGATTTGACAAAATCTTTCTTACTGTTTTGTATTCATAAAAAAGATACCAAAGACAAAGGGTAATAAACAAAAAGGCAATCAGTGCGATGATCATAAAGACAATCTCTTTTTTATAAAGTAAATAGCCAAATAATAAGAGAACCAATATATCTAAAAGGGCAAGTTTAAGAATGTAGAAAATATTTTTACGACTCCACTGTACTTCTTTATTATAAGCTAAAGCAAGTTCTAAAGCTGAGGGTACTTCTATTGTTACTTTTGGCATGCACACGCTCCTTCCAATACTCTTTTGACAGGTCCATAACTTTTACGGTATCCTTCTATTAATCCATAGGTTTCAATGGCTTCTACATGTTTTTTAGTAGGATATCCTTTATGATTTTTAAATCCATATTGTGGATATTTTTGATCAAGTTCATACAGCATCGCATCCCTTTTTACTTTTGCAACAACAGAAGCTGCCGCTATACTAATGCTTTTTGCGTCCCCCTTAATAATAGAAGTTGTAGGTATTTCTAAGGAAAGAGGCATCGCATCAATTAGAATATGTTCTAAAGAAACTTGTTTTTGTACTTCACCAATGGCTCTTTTCATTGCGTCTTGTGTTGCTGCATAGATATTTAAAGTATCTATTTCTTCCGGGGAACACTCTCCGATACCGATGGCTAAAGCATGCTCTAAAATATAAGCATTATACATATCTCTTTTTTTCTCTGTTAATTTTTTAGAATCATTGAGTCCTTCTAAAACAAAGTCTTTTGGTAGTACGACGCATGCTGTCACAACAGGTCCAATTAAAGGGCCTCTTCCGACTTCATCAACGCCTCCTATATATTCTATACCTGCCTCGTATAGTTCTTTTTCATATTTATATAAATCAGTTGTTTCTTTTGTTTTCATAAAAGCCTCCTGTTATTTATTTTACCATATTTTTAAATAGAAAAGAAAAAGACTTTTCTAAAGATTTAGAAAAGCCAGTAACAGCAAAAAAAAGCCGCTCAAAAAAGAAAAGTCAAATGGGAGTTTGGTAGCCATTTTTCTACCGATTTCATATCCAAAATAGGAAAAAAGAAATCCTATTATAAAGGTTAGGAAAACAGTAAGAGATATAGAAATCTCTGTAAAGGCTGCCCCTACTCCAATCAAAAGTCCATCTAGTGATAAAGCACATCCAAGTATAATGGCTTCTTTTGGTGTGAGTTCTAAAGAAGCATCCGCATCTGCCTCTAAAGGACTTGAATATACTTCTAAAATAAAATGTAAGTTAAAAAAAGAAAAGCGAACGTGATTGTTAATGGTGCCATACTTTTTGATGTAAGATTTAATAAAACTATCAAATAATCTTACAGTTCCCATTAATACTAAAATGAGAAACCTTAGTATTGGCAATATATCATAAGGAATCCATTGTTTTAAAAACGTGCCTACATAAAGTGATAAAAAAAGAGTTAAAGTACCTATCAGATCTATTATCAAAAAGGATGAAATAGGAATTCTGATCTTACTGGCTCCGTAGGAAAAGAGGGCCAAAAAACTATCTAGACAGATAGAGAGGGATAAAAGCGACGCTGTGATTAAAAAAGTCAAACATATCACCTCAATGTATCGTATGCAAAGAGTGTATTTTATGTTCAAAAAAACTTTCTATATACTAGAAAGCTTTTGATTTTTATAGTGGGAAAGCAACAGGTCTAAAAGAATAATATACATCATCATTTCCTGCTGTACCATTAAAAGTGAATACACCAGAGCTACCACCACCACTATAGTCATTACTACGTGTGAAAAATGGATTGGAAGATGGCATAATAGAATAATCATTGTACCAGCTTTTATCGCCGTCTGCTGCATTACTTGTTTCGTATACGGCATCTCCATATACGTTTTTATTGGCTTCATAATTTGCGGCAGCTGTATTGCCAGTACCTTTGCTGTAAACATTTTTGTATTTACTCTCTTTTTCATTTTTTAAACTTGCTCCAAAATCAGAGAGGTAAGACACATCATTATTTACATAAGAAGCAGTTCTTTCTATAGCGCCTCCACTCATATCATAGACACCATAGATATTATGTGTAGTACTTGCTTTTTGTCCATTTGCTGTAGAATATTGTGTACATGTATCTTCACTAGCAGAGCTTACACTTATACCAGAACATCCTGTTTGAAATTGTTTATAGGTATTATTCCAAACTTCTTCTGTATTTGCTCCATACTGTGATTTTGATAAATAAGAAACAGCACCCCACTCTGTATTTTTAATAAGATGGGTATCGACTTCGTTATTCATCCATCCATACGCTTCTTTATCTTTCATATTTTTAGAAACTGTATAAGCATTATTTACATTGATACAACGCCATGAGGTAGCATTAGGAACAATTTTAACTGTTTTGTTTGTTACATTGTCTCCTTTACATCCACCAGTAACAGTGGTTACCCCTTCTGCTGCAGTTGGTTCATATTTCGCCATCCAGAATCCGGCATTGCTGTCTTCAAAAGCAAAGGCAGGTTGTAGGAAATAATTTGTACTTGTATCTTTGGTTCCTACTGTATATCCAGTTGTTTCTATTTTGGTACCATCTACAGTTTCGTTGGTTGTACCTTTTAAGAACTTGATATCAATAGTTCCTGTTTGATTAGAATGAAATCCACTGGTTATTTTATAAGCATATCTTGGAATCCATACCCAGTAACTGCCATCCTTGGTTCTAGCATTGGCCCATTTTTTATTACTATAATCATACCAAGCTGCATCTTCTTTGGTTGTTTCTACAAATTCTGTTCCATTCCAAACAACGGGTGTCATATCTGAGAAAAGAAGAGGTTTGTTAACACCTTTGGCTGTATCAAACTCTATTTTTCTTGGAAGTCTTCCTGCAACACAATCTTTTTCATTATATTTTTCAACCGTAATTTTTTCTTGGTTATATTCTTTTTTAGCGCACCAATTTTTTGCTTTATCATAAACAGCCATAACCATTTGTCCTTCGGCACTTACTAAAAAAGTTCCACCATCAGGTTTTTCTCCAGAAACACCTAACTCTTTTGTTTCTTCGTTAAAATTAAAATTTTTGCCTCCAAAGGTATCACTTGCTAAATTTTTAGCATAATATAGCTTTCCTGCTTCTACGACTCCATACGCTGTATCCATAAAAGAATTTTTTTTGGCTTTATTGATAACACCTACTATAATAGGTGTTGCGATAAGGGCTATCACAGCAAGTATGACTATTACTGCTAAAAGCTCTATTAAAGTAAAGCCTTTTTGCTTACATCGACTTTCTATTTCTTGTTTTTCTTTTTCACAACCTGTAACCACATGCGTCACTCCTATATTTTTTTATATTTCAATTATAACATAGCCTTCTCTTATATGTAAACAATTTACGACATATAAAATATCAAATAGCAAAAAAAACATTTCTAAGAAATGCTTTTTAATTATCTTTTACTACAATATTCACAAGTTTATTAGGAATGACAATCACTTTTACGATTGTTTTGTTCTCTGTATGTTTTTGTACATTGTCAATTGCAAGAGCAAGCGCTTCCATTTCTTCTTTAGAAGTGCTAGAAGATACCTCTACTTTTCCTCTTACTTTTCCAGATACTTGGACAACCATCTCAAATTTGTCATCTATTGTTTTACTTTCTTCATATTCTGGCCAGGCCAATGTATATAAAGCTTCTCCAAATTTACCATTTTCATTGATTTCTTCTGTCATATGTGGTGCGATAGGATTTAATAATCTAATAAAGATATATAAATCTTCTTTTGAAATTGTTTTCATCGCTTCATATTCATTTAATAAAATCATCATAGCAGATACTGCTGTATTGTATTTACGGTTTTCATAATCGTGTGTTACTTTTTGGATTGTTTTATGTACCAAAGTTTCATTTGTATACCCTTCTTTGTCATTTAAGATTTCTTGTAAATGCCAAACACGGTCTAAGAATCTTTTGCATCCTTTTAATCCATTGGTACTCCATGCTACTTCTTTTTCATAGTCTCCTATAAACATTTCATAGGTTCTAAGAGCATCGGCTCCATATTCTTTTACTATATCGTCTGGATTGACAACATTTCCTTTTGATTTACTCATTTTTTCGCCATTAGGTCCTAGAATCATACCATGGGCAATTCTTGTTTCAAAAGGTTCTTTGTTAGGAACTAAACCTATATTATATAGAAATTGATTCCAGAATCTTGCATACAATAAATGTCTTGTAGCATGTTCCATACCACCATTGTATAGATCTACTTTTCCGTAATAGTCTAAGGCTTCTTTTGAAACAAAAGAGTCTGTATTATGTGGATCCATATAGCGAAGCCAGTACCAAGAAGATCCTGCCCAGTTTGGCATCGTATCGGTTTCTCTTCGTGCGTCTTTTCCACATTTTGGACAAGTGGTATGTACAAATTCTTCAATATCTGCAAGTGGACTTTCTCCATTATCTGTTGGTTCATATTTGGCTACATCTGGAAGTAAGATAGGAAGGTCTTCTTCTTTTACAGGTACCCATCCACAAGTTTCACAGTACACCATAGGAATTGGTTCTCCCCAGAATCTTTGACGTGAGAATACCCAGTCTTGTAATCTATAATTGACTTTTTTCGTTCCTATTTTCTTGTCCTCTAAATAAGCAAGCATTGTTTCGATTGCGGCTTCTTTATTTAAACCATTTAAGAAGTCAGAATTGATATGAAGTCCATCCCCTACATAAGCTTCGCCTTCTTTTCCACCTTCTATAACAGGTATAATATCGATGCCAAATTTTTTCGCAAATTCATAATCTCTTGTATCATGAGCAGGAACAGCCATAATGGCTCCTGTTCCGTATTCCATCATAACATAGTCAGAAATCCAAACAGGAATTTCTTTATTTGTAAGAGGATGTATAGCAGTAAGTCCTTTTAGTTCAACGCCTGTCTTATCTTTGACAAGTTCCGTTCTCTCAAAAGCACTCTTTTGTTTACTGACTTCTCTATAGGCATTTACTTCATCCATATTGGCAATACGATCTTTGTATTTTTCAAGTATAGGATGTTCTGGCGCAATAACCATAAAGGTTACACCAAAAAGAGTATCCGGTCTTGTTGTAAAGACTTTTAAAATGTCTTCGGCATCTTTTACAGAAAATGATACTTCTGCCCCTACACTTTTTCCAATCCAATTTACTTGGGCTGTTTTGATTTTTTCTTGAAATTTAGTATCGTCAAGACCTTTTAATAAATCTTCTGCATAAGCACTCATTTTAAGCATCCATTGTTCTTTTTCTTTTTGGATAACACTGCTTCCACAACGTTCACAAACACCACCTGATGCTTCTTCATTGGAAAGTCCTATTTTACAGTTTGGGCACCAATTGATAGATTTCTTATCTTTGTAAGCAAGTCCATGTTCGTAAAATTTTAGAAATTGCCACTGTGTCCATTTATAATATTCTGGATCTGTTGTATTGATTTCTTTGCTCCAATCGAAAGAAATTCCTAATTTTTGGATTTGTGATTTAAATACTTTGATGTTTTCACGAACTGCATCTTTTGGATGAATATGGTTTTTAATTGCGTATTGTTCTGCTGGTAAACCAAAAGCATCCCATCCCATTGGGAATAGAACATTCTCCCCTTTAAGTCTATGGTATCTTGAAACTACATCTAAAGCAGTATAACTGCGGACATGTCCGACATGAAGTCCAGCTCCTGATGGATAAGGAAATTCTACTAAAATATAAGTTTTTTTCTTATTTGGATTCATTTCGGCTTCAAAACTTTTCTTTTCAGACCAGATGTTTTGCCATTTAGGTTCTATATTTGTAAAATTATACATGTTTTTTTCTCTCCTTCTTTTGATAAATCTTTCCTATAAGGGAATAGACAACTAGAATCATAGGTACAAGAACACCCATCGCAACTACGATTTTTAATGGTAAATTATCTATCATACTTACACATAAAAGAGTAAGTGATACGACCAAAGCATTGGAAACTGCGACTGTGTGTGCAAGTGATTTGGCATTTTGCGCAGTTACCTTAATATGATATTTCTTTTTTAAAAATAACATTTCTGTACTATTTTCAAAATTATCTAATCCTTTTTTTCTTAAAACAATTAAAATTAAATAGAGCAAATAAATACTGATAAAAGCACCAAGTGCAAAATAAACTTCATTCATATGATTCCTCCTATATACACAAAAAAGCATTATGGATAAGGACGAGTTTCCCCGCGGTACCACCTTATTTCATAATACTTTATGCTCTTTTCTTTTTAACGCAAAGGTACGCTACATAATGTAGTGGCTCCAAAGCAAGTTCATTAGAAGAAGAATAAAAGTTTTCACCAACCACTTTTTCTCTTAGTATCGTTCTTTCTAATTACTACTCTTTTTCATTGCCATTCAATCTATATATTATTATATTACACTGTGCTTACATATTCAAGTAATTTTAAGAATAATTTGACGAATTTTGGTTCTAATCCTTTATTTTTAAGTTTTCTAATCTCAATTCTCTTCTTATTGAGCGCTAAATCACTAAATATAATGGTATCAATTTTTTCTTTTAATTCTGTTTCAATTTGTAAGTCTGAAATAATAGAACCGATTTCATCATTAATAATACGTACAGCATCTATTTCAATATCTTTTCCTTTACAGTTAATGGTTAACTGACCAATTGTATTTACATTTTCTACTTTTACAATAAAATCTGTACCATCTACATAGGTTTTAGAAGAAATCACTTCTCCTCCAAAATAAACTGTCACATCATTTGATTTTTTTGTATTACGGAAACGGAAGGTATAATTTCTAGTGGGTGGAACAATCCCACTTTTTCCTTCTAAAGCTCTTACAATTACAGTATAGTTACTTGGTAAATAATTGTAATCGATATTGGTTTTTAAATAATATCCTTTTTTATAAAGATCACTAAGTCCATCATCTTCATACAAAGTATAAGAATTACTTTTACCTGGGAAGATTTGTATCTCTAAAGCATTGGGCGGCGTTGTATCATTGACGTTTTCATTATCACCAAGTACTAGAATAGAACCTTCTTTTACAAAGACAGGATATTCATTGTCTTTGAAGAAAGATACATATCTTTTATTCCCTGGGAATTTTTTTCCTGTTACAAAGTCATACCAAGTGCCTTCTGGCATAAAAATCCTGTGGATAACTCTATTCATGACATAATCTTTTTTAGATACGATTGGAGATACAAAGATTTGACTTCCTAAATAGTATTCATTTTTATAAAGTTCATCGTCATAAAGTTCTGGAAATTTATAATAAATAGGAACCATTAAAGGAATGCCTTTGGCATGATAATTATAAGCTTCTGTATAAAGATAAGGAATCATTCGGTGTCTTAAGTTTAAATAATCTTTTACAATTTCATAAGTTTTAACAGACCATTTCCATGGTTCTCTTTTATAATATTTCCCTTTTTCAGAGCCAAACTTTAAGATAGGACTGAAGGTTCCTAACTGTACATATCTTGTATACAATTCATTGTCTTCTGTTCCTTTGTAGTATCCACCAATATCATGGCTCCAGAAACTGACACCAAGATTGGTAGCCGCTCCATTATGGAAAGGAATTTGTTTTAAAGTTTCCCAGCTAACAACTGTTTTTCCAGAATACAAGGCTGGGTAACGATGGGCACCAATACCTGCATTTCTACTAAGTAGCATGGGTCTTCTTTTATAGTCTCTCATCATATCATAAAAGTGATAGTGATTTAAAGCCCAAAGATTTTTAATATCTTTATCATTCTCAATATCGATAAAATAGAAATCAATACCAAAGTTATCAAGTGGATGAATAAATAGTTTTAAATACACATCCATTGTTTTTGGATCTAAAGCATTAAAAGGGATAATTCCATTTTTATCTGCCTCTAAATATCCTTTGGCTTTATCATAATAGGTATCGTATGGATAAAAGCCTTCTGTTGGATTGACAGAGAGTCCTAAACGAATGCCTTTGGTATGCAGATAACTTACCATATCGGTTGGAGATGAAAACTTAGAAGAATCAAAGGTAAAACCAGTATGTAAGGCATTTTGTTTTCCATAACTACGAAGGTGCCAATCTGGATTTAACAAAATAATGGATAAAGGAATTTCTTGTTTTTCAAATTCTGCGACAAGTTCGTGCAGAGACTCATCATTGTAAGGTACATTTCTACTCCACCAGTTTCCAAAAGCATATCTTGGAAGAAGTGCAGGTGCACCAGTTACCAAAAAATAATCTCTTAAACAAGCTTCAAAGTCAGTTCCATATAGAAAGACATAGGTATCTATTTCTTCAATGCTTCTATCAATTAAAGTACCTGTTTGTTCTATGATTTTACTTTTAGAATCATCAATACTTGTAAAACCATCTAGAGAATACAAACTTTTTTGATACTTTATTTTTCCTTTATTATCCATAAGATTTAAATAAGGGGCTCCATAGTTTCTTGCTTCTGGATGTCCAAAATACCAAATGTTTTCTGTATTTAAAAGTTCAATACGGAAATTTGCCATTTGATTGAATCTGTTTCCTGTAAAAGGTTTCTCTTTGGTATAAAGCAATCTAAAATATTTTGTTTTTATTTCTAAATACATTTCATTTTCTTTAAACTGATAAAGAGGAACCGCTACATTTCTATATAAAATTTGTTCAGTTGGACGGTCTTCAAAAATACCTTCTGCATTATATTCTAGGCGAACCAAACGTTCTGTTAGGACTGTAATTCTATATTTTTTACCTTGAATGACTGCTTTTGAAGCTGCTTTTGACTTGTTATAATCAAATGTGAATTGTTCTCCAAGATTATACATAATATCACCTTTTATTCTTTTATTTTATATTTCTTCTATTTTCATAAAGTTCGTATGTTTTACTTCTGTAAATGGATATCCTCCTGTGATGATGAGTTTGTCTCCTCTTTCTAAAGGAATCAACTCTTTGGTTACTCTTTTAGATATTGTAACAATTTTATCAAAATTACCAATGTCATCAATAAGAACACCTCTTACAGCAAAGTGCAGTGCTAAACTTTTTACCGTGTTTTCGTCAGGGGATACGGCAATGATTGGACAGCTTGGTCTAAAACGACTCATTTTACGGGCTGTATATCCACTCATAGTAGGTGCGATAATGGCTTTCGTTTTTAATCGGTTTGCACATTCTGTAACACTATAAACCAAAGAACCTGTTACATCTTGTTTTTCACTACGCATTGATTTGTCTAGAAGTTCATAATAATTGATATCTCCTTCTGCTGAATCAATAATTTTATCCATCATCATGACGGTTTCAATAGGATATTTACCGATGGTTGTTTCTCCTGATAAAACAATACCATCTGTACTATCAATAACCGCATTGGCTACATCAGATACTTCTGCTCTTGTAGGACGTGTATCGTTTTCCATAGAAGATAAAAATTCTGTAGCGATTAAACTTACTTTTCCCATGAGATGACATTTACTGATGATGCTTTTTTGAATACCAGGAATTCTTTCCATAGGTACTTCTACACCTAAATCACCACGGGCTACTATAATACCATCACTGACTTTGATGATTTCATCGATTTCTTCTACCGCACTTTCTTTTTCTATTTTGGCTAGAAGTCCAATATGGTCGTCTCCCATTTCAATAAGTAAATCATTTACTTCTAAGACATCTTCTGCTGTATTTACATAAGAAAGTGCTAAAAAGTCTGCTTTCATTTTATGGGCAAATAAAATATCATCTTTATCTTTTCTATTTAGAAATGGAATTTTAAGTTTGATTTCTGGAATACTAATGCCATCTCCACTTTCTATATCTCCGCCTGTTATAACTTCACATAAAATATAGTTAAGTTCTTTGTCTACTACACTAAGTTCTATTTTTCCTTCGCGTAATAAAAGTTTGGTATTGTATTTAATATCGTCGATAAGTTTTGGATAACTAATAGAGAATTTGGTTTCATCTCCTGTAATACCATCCATATAAATTCTTATTTTATCTCCGGTTTTTAAATGGGCTTTTCCATTTGTAAGTTTGCCAATACGAATATCTGGACCGTTTAAGTCGATCATAATCGCTACTGTGGTTTTAAGTTCTTTGTTTAGTTCTTTTATTTTGTCTGCAATATCTAAACAAAAATCATAGCTAGCATGGCTTAGGTTTAAACGCACAACATCCATTCCCGCTAGTATCATTTGTTTTAGTGTTTCTTTTTCTTGGCTGGCTGGCCCTATGGTAGCCACTATCTTAGTCTTATTCATATTATCACCTAGTATACATTATACCAGTTATTTTAGGGAATAAAAAGGTTAATTTGGTAATTTTTCTCAAATAGGAAGAAATTCGTAAAATGGGAAAAAGCATTATTAGGGGAAAGTGATTTTTATTTTTCTATATGTATCATATTGTTTTATTCTTTATCTTTTGATTATTGCTGTACTTGATTTTTTTAGTTATAGTTTTCCTATAATTTCTTTACATAAAAAAGATATTATGTTTTACACACAATATCTTTTATTTACTAATTACAATGCGCCACGAGTTTTGATTTTGTGCATTCCCATATGCCCCACTAAAGGTAAAGATTCCTGCAAGCGCTTCATTGAAATATAATCCTCCACGAGTAAACCAATTTTGGATATAAACAGGGAAGAATGAACCATCTCCATACCAGCCACCTTTATTATTTCCGGTACTTTTCAAAACTTCTCTTGTTGCATCTCCTAATGTTCCCCTTGTTTGATTGTTATAATCAGTTCCGTATGCATAACTATCATAATACATGGAATCTGGATTTTTTGGATCGTTAATTCCCTTGAATTCTGCACTTCTTGAATAAAATTGGTTATTGCTATCCTTTATATTTCCCATTACATATTCTGCTGAACCACCACTCATATCATATATACCTGTAATATTTCCTGTTGTGGACTGCTTTATGTTTGCTTGATAATTACCAGCCCCTGTTATATAACTAGCATTTGCATTAATGGTAACTTCTGTACATTTTTTGTTGGTACATCTTCCATATTCAGATTGCGTTAAATATGCAGTAGCACCCCACTCCATATTTTTCATCATATGTGTATTGACTTCATTCGTTTTTAATCCGTATGCATTTTCACTTACTGTACTCATGCTCCTTGTTGCATAAAACATACTGCTTACAGTTTGACTTCTTACACTAGTACTGTTTGGTTTTACTGTAAGGCTTGCGGTTTCACAGCCTTCATTCACACAAGCTGCACTCATAGATCCTGTTGTTTCAAACTTTCCAACCCATATACCATCTAGTTCTTTACTTCCAAATGTAAAGGCAGGATGGGTTAAATATTCTCCATTAATTCCTCCTTTTGATTTCGTAGTAGTTTTACTTTCAAAAACGACTTCTATTTCTTGCTCTGGTACTCCTTTGTTATTGGTATTAAACAACTTATATTTATACCTTGGAATCCATACAAAATAACCAAGGATTTTTTCTTCTGGAATAATATCTCCATTTTTATAAGTACTTCTTACATCGCTACTTACTAAGACTGCATTAGCCCACTCTTTATTATCATAATCATACCATTTTGTACTGGTATCTGCCTTCTTGACTGTACCATCTACATCAATCGTAATTGCAAGCATTCCTTTCGCTAAAACAGGATCTGATCCATCTAATTCTGGTGCTTCATAAGGAGGACCCTCTACTTCTGGTCCACATTTTCCTTCTTCATATTTTGCAATATTCACCTTGGAATCTTCTTCGCCTTTACTTGCACACCAATTCTTTGCTTTATCGTAAATAGCTAGAACTTGTTTTCCTTTAGACGTTACCTCTATTGTACCTCCACCTATCTTTTCTCCTGATAGTTTTAGGTCTTCAGAATCTGTTGGAAAAGCAAACGTCTTTCCTACAAAATCATCATTTGCAAAGTTTCTTGCATAATAAAGCTTTCCTGCTTCCACTACACCATAGGCTGTATCCATAAACGCATTCTTTTTAGATTTGTTTATAATACCTACTATGATAGGTGTTGCGATTAAAGCAATAATTGCAAGTATAACGATAACTGCTAGTAATTCTATTAATGTAAACCCTTCTCTACTCTTTTTCATGTATTTTCTACTCCTTACTTTTATATTAATAACAGTTTATCATATATTCTAAATTTCTAATAGTAAAAGTATAAAAAAAGATAAAAAAAGAGTTTTAAACTCTTGATTTATTTTTATGCTATATGAACGATTTCTACATCGTATTTTCCATTAGGACTTTCTACAGATACAACTTTTCCTACTGAAAATCCCATAATTGCTTTTGCAATAGGAGACTCATTAGAAATTTTATTACTAAAAGGATCTGCTTCTTTAATACCTACAATAGAATATTCTTCTGTATCGCCATCTTCTACATATTTAAGTGTTACTGTGTTTCCAATAGAAACTTTATCAGTTGAAACTTCACTAATGACAACCGCATGGTCTAACATTGCTTCTAATTCAGCAATTCTTCCTTCTACCTCTGCTTGGTCAGCACGTGCAGAATCATACTCTGCATTTTCACTTAAATCACCGAGTGCTCTTGCTTCTTTTAGGGCATTTATAACATCAGGTCTTCTTTCTAGTTTTAAATAATTCAATTCTTTTTCTAGTTCTTCAAGACCTTGTTTTGTAATGTAAACTTCTTTTGTATTTGACATACCATTCACCTCATTATTGATTTTTTAATTTTTCTGATTTTTTATAATTTTTTTATAAAACAAGTAAGATAATACTACAGTTTCAATTTTTTGTCAACATCTCTTTGTACGGATTAAATCATACTTTCTGACAGGCTCTTCTATTCTTAATTTAACAATCTGTTTTGGATGTCTCACAACCTCAATTGCTTCTCCGTTTTCATCCCATATTTCTTCTACAGTATACGTAATACTCTCCTTGTTAGGACCAAATATTTCTGTTATATCTCCTCTTTTAAAATAATTACGTTGCTCTACTGTTGCTACTTTTTTTTCTTGATCATAACCAAGTATAACGCCTAAGAAATCTTGATTGGAAACTTCTACTCTCCCATTATAATACTGGCAAGTTTCATCATCTACTCCATGAAAGAACTGTGGTGCACTTTCTCTGTTTGCACAGTTTACTAAAATTCTTTCATAGTCCTTATTATATTGATATTTGTCTTTATTATGCATATATGTATCAATTGCTTTGCGGTAAGTTCCGACAACAGTTGCGATATAGTAAATAGAGCGCATTCTTCCTTCTATTTTAAAAGAACGAATTCCTATATCAATCATTTCAGGTAAATATTTTAATAAAGATAAATCTTTGGTACAGAAAGTAAATGGTTTTTCTCCTTTTAATTCTGTTCCTTTTTCATCTTGTAAAGCAAAATCCCATCTACAGATTTGACTACAACCACCACGGTTTGCATCTCTCCCTGTAAAAAAGTTTGATAAAACGCATCTACCACTATAACTAGCGCACATAGAACCGTGGATAAATGTTTCTATTTCAATATCATTTTCTTTAATAATCTCTTCAATGTCCTCTTTTGTAGCTTCTCTTCCCAGTACAACTCTAGATACACCTTTTTCTTTAAAATAAGCCACACTGAGTTTATTTAAAGTAGATTGTTGTGTCGAAACATGTACAGGGATTTTAGTCTCTTTTAAAGCAAGTTCCATAATAGCTGGATCACTTACAATAATCGCATCGACTCCAAGAGATTCTAATTTTTTTAAGTACTCTAAAACTTTTTCTACCTCTATATTATGTAGAACAATGTTTACGGTTACATGAACATGTTTGCCTCTTTCATGGGCATACTTTAATCCTTCTTCTAATTCTTCAAAGGTAAAGTTATTGGCATTGGCTCTAAGCCCAAAAGCAGGTCCTCCTACATAGACAGCATCTGCCCCATATAGAAAAGCCCATTTTAATCTTTCTAAATCTCCTGCTGGAGCTAGTAATTCTGGTTTCATTTAGGCCTCCTTACTTTATAAATGGTTTCTTTTTCAAAAAAACCACTTGTTGTATTGTTTTCACATAAAGCATCTATTTTTTCTTTATATACTTCTTGATTTTCTTCTGTTATGTTTTGGAATAAAGCAATGACCTCTTCAAAAATATCATCTGCAATTCCGAAACTATTTAAAATAGCGTATTCCATATTGTGTTTACGTAAAGTGATATATTCTTTAGCACCGTTCAAGATTTTATTTGAGTATACATAAGTTCCCTCTGTATTATCAACAATACGATATTTTTCATCTTTTCTTTCTATAAAATGTTTTCCTTGTCCTTCTTCTAATTGAAAGACTTTTTTATAATTATCCACAAGATGTCTTTTAGAAGCAAACATAGGTAGGTATCCAAAAACAGTGGTCATTAAATAGCACTTTGCTTGTTCTTTGATTTCTACGATTTCATTTAACGTAATATCACTAGAGATAAGTGCACCCTTTACGCCTTCTTTGGCATAATAATTAATGGTTGCGTAGTTGGTTGTAAAGTGTTCTTGCGCCCAAATAAAATCATAAGAATAGTGGTTTTGTTTTTGTAGATAAAGCAAGGAAAGATCATAAAAAAGAATGCCTTTTATAGAAAGTGTATCTAATTCTTTTAATATTTTTTCTGCTTCTTCTATTTCAGAATTCAAAATATTTTTATTCATAGCTATAAAGATAGTTCCTGTAAAAATGGTTCTAATTTGTTTGATTTCTTCTAGTGTATATTCTTTTTCAAAGTTTACACTATATCCTTTAATACCTAAAATTATGGTATTTATTTTATTTTTTAAACGTTTTATTTGTTCTATTCCACTTGGAATAACGGTAAGTTCTGTCATAAAAATCCCCTTTTCTATATCTAAAAATAGGCCCAAGGCCTATTTCATATTATAGTATAATTCTTTTTCTCTTGTTCTGTCGTAAGGCTGATTTGCAAGTTTTAATTTTTCCTTGCGGTATTCGTTAAGATTTACCACATTGTTTCTATCTAAAGTCTGTGTTGCTTTTAAAGCCATTTCTATTTTAGCTTGCTCTTTTTTATTATAGCTTGCTTTATATTCTTGAAACTCTGTTATTTTTCTATTGAAAGCACTTTTTGATAAATTGTAGTTGGTTTTTAAATAATTTGCGACATGTTCAGGGGCACATCCAAATACTCTTGCTTCTTCTATTCTATCTAAAAATACTGTATCATCAGGAATCAAGGCATTGTGTAATACCACATTAAAAATCGCATCTTTTGTATAATATTTTGGAAAATAATTAACTTCGTAATCCTCTTCAATTTTTTGCATAATATAACGGAAATGATTTTTCAATCTTTTATTTTTTTCCGCATTTAAGTCCTCTATAGTCATACCCTCTAAGAATAATTTCTTTTTGGTTTCCTTTTGGACAAATTCTTTTAATCTTTTATAATCATTGGGCGCTAATTGTGAAAGGAGTTTTTCTTCAAACTCTAAATTTGGTGTGAACGCATATGTATTCATAAAATTCCACCTCTCTCTTTGGCCCCTATATTATAGCACATTTTTCTAAAAAAGCAAGTTTTTTTACCACTATTGCCTATTAAAAAAAGTTTTTTTCCATTATAAAACCAATCAAAAGAGATTGGTTTTATCCTATTATTTAAATTTTTAAATATTAAGCAGTAATGACAGGCCTCAAACCCAAATCAGTTCCGTAGTCCACAAAGTAATTGCCCAAACTACCAGAATTAGTCATGTTCCATGCATAGTGAGAATCATTAAAGGCCGGTGTAGATGTCCAATATCCATAATTTGAACTATCTTCTATATTACACCCAGAACTTTCACAATCATCTGTATAATCAAATAGCCATGCATATGCGCTTTCTCCTTGCTGTGTTGCTGTTTGTGTTTGCGTATTACTATCCAAATAAAACCATTTATCAACTGCCGATGTTGTTCCATTAAAATTTATATTACCAGCAATATTGGCCACTTCATCCGCTGTGATAAGCCTTGCTTTTAATGATGCCTTCCAGGTTTTCGTATCATTTTCAAGAGCAGTGAAAACTTCTTTCATTCCATTTGTATTATTCCCGCCAGAATTCCATGGAACTGTTGCGGTGGTATTGTGGTCTAAAATTAACTGATAAGTTTTATTTCCATTGTCTTTATACACATACCATTTCATACACCCTGTTTTGGTCCCTGTTGTACTTACCGCATTTGCTTCTTTACAGATACTTTTGGTTTCTGGATTTAGATAAATAGGGGTCCCTTTGGTAAGACCTGTTGGCAATAAGATAGTTGCTTCTTCTGTTTTACATTTGCTTTCTTCATATTTTGTAACAGTTACTTTTGCATCTTCTTCTCCTTTAGAAGCACACCAGTTTTTTCCTTTGTCATAAATAGTTAAAACTTGTTTTCCTTTTTTTGTTATCTCTAAAGTACCTCCTCCTGGTTTTTCACCTGATAATTTTAATTCTTCACTTTCTGATGGAAATGTAAATATTTTTCCATCAAAATTATCATTTCCGAAATTTTTTGCATAGTAAAGTTCTCCTGCATCTACAATCCCATAAGCGGTATCCACAAAAGAGTTTTTCTTAGCCTTGTTAATAACCCCTACTATAATAGGAGTCGCAATTAGGGCTATAATTGCTAATATGACAATGACTGCTAAAAGTTCTATTAAAGTAAATCCTTTCTCTTTCTTACAAAACATACTCATACCCTCCAAATTTCTTACTTTACCGTCAGTCTAACATAGCACCTTGCAAACTGTCAACAAGTACTTATTTTCTTTTGTAAAGACCTTTACATAATCAATTTATATCTTATAAAAAAAATGAACAAAAATTTTTATTTTGTCCATTCTATATTGTTTTATTTCTTATATTTAGTAATTCCTATCCCATCTCCTGTAGTAACAAAAGTGGTTTCAAATTCTTCATTGTCTTTTAGAAAGGAAATATAGTTTCTAAGTTTGCGAACAAGTCCTCTTACATTGCGACTTTCTGATTCTTTGTCTGTTTCTACAAGTCCATGAAAAGATAAATTATCAGATATAATAGTCCCATTTTGTTTTAAATTTTTCTTGAACTTTTCAAAGAATCTGATATATTGACTCTTAGCTGCATCAATAAAAATAAGATCAAATTCTTCTTCTAATTCTAAATCAAAAGCATCCATATGATACAAAGTAATTTGCTTTTCTTTATTCGCTTTTTTGATATTAGAAAGAGCTTCTTTGTATCTATTTTCGTCTCTTTCTACTGTAACCACTTTTATTTTTTCAGAAATATTTGCCATTCTGATAGAAGAATACCCAATGGCAGCCCCTATTTCTAATATTTTATAAACGTGGTTTTTTCTTATATATTCTTCTAAAAAAGCAATGCCATCTTTTTGCATAATAGGAATGTTGTTTAAAGAAGCATAAGCTTCCATCTCATCTAGTATTGGTACCATAGGCCTTCCTTCTTTAATTTTGCAATAATGGCATTATGTTCTGTTCCATTCTTTGTAAAATATACTTTTTTATTTTTATCGGCAACAAAGTAATAATAAGTACTTACAGTTGGATCTAAAACAGCTGTGATAGCAGAAAGGGATGGATTACAGATAGGTCCTATTGGAAGTTTTCCTGCCATGGTAGCACTTCTTGTATTATAGGCATTCGCACTTGTAATCTCACTTTTATATAAATCTCTATCCCCCATATCAATTTTAGCTGCATAGTAAGTGGTAACATCAGATCCTAGTGTCATCCCTTGTTTTAAACGGTTCATAAAGACACCTGCAACTCCCTTACGGTCAGATACAGTCATTGCCTCTAATTCTGTCATAGAAGCCAGTGTTAGAATTTGGTGTACAGAATATGAACTTGCCTCAAAAGATGTTTTATAGCCATCTAATTTCTTTTTGGTATTGTTTAATAATTTAGTAAAAACATCTTCTATAGTTGCGGTACTTTTAAAATCATAGGTATCTGGATATAAATATCCTTCTAGTGAATAATAAAGACCATCATTTAATACAGCATCTGTAATAAACCAATATTGTTTTTTTAACATCGATAAATAATTTTTATCTTTTAATTTTGCGTAAATTTCATTTTCTGGAATTCCTAAATTCTTTGTAATTTGTGATACTACATAACGCATATTCTTTCCTTCTTTGAAGGTAATACGAACCGTCTTCGTAGGAGGAGGCGACGTTAATGTATCCACAATTTGCACAAGACTTTGCTTTGCATTTAAGGAATAGGTTCCTACAGTAAGGGGACCATGTTTTTTTGACTTAATGTACATTTTATAAAAAAAAGTAGATTTAATGAGATTTCCTTCTTTTAAGCGACTTCCTAAACTAGAAAGACTCTCTCCTTCTTTTACTTCAAAATCGATTGCGGCAGTCCCTCCTACAGGGGCCGTATAATAGACATAAACAAAACCAATCAAAATTCCTATTACAACTAGAGATAAAAAAGTTAAATACATGGCTAACTTCTTCATATGTACTTAAAAAAGCGAGTAAATATTACTCGTTTTCTCCTTCTTGCTTTGTTTCTTTTGCTGTTTCTGTTTGTAGTTCACTTAAGATGGTTTCAATCAATTTCCATTCTTTATCTGTTTCAATTGGTTGTAATGAAGTATTTTCTTCATTAGGATTGTAGATAGATGCATATACTTTTGTATTGCCTTCTTCATCAGTTGTATTGTCTGTATATACAATATAGTTCTTTCCTGTTTCATCTGATTCAAATGTAAATAAAGCTTCACATTCAATATTTTTTCCCTCATCATCTGTTACTGTAAAAGTCATTTTTTCTTCCATTTTCATTCACCTTTCCTTTTATCTAAATAAGATTGCAGAATAATATTAGCTGCTAAACTATCTATCTTATTTTTTCTTTTTTTTCTAGACATATCTGCTTTTATCATATAGTTTGTTGCTTCTACTGTTGATAATCGCTCATCTTGAAGATGGACTTTTATGGAGAATGTTTTTTCTAACAATTCTTTAAAAGTAAGTGTTGTCTCACATCTCTCGCCCATGGTATTATTCATATTTTTTGGCAATCCCAGTACAAGTTCTTTTACATTTTCTCTTTGGATAAGTTCTCCAAGAGGTTTTAAGACACTTTCGTAATCGCTGTCTGCAAAACGAATGGTTTGATATGCGGTAGCAATGGTCCCTGTTAAATCACTCATAGAAATGCCAAGGGTTCTTGTTCCTAAATCAAGTCCTAAATAACGCATTATTCTCCTCTATATGTACTGAGCAAAAATTCTAAGATTTCTGCACGGTCATATTTCTGAATTTTAGTTCTTGCTTCTTTATGGCTTGAAATATATCCAGGATCTCCACTCATTAGATAGCCAACCAATTGATTGATAGGCTGGTAGCCTCTTTCTTCAAGTGCTTCGATTACTTCTTTCAGCATTTGTTCAATCAAAACACGTTTGGTATCTCCTGCTTGGTATGATTTTGTTTCTTCCATATTATCACCTACTTTATGAATACATCATTATTGTAACATGGTTCTTTTTTTTTTACAATATAGCCATGTTATTTTATTATTTAAATTTTGTCACTTTAAAAGGGCTTTATTTCATTATTCATTATACTTTTTTGAAGTTTTGCGTTCGATTAGATTGGCTTTTTTAATAATGGTATTTCCATATTTTTGTTTGAGCTTGGTTACGGTATTTTCTAATACGCCCTCTTCTTCTACTGTTTGGATTTCTTCAAAGAGGGAAACTTGATAACTTGGCTTTTCCACAAGTCTATCTAAACGGATACCAATCAGTCTAATGGGCTGTCCTTTCCAAAGTTCTTTTAATAATTTTTTACTGATGTCATAAACATCTTTTGTTGTGTTGACTGCATTGGTTAATTTTTGTTGATGGGAAGTGTTTTTAAAGAATTTATCTTTGATTTGTACAGAAATAGTTTGTGCATATTTTCCTTCTTTTTGGAGAGCCAAAACAACATTTTCACTTAAAGAAAGCAAGACTTTGTTTAAATCTTCTAGTTTTGTATAATCTCTCTCTAAGGTTGTAGAATTTCCAATACCTTTAGGATTTCTACTTTCGGTTATCACTTCTTCTTCATTGATACCGTTAGCTGACTTTATAAAATGAAAGGCATTGTTTTTAAAATATTTATATAACATAGGAGCATCTGCTTGGGCTAAATCATAAATGGTATGAATTCCTAATTGTTTTAATTTTTCTGTACTTTTTTTTCCTACTCCATATAAATCTCTGACAGGTAGAGGCCACAGTTTGGTAGAAATTTCTTCTTTCCATAAGGTGTGTACTTTATTGGGTTTTTCAAAATCGGAGGCCATTTTAGCGCAGAGTTTATTTTCGCCTATTCCTATATTGACAGTAAATCCTAGATTTTCATAAATGGTATCTTTTAAGGTATGGGCAAAAAGAACAGGATCTCCGTATAAACTTTTTACTTTGGTATAATCTAGAAAGCATTCATCGATAGAAAGAATTTCAATATCTGGTGAGTACTTTTGAATACAGGCAAAGAAACTATCTGACATTCTTTTATAAAGACCATAGTCTGCCGGATAGACTTTTAGCGCAGGACACTTTTTTCTAGCACTATATAAGGTATCAGCTGTACCAATTCCCATTTTTTTACAAGGAAGAGATTTGGCTACTATAATACCTCTTCTTTTATCCTCATCCCCACCTATAGCTGCGTAACTTCCTCTTATGTCATACTTAAAACCCTTTTTTAATAAATCGACTGCTGTCCATGACAAAAAAGCATTATTTACATCAATATGCATGATAATTCTTTCCATAGACATCACCTGTCTCTATTATACTAAGAACATGTGTTTGCGTCAACAAGAATAAAAAAACTTACAGATTTTACCTGTAAATTTATATATAAATAATTTCTACGCCAGACAGACTCACATTTCCTTTTAATACAACTGTAGGTCCTACCTTGTCAGATTTATTTTTTTCTTCTACTCCACCTAAACTCGTATGAAGTTGATTTTGAATATTCCATGATTTTGGAATATATAATTCTACACCAGATAAAGAAATATCCAAAATGATTTCAGCGCCTTCACTGCTCACTGTAGAACCATCAAAGTATATTTTTAAAGCACCACATGTACATTTAAAAACCCCTTTTTTAAATTCATTTGCATTGACATACTTTACACTAGAACCCATAGATACTTCAGTATGCACATAGCTTTCATCTTTTTCATCAATAATAGTATCAAAGTTTTCATGGTGTAAATGATAATGCCTATGATTTCTTTTTGATGAATAAAAGATAATGGTTAAACCTGTACTTACAAACAAAGCAGTTAATAAAAGAGGCCAAGGTGTAAGGGCGGCTATATTCAGTTCTTTTGCATATAAAATAGCAATGATAGACAGTGGTACTAAAATACCAAAGAAATGCAGTCTTACAATACTTTTAAAAATAATAGGTAAAAGTAAAAGAGTCAATACAAGTGTAAATAAATTCACTTCTCCCAAATATCCCATTTGCCCCGCTATCACAGCAAAGCCTGCTGCTACAAAAAATAATCCCCAGAAAATTTGTTTTAGTTTCATAAAGTTCTCCCTTCTTTTAAGACATGTTTTAATGTCTTGTAATAAAATCTAGAAACATATACTTGTTTATGTGTCTGATAAAATTGGACAAGTGTAGAAGACGTAAAGGTTTTGTCAACAGAGTAGATTTGCTCTGTATTTAAAATAGTAGATTTGGATACACGAACGAATTGTTTAGGCAGTTTGGCTTCTAATTGATATAATCTTTCCTTTGTTTCATACACTTCTTTTTTGGTATGCACAAAGACCTGAGATTCTTCCGTTTCAAAGAAAAGGATATCTCTTAGCGAAATATAGTATTCTCTACCCTCTTTATAAAAAGTAAACGTAGACATTTTTTCTTCCTGTTCTATTATATACTTTTGGATATTTTGAATCGTCTTTGTTATCTCTTTACAAGCAATCACTACTTCCCCATCTTTTAGGGTATCATCCTCTACAATTTGTACCTTCATTTGTTTCTCCCCTATCTCTGTTTTCATTATAGCATTTTCTATATCAGTTTCTACCTTTTTATGGTAAGAGGTTTATAAAAGATATGTAAGTGGTCACTATTATTCAAAATAAGTAAAGTTGATAAAATGCTTTTCTAAACAAACGTTCATAAAGTTATTGCAAAAACATATACGTATGGTATAATAAAATGAGAGAAATACATAATTGTTAAGCGTTCCTCACTAAGAAAGTGAGGTGACGTCAATGTGGAAAGGACAACATGGAATATTTAGTGATTTTAATTCTATTAATATTACTTTTAGACCTAACTCCAAAGAGCAAAGACTAACGAAAAAGACGCTTAACATTACTACGTGTAATGAAAGGCGTCTTTCTATATAAATATAAAAATATTTCATTGAGATAACGCTTAACACACAAAAGTTATGCATTTCTCTTTTTTATTTTATGAGGAATTCCTCATCTATATACATAATAACATAACTTTCCCTATAAATCAATTCTTTATAAAGATTGGTTTTCTTTTTTTATTATATAAAGTTTAATTTAAAATACCAGGAATTACGTAGGCAGCAAGAATAAAAAGAATGGTAAGAACAAATGTCAAAAGATACGCTACTTTATTTTCTTCAATAGGAATAATCAAAGAAACGCCTTTATATAAATAAAATAGAAATAAAAGGCCACCTGCTACAAGTATGATTGTCATAAGTTGTACCGATAAATAAATAAAGAGAATCGCCAAAATATTGGTTACAATATTTACAGCAGAGATAGTTCCTAATAAAGTAATAATTTTTGCATAACTGGTTTTCTTTTTTAAACAAACATCACTAATGATATAAAGAAGAGACGTTAATACCAAATATAATAAAAATAATGTTGTAAAACTTTGAATAAATATTTTTGCATATGATAAAGATCCTGAGAAAATTTCAAATCCTAAAATACTGTTTCCTAATCTCTCTTCTGTAACAAGACAAGCAAATCCTGCTAACAAGAAACAATTGATTACAATAGATAAGAACCCTGCTCGGACATTTTCTGCTTTTATTGTCTCCTTTAATGTTGTAATAGGTTTTACAAACATATCCTTTGTAATTTCAATATATAAATTTAAATCATTTAAAGGTACTGTTTCTTCAGTATCTATATTCTCTTCTTCTTTTTTTATTTCTTCACAATCACATTTTTTGCCATTTAGTTTTTTTCCACATTTTGTACAAAAATTTGCCATTTTATTTCCTACTTTCTAAAACTGTTTGGTAAGTTTTCCACACCAATTGTATAAAATTGGTTATCTTTGCAAGTAAAGGTAAGGACAATAGAACTTGTTCCTTGTTTAGTACTTGTTTTTTCTTCTTCATTTTCTTTATATGTAACGGTATAAGTATATTGTGCACGAAGTGTGCTTCTTACATACCCTTCCTTTGTAGATTCTGTATTTCCTATTGCGATATCCGTAAACTTGATTTCGTTTAAAGTGGTATCACTTTGGTTTAAATTTTCTACAAGATTTGTATACTCTTTTTCTAAAGAAGTTTCTATTTTATCTGGATTTGTAAGAGATGCAATTTCACTATATTCTTTTTTAGCAAGTGCACTTTCATAAATTTCTTTTAAATCTTCTTTTGCTTTAATGACAAGTTTGTTTTTACTTGCCTCTGGCATATTTTCTTTGGTAAGAAGTAGAGATTTGCTTTTGATATAACTATTTGGATTGATTTCTTCTGTAATAGAAAAACCATAAGGAAGATCTACTTTTGCTTGATAATTGCTAGCAAATAAGGCAGGCAATACATAAGCATCTACTGTATCTGTACTTATACTTTTCTCTATATATTTTTTATCAACCTTTTGGCCTTCTAAAGACAGAACTGCATCTTTCATAACTGTTACTTTAAAATTAGAAACTGTTTTATATGTATTTTTGCTTAGTTCCCATGTATCAAAAATCAAATATCTTTTTTCTTCCTTTTTAGAAAGAAGAATGGTTTCTGTATATTCTTGTGTACTTCCTTTGATTCTATAAGAGATGGTAACGGTGGCAGTAAGACCATCACTGCTCTCTTTCGTTTCTGCAATTCTATAACTTTTTATTTCTGGCGTTTCTTCTCTTTTATCTTCTGTAAGTTTTTTATACATATTTTTAGTTGTAAAAGGACTTTCTTCTACCTCATAATACGCATACATCCTAACAGGATCGCCACTCATTTTATCTGTGAAATACTTTTTAGCAATTTCTTCTTTGGTTGTGACTTTATTGAAGTAATAATACGTGCTTCCAAGCAAGAGAATCATAAGAAGAAAGACAAATAAACCTGTTTTACTTTTTCTTTCTTTAGAAACTTCTTTATTTTTTACCTTGTCTTTTTTTCTATTATTTTTATCTTTACTTTTTTTATGTTTTTTTGATAAAAAACTTTTTTTATTTCCTTTTGGTTTCTTTTCTTTTGTTTGATGAGAAGATTTTTCTTTTTTTGTTTCTATCTTTTCATCCTTTAATAAAAAACCACATTCACTACAATAATTTGCTTCTTCTTCGTTATAGGTACCACAATTTCTACAATACATATTGAGCCTCCTTATTATATTTTATTTGAATAAAAAAACCTTTATAGGTTTTTCACTATAGGAATAAAGTAATGCCAAGTATAGCAAAGCCTATGAGAATACCGATAAAAGCTCGTTTTTTGTTTTCCATTTTTCTAACTTGCGGAATGAGTTCACAAATGACAATGTAAAGAATCATACCTAGGGTAATACCAAGTAATATCCCTAAAGCATTTCCTGTAATTTCTTTGTTGATGAAAAAAGGAATAAGACCACCTACAAAGGTAGATAAAGATACACCTAATAACAATAGTAATGTTTTCTTCTTATCTTTTTTTGTATTATAAAAAGTAGAAGCAATTACCATTCCCATTGGTATATTATGAAGTCCAATACCAAGACACATCAAAAGTCCCATTTTTAAATCGGCTGAAGTGGTTATGTAAAGGGTCATACCCTCTATTAAATTATGAATCACTAAAGCGATAGATGCGACTATTCCAATATGATGAAGGTGTTCCTTTTTTGCTTTCTTTGTTTTGTTTTCTTCTTCATGATCAGGTATAAAATGATCCAGAAGTTTTAACAAACCAAATCCAATAGCAGCAGACGCTACTACCAAAACATAGGCTCTCGCATCTTTAAACGTTTCCATAAAAGTTTCTAAGCTTTCTGGGAATAATTCAAAAAGAGCAAGGGCTGTCATAACACCTAACGCAATTGTAATAGAAAATGCCATAATATTTTCATTGTTTTTGGTTCTGAAAATAATAAAAGCACCTAACATAATAAAAAGTCCTACAAAAAGAGTTAATAAAAGAGCATACATAATAAATCACCTTGTTACATTTTAACATATTTGTTCCTTAATATCAAATTATATTTTATTTTAGATAGCAATTGCAAAGTGGGGATAGATATATATAGAATCATCTAAAAAATACGAATAACTTCGTATTTTTACTTGTTTATAACAATGCGCCATGAGCTGTCGCTACGGGAACTCCCATCGGTTCTGCTGAAGTAAAAAACGCCTGCATTCACACCGCTAACATAGACTCCACCACGCACAAACCAACTGTTACTCATATCTAAAAAATATACGTAGTCATTATACCAGCCGCCAGAAGTTGATCCTAATATTTTTAATATTTCCCTTGTAGAGTCTCCAAGTAACCCTCTACCATAACTTGTATAACTTGTATCATATGCGTAACTGTCATAATACATAGTTTCTGGATTTTTTGGCTCACTGGTTCCTTTAAAACCAGCATTACTAGAATAAAAATTCCCAGACGTATCTTTCATGTTACCCATCACATATTCCCATGCTCCACCACTCATATCATATATACCTGTGATGTTTCCAGTTGTAGACTGGGTTGTATTTGCTTTATAATTGCCTGCTCCTGTTAAGAAGGAAGTATTATTATTAATTCCTACTTCTGTACATGTACCATCCACACACCTGCCATATTTAGACTGCGTTAGGTATGCTGTTGCACCCCACTCCATGTTCTTCATCATATGGGTGTTTATTTCACTTGCTTTTAATCCATATGCATTATTACTTGCTGTACTCATACTTCTTGTCGCATAAAACATACTACTTACTACTTGGTTTCTTACACTTGTACTATTTGGCTTTACTGTAAGATTTGCTGTCATACAGGATTCATTAGTACATACATTAGATATAGAACCTGTTGTTTCAAACTTACCTACCCATATACCATCTACTTCTTTTGATCCAAATGTAAAGGCTGGATGGGTTAAATAGGTTCCATTTGTACTTCCCTTTGATTTGGTTGTACCTTTACTTTCAAAGACTACTTCTATTTGCTGTTCTGGTACTCCTTGATTATCTGTATTGAATAATTTATATTTATATCTTGGTATCCACACGAAATAGCCTAGTATTTTTTCTTCTGGAATAGCATCTCCATTTTGATAAGTACTTCTTACATCACTGCTTACTAAAACAGCATTCGCCCACTGTTTATTCTCATAGTCATACCATTGACTACTGGCATCAGCTTTCTTTACCGTTCCATCACCTGCAATTGTTACAGGAATCATTCCTTCTCCTAAAACAGGATCTGCCCCGTTTAGAATTGATTTTTTATCTTCTTCTACTTTACAATCTTTTTCAGTAGTTTTTTTTACTGCAACTTTTTTTTCATTTGTTGTTTTTGTTGCACAATAAGTTCCATCATAAATTGCAATAGTACTTGTTCCATCTTCATATACCGTTAAAGACCCACTCTTTGGAGGCGTTCCATGATAAGAAAGTTTCGGTTCTCCTTCAATTCTTTTTCCCACCACATTATAAGTAGCTGGATATGTGATAGTTCCTTTGCCAAGTTGGCCTGCAGAAAGTGCCATATCAGCAGCATCTAACATGCCTGTAGCGGTATCTTTTAAAGCCTCTTTTTTAGAGTTTTCAATTACTTTTATAATAGCCGGTGAAGAGATAAGGGCAATTAGAGCAAGTACTACAATGACTCCCATCAATTCTACCAATGTAAATCCATTTTTTTTCATAAAAAACCACCTTATCTTATCTATTAATACTTTAAGTATATAACAGTTCTTAGGAAAAGGCAAACAAAAAAACTGCTATCAAATAGATACCAGTTTCTTATTTTTATTTAATATTTGCTAATAAATCAGCTTTTTTCATAGTACTGTAACCAGAAATATTTTGTTCTTTTGCCATTTCACGAAGTTCAGCAACTGTTAATTTAGAATAATCTTTTGTTTCTTCTACTTTTGCTTCTTTCACTTCTTTTTTAGCTTCTGCTTTAATAGGTGCAGCTGCTACAGTTTTTCCTTCTAAACCAGCTTTTGCTACTTTTACAAGTTCTGCAAATGCTTGTGGGCTATCAATTGCAATTTCTGAAAGCATTTTACGGTTTACTTCTACACCTGCTTTAGAAAGTCCATCGATAAATCTTGAATAACTGATTTCATTTTCTCTACATCCAGCATTGATTCTAGTAATCCAAAGTTTTCTAAAATCTCTTTTCTTTTGTCTTCTATCTCTGTATGCATACACACCTGAATGCATTACTTGTTCTTTTGCTGTTTTGTATAATCTGTGTTTACTTCCAAAGTATCCTTTGGCTTGTTTCATTACTTTTTTTCTACGGGCACGATGAATTGTACCGTTTTTAACTCTTGGCATATATATCCTCCTTCAATTAAATTAATTCTTTTAGTCTGTTGTAATCTGCTTTTGTTAGTAAAGATCCTTTTCTACTTTTTCTATTACTTGCAGCATTCTTTTTACCAGTATTGTGTCTAGAACCAGGCGTTCCAATTTTAACAGTTCCACCAGGTCTTACTTTACATACTTTTGCAGTACCTTTATGTGTTTTTATTTTGTTTTTTGCCACGTTTCATTCCTCCTACTTTTCTTTTTTCTGGGTTAATATCATTGTTATAAAACGACCGTCCATTTTTGGCATTTGTTCTATTTCAGCAATATTTTCTACCGCTTTTGCAAAACGAAGTAATACTTCTCTTCCAAGTTCTGTATGAGCAAGTTCTCTTCCTTTAAAACGAATTTGTACTTTTACCTTATGTCCTTTTTCAAGGTACTTAGATGCGTTTCTAACTCTTGTTTCAAAGTCATGAATATCAATAGTTACTGATAATCGGTATTCTTTTAATTCAAGATTAGATTCTCTTTGCTTTTTCATATTTTCTTTGGCTTTTTTCTTGCTCTCGTATTTATGTTTATTGTAATCCATAATTTTACAAACAGCAGGAACTGCTTTCGCATTGATTAAAACCAAATCAAATCCAGCATAAGATGCGAGTGTAAGAGCATCCTTAATAGGTTTAAGTCCTAATTGCTCACCATTGGGTCCAATGACCATAACTTCTTTTGCTCGAATTTGTTCATTAATAAACAAATCTTTTTCTTTTTGTGCGATATTTGACACCTCCAAAATAATATAAAAAAATGGGCGTATTCTGCACCCACTTCACCTATCAAACATATAAGATGGCGTTGACCTAAAGCTATGTGCAATCAGGTGAGAAGTGGATACTTCTTCTTTCCGTTTTTTTAAATTCCTTTTCATTATACCTATATTCTATTGTATTGTCAAGCATTTATGTATGCTTTTTCTTTGTTTTTAAAATATAATTTCTTTTAGATATAACATATCTATTATATAACGAATGCGCATACAAATTCAAGGGAGTCTATCCAATTTTATTATTTCATCCAAAATATTTAAAATCTTATTTGTATATACCTTATTATTCATATTCATTAAATAAAAATGACAATATGCATTTATGAGGCACCATTTAAAATGGTTAAATACAAAATCATTTTCAGAAAGATATCCCTTTACAAATTCTGTAAGATCTTCTATTGTATCCATAAATGTTTGTGTTGGTCTTAAAACACATGCCCAAGCCATATCTTGTTCTTTACAACCCCATCCACTATATTCAAAATCTAAAATTGCTTCTATCTTTTTGTTTTTCCATAAAACATTAGCATAGTGGAAATCACCATGAATAAAAGTAGTGAATTCCGTTGGAAGCAAATTGTTTTTTAATCTTTCTATATAAGGATAGATATTGGCATCAAATTTTCCATAATTTTCTTCTGTGGGAATTTTGTTTATCGCTCTTTGCTTGGCCTTATTAAATTTACTACCCTTTATATTATGGATTTTGCCTAATTCTTTTCCATATAGATATAAATAATTATCCTTTTCTTCTTTCGTTATTGGTTCCAAAAAGATTTCAGACAATCTTTTGCCCTCTTTTTTCTCTAATACTATATATTTTTTTCCACCTATATACCCATCTTCTATCACTTGTGGAATTTTTTTATAAACATTTTCATTATTTAATAAATTCAGATGTTTTACTTCTGTCTCAAAATCCACAACTTTACTTCGTTCTATTTTCAAAAAAAGACGTGTTTTCGTATTTCCTAATAAAAATATACATTCTAATACATCATTGCCAGCAGGCATATAATTTAGAATTTCTTTCAATTGAATTTTTTGAAAAGAAATAGAAAAGGGATTTAAAGAAAGTTCTCTCCATTTAGGATATTGTGGTTCCATTTTTATACCTCCTATGTTTTAGGTACAGACATAACTTTTTTATATTGCAAGTAACTATTTTACCTGAGTTTCTAAAATACAAATTTATTCATATAGTAAAACTATTATATAATATTTTTTTATTTCATGCAAAAAAGTATCCTAAGATACTCTTTATGCAATAAGTTTTTTTATTTCTCTTACGGTTAGAACTTTTCCTTCACTTACAATCTCTTCATCTATAATCAAAGCTGGGATGTTAGAAATTCCATACTGCTTAGAATGATCCATGCATTCTAATGTAACTTCTTTTTCTACTTCTTCCAGTGCTCTTTCGGTCATTTTCTTTAATTTCATACCATTACTACAATTGGCACCGATAATTTTAATTTGCGTCATTCCCATCTCCTTTCTATATTAACTATACCAAGAGATTGTGGAAAGATTAGGGAAACAATATTGTAAATTATGTGAAATGCCCTTTTATATGTAATAACATTGATTGTTT
>JAQUWE010000028.1 GCA_028693035.1 Bacilli bacterium | reverse complement strand
ATTTATATAATTATTTGGTATACTGTTCATATGGAAGACCTCCTTAAATGTTTTTTCAACAATTACATTTTAACAAAAGGTCTTCCTTTTTGTATACCCAATCCCAAAACTATTTTACACTATCTATGCATTTTCAAATTTGACAAAGCCAGACGAGCCTGTTATAGTAAAAAACATGTATTTTGAAAGAGGGAATGAAAAATGGAAGTAAAAATTTTTAAAACAAGAGCAAAGTTAACTGCACTTATCCTTTCTACCTTTTTAACAACTATGACACTCACTTCTTGCAAAAAAGGGTATGATGAAAGTAATTTTATGACAAATAGTGGTACTGTTGATATTACCAAAGAGGTAAATGATACAGATATTTCCTATGTTGGTTTATCTAAAGAAAATCAAGTCAATGTATACTGGGCACGTTCTTTTAAAAAAGCGGTAGGGGAAGATATAATATTACCATCAGGAGAAAAATGGAGTCCTTCTATTTTTTCAGCAGGTGCTTTTAAAGAAAAAGCTTCTGAAAAGACTTTGGAAGAAGTATTGTTTTCATTGCAAACAAAAGAACCAGAAAAACCTATTGTTTATACAGATGAAAATTTAGTAGAGTGGACTTATTATGACTTTCAGTTAAATAGTAAAATTGATACTAAAAATCATAGAGTATTGGAAATAGAAGACCAGGATTTAGAAACATTAGAAAAACCAAAAGTAAAAACAAAATAGTATAAGACCATGTAGGGTTGGATTATTAAATAAATGAACAAGTAGAAAGACAGAAAAAAATGGAAATAAAATTTTATAAAACTAGGAAAAAAATTACTACAGTTGCGCTTACTGCCTCTTTATCAGTAGCTACACTAACAGGATGCAACCAAAATGATTTTGTAGAGAGCGCTGGTTCAATCAACATAGAAAAAAATATGAAACCAGAAGATGCTTTTTATACAGTTGATATGCTAGAAGATAAAATCACAGTCAACTGGACACGCAAATTTGAAAACATATGGGGAACAAGTTATATATTACCTGACGGTACCAAATGGGAAAAAGATGGCTTTCAGTATGATGCCTATAGTGTGAAAGATAACTGTTTAGAAATCATACTGTGTAGATTACAAAATAATTTTTCAAATGAAGTGGTTGTTTATACAGATAAAGATATGATAGAACATGTATATTATCAATACAAATTGATAAAAAAAACGGATACAAGAACAGGAGAGTCTTTGGATATTAAGGAAGATTCTTATGCCTCTTTAGATTATGAACACGCTCTATTAGGAAATGAAACAAGTAAAAAGAAAATAAAAAGAGATAATTAGCTCTTCTTTTTTTGTACAAATAAATATTAAAAAAATAATAAAAAATTTATTGCTTTTTTATAAAAATATGATATAGTATTTCATACGCTTGATAAAAAGGAGGAAGATTTGTTATGGATAATGAATCATCAAACACAGAAAAATTAGATATGGAGTTAATAAAAGACCTATACTGGTTAAAAGTATATGAAAAAAAGATTAATGTAAGCAGAGATATAGAATTTATTGAAACTCTACAATATAGTAATGCTGTATTAGATAATATAAAGCAAAAGGAAAGAATAAATGTTGTTTTAGTGAAAAAGATACAAGAAATAATTGTTAAAATTTTAAAATATAAAATAGATAGTAAAAAAACAAATGATTGTAATCAAAAACAAAAAAATATTACACAAGTTCTACGTCAATATCATTATAAAATAGCTAATGGAGCTATTGATACGAAACGTGAAGATGAAATCAATTGCTTTCTTACCAATCTTACAGAAGAATCACAAATAGATTCTTTTCAACTAGAAAACATAGAAATTGTTTGGGGAAATTTAGATTTTTCATTAGTAGATAGTCTTCCAAATATGCCTCAATTAAGGATAGTTGCTGGAGATGCTGAATTGTCTAATTTTGCGCAACTTCACTTACCATCTTTGCAAGCTGTATTTGGAAGCCTTCATATTGAAAAGTTAGAGTCATTAGAAGGACTTAGTAATATTGGATTTGTGAGTGGTATGATTTGTTACCAAGACAAAGTTTATGAAGGTAGTGAGTGGAAAGAACTTTTAAATGCAAGTATCCAAAAAAATATAAACAAAAAATTACAAATTAATTTGTAATTTTTTGTTTATATTCTTAATATTATCTGTATTTTTAGCTATTTGTGTTATATTTTTGAAATTTGCTTGACTTTTTTCGAAAAAAGTGATTTATTAGTCGTAATTTTTAGAAAATGGTGATATAATGCTATTAAGAACAGACCACATTATTAAATTTATCTCAAAAGCTTTATTTTTGGCAAAATTTGACAAATATACAAAAGGTGCTATAATACATTCCTTATAAAGAGGGGGATTATATGAGAAGGATTGGCTTTGATATTGGCGGTACTCTTACTAACTTTGAAAAATTTGTTTTTGATCATGCAGTAAGATATATGTCGGTAAAATATGATATGAATATTGTTAATCCAAATGGGTATAATATTAACCAAGTTTTTGATGTGGAAAATCAACTAATGAAAAGAGGATTTACCAAAGAACAGGCCCATTTAAAAACACAAGAAATCATTGATGTATTTTGGTCGAAATTTTATCCTAAGTATATACTAACACCATTTAGAAATGGTGTTAAAGAGACAATAAACAAATTATATGATGAGAATAACGAAATTTTTATTTTTGCCCCACGAAAAAAATCTATAGAAAACACACTAAAAGAAAAATTTGTGAAAGGAACGATAAATTTTCAGTTCCTAACAAATCATGTGAAATATCATCATATTTTATTGCTCGATAATGATCAACAAAAATTAGAAGCAATTAAAGATAATTACATTGATATAATGGTAGATGATAAGCCAGAAGTAATAAATAATTTTTCTAAGTTTACTGATGGTGTTTGTATAAATAATTTATATAATGCATCATTTTCACTTCCTGAAAATATAACGAGAGTAAATGGTTATGAAGACGATGAAGCCTACAATGCTATCAACAATATAATAAAAGAATCAAACCGTCCGATTTTAGGTCCTAATTCGCCAATTACCGGATTGCCATCAATAGATAAAGTATGGTTAAGAAATTATGTAAAAGGCGATTATAAATGGTCATTACAAAAGATGTCACCCTATGACAGAATGACAAAAACAAATGCCTATTTTAAAAAATATAAGGTAACGTCATATTATAAAAAACCACTTACAAATGAATCCTTTATTCAAAAAGTTGAAAATTGTGTTCAAAAATTAAATGCTGATGGAATAGAAAAAGGAGACATTATACCTTTATTAGTGGTAAATACACCTGAAACGGTTGTTATGATTGCTGCACTTTTAAAAATGATGGTTACTATAGTACCAGTATCTCCAGCAGATTCAAGGTCATCAATAGAAAATAAATTAACAAAACTCAACGAAAAAAAGCATATTAAAATGATTTATATTGCGAATCATTTTAATGAAAAGGAAAATCAATTTGTTTCTGATAAAATTAATCCTATTGTTTCAAAATTAAACATAGATAAGGTATTATATTCATCGGTGGAAGACTCATTACCACTAACAAAATCTATTGGGTATAATATTAAGATGAAAGGACAAAAACCGGTATACACTGAACAGTATATATCCATGCAGGAATACATTTTAGAAGGAAGTAAATTACAAGAAAAAATTGATTTGGAGTATAAAAACGATTACACTGCCGCAATTATATATACCGGAGGTACTGTAGAATCAAAGGGCGTTATGCTTTCACCAGATAATCTAGATGCAGAAATCAGACATTTTTTAAATACAAGAATTGAAATTAAAAGAAACGAAAAAATATCGGGAATTCTACCTTACGACCATATTTATGGATTGTTAATAAATCTAATTGTTCCAATCTCAAAAGGTATGGAAGTTGTTCAAAGACCAAAACCAGAAAGAAAAAAGTTGGACGAAATTATCCTAAATGAAAAGGTAGATTATTTTGCAACCATCCCAGTTTTATTAAATGAAATGTTTAAAAATAAAAGAATAGCAAATGCTAAGCACACCAATATAAAGCAAATTTTCTCAGGCAGTGAGGCTATCTCTTCAAGTTTATTGGAACAGATTACTAAATTAGAAAATAAGCAAGGTACACAAATAAAGGCAATTGATGGATATGGTTCGTCAGAATTGACAGCAATGTGCTTAGAAAATGGAATTCCTATAATTGGTATCAACGCTAAAATTGTTGCTTTAGACACAGAAAATGAAATTGGTTACAATAGATTGGGTGAATTGTGTATCAATGGTGATACTGTGATGCAAGGGTATTTCAACGATGCTAAAAAAACTTCAAAAACGCTTAGGAAACATTCTGATGGAAAAATTTGGCTTCATACCGGTGATTTGGCCTATGTTACTGAAGAGGGTAAATTTATTCCACAAGGAAGAATTGACCAGGACATGATTAAAGTTAATGGCCAATTGGTAAACTTATTTGCAACCGGAAAAATAATTGAAAGACATCCATATGTACAAAAATGTGTAGTAATGAAATATCCAAATGAAAAGAAAGGTATGGTTCCTATTGCATTTATAGAAATCAAAGCAGACTTTTTAAATGATGATAATATAAAGCAATCTATTTTACAATTATGCGAAAAGGCATTAACGTATTATGAAATACCAGAAAATTTTATATTTATTAATAATATACCGTTAACAACAAGAGGTAAAATTGATAGAAAAACAATGTTAGAATTATTTGATAACGGAAACGAGACAAATAATAAAATTAAACAGAAGGTAATTACATATTCTCGTTAAAAAAGGAGAAAAAATATGAAAGTAAATATTAATTTAAAAAAATTTTTAACTGAAACTGTCTATAGACTAATAAAAATTCCTGCAAAACCATGTATACTTGCAAAGTATAAACCAATTATTTTAAATAAGGGCACACTTCCAAAAGATGAAGCAATAGTATTTGCACCAAATCATAGACAAACGAATGATGCATTTTTAATGTTTTCAACAATTAATGTGCCTGTTCATTGGATGGCGTTAAAACGATTTTTTACAGGAGAAGATAGTATTTTTAATAATAGCAAAAATCCTATTCTATGTAAAATAACGGCTTTGGTATTTAATGGTATTGGGGCTGTTCCTATTATAAGAGATCAGGACAAACACAAATATCCAAACGAAACCAACAGCGCTTCACTAAAAACATTTGATGATTATTTGAAAACGAATAGCAACATTGGTATATTTCCTGAGGGAACTATAAATTTAAAACCTGAGGAACAGAAATTGCTTGAACCAAAAACATCTGCTTTTTGGTTTGCAAAAGATAACAATGCCTATGTTTTACCGATTGCAATTACTTGGATACCTAAAAATCTTAATCTTCCAGAAAGAGCAATAATTAATTATCGTCCACCATTTAAAAAAGGCGAAATGAATGTACGTGAAATGAGAAATTATTGGATAAAAACAGTTACCGAAGGGTTGGAAGAAAATTCTTGTGTCATAAATAATTTGATAAACGAAAGACAAAGTTTTGAAGATGCTGCTAAGGTAAAAAAATTGACACCGATGCTGCGCAAATAACTATAAATTAATTACCTATAGTTTTATTATATTTATAAAAGTATAAATGAATGAATAAAATCTTTCTTTTATCTTTTTTTTATCTAATAATGACATTTCTTAATATTCGTGATACAATTATTACAAGCTATTATATACAGAGGAGTGAGCTGAATGTATTTGAGTTTTTTGTTGCTGGTAGGGAGTTTATTTTATATTTTACTTATTGGAATATTATATTTTAGTAAAAAAAGAATCAAATTAATAGAAAATAGAATCTATGAAATTATTATAGGAACTTCTATTGCAGGGATTTTTTTGGATTTTATAGGAATTTATGCTAATTTGAATTTATCTGAAACAAGCATTTTTAGATGGTTCATTGTAAAATTTTACTTTTTATATTTATTAGCAATAACATTTTTGTTAACATTTTATATCTTTTTTTCAGTGATAAGTGATTTAGAAAAAAATGAAAAAATAAATAAAAGAATTAAAATTGAATTAAGATTACTAATAACGACCTTTATATTGTTTACAATTTTAAATTTTATATTACCTTTTAGTTATTATAATAATGGAAATTTGATTTACGTTTATGGACCTAATGCCTATTTTCTATATGGGGTAACCGCGTTTTCTATGCTTTGTTGGGTTCTATATATTGGATTTAATTTCAAAAAAATTAATCGTAGAAAATACCTTCCAATTTTGACATTTGTTTTAGTGGGGGCACCAGTCGCCTATATTCAAATGATGCACCCGGAATTGTTACTAGTTACTGCTCTTATTTCATTTATTGTTGTATTTATGTATTTTACAATTGAAAATCCAGATATAAAGATGATAGAACTATTGAATTTAGCTAGAGATCAGGCTGAAAAAGCAAATAATGCTAAATCAGAATTTTTATCAAGTATGAGTCACGAAATAAGAACTCCTTTAAATGCAATTGTAGGTTTTAGTCAAGCATTACTCGACGATAAAGAAATGCCTGAACATGTTAAAGATGAGGTTAAGGATATTGTAATGGCTTCTGATAGTTTACTTGAAATTGTAAACGGAATATTAGATATTTCAAAAATAGAAGCCAATAAATTAGAAATCATTAATTCTGAATATAGTTTTAAAAAGATATTTGATGAATTGGTTGTTTTAACCCGTGTTAGAATTGGTGAAAAAAATTTACATTTTGATCCACAATATGATGAAAGTGTTCCTGCTATTTTATATGGCGATCATATACGCTTAAAACAAATCATTTTGAATCTTTTAACAAACTCAGCTAAATATACCAAAGAGGGTAGTGTTATTTTTAAAGTAAGTTCTATTGTTAAAGATAATGTTTGTAGACTTATCATATCTGTTGAAGATACAGGTATTGGGATTAAAAGTGACAAAATTGATAAACTTTTCACAAAATTTGAAAGACTTGGTGTAGAAAAGAGTTCAACAGTAGAAGGTACTGGCTTAGGACTTGCTATTACAAAAAAACTAGTTGAACTAATGAATGGGCAAATTGTTGTACAAAGTGTGTATGGAAAAGGATCTAGATTTACAGTTGCTATCGATCAAAAAATTGTAGCCACTAAAGCTCCTGAAAAAGTAGTAGAAGTACAAACGGAACAATCTATTATCAATGTAGAAGGAAAAAGAATTCTTATTGTAGATGACAATCAACTTAACCTTAAGGTTGCTTCACTACTTCTAAAAAAATACAATTTAGATGTTGATACGGTTTTAAGTGGACAAGAATGTATTGATAAAATCAATAATGGTGAAAAATATGATCTTATTTTGATGGATGATATGATGCCAAGAATGAGTGGAGTAGAAACCTATCAAAAATTGAGAGAAATCAGTGATTTTACAATTCCGACAGTTGCACTTACTGCCAATGCGATTGCAGGTATGAAAGAAAAATACCTAGCAGACGGTTTTTCTGACTATTTAGCAAAGCCAATTAGTAAGGTAGAACTTGACAGAGTTATACATACTTTCCTAGGCAGAAACTAGAAAATATGGTATAATTAATATAGTTGAAAATAGAAATGGATGGGATAGTATGAAAGATATTAGTATGTTAACAAATAATGGAATTGAAGTAGATGCAAGTTTAGAATTGTTTGGAGACATTGAAATTTATAATGAAGCACTAGAAGGATACTTAGACACAATTACAGAAAAAGTAAATAATTTAAATCATTATAAAGAAGTAGGTGACATGCCAAACTATGCCATCATCGTGCATGGACTTAAAAGTGATTCAAAATACCTAGGATTTATGAAACTTGCAGAAATGGCCTTCAGTCATGAGATGGAAAGCAAAGCCAACAACATGAACTTTGTCTATAACAATTATGATGCCCTTATCAAAGAAGTAAATCAAGTTACAAGTCTTGTAAGTGCTTACTTAGGTAAAGATGAAGGCGGACAAGTTGTAGAAGTAAAACCACAAGTAACAAGAGATAAAAAAATCCTTGTTGTAGATGATTCCAATTTAATTCGTAATTTGATTCAAAAAATGTTTGACAACGAATTTGAAGTGTTAACAGCAGAAGATGGTAGAGAAGCTTTAGAAAAAATAGAAGAAGAACCAAATTTATATGGTGTTTTATTAGATTTAAATATGCCAAATGTAAATGGATTTGAAGTATTAGAATATTTCAAACAAAATAATTTATTTGTAAAAATTCCAGTAGCGATTATTACAGGTGATGATACAAAAGAAACAGTAGAAAAAGCCTTTACTTATACAATTGTAGATGTTCTTAATAAACCATTTAATGAACGTGATGTAAAACGTGTTTTAACAGCTATGATTAACTTTCACTAGAACTTGTCAGCAAGTTCTTTTTTTTATAGGTAAATTAGTGTATAATACATCTAGTACGAAGTAGAAAGGAGATGACATCATGTTTGTAGATGAGGTTGTTTTAGATATAGAAGCAGGAAAAGGTGGAAATGGTTGTATGGCATTCCGCCGAGAAAAATATATTGAAATGGGAGGCCCATGGGGCGGAAATGGTGGAAAAGGATCTGACATTCTTTTTGAGGTTGACGAAGGATTAAATACACTTCTTGATTTACGTTATAAAAGACTCATTAAAGGAACCAGTGGTGCCAATGGACTTGGTAAAGGTAAACATGGAAAAAATGCTGAAGATATTGTAATCACAGTTCCTCCTGGTACTGTCATTTCAGATATTGAAACAGGATATGTCATCGCCGATCTTACCGAAAACGGAGAAAAAGCAGTTATTGCCAGCGGTGGTAGAGGAGGTAGAGGAAATATCGCCTTTGCTACCCATCGAAATCCAGCTCCTAATTATGCAGAGAATGGGGAACCTGGTGAACAAAGAAGAGTCAAAGTAGAATTAAAGTTATTAGCAGATGTTGGTTTAGTAGGGCTACCAAGTGTTGGAAAGTCTACATTTATTTCTAAAGTATCTGCTTCAAGACCTAAGATAGCAGCTTACCACTTTACAACATTAAAACCAAATTTAGGTGTTACCAAAACAGAGGATGGAAGAAGTTTTGTAATTGCCGATTTGCCAGGTCTTATTAAAGGTGCTTCACTTGGAGAAGGTCTTGGTGATAAATTCTTAAAACATATTGAAAGAACAAGAGTCATTGCCCATATTATTGATATGAGTGGATTTGAAGGAAGAGATCCTTATGAAGATTATGTAACAATCAATCAGGAACTTGCTTCTTTTAACAAAAAAATAATTGAAAAACCACAGATCATTATAGCCAATAAAATGGATATGCCATCTTCTACACTGCATTTAGAAAAGTTCAAAGAAAAGGTAGATTTACCTATCTATCCTATTTCAGCAGCTGAAGATATGGGAATCAGTGATGTTTTAACAGTACTTGCTGACAAACTAGATACCATAAAAAAAGAACCTCTTATCGAAGAAGAAAAATTCGAAAGTCATGTTCTATATAAATTTAAAGAAGAAAAACCATTTACTTTACATAAAGATGGAAATGTATGGTCTATACGTGGCAAGGAAGTAGAAAAAGTGGTACAAATGACCAAATTCTCTTCCGATGAAGCAGCAATGCGCTTTGCTACTAAATTAAGAAAAATGGGAATTGATGATGCCCTTAGAAAACAAGGTGCACAAGAAGGCGATACCGTACGTATTTTGGACATTGAATTTGAATATAAAGAATAAATTACGATTTGTAATTTTTTTCTTTGGTCTCTTTTTAAAATGTGTTATAATGTACATATACTAGAGGGAGTGGCACAATGCAAGGAATTTATCCAAAAATAGATGTTCATTTAAAAGGAATTCACACTTTAAAAAAGTGTATTGATAAATATAAAGGTTTGGAATTACAATGTATAGATTTTGATAAACAAACTGGATATTTTTACTTTGAAGAAGAAGTAAAAACAATGGAACATTTATTTCCTAATTTAAAAGAAATTACAATTCATCCTCCTACAGAATTTTGTGATTTAGAAATGTTCTGTTGCCAAAAAGAAGATACTTTATTAGAAATAATCGAACAAATAAAAACACTATCAGAGGAATTAGATATTCATATAAATTTAGTGCTTCATACACACTGGAATCTTAATAAACACCAAATGTTAACAGTCCCTACCTTACAAAAGGTATTAAACAGTATTAAGGGCTATAATGTCTACATTCTTTTAGAAAATATGCGTTTAATAGAGGAAGAAAAATGCACAGTTTTAGACCTTTGTAAATTTATGGGAGATGCCCAATTAAAAGTATGTTTAGACATTACGCATATAAAACAAAATGCGCTGTTTAAAAAGATGGAATTTAATGAGTATATCAAATCTTATTTATGTGCAAAAGAATGTACTAAGTATGTTCATCAAGTCCACTTTGCAGCCCCTGGAGGAATGTCTATGACAGAAGGCATCATGCATCAAAGCCGAAAAGAATTGATTGATGATGTAGAACTATTATATGCCTATGGTATGTATGCTTGTCCTTTTGTAACCGCTATTTATGAAGAAAATATTGATGAAAGAAAAGATCAATTACAAGAAATAGATGCCCTAGAAGATATTTATAAATTAATGCAAGCACTATGAGAAGTAGAAAATAGACTACTTCTTTTTGCATAAAGAAAGAGGGGGATTTTATGAAGGAAATTGCAATAATAACAGATGAAGATTTTGGTCTTGTTTCTGTCCCATTTACAAATCCAAGAGTAAGAATTGGAGCAAGAGGTATTGTATTAGATAAGCAAGGAAATATGGCTGTATTCAATAAAACAAATAAAAAGGAATATAAATTACCAGGTGGTGGGGTAGAAGGCAAGGAAGACCCTAGTACTGCCTTTTTAAGAGAAGTACTGGAGGAAACGGGATGTACAGTCGAAATTGTAAAGAAGTTAGGGATAATCGAGGAACACAAATCACTGAATCAATTTAAGCAAATCTCTCATGTATATGTAGGAAGGGTTATTGGTCATATCAAAGAATTGCAACTTACCCAGAAAGAGAAGGACGAAGGAGGCCAGATACTTTGGATGCCTGTAGCAGATGCACTACAGGCTATTACAAATTGCGCCAAAGAATTAAAAGCTTCTTTCTATGAAAATTTGTACCATAGTAGGTTTATTGTTGAAAGAGATAAAAGAATCTTAGAATACTATATGAAACAAGGAAATTAATAAAAAACGCACAAATTATATGCCAAAAAACAAGCATACTTTCTTAAAAAATATGCTTGTTTTCTTATGTAAAATAATGGAATGTAAATCATTATGTATTCATAATCATACCACCATCAGGATGCAGTACCTTTCCTGACATGTACCTAGAATCATCTGATGCTAAAAATAAGTAGCTGGTGGCAATTTCAAAAGGCTGCCCAGCTCTTCGCATAGGAACGCTTGCTGTGCCAGTACCGAAAGTTTCTACACCTTCTGCAGATAAGGAAGATACGATAAGAGGTGTCCAAGTTGGACCTGAGGCTACCGCATTCACACGTATTTTTTTCTCTTCTAAAGAAAGTGACAAAGATCTAGTTAAAGATACCACTGCACCTTTGGAAGCACTATAATCCATTAAGAGGCTACTTCCTTGATAGGCAGTAGAAGAAGCCGTATTGATAATAGAACTGTTTTCTTTTAAATAAGGAAGCGCTGCTTTTATCAAATAAAAATAAGACAAAATATTGGTTTTAAAAGTAATTTCTAATTGTTCATCCGTAATATCTATTATACTTTTTTGTGGGAATCCAACCCCATGATTGTTTACTAAAACATCTAAATGACCATAAGTTTCTATTGCCCTTTTGACAACATCTGCACAATTACGGGGATCCATTAAATCGGTTTGTATTAAAAGACAATTTTTACCTAATTGTTCAATTCTTTGTTTTGTTTCTTCCGCATCCTCTTTTTCATATAAATAAGGGATGACAACATCTGCGCCTTCTGTTGCAAACAAATAAGCAACCGCTCTTCCAATTCCACTATCGCCACCCGTAATAATCGCTACTTTCCCTTCTAATTTATGACTTCCAATGTAATCTGGATTTTCTGAAATAGGCCTAGGGTTCATCAAATATTCAAGTCCAGGCTGGACATCTTGGTGTTCTTTTGGAAAGGCAATTGGTATTTTCATACACCTTTCTGTTTCACCAATATAATTATAAATAGGGTACATACAAAGTCCTCCTTCTTTAAGAGTATATGCGATGAAAAATTATTTTAAAACTACTACACAAGCATGCTAATTGATAAAAATCAAAAAATAGCTTTTTTTATTTAGC
>JAQUWE010000008.1 GCA_028693035.1 Bacilli bacterium | reverse complement strand
TAAACAATTTGTTCCTTACTACAAAGACAAACTTTATACACCTAATGTTGTTAGATATATTTAAATTTTATAAAACAAAAAGTTTTCAAGATTTTACTTTAAATCCCAAAAACTCTTTACACAAACTCTATATAACTAAAAATTTACGACAGGAAAATTTATTTAAGGAAAATGAATATACCTTTATATAATAGAGAATACATGATATACTCTTTATATATTCTAAGGAGGAAGGTTATGGAATTTGTACTAGAAATAATAGGGGAATTTGTATTTGAAATATTGTTTTATACAGGGACTGATAAGAAGGTTAGTAAGTGGATTCGTTATCCTATTTTATTTCTTTTAATTTTGTTATATGGTTTTATTATATTTGGACTTTTAGGCATTTCTATCAAACTATTAAATGAAAATATAATGGTATCTATTTTATTGTTTATTTTAGATATATTTATTATTATCTTTTGTATCAAATGGCTCCAAAAGGGGAGAGACAAATCTTCGTTAGAAAAGAAGGGGACTCATGAAAAAAGATAAAATTAAAGATTCTTATCATAGTTCTAAAGACATTTATGATTCTGTATTGACACAGGATAAGTGGTGGAGTAAACTTTATATTCGTTTATTTTGGAGTGGGGTAGATGATAAAGAGATTGCTAAAAAGGTTTTAAACTATATACCGAATGATTTTAATGGGACCTTATTAGATGTACCAGTCGGGACCGGTGTTTTCACTTTACCAAAATATACTTTATTAACGAATGCGAAAATATACGGTCTAGATTATAGTAATGATATGCTAAAAAAAGCAAAAGAAAAATTCTCAAGTTTAAACAATGTGACGCTTATGCAAGGGGATGTTGGAAAGCTTCCATTTCCCGATAAGAATTTTGATATTGTTATGAGTATGAATGGATTTCATGCCTTTCCTGATATTGATAAAGCATATGAGGAAATCTTTCGGGTTCTTAAATCAAATGGTTTATTTATAGCTTGTTATTATATAAAAGGAGAATCGATTGTAACGGATTCGTTAGTAAATTTATTTTTATCAAAAAAAGGCTGGTTTACACCTCCTTTTGAAACGAGCGATATGGTAAAAAGTAGATTAGAAAAAATGTATACAGATATAGAGATGCAGTGTGAGGGTTCTATGATTTATTTTAAGGCAAGAAAAAAATAGTATTCTAAACTATTTTTTTTGTAACATAACAATTAATCGTCTGCCTCTATTTTTTAATATTTGCTAAAAGAAAACAAGATATGATATAATTAGACAGAATAATATATTTAATTACTGGGGGAGTGATTGCATTGCATAAAGAAAATCAGAACAATATATTTAAAGAATATTTCTTTTTAAAACTATTTGGAATTCCATCTGTTATTTGGATTATAATTTCCTTAATAGCTTTCATTTTCGATGAAGCAGATCCTGATCCTCTTACTTTGGGCGAATTATTATTAGCGGATATCGTTATATTATTAATATGGTTTACTATTTCAACTATCATTGTTTTAATAGTAAATGAGATAAAAAGAAGAAACTTAAAAACAAAGAAATTTAATAACATCATATATTCTTTCAAAAGTAACCGAAAATCTAAAGAAGAAAAAAAATACCAGAATTCGAAATTTATAAAAAATGGTATGATTCTATTATTTATAATGACTATATTAAGTGTATTAGGAGCTTTATATTCTTTTGTATTTATGAATAAAATAAATCCTCAATATGGTTCAGCTATTGCAAAAAATGCTTGGGTATTTTGGTGTTGGTTACCTGTGCCAATCGTATCTATTATATTGGGTGTTAAATATAACAAGGCAGGTTTTAAGTGTATTAAAAACATTGTTGGGGGTTCCATAATTGGACTTTTCTTATTTCAGTATGGGTTCCTTTGTTTACAGCCAACTTTTTCACAGGATTATAATAAAATAAATGCATACAGAAATGTAATTGATGCAGATTTACCTAAAAATGGAGGACTTGAGATTCAAAGCTTTAACACACATTTTGATGGGGACCAAACAGAATGTACTACTATAGATGTATATTATAGTAAAGAAGATACAAGTGATTTAGAAGCTAGTATTGAAAACGGTCGTAATTGGGTTTTAGGTGCCAATATAAAATCTGAATTAAAATTATTTATTCCAGCACAACTTGGATTTACTAAAGATGCCTATTATTCTATTTATAATAAGACAATCGATAGATATAATGTATTACCTGAAAGTGCAGGGGAGTATGAAATATATGCAATGAGGTATGTTAAATCAAGTAAACATTTAAAAATATACAAATTCAAATACACATATAAATAGAGGATTACAAGGAAATAAAATAACCCTATAAGGTATCTCTAAGAAAAGAGAGTTTCCTTTATAGGGTTTTATTTTATAATCTAAAATGTAGCAACGGGCAAACACCAATTAATAACCAACTATATATGAATACTGAAATTATGATATTAATATAAAGACAAACTGTTATGTTTAATAAAATATAAACAAGACAAAAAAAATGTAAGACATGGTATAATATATTTATTTAGAAAGACTGTAATAAAGGTGATAATTTATGAACCCAAGATACGATTTTTATCATATATTTCAATGGTATGAATTTCAAAATTTTGCAAAAGACATGATTCAAATTCGTGAAGGAATCAATTTTCATTGTAATCCTAATCGAAAAGATAAGGGTGTTGATTTTTATAGTGCAGATCAAACTATTATTGGGCAGGTTACTACTTGTAAAGATTTTAAACAAACTTTAAAAAAATTAGATGATGACTTACATAAATATAAAGATAATAATCTACGTATAATAATTGTTTTAAGTTTGTTTTTAGATAAAGAACAGAGGAAAAGTATTCTTACTTTATTTAACAATCGTTTACGTGACAATGATTTAATAGATTCAGAAGATTTAAATATTATGCTTCAAAAATCTAAATATGATAAGATTTTTGGGATGTATATGAAATTACAAATTCCAAACACTTATCACTTAAAAAAGACTATTCAAGAAACTGTTCATCATGATTTTGCAACTTATAATCTTACCACACTAAAAAAGATAGAAAATAACAAAAGAACCTACATTCGAGGTTTATATTTTTTTGAAGCAATTGAATTATTAGATAGAAATAATAGCATTATTATTTCTGGGGAACCAGGAATTGGAAAAACCGCTATGGCATTAGAATTAATTGATTATTATTTAAAAGCAGATGACTATCAATTGATTACTTTAAATAATGTGAATGATTTTGCAAAAATGTATCAGGTCAACCAAAAACAAATTTTCTTTTTTGATGATTTTTGGGGAAATATTCAATTAGATTCAAACATTTCTAATAAAGATAAAGATAATTTATGGCATCTACTTGAGTTGGTTCATCAATCAGAAAATACATTATTTATTCTTACAACAAGAGAATATATTTTCCAAGATGGTATAAAATATCTGTCTTCTTTAAAAGGAAAATACAATACCAACAAATATTTATTGAGGATTGAACTACATGATTTAAAATATAAATTTGAAATTTTAAATCAGCATTTGGTGGCTACAAACTATTCTTATGAAGATTATAAGGGTATCTTGGATTCTTGGGAATCAATAATAACGCATGTAAATTATACTCCTCGTTTAATTGCTGAATTTTTTAAAATGAATTATCATAATAATGTATTATCTGAATTTCATAAATATTTAAATGATCCATACGATTACTGGAAAGAAATTATTGATAATCTAGCAATTCCTGAAAAAATGCTTTTATTTATATTAGCTTTAGAAAAGGAAAATTCGCTTTTTAATATTAAGAATACTTATAATAATCTAATGATATTAATATCGCGAGAATTACAAATGGAAAACCCCTTTTATGTCATCCTTTCCAAAATAGAACAAACTTTTTCTAGTTGTTATGAAGCAGAGGGAACATTAAAAATTATTTTTATAAATCCGAATTACCGAGAAATTGTACTAAGATATTTTAAGGAATACTTAGATATTTACTTGGAATTACTATTTTCAAAAATAAAAAATTTTGAAGCTCTAAAATTCTATTTGTTAAATTCTGAATTTATGCAAAATGAAATTCAAAAAGAATTGATTGACTACTTTGATACTTTTAAAGAAGAACAATATTCAACTCTTGTAGATCAGATGGAAGATTTGTTGACGTCAGATTTCAATATAAAATATCCATTGCTATTTGACTATATTTATAATAAGACGCTTAAAATTAGTACAAGCATAGAGATGTTAATGTTGTTAAATAGACATTATTTTGATTCTTATCCATATTTAATAAAAAAGGTGAATGAACTACGTCCTTTGCCAGATATTGAAAATATCATTACATTGTACTATACAGAAACGGACACAAGGGAAGATTTTGAGATTTTATCAAGGTTTAAAGTTTTTTTTCCACAAGAATTTCACCAATTTGTAGTTAAATATAAGAGAAGGGGGTTGTTTTCTTATATTTATGAAGCTATTTATGACGAAAAGGTAGAATTAGAGTCAAGCTATGATGAAATTGAATTGGACTATTTAAGAATTGAAGCAGAAAAATTATTTCATGATTTTGAATATAAAATGCCAAAATGGGTTGAAAAGGAATTAGATGAAGCTTATTGGAAAATAGCCGGTGATAAAAAATTTATTGAGAAATCAAATGAATTATGGGAAGATGAAAAATATTATAATGATACACAAAAATTAAAAAAACAAATCCAGAAAAAAGTGAATGTTTTAATTTTTAAAAACGAATATTTAGAAGATAAGGCAATTATAGGTATTGTAAGAAAAAAACTATTGAAAAACAAAAGAAGATTTTATGTTGATTTTAAAAATGAATATTTTAGACCTATTTTAAAAAGCAAACAATGTTTAAATGTATATATTAAGGAATTAAATCGTGGCAATCAATTTTCAAACCCATTTCAATTTATAGAAAAATTACTAAATAGTAATCGATATATTAAAAACAATGGTAGTAAAGTAATGTCTTTAGTATGGAGTTTATATGAAAAGGGAAGTACCGTTTTTGAGATAAATGATTTAGTTAAGTATAATTTAGATAGTGAAATGATAAAAAAAGTAAAGTGGATTGAACATAAGGGAAGATATTTTCAATTTATTCACCCTTATTTTTATTGCTATTATCTTATGTTAAATACTTTTGATGATAAAAAGATTTCTTTTTCTGAGATTTTATATAATCTTTTTAAAGAAATTAATCTTTATTACATAGATTGTTTTCATCATTTAGTATCATTATATGATCAAAAAAAATATTATCAAAAAATCATTGCTCCCTCATTTTATCAACTACCTTATGATGACAATCATGAAGTGCTTTTTCGACTACTCGTCGAATATTATGCTTTTGAGATAGAAGAGGCTAATTCCTCTATTTTGTACGCAACGAAAAACGTTGACATAATAGGTCTTATGTTTGAAGACAGCCTAATATTTCAAAAACTAAGTACATACAATCAATTCATATATAATTCTGATGAAAGAATAAACATAGAAGAAAACATGAATAATGAAAAATTTGTAATGCAATTAAAAAAGGATGGTATTTATGATGCTATTATATCAAGGTATTTTGAAATTAAAGAAGAATGCAACCGCTATAGTTTTCAAAAAATATAATTGTATTAATTGATTTACAAATTTGTTGCTAAATAGACGTAAAGCAAATAGCACACATAATTGTTTGTATAAATTATGTGTGCTATTTTTTTCTTTGGTCTCGTTTTTGGTCTTGTTTTTGGTCTTGTTTTGGACTTGTTTTTGCCAAAAGTAAGCACTTTTAAGGCTAAAATAGTGTTGACAAAACACGATAAAAATGTTGACTTAACCCTTATAAACAAAAGAAAAACCTTGAAATACAAGGTTTTGAAATTTTATATGGAGCAGATGAGGAGAATCGAACTCCCGTCCTAACCTTGGCAAGGTTATGTTCTACCATTAAACCACATCTGCATATTTGGAGGGCCCGACCGGATTTGAACCAGCGATCAGGGAGTTGCAGTCCCATGCCTTACCACTTGGCTACGGACCCATCAAATTACTTTTTCATTATATCAAAAAGAATTATCTATTACAAGTGAAAAAGTAGGGGTTTTTTAAAATTTATACTTTATTATATGAAATTATATAAAAAAATGTACCTTTTCTATATAAAAGATATGTAATATTGTTTGCTAAATACGTTCATTTATAGTATAATTGAGCTTGGAATTTCATTACAATTAAATGGAGGAATAATATGTTAGAAAGATTAGAAACAATTCAAAATAAATATGATGAACTTACAGAAGAACTTATGAAACCAGAAGTTCTTAGTAATATCAAAAAAACATTAGAGCTTACCAAAGAACAAGCCGCTTTAAAAGATGTTTATGAAGTTTATCAAGACTATAAAGTCGTATTAGCAGATATTGACGGGGCCAAAGAAATGGCAAGTGATCCTGATTTTGCAGAATATGCGAAAGAAGAATTAGAAAAAGCACAAAATACAAAAGAAAAGTTAGAAGCACAAATGGAAGTATTGCTTTTACCAAAAGATCCTAATGATGGCAAAAACGTTATTGTTGAAATTAGAGGTGCAGCTGGTGGAGATGAAGCCAATATTTTTGCAGGAGACCTATACAGAATGTACGCTAAATATGGAGAAAAACAAGGATGGAAAATTGAAGTTTTAAATGAGGAATCATGCGAAGCTGGTGGTTATTCACAAATTGAATTCAAAGTAAAAGGAGACAATGTATACTCTAAACTAAAATATGAAAGTGGAGCGCACCGTGTTCAAAGAGTGCCAGACACAGAAACACAAGGACGTACACATACTTCTACCGCAACCGTTCTTATCATGCCAGAAGCAGAAGAAGTCGATGTAGAATTGAACCCAGCAGATATTAGAGTCGATGTTTTCCGTAGTGGTGGTTGTGGAGGCCAAGGTGTTAATACAACCGATAGTGCCGTTCGTATGACCCATCTACCTACTGGTATTGTAGTAACTTGTCAAAATGAACGTAGCCAAATTCAAAATAGAGAAATTTGTATGCAAATGCTAAGAACAAGACTCTATGAACTTAAAATACGTGAACACGAAGAAGCCGTTGGAAACGAAAGAAGAAGCAAAGTAGGTTCAGGAGATCGTTCCGAAAAAATCAGAACGTATAATTATCCACAAAATAGAGTCACAGATCACCGTATCGGATTTACCTTAAAACAACTAGACCGCGTCATGGAAGGAAGCTTAGACGAAGTCATTGAAGCCCTTATTACAGAAGACCAAACTCGTAAATTAAAAGGCGAATAAATGAACAATACAGAATTATTAGAAAAAAATATTGCTTATATCAAAAAATATATGAGTGAAGACCAATGGGAAAATGCGATTGTACGTTTAAAAAATGGAGAATCACCACAATATATTATTGGGAATGTTGATTTTTATGGTTTTCCTTTTACTGTAAACAAAAATGTTTTGATTCCAAGATTTGAAACAGAAGAACTTGTTTACAAAACCTTGCAATATATAAAAAGTACCTTTACGAGTCCAATCCATATTGCAGATATTGGTACTGGTAGTGGATGTATAGCCATTACACTGAAGAAAAAATGCGAAGAAGCAATTGTAGAAGCAACGGATCTATCAAAAGGTGCTTTAGAAGTAGCAAAAGAGAATGCAAAAAGCAATCATGCTGAAGTTACTTTTCATGAGGGGAATTTATTAGAACCTCTTCAGGGTTCTTATGATGTTATCATCAGCAATCCTCCTTATATAGATAGATCAGAAGAAATTATGGAGATTGTATATCAAAACGAACCACACAATGCTTTATTTGCCGACAACAATGGATTTTTCTTTTATGAACAAATATTAGAAATGGCTGTATCTAAAGTAAAACCTAACAGTATACTTGCTTTTGAAATTGGAGAAACCCAAGGAGAACAAGTAAAGGATATCGCAAAAAAACATTTTAAAGAAGCTGTAGTCAAAGTAGAAAAAGATATGCAAGGGAGAGATCGTTTTGTATTTGTTTTTAATAACAAACCAACGCAAAATAAATAAGCAACATTTCTTTAAAAGATAGAAACTTTAATAAATATATAAAAAGGCTTTTCTAAATGCCTTTTTTTCTTTATAATAAGGATAGATAGGAGAGATAAGCATGGTATGTAAAAGATGTGGATTCCCGCTCGGACCTAAAGAAGTGTATTGTACGAAATGTGGTTTTAATAATATGTTAGAATACAAAGGAGATAAAACCAAAAAAAAATACGATGAAATCAATTATAATAAAACAGCTACTGAAGAAAAAGAAATGTATAAAAATACCTATAGTGGTGTTACCTTTTTTCTCATTCTTGCGATTGCTTTTACTTTATTGATATGGCTTGCTACTTTTATAGAGCCAGTTAGAAATTTTCATCCTTTTATTACGACATTTGTAAAGCCACTAACTAAAAATATTCTTTTTATATTAACAGGAATTGCTATTATAGAAAGTATTGTTTCTTATAGAAGACCCGATGATAATTTCTTTGTATCCCTCTTTAAATACTCTATGGTTCTTCTTGTACTTATTTTATTAAGTTTGATTTATACTTTCTTAAATACCGAGGTTTTCTCATTTTCCTTTACAAAGTGGCTTCCTTTTCTTAGAAGTGGACTTTTATTAGGACTTACTTATTATTTAAGTAAATGGCTAACTTGGAAAGTGATGGATCACTGGAAGGTACACCATTACATGATTTACTTTGTTTTCTATTATAGTATGAGAATAGGCTTCTGGCTTACCCTTATTTTTCTAACAAATACATTTCTTACGATAATAAAATAGGAAAAGGTCTTTCTGAAAAGGCTTTTTTTTGATACAATAAGAAAAGGTGGTATTATGCAGGATAAACTAGAAATATTATTAAAACAAATAGATCTTGGTAAAGAAAAATGGACTTTCTTTAAAGAAGGTGCTTTAAAGAGGATTGTAGGAAGTAAAGATAAAACTTCTTACCTTTTTGAAATCTCATTAAAAAAAGCAATCCCTTTAGATCTTTATTTAGAGTGTAAAGAACTTTTACCAAATGCTTTTCCTTCTGTTCAAAAGGTAGGACTTTGTCTTTTTGTAGAATCTTATACAGAAGAAGATGTAACCGCATATTATCAATACTTTATTCGTTTATATAAAGAAAATGCTCCTTTATTAGCCCCTTTTGTATCAGCGCCTCTTACTTTAGAAAATAATATTTTAAGAGTAGAAGCCAATAATCGTTCTGAAGAAATGAAATTTCATACGATTTTAAGAACTCTTTGTAAAGATTTAGAAAGATGTGGTTTTCCTCTTCAAATAGAAACTTTTGTGAATAAAGAAAAGAGTGAAGCCAATCAAAAAGAAATTGAAAAAGAACTTTTAGAAGAAGCAAAACGTATTTCAGAAATGGCAGTTCCTACTTCAGAACCTACGCCAGAAGAACCTAAGAAAAAGTTTGTTCCAAAAGGAGACTTTAAAAGAAAACCTCTTATTCAAGAACCAGACAATGCAGAAGTTGTAATTGGTAGAATGATAGATACACAAGCCTCTCACATGAAAGATGTAGTAAGGGCATCTAACAATGTTACTTTAGAAGCTTATATTTTCGCACCTGTCGATGTAAGAGAAACCAGAACAGGTCTTACCATTTTAACTTTAAAGATGACAGATTATACAGATAGTATGTATGGTAAAATATTTGTGAATGAAGAAGAGGAAGTTAAAAAAATATTAAAACATTTAAAACAAGGCAAATGGTTTAAAATGCGTGGACTTGTCAAAGATGATCAATATAGTAAAGAACTTACCTTTAATGTGCGTGATATCAATATTTTAGTGAAAGAAGAAGAAAAAGTAGTAGATACAGCACCTGTCAAAAGAGTAGAACTACATGCCCATACCAAGATGAGTCAAATGGATGGGGTAGTAGATGCCAAAACCCTTCTTAAAACAGCGCAGTCATGGGGACACAAAGCCCTTGCTATTACAGATCATAATGGGGTACAAGGTTTTGTAGAAGCTTACCACTATGTAAGAGATGTCAATAGAGGTATTGAAAAAGAAGAAGATAAGTTTAAAGGTATTTATGGTACAGAACTTCTTATGATTGATGATTCTGTGGATATTGTCTTAAGACCAAACGATAGTGTTCTTTTAGACAATACCTATGTCGTTTTCGACTTTGAAACAACTGGTTTTAATGCTGGTGGTGGAGATACCATCATTGAAGTTGGTGCGGTTAAAATCAAAGACGGTGTTATTATTGAAAAATATGATGAGTTAATCAATCCCGGAAGACCTTTGCCTGCTAAAATTATAGAAATCACACAGATTACAGATGCGATGCTTGCGGATAAAGACAATGAAGAAAATGCCATCAAACGTTTTATAGAATGGTATGGAGATTTGCCTTTGGTTGCGCACAACGCCAAATTTGATGTTTCTTTCTTAGAAATGGCTTTAAAGAAATACAACTTAGGGTCTCTCAAAAATCCTGTTATTGATACATTAGAGCTTTCTAGAACCATGGATAATAATTTTGCTCGTCATAGTCTATCTGCACTTGTCAAAAGATATAGTGTACCATTTGATGAAACTGCGCACCATAGAGGAGATTACGATGCGGAAGGAACGGCTTTGGTTTTCCATAAAATGATGAAGAAATTAGATGGTTTAAATTTAGAAAAAATGACAGATTTAGATAAACTGGTATCCAAAGATGAAATTCACAAATATGGACGTGGATACCATATCAATATCTTAACCCGTAATAAAGTAGGCCTTAAAAACCTCTTTAAAATTATCAGTTTAGCCAACACCACTTATTTATATAAAACCCCACGTATTCTTAGAAGTAAAATCGAAGAATATAGAGAAGGTCTCTTTATTGGAAGTGGGTGCTACGAAGGGGAAGTCTTTAGAGAAGCAAGTAGTAAGAGTGAAGAAGAACTTACCAATATTATCAATTTCTACGATTATGTAGAAGTGCAGCCTCCTGCTTGTTATGACCATTTATTACAAAACCAGAGTTTTGCTTCTAAAGAAGATCTATTAGAAAATATTCGTAAAGTTATTCGTGGTACTAAAAATGCTGGTAAAATCATTGTCGCAACAGGAGATGTACATCATTTAAGAAAAGAAGATAAAGTATATCGTGAAATTATTGTAAACCAAAAAGTACCTGGCGGAGGAAGACATCCTCTTGCTAGAAATAATATTACGGATATTCCTTCTATGCATTTAAGAACCACAGATGAAATGCTAGAAGAATTTGCTTTCCTTGGAAAAGAAGAAGCTTATGAAATTGTAGTAGAAAATACCAATAAAATAGCGGATATGATTGAGATTATTGAAGTTATTATTGAAACAGGTGGAATTCCCTTTTCACCAGAAATTGCCAATTCCGTAGAAACAGTAACCAATCTTGTTTATACAAAAGCAAAAGAAATGTATGGAGAACCGCTTCCTTATAACATTGAAGAACGTATTGCTAAAGAGTTATATGGTGATGGTGTTTTTGATACCATTAAAGAAAATTTAAAACAAGAAAATTTAGAAGAAGAGGCTTTTTTGAAAGAAGCATTTGAAAGACTACATGAAGTTATTTTAAAAGGAGATACAGCCGTTAAAGCTTTGCTCAAAGAAAATATGAAAGCTAATGCAGAGGAAGAAATAGAAGATAAAGAATTAGACAAGATGGTAGAGAAAAAAATGGGTGGTATCATCGGAGGACACTTTGATGTAATTTACTTAATTTCTCAAAAACTTGTAAAGCATTCAAATGACGATGGTTATTTGGTTGGTTCCAGAGGATCTGTTGGTTCTTCCTTTGTCGCAACCTTAATGGGGATTACAGAAGTAAATCCACTTCCTGCCCACTATATGTGTCCAAACTGTAAACATAGTATTTTTGAATTGGATGGCAAAGCCCTTGGTGCAACTTACTCGAGTGGGTTTGACCTTCCAGATCATGATTGTCCTAAGTGTAGTACCAAAATGATTAAAGATGGAAACGATATGCCCTTTGCGACTTTCCTTGGCTTTAATGCCGATAAAGTACCCGATATCGATCTAAACTTTTCTGATTTAAACCAAGCTTCTGCACATGAATATACCAAGGTTTTATTTGGAGTAGACAATGTGTATAGAGCAGGAACCATCGGTACAGTTGCAGAAAAAACAGCCTTTGGTTATGTAAAAGGGTACTGTGAAGACAGAAGTCTTACCATGCGTACGGCTGAGGTAGAACGTTTGGCAATGGGATGTACGGGTGTAAAAAGAACAACAGGGCAGCATCCTGGAGGAATTGTTGTTATACCAGGGTATATGGATGTCTTTGATTTTACCCCTTTCCAGTTTCCTGCAGATGATCCAACTTCTGCTTGGAGAACCACGCACTTTGATTATCATGCAATCGATGAAGATGTTTTAAAACTAGATATTTTAGGACATTCGGATCCAACACAACTACGTATGATTCAAGATTTCTCTGGAATGGACATTACCAAAGTACCACTAGATGATAAACCTACCATGAACATATTTTTATCACCAGAGCCTTTGGGTGTTACCAAAGAACAGATTTTAAATGAAACAGGTACTTTAGGAATTCCAGAATTTGGTACCAACTTTACCATCGGTATGCTTGTAGATACAAAACCAAAAAGTTTTGCCGAACTTATTAAAATTTCTGGTTTATCACACGGTACAGACGTATGGCTTGGAAATGCCCAAGAGTTAATTAGAAATAAAGTGGTTCCATTTAAAGATGTTATTGGGTGTCGTGATGATATCATGGTTTATTTAATGTATCATGGACTCAAACCAATTCGTGCTTTTAAAATTATGGAATTTGTTCGTAAAGGAAGAGCTTCTAAAGATCCCGCTACTTGGGCAGATATGGAAGCAGAAATGAAAGAAGCAGGGATTGAAGAATGGTTTATTAAATCATGCCAAAAGATCAAGTACATGTTCCCGAAAGCCCATGCAACTGCGTATGTAACAAGTGCTTTTAGAATTGCTTATTTTAAGGTACATCATCCTGTCTGGTATTATGCTTCTTGGTTCACTTCTAAAGCAACGGATGTAGATGTCGAAGCAATGGTGAAAGGGTATGATGCCATTCGTAGTCGTTTCTTAGAAATACAAATGAAAGGAAACGAGGCTACCAATAAAGAAAGGGGCACACAAGAAAGTTTACAGCTTGCTTTAGAAGCAACTGCACGTGGTGTTTCCTTTGCTAATGTCGATATTTATAAAAGTCAGGCAACTGTTTTTGGAGTAAAAGATGACAAAACCATCTATCCACCATTTTCTTCTATTGAAGGACTTGGGTATACCGTTGCTAAAAAAATTGTAGAAGAAAGAGAAAAAGGACCGTTTTTAAGTATTGAAGATTTCCAGAAAAGAGCAAAAGCTTCTGGAACAATTATTGATAAAATGCGTATGATGGGACTTTTTGAAGGCTGGGATGAATCAAGTCAATTGTCATTGTTTTAGCCATAATAAAATAGAATAGAATAGAGTAGGGAGAAAAGATATGGAAATAATAGAAATTATAAAATCAATCCTTTTAGGGATTGTAGAGGGTATTACCGAATGGTTGCCTATCAGTAGTACGGGGCATATGCTGCTTGTCGATGAATTTATTACATTAGACATGAGTGCTGCCTTTAAGGAAATGTTCTTTGTTGTCATTCAGCTTGGAGCTATCCTTGCCGTTGTTCTTATATTTTGGAAAAAGATGTTTCCATTCCAATTTAAAGACAAAACTAAACCAGTAATCAAAAAGGATACATTTTCTCTTTGGTTTAAAGTTGTGGTTGCTTGTATTCCAGGGGCTGCCATTACCCTTTTATTTGATGATTATATAGAAGCGCATTTACATACACCAATTGTTATTGCAACAACACTTATTGTATATGGTATTGCTTTTATTATCATTGAAACATGGAATAAAAAGAGAGTTGCAACTACAAATAGAGTAGAAGATATTACATACCGTACAGCCTTTTTGATTGGGCTATTCCAAGTACTTTCAATTATTCCGGGAACATCTCGTTCAGGGTCTACCATTATAGGTGCATTACTCATTGGTGTATCAAGAGTTGCTGCTGCAGAATTCACTTTCTTTTTAGCAGTTCCTGTTATGTTTGGATTAAGTGCAATTAAAATACTTAAATTTGGACTTGTTTTTACAAGTACAGAACTTATTATTTTACTAGTAGGTATGGTAGTAGCGTTTGTTGTGTCTGTTTTCGTTATAAAATTCCTTATGGGATATATTAAGAAACATGACTTTAAAGCATTTGGTTGGTACCGTATTGTTTTAGGTATTTTAGTCCTTGCTTATTTCTTACTCCTTAAATAAGAATTATATAGCATACTTTTACCAAAACAAAAACATATACAAAAGAAAACAACATGCATATACTGTTTTGGGGGTGCGAATATGTGGCAGGACACTTTATCTAATAAGATAAATCGATTAAAAGTAATCAGAAACAAAATTCTCGCCCAGATGAGTGAAAAAAAAACGAATCATCATGGAATAAAAAAAACGGGCAATTTATGGGAATGTAAAAGTGTGGAGGGAGACCTTAAGCACTTTTATTTTGTCAAAGAAAAGCAAGTAAATGCAGAAGCTACAACAGGAAGAAAAGCGGAACTTATAGAACATCTGCTTCCTTATGAAAGTTCTATCGATAAAGTCAAAAGTAGTTATGATGATCAAGGATTTACTCTTGTTTTTCATGATAAACAAACCTTAAAATATGGGGCTGTCGTTCTTTTACCAGAAAAGAAAGTCGTTGTGCCTGTCTATGAACCATGTTATCACAGAATTCAGAGGGTAGAACCCTGGCATATTGTATTTGAAAATGAGCACGGGCAAAGAGAAGAATCGATTGTAACAAGAGAAGGCCATGTATACCAAGTATGCAGAAACGGAGAATATATAGAACCCTTCCAGTGGAAACATTTAAAAACCTTTATAACAAATGATTCCTCTATCACAAGCGTTCTTTATTACAAGGATAAACCTGTCTACTTCAGTAACTATGGACTTAGTACAATGGAAGAAATTTTTCATTTTATAATGGATAGACCTTTTTACCAACGACTCACAAATGAAATGTATAAAACAATAGAAGATTTTGATAGCTCTTTTATGGCTGGCGTCTATGGACCACAAAAGCTTCTACAAAAAAAATAACAGACTAAAATGAAGAGTCTGTTTTATTTTGCTCCCTTTTTTTTGCGCATGTTCGTACATAAAATGTGATATACTGTTAGTATGGAGGTAAGTATGGAAAAAATATACGAATTACAAAACGTACATAAAATATATAAAAATTTCGGAAATGAAAATCATGCTTTAAATGATATCAATCTTACTTTAAATAAAGGAGAAGTCATTGTAATCTTAGGTCCTTCTGGAAGTGGTAAATCAACCATGCTAAATATTTTGTCTGGTATTGATAATCCTAGTAAAGGAAAAGTTTTGTTTGCAAATGAAGACATTGCTTCCTTTGATGAAGAGGCTCTTACCTTATATAGAAGAAATAACTTAGGTTTTATTTTTCAAAGTTATAATTTGGTTTCCAATTTAACCGTTACAGAAAACATCGAACTAGGGGCACACTTATCAGAAAATCCATTGGATATTTCTAAACTACTTAAAATTGTAGGTCTAAACGATCATAAAAATAAATATCCGTATCAACTTTCTGGTGGACAAATGCAGAGAGTTGCGATTGCAAGAGCGCTTGCTAAAAATCCCAAGGTTTTATTTTGTGATGAACCTACAGGTGCTTTAGATGAAAAAACAGGTAAGAAAGTTTTAGAAACTTTGCAAGAAATTAACAAAGAATATGGTACTACAATGATTATTGTAACCCATAATCCAAGTATTGCTGATTTAGCGCACCAAGTCATTAAAATGAACAGTGGTACAGTAAAAGAAGTCATTGTGCATGAAAATGTCAAAGATGCGAAAGATTTGAGGTGGGCATAATGGGACTTTTATTTTTAAATGCCCTAAAGGGTTTAAAAAAGAAAAAAGTACAAATGATAGGGATTATTTTTATGGTCCTCTTGTCTACAGGTATTTATACAACCATGAATTCTGCATTAGACAGAATGGAAAATAGATATTACAATTATTTAGAAAGCCAAAATGTGGAACACTTTTCTTTTACACCACAAATTAATTTTCAAAAAGATATTACTTTAGAAAATATTAAAAATTGGAGTGAAGGTCCTCTAAAGGATGTTAATTCTGAAGAAAAGCACATTATAGGACTTTACCAAACCTGCTTACAAACCGATTTCACACCTTGTCAAAACACAGGAGTACAGTATTTATTAGAAAACATTTTAAATAAATATAGTGTACTTGATGAAATTGCGACGCAGAAACTTAGTACTATTACGAAGCCTTATGATTTCTTTTATGAAAAAGAGAAATCAAAAATCGCAACATTTGATAAATACACCTATAAGATGATGCCTTATGTTGCAAGTAAAAAAATCAATCAAGCTTATTTGGTAAAAGGATCTTTTCCTAAAAAAGAAGATGAAATTACTGTTTTACCAAACTTTGCGAAAATCAATCATTTAAGTATTGGAGATACTTATAAAATAGAAGGAAAATCTTATAAAATAGTAGGAACAGCTATGGCACCTGCTTATATTTACCCACTTCTTTCTATGAATAATCCTATTTTTGATGAAAAATATAATGTAATTTGTTACATGTATGAAAAAAATTATGAGACATTTGAAGGTATTGAAGAAAGCGTTTACGTCGCAAAATTCAATCATGAAGTAAACCGCAATGATACTTTAAAAGTCGTAGTCTCTGAAGAGGGAAAAGCTGTTAAATCTAAAAATCCTGCAACACCTCTTTTCTTAAAAGAACAAGATATTATAAAATCAGACATGAATACCATGATTCGTGCGGTCAGGACCAGTGCCATCCAAATGGAATTTGATACAGATCGTAAATTCGCAGAATATTTCCTTTACCTATTATTAGGAATTTCAGTATTCATTATTGCTATTATTACAAAGAAGAGAATTGAAGATGAGAAATTACAAATTGGTGTTTTAAAATCACTAGGATACAAAGCACATAAAATTGCATTTAGTTATTTGGTATATCCGATTATAGGGTCTTTAATAGGAGGTACTTTAGGATTTTTAATTGGTAGTATTTTACACGAACCTTTGGCACACCTTTACGTAAGTTACTTTAATGTTCCTTTAACAGGATTTCAGATCAACTTGCAGTATTTGATCACTTCTGTGTTCTTGCCTCTTGTAACATTGTCTTTATTAAGTTATATCATTTCCATTTATATGTTACGTAAAAAACCATTGGAGCTATTAAAAGAAGGAAGTCATTTAAAAGTAAATCTTTTAAGTAAAATAACAAATTTTTTAACAAAGAAACTTTCTTTTGAATCGAGATTCCGTTATTCATTAGCGTCTCGTTCTTTAGGTAAATTACTGATTGTATCTCTTACTTCTTTTTGTACAGGACTTTTGATTGTACTTATTTTAGTGGGTATGAATTTATTTAATGGTATGATAGATCAAACCTTTGATAGTCTTACTTATAAATATAAAGTATCTTATAAAACAGCAGAAACGGCTACAAGTGAAGAAGATGACTTGGTTTTAAATACAAGTGCGACTTTATTGAAAGTTAAAAAAGAACATGAAATAGAGAAAATAAAAGAAGATACAAATGTGACTGTAAATGGAGTAGATAGAGATTTAAAACATATAGAATTAATCAGTACAGAAGGAAAAAATATTTCTCATTTACTAGATGATGATACAGGTATTATTATCAATCAAAATATTGCAGAGGTATATCATGTAAATGTAGGAGATATCTTATTTCTAAAAGTAGGAGATAAAGAACTTGAATACCCTGTTATGGGAATTTCAAATGCCTATATGGGTAGTACCATTTATATAAATCGTGAAAGTTTTAATGAAACAATCGGATTAGAAGAAAAAGCGTATAATGAAAGATATAGTATTAATCAAAAATATGCAAGTATGAAAAAGGTATCAAAAGAAGAACTTTCTAGTATTTCCAATATCTTTAGTGTAGATGATTTAAGAAGAAATATGGAAAAACAAATGCAGACAGCCAATAGTTCTATTTACATTGTCATTGCTTTTGCATCTGTTATGGCCTTTATTATTATTGCCGTTATTGCAAATATTGTAGTTGAAGAAAACAAAAAAACCATTTCTCTTATGAAAGTACTTGGATATAAGAATAAAGAAATTAGTAAAGTGGTATTAAATATTTATACACCATTTGTTATTATTGCTTATTTGCTTTCCATTCCTTGTATGATTTCTCTATTAAAATGGATTGTCAGTTTCCTAGTGGGGGATATGAATTTGGCTATTCCAATTTCCCTATCTCCTTATATGGCAGGTCTTGGACTACTTGGTTTGGTAGTTGCTTATTACTTAGCTATATTCATATCTAGAAGAGTTTTAAATCAGGTACCCCTTGCGGTAGCCCTTAAAAGAGAGTAGGTGCTGAAATGGAAAAATTAATTGAAGTAAAAAATGTATACAAAACCTATAAAGAAGGAAGCATTGCGAACCATGCTTTGAATGGAATTAGTTTAGATGTTTATAAAGGAGAAATCGTTGTCATTCTAGGTTCTTCTGGGTCTGGAAAAACAACCCTTTTAAATGTTGTATCTGGTCTTGATAAAATCAGCAAAGGGAAAATCTTTTATGAAGGAAAAGAAATTAGCAATTATAGAGATTCTAAAATGACCCGTTTTAGAAAAGATCATTTAGGTTTTATCTTTCAAACCTATAATTTATTAGAACATTTAAATGTTTATGAAAATGTTTTAGTGGGTGCAAGCCTTGGTAAAGAGAAAAAAGATGTGTCTCCTATTATTGATACAGTAGGTCTTAAAGCACATACTAAAAAATATATGCATGAACTTTCTGGTGGGGAACAGCAAAGGGTATCCATTGCAAGAGCCCTTGCTAAAAAACCACAAATTATGTTTTGTGATGAACCAACAGGTGCCTTAGATGAGGTAACAGGAAAAACCGTTTTAGAAGCACTTGTTTCTGTCAATGAAAAATTAGGAACAACACTTCTTATTATTACGCATAATCCTGGTATTGCTGAAATAGGGGACCGCATTATTCATATGAATAGTGGTAAGATTATAAAAGATGAAAAAAATGAAAAAAGGGTACCACCCAAGGATATTCAGTGGGGGTAGTCCTTTTTCTTTACAAATGTATAAAGCCTATGATACAATAGGCGAGCTAGGAGAGTGTTAATATGGAACCAAAAATAATAATGTTACAAAGAAAGCTTGTAAAAGCTCCAGAAAATAGTGATAAAGCTTTACAGTTTAGTATACAAAGTTTTAAGAATGATGGATTAAAAACAGAAGTAAGAGTAACCAAAGATGGATACCCTGTTCTTTTCAATCCTCTTTATCCTTATCAAGTCGCAAAGGGATCTGGAAATGAAAAAATCACAGATATGTATTGGGAAGAAATAAGGAATTTAAAATTGCCATTAAATCATCTTGCTTATTTAAAGGATGTCTTAGATAGTATTCAAAATGAAGATAGAAAAAAATCATTAAGATTCTTAGAAAATGCTAAAGAATTAAATGGAATCGCAAGACCTATCCTATTAAGTGATGTTGTAGAAAAAATTCCTTCTTCTAAAGAACTCATTTTAGAAATAAAGGGAGAACCTATTGACTTTTTAGGTACTAAGGCAATGGATTCTATTTTAGAAGTACTTTCAAAATATCCAAATAAACAAATTAAAATATGTAGTGAGGATACAAAAGTAATGCAGTTATTTAAAATGCAAGATCATAATTTAGAAGCAGGTGCGATTTTAAACTGTAAGCTTGATGTACAAAATATGCCAGGAGGACTTGATTATCTTATTACAGAAATGCCACTGGTAGATACAGAATCTTTAAATAAAATGAAAGAGTTAGGATATACACAAGATAGAAACTATGTAGGACTTTCTTCATTCAGTGAGTACAAAAGATATGAAAATTTATTTGAAGAAGAAAAACCAGGTATTATTACAAACCAACCAGAAAAAATTAAACAATATATTTTAAAATAAAAAAAGATAAGAGTCTCTTACTGGAGTTCACTCTTATCTTTTTGACTGAATTCATTATAGTACATACGGAATATTTGTAAATGTACTTCTTCATCAGCTATGATTCTTGTAATGAGTTCTTGAATATATTTATCTTGGATTACTTCCCTTTGCATTTCATAGGTTCTGATAGCTGCAGTTTCTTCTACAATATCTATTTCTAGTTGTTTTAAGATTTCTGTTTCATAGTTAACAAAGTCAGCTGTCCAAGGAATCATAGTTTCTGTGGCAGCACTTTTCGTTTTATAAACAGGATGTACACCAAGTAGTTCAATGGTTTCTCCAAGCAATTGTAAATGGAGTCTTTCTACATAGGAAATTCTTTGTAAAGCATTGGCAACATCTTGGTATTTTTCATTTTGTATAAAATATTGATATAGATATAAATTGGAAGCTGTATTTTCACTATTTTCTCCTGTATAACTTTGTAAAAGCATATATGCATATTCTTTATTAGGTGCTTCCACCCTTGGATCTGGATACGGCCCTGGCGCTTGAAAATTCATAAATAACCTCCTACTAAAATATAGTAGAAAATCCTAAAAATATGATAGTTTTTACTCTTCTGTCTTAAAGTTAGGTACCAGAGAATCTAATTTACTGTTTTTATTTTCTTTATTATAAGGTTCTGTACCTTTTATATAGTAAAGGAGCTTTTTCTTTGTTGTTTCATTGGTCGCTACTTTGCCACTGACAGGGTCTACTAAAACACCAGCTACATTACTAGGCATTTTATACCATGCATCTTCTTTATCTTTTAGAGAACCTTCTATTAAATCCGCCCAGATTTGTTTACTATTGGTTCCATCATTGGCGACGGTTTTTCTATTGTCATCATAGCCAGACCAAACACCCACTACTAAATCTTTGTTATATCCAAAAATCAAATGATCGGTATTGGTTGTACCTGTTTTAATGGCATATGTTTTGCTGAGCTTTGGGGCGATGACCATACAAGTAGGTACTGTATAATCAATGAGTTCTTTGGCATAACAGTTACTTAGTAAATTAGATAAGATGAAAGTAGTGCTTTTGTTTAAAACATTATTTTCTTCTTTTTTATGCTCATATAAAACATTGCCATTGATGTCTTCTACTTTTGTAATCATAAAAAGATTTTCTTTTGTACCTTCATTTGCTAAAACCTGATATCCTTGCATCATTTGTTTTAATGTAAGTTCTTCTGTTCCAAGAGCAAGAGAGGGAATAGGCTTCAAAGAATTACTGATACCTGTTCTTTTTCCAATATCTACAAGACTGTCTTCTCCTAAGAAAAGATGTGTTTTGACAGCAAAAATATTATCGGAATAAGCAAGTGCAGCTGCTAAACTAATATCTTTACCTGCATAAATATTGCCATAATTGCTTGGACTATAGGTTTTACCTTCTCCTAAAGAAAAGGTTGTTTTTGCACTTCTAAAAGTAGTAGAAGCTGTAAAACCATTTTCTAAAGCAGAGTAGTAGAGAAAAGGTTTTAAGGTAGATCCCATTTGTCTTTTAGCAGTTGTAGCTCTATTAAACTGACTTTTGGAATAACTTTTGCCACCAGTCAGGGCTAGAATTTTTCCAGTACTTGGTTCTACGGCAATACTAGCCGCTTCTATTTCACTTTGTTCATTTATATTTTTATCAATACTTTCTTCCATATTTTTTTGGACATTTCTATCTAAAGTTGTATAAATTTTAAGACCACCAGTTGTAAGAAAAGAACTAGGAATGGTTTTGATTGATTTCAGTTCTTCAATAACTGCATCTTCATAATACATAAGACTTTGTAAATCATTTTTTTCAAAGCTTCCTACATAAGTAAGTTTTTCCTTATATGCATCATCCATTTCTTTTTGGGTAATGTATTTATTTTTTTTCATAGCTTCTAAAATGAGTTTTTGTCTTTTTTTTGCAACCTTTTCATTCACAAGGGGAGAGTATTTTGCTGGGTATTTAGGAATGCCCGCTAAAATAGTAGATTCTGCTAAAGATAACTCTTTCGCACTTTTATTAAAATAATAATGTGCAGCATTCTCAATCCCAAAGATGCCTCCATAGTTGATAGTATTTAAATAGCCTTCTAGGATTTGGTCCTTGCTATAATGTACTTCTAAGCGAATGGTTAAAAGGGCTTCTTCCATTTTCCTTTTCCACGTTTTGCCAAAGTCTAAAAACAAGTTTTTGGCATACTGCTGGCTGATGGTGGAAGCGCCTTGGCTTTTCTTTCCATCTTTGATGTTTACCAGCATTGCTTTCATAATTCTTGGAATATCAAATCCAGGATGTTTATAAAAGTTTTTATCTTCTACTGAAATGGTAGCTTTAATTAAATCGTCTGAAATGTCTTTAATGCTCACCCAGTCCTGATTTGGATTTCCAGAAAAGAGCTCTGCACTTTTATCATATAAGTAAAAACTATTGGCTGATTTAATAGAAAGTTTGGGCATAACTTTGGCGTAAATATAGAGTCCTATACAAAATAAAAGACCAACAACCAACAAAATAATAACTATTTTTAATAGCTTTTTTCCTTTTCTCATATAAGACGCTCCATTCTATCTTTATTATTAGGAGTTTTTCTTAAAATATGAGTGATTTTTATGAAAAGTTGTGTTATAATGACGAAGAGTAAATGGGAGGATTCTAAAATGACTGAAAAAATTAAAATAAAATCCTATTTAAAAGTAACAGGTGATTCTTCTTGTCGTTTAGAAAACACCTATACTGGAAAAAAAGAAGAAAATAAAATTTTATATAAAGAAGGAGAAATCCTTGTTTGTATTTCTTTTTTAGAAGATAAAATTGTAATGACCCGCAAAACAACAGATTATGATATAGAGCTTCCTTTTGTACTTGGAAAAACACTAGAAGGAAAATATGATATTGCTGAACTTGGTGGTTCTCTTCCTTTAAAAGTTAGAACAAGTCTTTTAAAAAAACAAGAGAAGGAATTAGAAATCACTTACCATTTAACGATTGGGCAAGATGATATTGGAAAATACGAATTTAGATTATTATATGAGGTGATAAAATGATAAAAGAACTAGAGACAGTACTAAGTAAAGTAGGGGAAACCCTAGGATATGATATCCCTTTTAAAGTCATTGTATCCAATCGCCCAGAACTTTGTGATTTTCAGTGTGATGATGCTTTTAAATTAGCAAAAATTGCCCACAAAAATCCACTTGCAATTGGAGAAGAAATCGCAAATGCACTTAAAGCAATCCCAGACTTTTCTTCTTATTTTGAAAACGTAGAATTTGTGAAACCTGGTTTTATTAATATGACCGTAAATGATATTTTTATCAATCGTCATTTAGAAAAGATGTTAGTAGAAGAAAATTTTGGAATTGAAAGACCTTCTAGAACAGATCTTTATATTTTAGACTATGGTGGACCTAATATCGCAAAACCTTTACATGTTGGACATATGAGAACCGCTATTGTAGGAGAATCTATCAAAAGAATGATTCGTTATATGGGACATAAAACCATTGCTGACGTACATTTAGGAGATTATGGACTTCAAATAGGACAAGTTATCTATGGTATTTTAGAACTAGGGAAACCTATTTCTTCTATTACTCTTGCTGACTTAGAAGAAATATATCCACGTATTAGTGGTTTATGTAAAGAAAATGAAGAAGTCAAAAATAAATGTGCAGAAATAACCAAGCAATTGCAAGAAGGTAATGAAGAATACCAAAAACTATTTAAAATCATTTTACAAATATCTGGAGATGATATCAAAAGATTATATAAATATTTAGATGTATCTTTTGACTTATGGCAAGGAGAAAGTGATTCTTATCCATATATTGAAAAAACAGAAGCTTATTTAAAAGACTTTATCAAAGAAAGTGAAGGCGCTAAAATCATTGAAGTAGAAGAAGATGGAAATGCACTTCCTCCGCTCCTTTTCCAAAAAAGCAATGGTGCTTATTTATATGCCACTACTGATTTGGCTACCATTTATGATCGTATGCAAAAATACAATCCTGATCATATTTTATATGTCGTAGACAATAGACAATCTCTTCATTTTAAACAAGTCTTTCACGTATGTAAAAAAAGTGGTCTTACCAAAGATACAGAATTAGAATTTTTAGGATATGGAACTGTCAATGGAACAGATGGCAAACCTTTTAAAACAAGAAGTGGTGACGCTCCAAAATTAGAAGATTTATTTAAAGAAATTGGCGAATTATTTATTTCTAAAAAAGAAGAAAACAAAGAAATGCCTACAGAAGATGTAGATAAAGTAGTAAATTCTATTCTAAAATTTGCTGATTTACAAAACAGTAGAGAAAGAGATTATATTTTTGATATTGCCAAATTTGGAGATGTAACAGGCAAAACAGGACCTTATATGTTATACACCTATTTAAGAATCCAAAAAATATTAGAAAAAGAGAGCATAAAAAAAGAATTAAATGATACAATATATGGTGAAGTGGACAGAAATTTAAGACTTAAATTATTAGAACTTTCTTCTTCTTTAGAAACAGCTTTTAAAGAAAGAAAACCAAGTGTTTTAGCAGACTATATTTATCATATAGCAGTACTTGCTAACAACTTCTATCAATCCAATCATATAATAGGTTTAGAAGACAAAGAAAAGAAAGATTCTTGGATTACTGTTCTCTATTTAACCAATCATATTTTAAAAGAAATGCTGTACTTACTTGGAATAGAAATTCCAACCTTTATGTAATTTTAAAAAAAGTATTGACATAATAATAAAATATGATAAAATTATGCCTGGGTTTAAATCCCACAGACGGAGGAAATTATGAAATTAAAAGATATGCCTAAAGTAGAATTAGAAGTTCTATCATACACAGACTTAACGTACATGATTTTAAAAGAAAATAAAAAAACAATGAATACACCAAGTATTTTTAAAGAAATATGCACACTATTAGAATATACCGATGAAGAGTATGCAAATAAAATAGGTGATTATTATACAACATTAACACTTGATAAAAGATTTGTTCTTTTAGATAGTGCGGAATGGGATTTAAGAGAAAATCGTTCTGTTGAAGTTTCTTACGATGATGACGAAGAAGACGAAAGTTTTACGGAAGAAGAAGACGAAGAGGAAGAGGACGAAGAAGTAGAAGAAGACGTTGATACAATCAACGATGATGATGATTTAGAAGATGATAATACACTTGATCTAAATATTGTAGATGAAGATGAATTAGAAGAAGAGGAAATGTAGGAAAAAAATCTTACATTTCTTTTTTTATAATAAAAGAATGGAGGATTTGCAATGCAAAGAAATGATACCTTAGAAAAGTTATTTAAAATAGAAAAAAAGATATGGAATCTTTATAAAAATATAAACCAAAGTCATACCTTTTTATTAGAAGCCAAAGATAACAATCATTTTTGGTCCATTTTTTTACCACTACTTATGGAAGAAAAAGAATATTTACACCATTTGAATCTTACCAAAGAGGAAGTATTAGAAATGATAGAAGAACTTCATTTTGAAGAAAATACAAAAGAGGAGTTTCAAAAGGAAGAGAGAACAAGAAATAGAAAATATTTGTTTTCAAGAGATACTTTCTCTTACATGGTCCAAAGGCTTTTTCAGCAAACATCAGGAAAAGATCCTTTTTATATCCAAGCAAAAGGTATGTTAGAACTAAAAAGAGAATATAAAGAGCATCCTATAGTAAGAAGAATGATGCATAGAATTCTTACTTCTTATTATGAAAAACAAGAAAATCAGCCTTTACAAGCCGAAGAAAAAACAGACATGTATTTAAAGAAAATCACTGCCTTTCAAAATAAAGCAGAAAGAGAAAATGATATAGGTCTTATTTTAGAACAAATAGAACTTACGAAGGATATACAATTTCTTTTGTTTTTAATGCATGTATCCACAAAAGAATCATTTACAAAAGAGCAAATGCATCTTTTTAAAATAGGAATGCTTTATAGCAATCCTGCTTTAGAAGAATACATCATAAAAAATGGTATATTAGAAACCAAGAATTTTTCTATGTTACGTTTTCCTATGCTAGCAGACTCCTTACATATCTACCTTCTTTTAGAAGAGATTACAGAAGATATTTGTTCTATTTTAGCAAACATGCAAAAAATAGAGGATAAAGATTTAGATGGACCTTTTTCTTTTTTGTATACCTTAACAACCCAATATTTACTTTCTCAAAAAGACTATTTAGAAACATATGAAGTAGATATTGAAAGTATTGGAAAAGTCACCCAAGATACGTTTACCAATTTAAATCAAGAACAAATAAAAAATAAGCTTTTAGAGGTTTTTGCACAATCCTCAAAAGTTCTTACCCATAAAAAAGATAGCAAAAGAGTAACCAAATAAAGACGAACTATGATATAATCTTTATAGAAAGATTTGTTTTATCCCTATATATTAGGCATATATTTTGATATAACAGAAGAAATCTATATAGGAGGCGTATATGTTTAAAATTAAAAACACCCAAGATATTAATAAAAAAGAATTAAATGAAGTCATTACACTGAGTAAAAAAATACTTAGAGTGATTTATATACTAGCTGTGATCGTTTGTATTTATATTGTGACTATTGTTTCAAAAGAATGGAATATAGGTCCTTTAGCAATCACGATTTTAAAAATTGTATTTCCTTTGTTTATTGGAATTGGTATTGCATGGCTTTTTGATCCATTTGTAAAATGGTTAAATAAAAAAGGAATGCGAAGAGGCGTTGGTACACTTGTAACTTATGTGATTTTCATAGGTGTGATTGCTATTGTAATCGGTTCTATTATTCCTTTGCTTACCGATCAAATCAATGAGTTTGCGAAAAGTCTACCAAGCATTATTGATACTGTAAAAGGATGGATAGATAGTCTTATCAAACCATTTTCTTCGATTGAAGGATTTAATGCAAAAGAATTTAAGGCTGATATTTTCGCTAAAATAGGGGAGTTTGGAACCCATCTTACCAAAGAACTTCCTACTTTATCTGTTACGATTTTAAAAGGATTTATATCAGGAATTGGAACTATCTTAGTAGGTCTTGTCATAGGCTTTTATTTACTTATGAGTTTTGATAGTGCGAATGATACCATCATTACTTTAATACCGAATCGTTTTCAAAAGACGATGAAAAACCTAATTAGAGAATCTAACCAATCATTACGTAAATGGGTACAAGGTGCTGTATTAGATTCCATGCTCATCTTTATTGTAACTTCCTTAGCACTATGGGCGATTGGTGTAAAAGCCCCTTTACTGTTTGGTTTATTCTGCGGAATCACCAATGTCATTCCTTATGCAGGGCCTTATATTGGAGGTGCTCCTGCTGTCGTTGTTGCTTTTTCACAAAGTCCAACAGCAGGTATTTTAACACTTCTAGCAATCTGTGTAATCCAGTTTATTGAAGGAAATTTCTTCCAACCATTTATCATGAGTAAAACAACAAAACTACATCCTGTAACAATTATCTTAGGACTCTTGATTTTTGGTCATTTCTTTGGTATTATTGGTATGGTTATATCAACCCCTATCATTGCTGTTTGTAAGGTATTCTTTACTTTCTTTGATGAGAAGTATGGAATTCTTACAATAGATGAAAACGAAGAAAAAGAAAAGTAAAAATTATATTTTTTATAGAGAGTCTATGGTAGGTGGAAATAGATAAAAGATAATTTTGAAAGCTCCTTTTGAGTATAAGTAAACCTTATCGGTTAAAACCGTTATCAAAAATAAGAAACAATTAGGATGGTACCACGGTTTTTTCGTTCCTAGAGAAACCCGTGGTTTTTCTTTTATAGAAAGGAAGATTTTGATGCATTTTGAAAACAAAAACCCTTATATATTTTTAATATGTGGGAATGCGAAGAGTGGAAAAGATATTGTAGCTTCTTTCATTAAAGAATATTTTGAAGAAAAGAATAAAAAAACAATCAATCTACAATACACGACTTATATTAAAAAATATACCAAAAATATTATAGGATGGGATGGCAAAGAAGAAACCAAACCAAGAGAATTTCTAAATCATTTAGGTGTAGAACTTATCAAGATGCAAATAGATCCTGCTTTCACAGTACGCAGAACCATTGAAGACGTCAAAGTCTATTCCTATTTCTATGATTGCATCACCGTTTCTGATGTACGGTTTGTAGAAGAGGTAGAAGTCCCTAAGAAGACATTTAAAAAAGTGTTCTCTATTCATGTAGAAAGTCCCACTAGTATGCAGGCACTTTCAGAGTCAGCAAAAGAACACAGTACAGCGCATGGATTTGATCACTATGATCATTTTGATTATACGATTGTTAATGATAGAGATTTAGATACATTAAAAGAAAAAGTAGAGACAATATTGAAAGAGGTAGAAATAAATGAACATTAAAGATTTATATTTAAAATATTTTGAAGAAAAAGGACATGTAATTATTCCAAGTGCACCTGTTATTCCAGAAAATGATCCAACCAGTCTTTTTAATACAGCAGGTATGCAACCCCTAGTTCCTTATTTAAAAGGACAAACCCATCCAGCAGGAACAAGACTTACAGACGTTCAAAAATGTCTTCGTACCAATGACTTAGAAGAAGTAGGAGATCTTACTCATCATACTTTCTTTGAAATGCTTGGAAACTGGTCTTTAGGAGATTATTTCAAAAAAGAATCTATTACATGGAGTTTTCAGTTTTTAACACAAAACTTAAATATTCCTGTAGAAAGACTTGCTGTTACCGTTTTTGAAGGAAATGAAACCATTCCAAGAGATACAGAATCTTTTGAAATATGGAAAAGCCTTGGTATAAAAGAAGAGAAAATCAGTTATTTAGGCGTAGAAGATAACTTTTGGATAGCAGGAGAAACAGGACCTTGTGGTCCAGATACAGAAATCTTTTACTGGAGAAGTGAAGATGCTGTACCAAGCAAACATGATCCAGAAGATGATAGATGGGTAGAAATTTGGAACAATGTATTCATGCAATATGATAAAAAAGCAGATGGTACTTTTCTTGAACTTGCTAAAAAGAACGTAGATACAGGTATGGGTGTAGAAAGAATTACAGCTTGCCTAGAAGGTGTTACAGATAACTATGCTTCTTCTATTTGGAAACCTATTATCGAAAAAATAGAATCATTAACAGGAAAGTCTTATTTAGATACAAACTATACAAAAAGTATGCGTATTATTGCAGACCATATGAGAGCCATTGTTATTTTATCTGCTGACAATGCGGGGATTAAACCCTCTAATACAGACCAAGGGTATATTTTAAGAAGACTAATCAGAAGAATGATTCGTTATGCTAAAAAATTAGAAATTGTGATAGATAGTACTTGGGATAAAGAACTTGCAACCCTTTTAATCAACCAATATGCTCCTTACTATAAAGAACTTGATCAAAATAAAGATGTCGTTTTTACTGTTTTAAAGGATGAAAAACAGAAATTCAATCGTACTTTAGAAAAAGGACTTAGAGAATTTGATAAACTTGTAGACAAGGAAAGCAATCATATAGAAGCAGATATTGCTTTTAAACTATATGATACTTATGGTTTTCCAATTGAACTTACGAGTGAACTTGCGACAGAAAAAGGGATGCAGGTAGACATAGCAGGTTTTCATCAAAAATTTAAAGAACACCAAGAAAAATCAAGAGCAGGTGCACGTGGGAAATTTAAAGGGGGATTATCTGGAGACGGAGAAATAGAAACCAAATACCACACGGCAACACATTTATTAAATGCCGCACTTAGAGAAGTACTTGGAGAAGATGTTCACCAAAAGGGAAGTAATATTACACCAGAACGTATGCGTTTTGATTTCTCTTTTGATCGTAAATTAACACCTGAAGAAAAAAGCAGCATTGAAGATTTAGTAAACAGATGGATTACAGAATCGCTTCCTGTTACACATAAGGAAATGACAAAAGAAGAAGCACTAGAAACAGGTGCAGAAGCGATGTTTATAGATAAATATGGAGATATAGTAACCGTTTATTTTATAGGGGATATATCAAAAGAATTATGTGGAGGGCCTCATGTAGAAAATACAAATGAACTAGGAACTTTTAAAATCAAAAAAGAAGAAGCAAGTAGTGCAGGCGTAAGAAGAATCAAAGCTATTTTAGAATAAGGAGAAAAAGGTATGAAAAACAAAGCAATTGCAGTCGTAGGAATGTGTGGAACTGGAAAATCAGTCGTAACAGAAATTTTAAAAGAACATGGATTTCAAAATATCTATTTTGGAGATGTTGTTCTAAACAAGGTAAGAGCAATGGGACTTCCTCTTACACAAGCAAATGAAAGACCAGTACGTGAACAATTACGTAAAGATTATGGAATGGCAGCTATCGCAGTAGAAGTGTATCCAGAAATCGAAAAAACACTAGAAAAAGGAAACGTATCTTTAGAAAGTTTATATTCATGGTCAGAATATAAATATATCAAAGAGAGACTTGGAGACCAATTCATGGTGCTTGCTATTGTATCCAATGCAAAAGATAGATACGAAAGACTTACAACAAGAACCATTCGCCCACTTACAGAAGAAGAAGCAAAAGGTCGTGATTATGCAGAAATCGAAAACAGTGAAAAGGGTGGACCTATCGCAATTGCTGACTATTATATTTACAATAGTGGAAAAGAAGAAGATTTAAAACAAAAAGTAGAAGAATTTTTACAAACAATTTAATAAAAAATCTTGCATAAGTAAATAATTAAAAAATATAGCCATGTTCTTTATGACTATATTTTTTTATGTTAAAATAGAGTTCTAAATAAAAATTCATATTTTGTTAAAAACAGCCTGTATTATTGACATGTTTAGAAAAAAATGATATGGTACATTGAATAATTGTTATTGGGGGGTTGATGTCTATATGTCAGTAGGAGAACTACAATTAAAGAGGGAGTTAAAATGTACTTGTAGCAGTTGTGATGGTACGGGTATTTATAAACTTTTTTCAAAAAAAGAAGACGTAGGTGTTATTTGTACTGATTGTAATGGTTTAGGTTATCAGGTTTTCACTGATGAAAAAAACGAAATTATTCAGTTTGGGCAAGATAAATTTGTGTATCAAGTAGAACAAGGTGCTATTGAATATCCAGTCAAATTATTTACACAGTTAGTTCGAAGAAATGATATTCATTATGTTATTCATTCAACAAGTGGTTTGTTTCAGCCTGAACATCTATTTGACAATGGTACTGATGAAATGCATGTGATTAAATATGAAGACTTCTATAATGGAGTATTGCCAATGCCAATAATACAACAAACTTGTCCTAGACAATTGTCACTAATCTATGGTAATTCTGAATTTGATAATGATTGTCCTTTTGGTTGTTTTCTTGATTGTAAAAAATTCGGAGAAATAGAATGTTGGGATAAATTTTATGGGAATGCAAAAACGATTGAGGAAAAGCAAGCTGTATTAAAAAAAATAAAATAGAAATAAGAAGGGTCTTTTAGGACTCTTTTTCTAATAAATTTTTTCGTTTTTAACTTTTTTTGCGAATAAACATACTATAATAATGATATTACGAATATAGTATAAGAAGTCATATAACTGATTTTTGCTGTCTAACATCTAATTTGTAAAAATATGAAAAATCATAAAAATAGGTACAATGCCTATTTTTTTTCATATACTGGTAATAATAGGAGGCATGTCAATGAAAATATTACTGTTTGGCGATCATAGCAAATATCAAGCACTCATTCAGTATTTAGAGGGAAAAGATTATAAAGTTTCCACTCCTACTAATATGGATGAAGAAATTAGTTCCTATGATCTTGTTATTTTCCCACAAAGTCAAAGTCTACAAAATATAGTTTTAGATACCAATACCATTTTAACCAATATTACTTCCAATACAGGCAAGTATACGCTTCGTGATTTAGAACATTATTATATAGAAAATCTAGTGATAGAAAAGAAATTATATCCCTCTTTTCTACAAGAGCCAGAACTTGTGAAAGATGGTATTGTTGCCGATTTAATTGTCAATAAAAACATTATGAATGAAATTCCCGAAATTGTTATTCTCGGATACCAAAATTTGGGTAGAAAGGTCACTTTCGCATTACAATCACTAGGTCTTGGTGTAAAAGTAGGAGTAGATAATAGAAAAGACAAAGAGATGCTTAAGTGGTATGGAGTAAATCCATTTTATTTAGAAAGTGAGGAAAGGGCCGATTTTGTAAAAAGTGCTGATATCATAATAAATACATTATCTGATTATCAAATAGAGGACAAAGAGTTTAGTCAAATGAAAAAAGGAGCATACATAATAGACTCTTCTATATATCCGCCCCAAGCATCTTCTTTTTATGAAAATGCAGTTGTTTCATATAAAAAGGTCTATGCTGGTTTATCAGACACTATCAATCATATGAATCCTGCAAAAGTACTAACAGTTAAAATACAAAAATCATAAATGAAAATACCAAATAGCAAAAAAAGTTCTTGACATAGAACTTTTTCTTTTGTTATACTTGAGTTGCTTAGTTCAAAAGAATGTTTCTACTTTTACGCATACGGAAATGGTAATTAGTAGAGGCACATTTTAAAATCACAACTTTTATCATTTCCCTCTTTGACAAAAAGAGGCTTTTTGTGTTGAAAAAAAAGGAGGGATCTAAATGTCTTATATTGAAGTAAAGAACATTCATAAGCAATTTAAAGTTGCGAAAAGGAAAAGTGGGGTAAAAGCGACCCTAAAAAACTTTATCAAAAGAGAGTATAAAGTAGTAGACGCTATAAAAGATATCTCTTTCTCTATTGATAAAGGAGAAATCGTCGGCTATATAGGACCTAATGGAGCAGGCAAGTCCACAACCATTAAGATCCTAAGTGGTATTTTAGTGCCAGATGGTGGCACATGCAAGATAGGAGGGCAAGTCCCTTGGGTAAGTAGAGAAAAATATGTATCTAAAATAGGGGTTGTTTTTGGTCAAAGAAGCCAGTTATGGTGGGATATTCCGGCTGAAGACACTTTTGATTTATTAAAGGATATTTATAAATTAGATTCTTTAGAATATCAGAAAACAAAAGAAGAACTGGTTCAATTACTTGCCATCCAAGATATCATTGAAGTACCTGTTAGACAGCTTAGTCTTGGGCAAAGAATGCGCTGCGAAATTGCTGCATCGCTTTTACACAAACCAGAAATACTATTTCTAGATGAACCGACGATTGGACTGGATGCTGTTTCTAAAAAGATTGTAAGAGAATTTATTAAAAAAATCAATAAAGAACAAAATGTTACTGTCATTTTAACGACACATGATATGAGTGATATTGAATCACTTGCTAAAAGAATTATTTTAATTGGAAAAGGTTCTATTTTATATGATGGTTCTTTGAAAAAATTAAAAAACCGTTATGATACTTATAAATATGTCAAAGTATATACTAAAAAAAGTATACAAAAATTAAGGAAAAAAGGAATTTTAGAACAAGAAAAACAAACAGATTCTTACTTATTTACCATTGATACAACTGTGTTAGATGTCTCTTCTTTCCTTAATTATATTTCAGGTAAAGTAGATATTGAAGATATTGATGTAGAACATGAAAACATAGACAATATCATCGTAAAACTATATGAGGAGTACCAGATATGAGACAATATACGGCTTATTTTAGATTGCGATTTATTGCCAATTTACAATATCGAACAGCCGCACTTGCAGGCGTTTTAACGCAGTTTGCTTTTGGTTTTATCTTTGTAATGATTTATATTGCTTTTTATGAATCTGGTGCCTCTAAAGCCCCTATGGAATTAGGAGAAGTCGTTACTTATATTTGGATGCAACAAGCTTTCTATGCACTTATGTTTTTATATTACAGAGACAATGAAATTTTAGGTATGATAAAAAATGGAAATGTTGCTTATGAATTATGTAGACCAGGTCATCTTTATATCAAATGGTATATCAAAATATTGGCATCAAAAATGGCTTCCTTGTGTTTGAAATTTTCACCCATTATTATAGTAGCTTTATTCTTACCAGACCCATATAGATTGATTCTTCCAGATAGTGGATTTCTATTTTTATTGTTTTTATTATCGATTGGATTATCCATGTTACTGATTCCTGCCTTTTGTACAATGGTCCATTTACTGTCTTTCTTCTTATTAGATGATAGAGGCATTTATACTTTTGTTACTGCATTTGCGGAGATTTTTTCTGGTATGGTAATCCCCCTTCCATTTTTTCCGAATTTTTTACAAAACATAGCTAACTTTTTACCATTCCGTTATATGTCCGATTTACCACTCCGTATTTTTGCTGGTAACATTGCTACTTCTGATGCCATTTTTAACATTGGAATTCAGCTTATTTGGACGATTATTTTTATTGGCGTAGGGTATTTTATGGCAGATAAAGGCCTTAAAAAAGTTAGTGTACAAGGAGGGTAAAATGAAATTATATTTTAAATATTTAGTGGTTGCATTTAAGTCTGAATTACAGTATAAATGGTCCTTTTTACTTGCTTTTTTATCACAAATTGTTATTGTATTTACTTCTTATTTTATGATTACAAGTTTGTTTGATAAGTTTGGAAATATTAAAGGTTTTACAGTACATGAGGTCTTACTTACTTTTGCAGTCATTCAGTTTGGTTTTTCTTTTTCAGAAGTGTTTTTTAGAGGTGTCGATAAATTTGATAGACTCATTGTAGAAGGCGGATATGATAGGCTTCTTATTAGACCTAGAAATATTTTTTTACAAGTTCTAGGATCAGAATTCCAATTTGTAAAATTATCCCGTATGTTGCAAGCTATTATTATTTTAGGAATGGCTTTACTGCAGTTACATATTGCTTTTGATGTTTTTAAAGTTATCGCACTTGTACTAATGCTTTTGAGTTCCATTTTTATCTTTTTGGGTATTTTTATTCTAGGTGCCTCTTATTGTTTTTTTACTGTAGAAGGATTAGAAGCAAGGAATCTTTTTACATACGGAGGAAGAGAAATTACCAAATATCCAGTAGGGGTTTTCAATAAAAATATTCTATGGTTTTTTACCTTTATTTTCCCGTTTGCATTTGTCAATTATTATCCTCTTTTATATGTGACAGGAAAGTTACAAAATCCAATTTATGCATTTTCTCCTATGATAGCTATGCTCTTTTTAATTCCTTGTATTTTCATTTTTGAAAAGAGTAGTAGAAGGTATTTAAGTACAGGATCTTAACCCAATAAAAAAGCAATTCTAGTTTTCTAAAATTGCTTTTTTTGTTATTCTACTGTAACAGATTTTGCTAAATTCTTAGGTTTATCAATGTCACATTTTCTAAGTAAGGCCACTTCATAACCAAGCATTTGCATAGGTACAACTGCAAGCACAGGATTGGTAAAAGGATTTCCTTCAGGAAGTTCTATTTTAAGATCATAACTTTCTTCTGGAATATCTGTATTTGTAATTACTAAAATATAAGCACCTCTCGCATGGACTTCTTTATTGTTGCTTACTATTTTTTCTTTTAAATTAGTATCTGTTATAACACTAATAACGGGGGTTCCTTTTTCTATCAAAGAAATGGTACCATGTTTTAATTCTCCAGCCGCATAGGCTTCTGCATGAATATAAGAAATTTCTTTTAATTTTAAACTGCCTTCCATCGCAAGGGCATAATCAACACCTCTTCCAAGGTAGAAAATATCTTCTTTTTGATAAATTTTTTCTGCAATTTCTTTATAATTTTTATTTAATAGTTCTTTTACCTTGGTAGGAAGAAGACTGAAATCATGCATAATAGTGTCATATTCTTCTTTGGTAATATTGTCCTTTTCATAAGCAAGGGATAGAGCTAGTAAAGAAAGTGTTGTGACTTGGGCTAAATAAGCTTTGGTAGTGGCTACTGCAATTTCAGGACCTGCTACCGTATAGATCACTTTGTCTACTTCTCTTGCAATCGAACTTTCTTTGACATTGACAATCCCTAATGTATCAATGCCATTTTCTTTTGCAAGTTTTAAAGCGGCTAGGGTATCTGCTGTTTCTCCAGATTGTGAAACCCCTATGACTAATGTATTTTTCTCCGTTAAAAATGGGGCATAGCGATATTCTGATGCGATAGTTACTTCAACGGGTACTTTTGCATACTTTTCAAATAAACTTTTGGCTACAAGGCCTGCATGAAACGCGCTACCACAAGACACTATTTGTATTTTTTTATAAGAAGTTAAAGAGGCATCAAAAGTAGGGAATGCTTGTAAAGTATTTTGAATGACATCTGTTTCTTCATGCATTTCTTTTAACATAAAATGAGCATATCCCATTTTATCTCGTACAGAAGCATCTCCTTCATATTCCTTTTTTTCTTTTTCTATTTCTTTTCCTTCTTTGTAAAAATGAATTTCTGATTCTTTTATTTCTGCTATCTCATTTGGTTCTAATAAATAATACACTTTGGTTTCTTTGATAATAGCAGGTACATCTGATGCGATATAGTTACCTGTAGTACTGGTTCCTACAATAAGAGGACTGTCTTTGCGAACTGCATATAAAGTATCTGTATCATCTTCACAAAGAATTCCTAAAGCATAAGAACCTTCTAAAATCTTATTTATTTTTTGTAAGGTTTTTTGCATATCCTTTTCTTCTCTATAAACCATATCTATCATAGCTGCCGCTACTTCTGTATCTGTATCACTTTGGAATGTATATCCTTTTGCAAGGCATTCTTCTTTTAACTCTTTGTAATTTTCAATAATACCATTATGAACAAGTGTTATTTTCCCAACATGATGGGGATGAGCATTGTTTTCTGTAGGTTTTCCGTGGGTGGCCCATCTTGTATGACCAATTCCCATATAAGAGTCTTCTGTTTCAATTACTTTTTCTTCTAGATTACTGATACGGCCAATACTTTTGACCATTTCGATTGTATTGTTTTTTAAATAAGCGATTCCTGCTGAATCATAGCCTCTATATTCTAAGGCTTTTAAGCCTTCTATTAAAATTGGTAAAGCTTTCTTTTTACCAACATATCCAATAATTCCACACATATTTATTTTTCTCCTTTTTATGCATACTAAAAAAATATGTAGGATATATGATTTGTTACAATGTTGATTTTGCTTTTTACATACATCTAACGACTACACGACCGTAACAGGATCCGCCGAATCTTTCGATACCTGTTAACCTCGTCATCCTAATAGGACCTGGCGCTTATTTATAATTCTTTCAAAAGCCTCCCTTAAGATTTTATAAACTATACTTATTATATATGATAAGAGGTACTTTTGTAAAACAAAAAATGCCTAGGTATACATTTTTTTATAAATGACATAGGATATGCATAAAAATATCACTCTACAATCGGTTTACATTCAAAATGATACATGCTATAATAATTTAGAATTTATGGTGTAAAGGAGAAGCATATATGAAACAGATAAAAAGAGGCATTGACGAGGGAAAAAATCTTCTTAAAAATAAGGAAGTGTATTCTATTTTTATGGCTTTCTTTAGTTATGTTGCTTTAGGAAAATTTCTTGGAATTGCTTATTATCAAGTGGTAATGCTTCTATTGTTTGCTTTACTTTTCTTATTGTTTAGAAAAACAGAGTATGGTAATAAAAAGTATAGAAGAGATGGACTTATTTTATCTAGTTTATTTTCCTTTTTATTAATACTCGGAAAAACTATTTTTATAGGATTTAATAATCCAAAAGTAAGTTTTATAGAAGGATTGTTTCAATTTCAAAATATATTTGTTTTTATAGGTTTTGTTTTTTTATTCTTATGTTTGATGATGCATGTATTGCCTTTTCTTGTAGAAGTAAATATAAAAGAGAAGCACAAGATGAATCAAAAAAGTATAAAGAAATTATTTTGGATATTTCTCTTTGTTATATTACTAGGATGGCTTCCTTATTTGCTTAGTTTTTATCCTGGAAATTTATCTTCTGATTCTTTAGGAGAATTACAGATGATAATGGATGGTTTTACGCATGTATCTGATCATCATCCAATTTTGCACGTTTTATTTATGGCCATTCCATACCATGTTGGAAATTTTATTTTTCATAGTAAAACAGCAGCTGTTGCATGTATTTCTATAGTTCAAATGAGTATGATGGCTTCTATCTTTTCCTATACAGCTATTTTTTTATATAAAAGAATTACAGAGAAAAAACTGATTTATGCGCTTGTTCTTTTCTTTGCACTTTGTCCAGTCTTTGGATATTATAGTATTACTATGTGGAAAGATGTTTTATTTGGAGGCATTCTTCTTTTACTGACTATACAGATGATTGTTTTGTTTGAAAATAAGGAAACATTAACAATCAAAAAACTACTTCCTTTTGTTTTCCTTTCTATTATCACTTTATTTTTTAGAAACAATGCAATTTACATGTATTTTATACTTGCGATAGTGAGTCTTATTATCTTTAAAAAAGAATGGAAAAAATTCTTACTTGTATTTGTTTTGGTAATTGGATTTTACTATGGAGTGAAAGGACCTGTTTTCAAATCCCTACATATTCAAAAATCGGCTTCTGCAGAATATTTAGCGATTCCTTTGCAACAAATGGGTAGAATGGCTTATAAGGAAGGAACCTTTACAGAAGAGGATAAGAAATTATTAGAACCTCTTATTTCTGTAGAAGATTTAAAAAAATTATACGATCCTGTTATAGTAGATGCGATTAAATTTAATAAAGTATATCATGGAGATGTTTTTGATGAAAACAAAGGTGCTTATTTAAAACTGTGGGCCAAGCTAGTGGTTCAAAACCCGGTGGTTGCAGTAGAAGCCTATTTGACAAGTACACTGGGGTACTGGTATCCTAATATTGAATATTGGTCTGTCCAAAAAGGTGTTGTTGATGAATCTTATGGTGTGAAGAATGCGGCGATAGAAATTCCAGTTTTAAGTAAATATGTGAATGATGCTGAAAAGAGGACATTGCCACTTGTCTCTATGCAATGGAGTATTGGTCTTGGTGTATGGCTTTTATTCTTCTTCGCTTATGTAGCGTGCAAAAGAGGAACCGTTAAAAACATCTATCCATTTGTACCTGTCTTTGGCATATGGCTTACTATGCTTATAGCGGCGCCTGTCTATGCAGAATTTAGATATATGTTTGCCTTATTTACAGTATTGCCTCTTCTTGGTATTTATGCAGTTACAGTAGAAAAAGAAAAACCACAAATCAAAAAGAAAACTAAAAAAGGAGTAAGAGCATGAAAGAACAAAAAATAGCTATTTTGATTCCTTGTTATAATGAATCAAAAACCATTAAGAAAGTAGTAAAAGATTATAAAAAAGTATTACCTGAAGCAACCATCTATGTGTATGACAACAACTCTAGTGATGGAACTGACGAGATTGCAAGAAAAGCAGGCGCTACTGTAAAATACGAGTACCAACAAGGTAAGGGAAATGTCATTCGTTCAATGTTTCGTGAAATAGAAGCAGACTGCTATTTAATGATTGATGGAGATGATACATATCCTGCTGAAAATGCGAAAGAGATGTGTGCATGTGTTTTAAGTGGAAAAGCAGATATGGTAATTGGTGACCGTTTGTCTTCTACTTACTTTACAGAAAATAAAAGACCTTTTCATAACTTTGGAAATAAAATTGTACGTTTTTTAATCAATCATATTTTTAAAAACAATGTAAAAGATATTATGACAGGGTATAGAGCTTTTAGTTATAATTTTGTAAAAACATTCCCTGTTCTATCAAAAGGATTTGAAATAGAAACAGAAATGACTATCCATGCCGTTGATAAAAACTTTAAACTCATTGAAGTTCCTGTTACTTATAGAGATCGTCCAGAGGGAAGTGAATCTAAATTAAATACTTATTCTGATGGACTTAAAGTGTTAAAAACAATTGCAACTTTATTTAAAGAATATAAACCTATGTTATTTTTTGGTACAATATCACTTTTACTTATTTTACTTTCTTGTGTTTTAGGAATTCCTGTTTTCATAGAATATTTTAAGACAGGACTTGTCCCAAGATTTCCAACATTGATTGTATCTGGATTTGTTCTTTTAATTGCTATCTTATTATGGATTTGTGGTATTATTTTACAAGTACTTGTAAAAAAACATCGTCAGTTATATGAACTTATGTTGATTCAAATAGCAAGGGGTAGAAATCATGATTGAAAAACTAAAACAAAATAAACTTGTGAAACAAATTTTAAAATTTGGTGTAGTAGGGGGAATTGCTTTCTTAATTGATTATCTCTTACTATATGCTTGTACAGAATTTTTAAATATTTATTATTTATATTCTTCTATCATCTCTTTTACTGTATCGGTTATATTTAACTATGTTGCCAGTGTAAAATGGGTATTTGAAGTAGATAAAGATGGTAATAAAAAGAAGGAATTTATTTTATTTATTGTTTTCAGTGTGATGGGTCTTGGGATTAACCAAGCAATTATGTGGGGTATGAGTGATAAGATGCATATTTATTATATGTTTTCTAAAATCGTCGCAACCTTTGTAGTTATGTGCTGGAACTTTATTACAAGAAAAATATTTTTAGAAAAGAAGGAAAAGTAATCTTTCTTTTTTTATATTATTTGATTGTCGTTATTATTTTACAAGCATACTTCAAATATGCTATAATACGTACATACTAGTGGAGGCAAGATAAAATGGAAAAGAGAAAACAAATAGAGAAAAAAATAAAAGAAACAGCAAAGAAAGTCAATAGAGAAAATATGGCAAAAGTCCTACTGGCAGAAAAGATGGAGAGACGTCATAAATATATCATTTTAGGACTTACAGCATTACTGATTTCTTTTGGTCTTTATATTTCTATTGTCTTTGTTTTAAACCATACAGCAACCGTAGAGTCTACCTTAGAAGAGATTGATCTGACAGAATATCTTTCTTATAATAAAACAGAAGATAAAAAAGTTGTATATGTTGCTACAAAAGATAGTGATATCAATAAAGATTACGAAAAAGTTTTAATATCTGTTTTAGGCAGTCGTTCTACAAAAGTACAATTTTTAGATTTGGCTGTTTTAGAGAAAAGAAAACAAATCATTGAATTTATGGATGCCAATACGCTTACCAAAGATACATATACAGAACCAATGCTTTTGGTTTTTGAAGATGGTAAAATAAAAAGTGATTTAGTAGGTGCTAGGACAAAAGCACAATTAGAAGCATTTTTAGATGCAAATCGTATTGAATAGGAGTAGAAGATGAATAATAGAATCATAGAAGAAATATGTAAAGAATTAAAGGTAAAAGAAAGTGGTGTAAAAGCCACTTTAAACTTGCTTAAAGAAGGAAATACCATTCCTTTTATTGCTAGATATCGTAAAGAAGCAACAGGTGCTTTAGATGAAGAACAAATTCGTAAAATTGCAGAAGTATATGAATACGAAGTAAACTTAGAAAAAAGAAAAGAAGATGTCATTCGCTTAATTGATGAAAAAGGTCTTTTAACAGAACCACTTAAAGCAGAGATATTGCAAGCAATCAAACTCGTAGAAGTAGAAGATTTATATCGACCATTCAAAGAAAAGAAAAAGACAAAAGCAACAGAAGCTATTAAAAATGGATTAGAACCACTTGCTAAAGAAATTCTTGCTTTTCCTGTAACCGGAAGTCTAGAAGCACTTGCAACACCTTATGTAAATGAAAATGTAAAGAGTACCGAGGAAGCCATTCAAGGTGCAAAATACATCATAGCTGAAAATAGTAGTGATGATGCCATTATTCGTAAATGGATTCGTAATGAAATGCAGCAAAATGGTATTCTTACAACAAAAGTAAAAAAGAATGCAACCGATGACAACAAAACCTATGAAATGTATTATGACTATAGTGAGCGTATTAAATATATCAAACCACACCGCGTTTTAGCTATCAATAGAGCAGAAAAAGAGAAGATAATAGGTGTTTCTATAGAAGTAGACACAGATAAAATTCTTTCTTATATGGAAAACAAAATCATTAAAAATAAAACTTCTTTTGTTGCAGAACCAGTAAAAGAAGCACTTGCAGATGGTTACAAAAGACTGATTTCTCCATCTGTAGAAAGAGAAGTACGTAGTGAACTTACTCTTTTAGGAGAAGAAGCCGCTATCCGTAATTTTGGAGAAAATTTAGAGAAATTATTATTACAACCTCCTATGAAAGATAAAATGGTTTTAGGATTTGACCCCGCTTACAGAACCGGTTGTAAACTAGCTGTTATGGATTCTACTGGTAAAAAACTAAAAATTGAAGTTATTTATCCACATGAACCCCATAACAAAAAAGAAGAAGCCAAAAAAATAGTTCTTACTTTATTAAATACCTATAAAGTAGACATTGTCGCTATTGGAAATGGAACGGCTTCTAGAGAAAGTGAAACCTTTATTGCAGATTTAATCAAAGAAGCAGATCACAAAGTAGAATACATTATCGTAAGTGAAGCAGGTGCCAGTGTATACTCTGCATCCAAACTTGCTATCGAAGAATTCCCTGATTTAACAGTTGAAAAAAGAAGTGCCATCAGTATTGGTAGAAGACTTCAAGATCCTTTAGCAGAACTTGTTAAAATCGATCCAGAAAGCATTGGTGTTGGTTTGTATCAGCACGATGTACCTGGTAAAAAACTATCTGAATCGCTAGACTTTGTTGTAAGTAAAGCGGTTAATAATGTAGGTGTTAATATCAATACAGCATCTTCTAGTTTACTTAAATATGTATCAGGTATTACCAAACCTAATATTAAAAAAATAATGGATTATAGAGATAAAAAAGGAAAAATTTTATCAAGAGAAGAAATCCGTAAATTGTTAAGTGATAAAACATTTGAACAAGCCATAGGTTTCCTTAGAATTGTAGAAGGAAACAATGTATTAGATGCCACTGGAATCCATCCAGAAAGTTATCCACAAGCTTTAAAAATATTAGAAAAATTAGAAATGCAAATGACAGATATTGGAACAGAAGAAATGATAAAGAAAATAGAAACGCTTTCTTTGTCTAAAATAGCAGAAGAATTAAAAACAGATATCTATACAATAGAGGATATTGTAAGCGCATTAAAAAAACCAAACAGAGATCCTAGAGATGAAATGCCAAAACCTTTGTTAAAAAGTGATATCTTAGAAATAGAAGATTTAAAACCTGGCATGAAATTACAAGGTACTGTTAGAAATGTAGTAGACTTTGGTGCTTTTATTGATATCGGTTTACACAATGATGGACTTGCCCATATCTCTAAACTTTCTAACAGTTATATCAAGCATCCAAGTGAAGTAGTAAGTGTAGGAGATATCGTAGACTGTTATGTAGCAGATATTTTTCTAGACAAAGGCAAAGTAGCTTTATCTTTACTAGAACCAAATAAGTAAAATAAAAAACGATTATTTCTAAATAGTCGTTTTACTTTGCAATCATTTTTTGAAAAGTATCAATTCCATTTTCATCTTTTTGGATATTTTCTAAACTTAATTCTATTTTTTCTTTTAGTGCAGTCATTTTTTTAGAATTTTCTGTTTCCTTTCTTTCATAAATGTTTGTCATATATAAAAAAGTATTCTCTCCAAAACTTGTGATTTCCTGTTTACTAGATTCCACTGTTTTACTGCCTAAATTTTTCAAATAAGCACTATAATAGATCATTTTTTCAGTAACTTCATTTTCGGTAAATGGATCTTTTATATGTTCTTTGATGTAAGAAATTCCCTCTACAATATTGTCCTTCCCAATTGTCTCCGCATCCCTAATGTCACTTTTGGCATCATCATCAAGATCATTTACTTTAGAAGAGAGATTCTCCTTTTCATTTGTAATTTCCTTAACCGTTCCTTTTTGTTTAACCTCTGTTTCAAATTGACAACCCATAATGGTTAAAATAAGAGAAGAAGCTACTAAAAAGAAAGCCATTTTTTTAATGTTTTCCTTTACCAATGTTTTCATCTCCTTTTCCTTTTTTAACTATACAATACTTTATCTGCAAAAAATGACGAAAAAAAGAACTTTATATAAGAAAAAATATAAGATTTCGATTGACTTTATCGACACAAATGTGCTATAGTTTTGATAGACACGAAAGAGTGTTTTTATTTTGAAAAAAAACATAGTATGTAAGAGAAGGTGGATTATGAAAAAAATAGCTAGATTTTTCATGGGTGTCAAAGGGGAAATGAAAAAAGTAAAATTTCCTACTAAAAAAGAAATGGTGACATATTCAGTCGCAACACTAACATTTATCGCAATATTTGCTTTATTCTTTAGTGTGACGGATGTTGTATTAGCATTTTTTAATTCGTGGATGGTGAAATAATGGAAAAAGAATGGTATGTAGTAAACACGTATTCAGGACATGAAAATAAAGTTAAAGAAAAACTTGAGATGCGTGCAAATTCAATGGGACTAGAAGACTTTATTTATAGAATTGTAGTGCCAGAACAAACAGAAATTGAAGTAAAAGATGGCGTTAAAAAAGAAAAAGTAAGAAAAATGTTCCCTGGTTATATCTTAGTAGAAATGGTTATGACAGACGAAGCTTGGTTTGTTGTTAGAAATACACCAGGTGTAACTGGATTTATCGGATCTTCTGGAAAAGGAGCAAAACCTTTCCCATTAACACCAGCAGAAGTAGACCATATTTTAGGTTCTATGGGAATGAGTCGTTTAGACCTTGAAAATGAACTTGCAATTGGAGACTCTGTAAAAGTAGGAAATGGACCTTTCCAAGGTATGTTTGGTAAAATTAAATCTATCGATTTAGAACACCAAAAACTAGAAATTGCCCTTGATCTATTTGGACAAGAAACAATTGTTGAATTAGAATTACATGAAATCGAAAAAGCATAAGAATAGACTCTTATGTTTTTCTTATTTTCTATTCTTTTTACCCAAAAAGATGTCTTTTCTTAAAACCTTCGCATAATTCCCTTATTTTTTCCATAAAATAAAAAGAAATAAGCAAAAAAACAATAGACAAAGTGTAGAAAATATGATATATTGGTTTCGCTATATATTTAATTATGTAGAGGTAAGTGGGAGGTATACATCTATAATAAGCGGATAGAGATGCTATTTGAACCACTCGCGAAAAAAAATATAGGAGGTGTTTTTCGTGGCAAAACAAGTAAATAAAAAAATCAAATTACAAATCCCAGCAGGAAAAGCAACACCAGCTCCACCAGTTGGAACTGTTTTAGGACCAGCAGGAATTAACTTGCAGGAATTTTGTACGAAATATAATGATGCTACAAAAGATAGAATCGGTGATATTTTACCAGTTGAAATTTCAATCTATGATGATAGAAGTTTTGATTTCGTAATTAAAACTCCACCAACAGCATTCTTAATCAAAAAAGTAGCAAAAATTAAAAAAGGTTCAACAAAAGGAAGAAATGAAGTTGTTGGAACTTTATCACAAGCAGATCTTAAAGAAATTGCAGAGATCAAATTGCCTGATTTAAATTGCTATGGCGTTGAAGAAGCTATGAAAATTGTAGCTGGAACAGCTGCTAACATGGGCGTTACAGTAGAAGATAAATAAGCCTATCATGTGGGAGGAAGAAAAAGTCCGCATTTCTTTAATTCCACACATACCACATAAGGAGGAAATATAATGAAAAGAAGTAAGAAATATGTAGAAGCTAGCAAAGCTGTTGAAAAAAACAAAGCGTATTCTTTAGAAGAAGCTGTAACACTTGCTAAAAAAACTGCTACTACAAAATTTGACTCTTCTGTTGAACTTGCTATGAGACTAAACTTAGATACTCGTAAAGCAGAACAACAATTAAGAGGAGCTGCTGTTCTTCCAAACGGAATTGGAAAAACAAAAACAGTATTAGTAATTGCAAAAGGAGAAAATGCGAAAATTGCAAAAGAAGCAGGCGCTGATTTCGTAGGAGATGCAGATCTATTAGAAAAAATCGAAAAAGAAAATTGGTTCGGATTCGATACAATGATCGCAACACCAGATATGATGCCAGCACTTGGTAAATTAGGTAGAGTATTAGGACCAAAAGGACTTATGCCAAACCCTAAAACAGGAACCGTTACAACAGACGTTAAAAAAGCAATTGAAGACGTTAAAAAAGGACGTGTAGAATACAGAACAGATAGTTATGGAAATGTACATGTACTTGTTGGAAAAGTTTCATTTGATGATGCTAAATTAGTAGAAAACATCAAATCATTTGTTTCTATTATTGTAAAATCAAAACCATCAGTAGTAAAAGGAACTTACATTCAAAATGTAGCACTTACAACTACAATGGGTCCTGGTATCAAAGTAGATACAAATAGCTTTGACTTTTAATAAAAAGTATGATACTATATTAAATGTCAGAAAAAAATAGATTATTACCGTAGACAGTAGGTGCTATAAAGCTTAATTTCCTACCGAGGAATCAAATAGATTTTGAACCTTTGAAGTTCTTACGGAAAGTTTTACTGGAAGTAAGAACTTTTATGTGTAATAAAAGAAAAGGAGGTTACGTATGGCAAATCAGAAAATATTAGATCATAAACAAGTTGTAATTGACGAAATTGCAGAAAATGTAAAAAACGCAGCAACAACTGTATGGTTTGATAATAATGGTCTTTCAGTTGCTGAACAAACAGAACTAAGAAGAACATTAAGAGAAAATGGTTGTGAACTTAAAGTATACAAAAATACACTTACACAAAGAGCCTTAGATTCTTTAAGTATTAATTTAAATGAAGGATTAGAAGGACCTAAAGTAGTGGCATTTGGTACTGATACAATCGCACCTATCAAAACTGTTAGCGAATTTGCTAAAAAACATCCAGCTCTTGAAATCAAAGTAGGAATCGTAGATGGAAAAGTAGCAGATATTGAGTTATTAAATAAACTTGCATCTGTACCATCAAGAGACGTATTACTTACTATGTTAGCTGGAGGACTTATGGGTACTGTTAGAGACCTATCAATCGCGCTTCATTTATACAGCGAGGATTTAGAAAAATAATTATAAGGAGGAAAATAAAATGGCAAAATTTACAAAAGATGAATTTATTAATGGATTAAAAGAAATGACTATTCTTGAAGTGAAAGAATTAGTAGACGCAATGAAAGAGGAATTTGGTGTTGACCCAAGTGCTGTTGCAGTAGCTGCTGCACCTGCAGATGCAGTTGACGAAGGACCAAGCACAGTTAATGTAGTTCTTACTGCTGCTGGACCAAACAAAATTGCAGTTATTAAACTTGTTCGTGAATACACTGGACTTGGACTTAAAGAAGCAAAAGACGTTGCTGACAATGGTGGAAATGTTAAAGAAGGTGTTTCTACTGACGATGCTGCTGAAATCAAAGCTAAATTTGAAGAAGCTGGCGCAACTATCGAATTAAAATAATCAAAAGAAATGGAGGATAGCCTATACTAAAAAATTAGTATGGGCTTTCTCTGTCTTTCTATTTATAGAAAAAATTGGTTAAAATTTTTATACAGAAGTAGGTGATTTATGTCTCAATATTTTGAAAATGATAAAAATTTAAAAAGTGAAGAGAGACAAATTGATATCTATATCAAAGAAGAAAAACTAACCTTTATTGTAGATCATGGAATTTTTTCTAAGAAAGGGCTTGATTTTGGGACAAGATCTTTGTTAGAAAGCATTCCGGTTTCTCTAATAAAAGGAGATGTATTAGACTTTGGTTGTGGCTATGGTCCTATTGGGATTTATCTTGCCAAACAAACAAAAGCCAACATAGATATGGTTGATATCAATAAAAGGGCCTTACATCTTGCTACAAAAAATGCACTTCAAAATAAAGTACAAGTAAATGTTTTTGAGAGTAACATTTATGAAAATATAGATAAAAAATATGATTATATCGTAACCAATCCTCCTATTAGAGTTGGAAAGGAAACGTTATATAAAATTTTATTAGGTGCAAAAGAACACTTAAAAAAAGACGGAATTATGTACTTTGTAATTCATAAGGACCAAGGTGCTAAAAGTACCATGAAAGACTTAGAAAAAGAGTATATTGTGAATTTATTATGCAAAAATAAAGGTTTTTATATAATTGCAGCCAAAATGAATTGACAAAACAGAACTAATTTGTTAAAATTGTAAATTGGTGGCATAGACTGTTTTTTGTCGTCTATGCATCTTAAAAAAAATATAGTTATAGGGGTGAAAGAGTGGCTTATACAATTAAAAAATGTGGGGATCACCGTGAAAGAAGAAGTTATTCCAAAGCAAAAAATGCAATTGAATTAAACAACTTGCTAGAAATTCAGAAAAAATCTTATAACTGGTTTTTGGATGTCGGAATCAAAGAAGTATTTGAGGATATTTTTCCTGTGGAAAGTTTTACAGGAAATTTAACGCTTGAATTCGGAGATTTTACATTTGAAGAACCAAGATATTCGATTAAAGGTTGTAAAGAAAGATATACAACTTATGCAGCTCCAATCAAGGCAGAAGCACGTCTTTTTAACGGCGAAACGGGCGAAGTAAAAGAACAAGAAATCTATCTTGGAGATATGCCAATTATGACCGAAAGTGGGACTTTCATCATCAATGGTGCAGAAAGAGTTATCGTGTCGCAACTCGTACGTTCACCATCTGTTTATTTTGGAAAAGAAATAGACAAAAATGGTAGACTTATGATTACTTCACAAATCATTCCAAGTCATGGTACTTGGCTTGAATATGAAACAGATGCAAGAGGCGTTATCTATGTACGTATCGATCGTACTAGAAAAGTACCTATTACAACTCTTCTTAGAGCACTTGGATTATCAAGTGATGAAGATATCATCTCTTTATATGGACAAGATGATTATTTAGAGAGAACCATTGAAAAAGATGCCAATAAAAATTCAGATGAATCACTTATTGATATTCATTCTAAATTAAGACCTGGTGAACCATCTACATTAGATAGTGCTAAAAACCAGTTAATCAGTCGTTTCTTTGATGCATTTCGTTATGATTTAGCGAAAGTAGGACGTTACAAATTTAATAAAAAATTAAATGTAATGGATCGTTTACTTGGTTGTACTTTAGCAGAAACCATCAAAGTAGATAATGAAGTAATCTTTGAAAAAGGAACTGTTATCGATAAAGCAAACGCTGAAAAAATGAAAGAAGTACTTGCTTCTGGTTATGGGTTAACAGATGTTTTAATCAATGAAGATTTAGATACTTATAATAAAGTACAAATCATCCGTGTTTATTCTAAAAACAATACAGATAAAATCATTCCTATTATCGGTAATGAAGGAACAATTGATATCAAAAGACTTACGATATCAGATGTATACGCATCTGTATCTTACTACTTAAACTTATTAGAAGGTATTGGACAATTCGATGAAATTGACCACTTATCAAATAGACGTGTACGTCAGGTAGGGGAACTTCTACAAAATCAGTTTAGAGTAGGTATGAGTCGTATTGAAAGAGTAATACGTGATCGTATGAGTACACAGGAAATTACAGAAGTAACTCCAAAAACACTTATCAATATTAGACCACTTACTGCTTCTATTAAAGAATTCTTTGGTAGTAGCCAGTTATCACAGTTCATGGACCAAACCAATCCGATTGCCGAGCTTGCTAACAAGAGAAGACTTTCTTCTTTAGGGCCTGGTGGACTTTCTAGAGATAGAGCCGGAATGGAAGTACGTGATGTAAACCCTTCTCACTACGGAAGAATCTGTCCAGTAGAATCACCAGAAGGACCAAACTGTGGACTTATTACTTCATTAGCGTCTTTCGCAAGAATTAACGATTATGGATTTATTATGACTCCATACCGTAAAATTGAAAATGCAGTTCTTACAGACGAAATTGTTTATATGACAGCTGATGAAGAACTTGATTTCAATATTTCAGAACCAACTGTTGAAATTGAAGATGGTAAAATTGTAGCAGAGAGAGTTCCTGCTCGTTACCACGGTGAAAATATTTTAATTACACCAAAAGATGTAGATTACATGGATGTATCTGCACAACAAGTTGTATCGATTACAACAAGTGGAATTCCATTCCTAGAGCACGATGATGGAAAAAGAGCCCTTATGGGTGCCAACATGCAACGTCAGGCAATCCCTCTTTTAAGAGCAGAATCTCCAATCGTAGGAACAGGAATTGAAGCCATTGCTGCAAGAGATTCAGGAGCCGTTATTATTGCGAAAGCAGACGGTATTGTAGACTATGTTGATGCTAGAAAAATCATGGTAAAAACAAAAGGTGGATATGATACTTACTACTTAAACGGATTTGAAGAAAGTAATGCAGGTACTTGTTACCACCAAATTCCAATCGTTAAAAAAGGCGATAAAGTAAAAATGAGTGAAGTAATCGCAGATGGACCTTCTACAGAACTAGGTGAAATGGCACTTGGTAAGAATGTAACCGTTGCGTTTATGAACTACAATGGATATAACTATGAAGATGCTGTTATTTTAAATGAAAGACTTGTAAAAGATGATGTATATACTTCTATTCATATTGAAGATTATCAAATTGAATGTCGTGATACAAAATTAGGTGCAGAAGAATTTACACGCGATATTCCAAATGTTGGAGAAGAAGCTCGTAAAAACTTAGATGAAAACGGAATTATTAAAATTGGTACAGAAGTACATGATGATGATATTTTAGTTGGAAAAGTAACACCTAAAGGAATGGCAGAACTTACAAGTGAAGAAAAATTATTACATGCTATTTTCGGAGAAAAAACAAGAGAAGTAAGAGACACATCTCTTAGAGTACCTCATGGTGGAGAAGGAATTGTTCATGATGTAAAAGTATTTACAAAAGAAGATTCTGATGAACTTCCAGCAGGTGTTTCTAAAATCGTTCGTGTTTATATCGCACAAAAACGTAAAATTACTGTTGGAGATAAAATGGCTGGACGTCATGGTAACAAAGGTGTTATTTCCCTTATCTTACCAGAAGAAGATATGCCATATATGGAAGATGGTACTCCAGTTGACATCCTTCTAAATCCACTAGGTGTTCCATCTCGTATGAACATTGGACAAATCCTAGAAATGCATTTAGGGATGGCAGCTAAAACCCTTAATTTCCATGTAGCAACCCCTGTATTTGCAGGTGCTAAAAGAGAAGAAATCATTGATGCACTTAAAGAAGCTGGACTTCCAGAAGATGGTAAATTTACCCTTTATGATGGACGTACTGGTGAAGCCTTTGATAATAAAATATCTGTAGGTGTAATGTACATGATTAAACTTCACCACATGGTAGATGATAAACTTCATGCTCGTTCTACAGGACCATACAGCTTAGTAACACAACAACCACTTGGTGGCAAAGCACAGTTCGGTGGACAGCGTTTTGGAGAAATGGAAGTTTGGGCACTTTATGCATATGGTGCTGCACATGTACTACAAGAAATGATGACCATTAAATCAGATGATGTAGTGGGTCGTGTAAAAGTATATGAAGCACTTGTTAAAGGACAACCAATTCCAGAATCAGGTATTCCAGAAAGTTTCCGTGTATTAATTAAAGAATTCCAAGCACTTGGACTTGATATTACTGTTTTAGATAAAAACGGTGAATATGCAGAGTTAAAAGACTTAGAAGAAACAGATAAAGATGAATTTTTAACCCCAGAAGAATTTGAAAAATCATTAGAACTTGGTGTGATTGAAAATGCAGCAGCTGCCGTAAGTGAAGCAAATGCAGAAGAAGTGGACACAGAAGAAGAACTTGATGATTTAGAAGAAAATATGGAAGACGAACTAGAGGAAGAAATGGACTTTAGTGAACCTTTAGAAGAAGATCTAATGGAAGGAGATGAGATGTAATGAAAGTAAACGATTTTGAAGGACTTAGAATCGCAATCGCATCTCCTGAAAAAATAAGACAATGGTCTTATGGAGAAGTTAAAAAAGCAGAAACCATCAACTACAGAACATTAAGACCTGAAAGAGATGGACTTTTCTGTGAAAAAATCTTTGGTACTACCAAAGACTTTGAATGTGCTTGTGGAAAGTACAAAAGATTAAGATATAAAAATATCGTTTGTGATCGTTGTGGTGTAGAAGTAACTCGTTCTAAAGTAAGACGTGAACGTATGGGTCATATCGAACTTGCAACACCTGTATCACACATTTGGTTCTTCAAGGGAATTCCATCACGTATGGGACTTGCCCTTGATATGTCACCAAGAGACTTAGAAGAAGTTTTATACTTTGTTTCTTATGTCGTATTAGATCCAGGACCAGCTCCACTTGAGAAAAAACAAACGATTAGTGATAAAGAATATAGAGCATATTATGAAAAATATGGAAATACATTTAGAGTAGGTATGGGAGCAGAGGCTATCAAAGAGCTTTTGTCACAAGTAGAACTTGCTAAAGATGTAGAACAAATCAAAATAGATATCGAAGAAATCAAAGATACAGCAAGTCAAAAACGTATTCGTTTAGTCAAAAGACTTGATGTACTAAATGCCTTCTTAGAATCAGGAAACAAACCAGAATGGATGATTTTGGATGCCCTTCCTGTAATCCCACCAGAACTTCGTCCTATGATTCAGTTAGATGGTGGAAGATTTGCTACTTCCGATTTAAATGATTTATATAGAAGAGTTATTAACCGTAATAACCGTCTTAAGAAACTTATGGATCTAGGCGCACCTTCTATTATCATTCAAAATGAAAAACGTATGCTTCAAGAAGCAGTAGATGCTTTATTTGATAATGGACGTAGAGGTAGAAATATCACAGGTCCAGGAAATAGACCACTTAAATCACTATCAAGTATGTTAAAAGGTAAACAAGGACGTTTCCGTCAAAACTTACTTGGTAAACGTGTGGATTATTCAGGACGTTCTGTTATCGTAGTAGGACCTTCTCTTAAAATGTATGAGTGCGGTATTCCAAAAGAAATGGCACTTGAACTATTTAAACCACATGTAATCAACGGTTTAGTAAGCAAAGAGATTGCTTCTAATATTAAAGCAGCTAAAAAAATGATCGAAAATCAAGATCCACGTGTTTGGGATGTTGTAGAAGAAAAAATCAAAGAACATCCAGTTATGTTAAACCGTGCACCAACACTACATAGACTTGGTATTCAAGCATTTGAACCAAAACTAATTGGTGGTAGAGCCATTCGTCTACACCCACTTGTATGTGCAGCATTTAATGCCGATTTCGATGGAGACCAAATGGCAGTCCATGTACCTATTACAGAAGAAGCAAGAGCAGAAGCTAGACTTTTAATGTTAGGTGCTAGCAATATCTTGAAACCATCTGATGGTAAACCAATCGTTACACCAGGACAAGATATGGTTCTTGGAAACTTCTATATTACAATCGAAAAAGCTGGCGTTAAAGGCGAAGGAAGAGTATTTAAAGATACTGATGAAGCTCTTATGGCTTATGAGAGAAGAGAAGTAACCCTTCATACGCGTGTAGCGGTTCCAGTCAGTAGTTTTAAACATAAAATTTTCCCAGATACTTATGCAGATAAATATTTGGTTACTACAGTTGGAAAACTTATTTTCAATGAAATTTTCTTAGATACTTTCCAATATATCAATGATGGAAGTGCTGAAAATATTGAAAAAATAACACCAGCTAAATACTTCTTAGACAAAGGAACAGATATCAAGAAAGCAATCAATGAGAGGCCTCTTGTAGAACCTTTCAATAAGGGCGTTTTAACAAAAATCATTGCCCAAATCTATAAAAGATATCAAACAACAGAAACTTCTGTTATGCTTGATAAATTAAAAGATATTGGATTTAAATATTCTACTATTTCTGGTATTTCTATTTCTATCACAGACATTCGTGAAAGTGAAAAGAAAGCAGAATTACTAAAAGAAAGCCAAGCAAGAGTAGATACTGTAAATAAACAATATAAAAGAGGTTTAATTACAGATGAAGAAAGATATAACACTGTTATTTCTATTTGGCAAGGTACCAAAGATAAAGTATCTGAAGAATTAAATGAAATTCTTAAAAAAGATACAGAGAATCCAATCTCTATGATGATTCGTTCTAAGGCCCGTGGTGATTTAAGTTCTTATACACAGTTAGCTGGTATGCGTGGACTTTTCGCTAAACCAAGTGGTGGACAGGTAGAAATTCCCGTTGTATCTAACTTTAGTGAAGGTATCAGTATCTCTGAGTTCTTCCTATCTACCCATGGTGCTCGTAAAGGAGCTGTAGATACAGCCCTTAAAACAGCCGATGCTGGTTACTTAACAAGAAGACTTGTTGATGTAGCGCAAGATATCATCGTTAAAGAAGAAGATTGTGGTACAGAACAAGGTGTTGTTGTAGAAGCATTCATCAATCCAAAAGACGGTACAACAATCGAATCTCTAGAAGATCGTATTATTGGACGTTATACAAATAAAATTATTATACATCCAGAAACAAAAGCAGTAATTGCAGAAAGAAATACATATATTACCGAAGCACTTGCTGATAAAATTGTGTCATCTGGCATTACCAAAGTACCTATCCGTACTGTTCTTACTTGTAAAACACACCAAGGTGTTTGCCGTAAATGTTACGGACGTAACCTTGCGACTGGACAGGTTGTTGAACTTGGAGAAGCTGTTGGTATTATGGCAGCACAATCTATCGGTGAACCAGGTACACAGCTTACCATGCGTACATTTAATACTGGTGGAGTTGCTGGTGGAGACGATATTACACAAGGTCTTCCTCGTGTACAAGAGTTATTTGAAGCTCGTAATCCAAAAGGTAAAGCAACCATTTCTGATATTACAGGTAAAGTTATCGATATCACAGAAGATGCTGGTAAAATTACTGTTACTGTAAAAAATGAAGCAGAAACAAAAGAACATGTTTCTAACTATGGAGCAAAACTTGCAACTGAAAAAGGTGCAGATGTAATTGCAGGACAAAGACTTACACATGGTGCGATTAGCCCTAAAGAGTTACTTGCTATTACAGATCCAATTACAGTACAACAATATATCCTATTAGAAATTCAAAAAGCATACCGTTCTCAGGGTGTTGATATTTCTGATAAGCACGTTGAAATTATTGCAAAACGTATGATTTCTAAAATTAAAATTGTAAATACTGGTGACTCTTATTTCTTACCAGGTACTATGATTAACATGAATGAATTTACTGATATAAATAAAGATTTAATCTTACAAGGAAAAAGACCTGCTACTGGTAGACCAGTCTTACTGGGTATTACCAAAGCATCTTTGGAAACAGATTCATTCTTATCTGCAGCTTCTTTCCAAGAAACTACAAGAATTCTTACAGACGCTGCTATTCATGGTAAAGTTGACCATTTAACAGGTCTTAAAGAGAATGTTATTATAGGTAAACTTATTCCTGCAGGTACAGGAAGTAAGGCTTATAGAGAAGCACAGTATACATTAGAAAATAGTTTAATCGACGAAGAACCTTTAGATGTTCTAGAAGATGAATTAATGGATTAAGTAGCAAGTTATTTGCTACTTTTTTCTTTGCCAAAAAAATGATTTTATAATAATTTTGTAATTACTTGACAAGAAATGAAAATTTCATTTTGCAAATAATAAAATGTGTTGTAGAATTATAGTAGGCTATATAATAAATAAACAACCTTTCAAATAGGTATTGAGTCTCTAGTTAACTAGAGTGTTAGTATGTGTTTGAAAGGAGGCAGGACTATGAATAGCTATTGTTCAGACTGCAAGTTTTTAAACACCAATGATGCCAAATGTGATGGCATTTACAAATGTAGTAAGAGTAAACAATACACCAAAGCTTGTACAAATGGTTGTCAAAGTTTTGAAAAAAATTATGGTTTAAATGCTTATGAAAAAGAAAAACTCTATGATTTAGGTAAAAAGGCAAGTTTTGATACAGATAATACTTCCATATTTGGAAATATAGTAGTCATAATTCTATTGATTATTGCTATTATTGTCACCAAAGTAATGGGTTTGTAGAATGATAGGTATAAAAGACGAAAGGGGCGCAGAAATGTATAAAATAGGTGATTTTGCTAAAATAACAGGTGCCTCGATTCGAACACTAAGATACTATGATACTATTGATCTTTTAAAACCAGATGATATTGATATTTATACAGGGTATAGATATTATACGATATCTAAATTAGAAGAATATAAAAAGATTATCTTATTAAAAGAAATAGGTTTTTCTTTAGAAGAAATCAAAGATTCTATTACACATTTAACAGATACTATTTTGGTAAATAAGAAAGAGGAGCTTATTGCACATAAAGAAAATATTGATGTGCAGATACAAAAAATCGAATATTTAAGAGAAAATATAGCTAAGGAAATGATTGATACTGATGTTAAAATAAAAACACTAATTCCTAAGATTCATACGCAAAAAAGAATCGTAAAAGGGAACTATGAGCTGTTATTATTTCAAAATGGAAACACTATGAAAGACAGTTATTTGGCTAAGGAAGTAAAAGCGGGTTCCTGTAATTATTATTTAATATATGAGGGCAATCAAATCATCAAGGATTTTTGGATTTATAAAAAAGACAATCACCTTTGCGGATTCAGTTCAAGTATTAAATCTAGTAGAAGCGTTATGCATGATGATTCTGTAAGAAAAATGATTTTCGATTATTTGAAAGAAGAATATAGATATATCACAGTCATACTGGATGCTGATGAGATAGAAACCATTCAAAAATTAGAAGAACTTGACTTTATATTTGAAGAAAATTTAAGTCAAGCAGAGTATAAATATAAAAAATATAGAAAAAAATTAGGAGGAAATTAGAAATGGAAAAAACGAATTTAATAGTAGGGAAAATAGATAGCGGTAAAACAAAAGGTATTTTATTTAAAGAAGTAAATGCGTTAATAAAAAAAGAAGAAAATATTTTGATTCTTGATTCTAAGGAAGAATATTATAAGCAATACTCTAATACACTAAAAGAATCTGGTTATAATGTTGTGGTTCTTAACTTAAATGATCCTTTAAAGAGTCATGCTTATAATCCCTATAGTTTGCCTTATCAATATCATAAAGAAGGCAATATGGATACATGCATTGAATTGGTAGAAAAAATAAGCAGAGCAATTTTCTTTGATGATGCATCAAATGCAGATCCATTTTGGAACAATGCAGCTGCAGACCTTGTGACTGGAATTGCCCTAATAGTAATGCGAGAAGCACAAGAAGAAGAAGTGAATTTAGGAAGTATTAGTGTAGGGATTGACTTGGTTGGCAAAGGTACTGGTAGCGATAATTTAATTACTAAATATTTGGAATCATTAGATAAAACAGATCCAATTTATACGGTATTATCAAGCATTGTCTTTGCAGCAAATGATACCAAATTAAGTATTTTATCCGTTGCGAAACAAAGGATTAAAGCATTCTGTTTAAGACCAAACTTACTTTCATTGTTATCAAATACATCATTTGAAATAACAGATAAAACAGCTATTTTTGTTATTTCTAAAGTAAATGCAAGAGAGATAAGTTCTATAGCCAATATTATGATTGATCAAGTGTTTTATCAAGTACTTGAAAGAAATATGCAATTTAATTTTGTATTAGACAATATTGACTTTATTAGTATGTTAGACTCTTTAAATGATGCTTTAACAATTGCTTATAGTAATTTTAAAATTACATTGGCAACTAGAAATTTAGAAAGTTTAAAATATTATTATCCAAAGGGATTATTTGATAATGTCATAAGAACCATTCATGTAGAAGATGTACAGTTAGCGTTCATAGAAGAAAAACAGGAGAGTATTCGTTATCCTGAAATTAATACAAACAGTAAATTCTTTAAAATAGAAGAGTACTTAGAAAATAAACAATAATATTGTAGGAAAGTAAGTGTTCAATATAATATAAAATGAAAAGGAGAATATTCTTCTTTTTTATTTTTTTGCCTTATTGGATTGTTTGTTTGTGTAAAGAGTTTTTGGGATTTAAAGTAAAATCTTGAAAACTTTTTGTTTTATAAAATTTAAATATATCTAACAACATTAGGTGTATAAAGTTTGTCTTTGTAGTAAGGAACAAATTGTT
>JAQUWE010000027.1 GCA_028693035.1 Bacilli bacterium | reverse complement strand
TAAACAATTTGTTCCTTACTACAAAGACAAACTTTATACACCTAATGTTGTTAGATATATTTAAATTTTATAAAACAAAAAGTTTTCAAGATTTTACTTTAAATCCCAAAAACTCTTTACACAAACGATTGTTTAGTGTCTAAAAGCACGAAATATCGGAAAACTCGTTATTTTTATTTTAGTTGAAACTTTTTTGTGACATATAAAAACAGGTTTTGAACTTTTGTTTCAAAAAACCTGTATTGTTTTTGTTAGGGTAAGGAGTGCGATATATGAAAAATTACTTTATGAATTATTGTATGAAAACAATCAACTCCTCAACACTAAACTATTCGGAAGAAAAATTAGAAGAAATTGAATATGGTTTAGAAGCTGTCTATATATTGATTACAAAATCTATTATTATATTTACTATGGCTTATTTCTTACATATTGTAATACCTCTTCTTATCTTTCTAATTATTTATAATGTAATTAGAATGCCTTCTTTTGGATTACATGCGACAAAAAGTATTTATTGTTTATTAAGTTCTATAGTTATTTTTATAGGAGGCACTTTTCTATCAGTATACGTAAGTGTTCCTTTACTTTTGAAGGTTATTATTGGTATTTACTGCATTCTTAGAATGTTTAAAAATGCGCCTGCAGATACTTATAAAAGACCTATTGTGAACCAAAAGAGAAGAGATACTTATAAAATACTATCTACTTTGCTTGCGATTTTATTTGTTTTTTTTAGTGTGTTTATTCAGGAACAATTTCTATCGAATGCATTTCTGATTGCACTCATTATTCAAGTTTGTATTATTTCCCCATACATATATAAATTATTTCATCTTCCTTATGACAATTATAAGGATTATATTTTAAACAATGGTTTAAATTAGCATTTAAACATAAAAGAAAAAGGAGGTTGTGTGTGATGAAAGATCTATTTGCGTCTTTCCTATCATTCATAGGATTGGGGGCAGCAACAACGGGTAGTCAAGCATGTATTTGGTTATTTTTAGATGAACCAAAATGTCCAAAAAGTTTAGTTAAATAAAAAAGCTGATTTAAATCAGTTTTTTTCATTTACCCTTATTTTTAATGTTTGCGAAAAGATACTACCATTAATTTTTCTTTCATTAACAATTTTAGAAGTAGAATTTAGAATTTCCTTTACTAAGGATAATCCATATCCGTGTCCACCACCTTTGGTTGTGTATCCTTTTTCATCAAACATATCAACACGCAATATTCCTTCATAATTATTTGATACTGAAATAACTAAATTATCGTTTTCTTTATATAAATAAATTCCTACTAATTTTTTCTTATATTTTTCTACTTCCTGTATAGCATTATCTAAAAATACACCTGTAATAGTACACATATTTTTTATGAGTTCTATATCCTGTCCTTCTAGTAATTTTTGATCTATACTTTTACTAATTTCTAAATTATATTTTATTTCTTTATCCTTCATAAGTAGGAGTTTTTGATATACCAATCCCTGCAAACCACCCGTTGGAATGCTGTTGGTTTTTACAATTAAGTATTGATTGTCGTTGTTTTTTTCTTTAATCATTGTATTTATGAAGTCAATAGCCTCTTTATCACCTTTTTTTATCATACCCTTTAAACTGGCTAAATTATTTTCATTTTCATGATTTTTTACTCTTTGAATTTCTAATATTTTTTCATATTCTTTCATATTTTTTAATATACTATCAAATTCTGATTGTATTTTTCCATTGGCATTTTTTTCTTTAAATAAATTCAAAATTAAAAACAAATAACCTACTGTTATGAAAGTATTAAGAGCCATTCCTATCAAGGGATTTATTTGAAAATATATATAATATAACAAAATACACATACTAATAATAGAAATTGCAATAATAACAAATAAAGAAGTATTGGTCTTTAAGTGTGTTGCTTTAATCATTTTTTGTAATTTACGCCTAATTATTGGAATTTTTATAATTACTATCATAATAATAGAGATTGTTGCATTGATTAAAATTCTTGCAAAAAATAATTTTTCCATCTCGTGAGGTTGAATATGAAAAAATAATGTTAATAAAATCGCACAAAGGACCTCTGCTATATTTATAATAATAAACGTCATAAAACTGGCTAATAAAGTTTTTACTATATCAATATTAAATAACAATTTATTACCAATAAACAAAACAAACATATTAGTTCCTAAGCGTAATATCGTATTGTCTACTGAGGAAAAAAGTGATAATAACAATGCCTGTACTATTATAATAGTTACATTTTTATATAATTTCAAATTTATCTTTTCATCTAATATTTTACTAGATACATAATAAGTTGCTACTACTGTAAAAAGAGCTCCAATTACTAATTCCACTATTTTCATCTTACTTCTACCTTCTTATTCCCTTCTACTTCTTTTTTGAAGTCATCGTTCATTAAGTCTGTTGTTTGACCTGTATTAAATGTTATAATTTTCTTTTTCTTATTTACAACCCTAACTCGTTCCATATTTACAATACAAGCACGATGAGACAATTTAAAATCATCACCTAGTTCTTCTAGCAATTCTGTAAGACTTCGATTGATTCTAAACTCACTATAATCTGTTTTTACAATACACTTACGGTCTACACTATCTCTTGTAATATATAAAATATCATCATGAGGTATATTATAGATTGTTCCATGATCATTTAAGCTAAGTATTCTCTTTTGTCCTGATATTTTCAAAGCTTTTTTAACAGAGCTTTCTAATTTTTCTTCGTAATTATCAAATTTACAAATAAAAGATAAGAACATAAACTCTTGTTTCAAAATCGTGTAACCAAGTTCATCATGAGACGTCAAGAAAATAATGATACTATCCATATCTGTTTCCCTAATTCTTCTTACCATATCAATACCAGAAGCACTTGGTGTTTCTATATCTAATATATAGATTTTATTAGGAATTTTCCTAGCCATAATTTCATGAAATCTACTATCATAATCAAAATATACATATTTTTTATAAGGTACCTGATTTTTCATCATGACTTTATCTACAACATTTACAATGCTTTCATTAATCTTTTTATTATCATCACATATAACAAAGCTAATCATCCGTTTACACTCCCTTTATTATTCAATGATTTAATAGTAACATATTTCGACATTTTGCACAATCTCTTTAACACTATTTGCAAAAAAAAACGTACGAAAAAAGAACTTTTAGAAAAAGTTCTTTTTTATCGTTACATAGAGGCTTTTAAATACTTGATTTCTCCCATACGAGAAGTAGGAATGAATCCTGATTCTGCTTTTAATACGTCAGGAATTCGGTTGATAATAGAAGCGCAAGTAAGTTCTACTGTAGCAGGTTCTCTCACAACCACTTTGGTATTTGGTTCTCCAATAATTTCCCATTGGTTTTCATCTACTACACCTTCTGCATATACTTTTCCTACACATTCTGATTCAATGGTAATTCCTTCTTTTGTTTCTGTAACAACAACAGCACGCATACCAATCGCATCTCCTGCTTTAATATCCATTTGTAATGTTTCTGAATGTAAATCTTTTTCATAAGTAATTGGAATACATTTTTGTTTTTGTGAAACAACAGTTAGGTCAAGTCTATCACAAATCCATCCATTGGCATTCCACATATAAGAAGGTAAAAATCCGCCTTTTTGAATAAGTTCTGCTCTTTCTTCATCACTAATATTGTCTATACTAGCAATTTCTTTTTCAAATTGATCTAATGTATATCCAGCACCATGGGCTTTGGCAAGAGCGATCCCATAGTCCTCAACATTATAACTAGAACTTCCTTTGATTTTCTTAATTTGTTGTGTGGTACCCGCTAAAATTACAATAAGATTTCCCCAAGCAACATCTTGGTAACCACTTCCTGTAATGGTACAGTGATTTTCTTTTGCCAAGGCATCAATTTGCGCAGTTAATGCTGGCGAAGAATTTTCTGGATAAAATGCTTCTTCACATGTTGTAATAGCATGAATTCCAAGTTTTGCACATAAAAGTAGAGATTCCTCTATATCTGCCATTAAACTCATTGTTGTAATAATACAAACATCAGGTTTTGTTTCTTTCAATACTTTTTCTGCATCGGCAACTGCCTGCACCAAAATACCTTTCTTTTCAGTTCCCATGATTTCTCCAATGTCTTTTCCTATAATGGATGGATCAATATCTAAGGCCCCTACAATGGTTCCCCCTTTTTCATAAACATAACGCATGGTGTAACTACTCATTTTTCCACAACCGTATTGTACAACTTTCACATCTTTCATTTGAATCCTCCTTAGTTTCTACTTTAAGTATAACTTTATTCTTTTTTTTACACAAGCAAAGTCAAAAAAAAAGAAGCAAGTTTACATGTATTGACTTGATTCTTTTTATTTAATTATTTTTTTCCTTTATTTGATTTTTCAGCTCTTACAGCTCTATTTTTATATTTTTTATTTTTTATTTTTTTAAGGAAACTTTCTACTACTTTATTATCTACATCAACAAAGGTAAATTTTTCTAAAACTTCTATATTTTGGAAATTTTCTTTACGAATTTGGGTTTGTTCTTTTAAGAAATCTAATAGACTTCCTTTTTTTAATCCATCCATTTTTCCAATTGTTAAGAATACTCTTGTAGCATTTTTTCCTACCATATCTCTTCTGTCTTCTCTAATTTTAATTTGTTTATTAAAATCAGATCCTACTTCTTTGTCTACGGTTACTTTTAATAAAGAAGCTGCAAAATGCATAAGTTGTTCTTTGTTCATGTCTCTTACATAAGTCATGCAATCTTCATAATCTGTTAACGTTTCTGCTTCTGTTATTAATTTTTGGAATTTTGCTTGGTATACTTCTTCCATACTAGGTAATTCTTTTTGGACAATTGTACATTTAGCAATTCTTTCTACATCTTTTAGGAAACGTACTTCTCTTGGAGTGACAAAGTTTAATGCTTCTCCTTCACTACCAGCTCTTCCTGTTCTACCAATACGGTGGATGTATGATTCTACATCTTGTGGTAAATTGTAGTTAATAACCAAATCGATATGATCCACGTGGATACCTCTTGCTGCAACATCGGTTGCAATAAGATAAGTAAATGAACCTGCTTTGAATCTATTTAAAGCTTCAATACGCATATTTTGTGCAATATCACCATGCATAGCTTCTGCACTATAATTACGAGCAGAAAGTTCATTTAAAAGACGGTCACAATCTCTTTTTGTTTGACAGAAAACAATTGCACTTTTAGGACTCTTAGAGTCTAAAACACGGCACATAGCTTCTGCTCTCATTTTATCATTGACTAAATAATAAAATTGTTTAACATTGGTAGAAGTTTTACTTACTTCTTCAATACTAATATTTTGGTAATCTTCTTTCATGTAATTAGATGCTAATTTTGAAATGGCTTTAGGCATTGTAGCTGATAATAACAATACTTGTTTATTTTCATTGGTTTTCTTGAAAATATATTCAATATCTTCTTGGAATCCCATATTTAACATTTCATCTGCTTCATCTAAAACAAAAGTTTCTAGATTGTCTAGTTTTAAAGCTCTTCTATCGATTAAGTCCATAACTCTACCAGGTGTACCTACAACAATATCGACACCTCTTTTAAGGGCACGTAATTGTAATTCAATACTACTTCCTCCGTAAACAGCAAGGACATCAAAATAACTACTTTTATTAAGGGTTTCAAATTCCTCACTTACTTGTAGTGCAAGTTCTCTTGTAGGTACTAAGATTAGTACTTTTACGGTACTTGTTTTAAAATCCGTTTTTGATAAAACAGAGGCAGCATACGCAAGCGTTTTTCCTGTACCCGTTTGGGCTTTCCCGATTACATCATACCCTTCTATAATAAGGGGGATAATTTCCTTTTGTATTTTACTAGGTTCTACAAACCCTAGCGTTTCAATTGATTTTAAGACTTTTGAACTCAGTCCTAAATCTTTAAAGTTCTCATTTTTCATAAATTCTCTCTTTCTAAGCTTTACCATTATACTATAGTTTACCCAAATAAGCAAATAAAAAACAGAATTGCTTTAAAATTCCATTTTCTTAGGATTTACAAGTATATCCTTCTTTTTCCATATTCTTTTTGATATCCGCTCTGGTTCCATTTGTTTCTACAATATTGGCTGCATTTTGTGCTTCATTTTGCTCTTTCACATCTATTTTGACTTTTACATCGATATTGTTATCCCCTTTTGACATTTTAATCGCAATACCACTATTTTCCATATATGCATTGTTTTGTTCTTTTAATGCTTTATAGATACTATCAATTGAACTTTTGTATTCATCTTCAAACTTCATAGCAATGGTTTCTTCTACTGTAGAAGCTTCTTTTTCATCAAAATGAATGATTACCTTTGTATGGATTTCTTTTCCAAGGTCTTTTCCTGTAGAAGTACATACCAATTTCTTAGCATTACAACCTGTTAGTAAAAACATACATCCTAAAACACTTATAAGCGCTAATCTCTTCATACTATCACCTAGTATCATCATACATCACCTCTTTTCATATGTCAATAAAACAAAAAAAGTACGATATGTACTTTATTTACAAGTAAACCCTTGATCCTCTAAACCTTTTTTAGTTTTTGCTTCATCTACTTTGTCTAAATAAAGACCCAGCATTGTAAAAGATTCTTTTGTTTCCTTTTCCATTTTGGTTACCTCTAAGGTTGCTTTTATAGAAACTTTATCTTCACTTTTATTAGGTTTTACCGTTACTCCTTTTTTGTCTTTTACAGTTGCGAATTGTTGTTCTAAAGATTCTAATAATTCTTTGGTATATTTTTTATATACACCATCTACTTTTATAGTAGAACTTGTTTCAATACGTGCGATTTTATTTTTTTTAAATGTAATGGTATAAGTCTGCGCAGTTTTCATATCTATCATAGATGTATCTTCTTTTTGACAAGATAAACTTGCCTTTTTTGCACTACATCCTGCTAAGATACCAAAAAGACCTATTAGCAATCCTAAAAATACTTTCTTCTTCATACCCTTACCTCCTATTTTTATTATAATAGGGAATAGGATAGAAAGTCAATTGCTTTTAGTAAAAGAGAAGATTTACTAGAAGTAAAGAAGCGATAATACCTGCGACATCCGCAATGAGTCCTGCCCAAAGGGAATGCTTGATTTTTGTAATGCCAATACTTCCAAAATATAGCGTTAAAATATAAAAGGTTGTATCTGTAGATCCTTGTAACACAGAAGAAAGTCTTCCAATGTAACTGTCTGGTGAATGTACAGATAAGATATCATTTAAAATAGCCAAAGAAGAACTTCCTGAGATAGGTCTTACAAGTGCCATAGGAACAATTTCTTTTGGAATACAAAAGAAGGTCAAAATAGGATGTATTAAATTTAAGAATCCTGATAGAATATTGCTTTTTAAAAATATATTAACGCCAAAGATCATAGCTAAAAGAGTAGGAAACATATTCAAAATCATTTCAAAACTTTCTTTCGCACCTTCTACAAAAGCATCATAAACGCTTACCTTTTTAAAAGCAGCATATAAAACAACAAGGACCACTACAAAAGGTAAAATAAAATAAGAGATATTCATGAGGTCACCTTATATAATATTCTATCAGCAATTAGACCTACTGTAGTAGAGACAAGCGTTGCTAAAATACAAGCTAAAACAATTTCACTTGGATTGGCACTATGATGCATCATTCTTAAGGAAATAATGGTGGTTGGAATCAAAGTAAGTCCACTTGTATTTAAAACAAGAAAAGTAATCATACTTCTACTTGCTTCTGTTTTTTTAGGATTTAAGGTTTGTAATGATTTCATTGCTTTTAAACCAAAAGGAGTAGCGGCATTCCCAAGTCCAAATAAATTGGCAATCATATTAGAAGCAATATAACCAAATGATTCATGGTTTTTTGGTATTTCTGGAAAAATATATTTTAATATTTTAGATAATCCTTTAGATAATTTTTCTAACAAGCCAGACTTTTTCGCAATATTCATAATGCCTAGCCAAAGCGCTATAACAGGTAAAATTTGGCAAACCATTGTAAAACTAGTATTGGCAGATTTTAAAATCTCTTCATTGATAATTTGTACATTGCCACTTAAGAAAGCATATGCAATACCACTTACAATAAAGAAAAACCATAACTTATTAACCATTGGTCAAGAAACTCCGTAATTGTCCAAAGAAACCAGATTGATATTTTTTTAAATCTTTGATATAGATTTTTTCTTCTCCTAGTTTTTTATCCCCTAAAGTAACGGTTACTTTACCTACCTGGCTATCTCTTTTATGCTTTCTTTTCTTTTCTAATTCTATTTTTAAAACAATATGATCTTTTTCTGTATCTAGTAAAGGATATGTAAGATCCTTTTTTACATATAAATTATAATCTTTATAATACGTATCATCATATACATTGATAATACCTTTGCTTACAATTTTATAATTTTTATAGGTTGAAAAACCATATTCAAATAAATTTTTATGATCTTGGAAATCAGCACCATCATCTAAAGTAACTGAAATCAAATTAAGGTTTGACTTTAAAGCACTGGATACAAGCGTCCTCTTTGCTTTTTTCGTAAACCCGGTCTTTCCACCTGTCGTATATTTATACGAAGTTAAAAGTTTATTTTTATTGTGCCAAATGTAAGTATTTTTATTGGTAGAAAGTTTATATTTTTTAGTACCTACAATTTTTCTATATTTTTGATTTTGCATAGCATAACTCGTCAAAACTGCCATATCGTAAGCAGAAGATATATTTCCGATCAGATCTCCTTCATCTAATCCATGCGGATTATGAAAGGTAGTATCTTTCATACCTAATTCTGCAGCTTTGTCATTCATCATTTTCACAAATGCTTCTGTACTACCCCCTACATGGTTGGCAATCGCAAGTGCGGCATCATTCCCACTTCGTAGCATCAAACCATATACAAGATCTTCTAAGGTAAGTTTTTCTCCTTTTTTAATATAAACAGCAGATCCATAGGCTTTGTCTATTTCATCACCAATTTGAATCATGTCTCCTAATTTTTTACTTTCTACAGCCAATATACCTGTCATAATTTTAGATATACTAGCAACCGTTCTAGCTTCGTGCACATTTTTGGAATACAAAATACGTTTAGAATCTTGTTCCATTAAAATCGCACTTCGTGCATGTGTATCAATCGCATGTGCTTGCGCTGGTATTAACAATAATACAATTACTACTATCCATACTTTCTTCATACTCTCACCTATTTAAGAATATGAAAAAAGGACAAAGTTATGTCCTTATTTTTTATCGAGTAAACCATTCTTTTTTAAAACATTATAGATACAAGAATAACTACGAGAGTGATAAAAACGGCAGAACTGTCTTACACTCGCATTGGCCCTTTTGTAAAGGTTTACAATTTTTTCTTCTTCTTCCTTGCTCATTTTATTAATAGGTTCTTTATTTTTATTTCCGTGTTCTAAATGAAAATCTCCATTACTTAGTTCTTTTTTTAACCTTAGGATATATTTAGGATGATATCCTGTGATTTCAGCAATTTCTTCATATGTCAAAAAAGATTTACCATCTAGTTTACTTTGGATATATTTTAAAGCAAGTGCTTTCTTTTCTTTCATAACATCACCTATATAAATAATATCACAAAAGTAATATAATAGCAAAATTATTTTTAATAAAAAGGACCTTGTTACAAATAAAACATTTTTATATAAATATTTTCATATATTCCAATAGGTGAAATTATGAAAAAATTAAGTATCGTTATTTTTATGATATTAAGTATTATTGTTTTTATTTTATTTCTGCAAAGAAAACCAGAATCTTTAGAAAATTTTCCTACCCTACAATTAAAAGGAGGAGAAGAAGTACATGTAGAAATTGGCAAACCCTATATTGAAGAAGGATATCTCGCAACGGATAAAAAAGATGGCGATTTAACTAAAAAGGTAGTCATAAAAGAAGACGTCAATTATCAAAAAGCAGGAATTTATAAAAAAGTATATAAAGTGACCAACTCTAAAAAAGAAACAACAAAAAGAATTAGAACCATCATTGTTAATAAAGAAAAGAACCTTACCTATCAAGAAAATTATGAAAAAGAAGAAAATAAAAAAAAGGGTTGGTGGAGTGGCAATAAAAAGGATGGTACAAGACCTTTAGGAGGCGCAGATGAAAAAGCGTTAAAAAAATACCGTGCCTACTTTATGGGTTCTAATACCAAAACCATTTATTTAACCTTTGATGAAGGTGATAACGATACCTATGTAAAAGAGATTGCTGATGTTTTAGATCGTCATAAAGTCAAAGCTACTTTCTTTCTTTGCAAAAGATTTATTTTAGACAATCCAGATTTAATTCGTTCGATGACAAGAAATGGGCATTCTATAGGAAACCATACAGCCTATCATAAAAGCATGCCAAAGCTTGCGACCAAACAAAACTTTTCTACTTATTTAAAAGAAATTACAGATCTTGAAGATGCTTATTATTCGGTAACAGGCAAACAAATTGATAAAGTCTACAGAGAACCTAAAGGAGAATGGAGTTACAGGAGTCTTAAAATTGTCAAAGACTTAGGGTATAAATCTTTCTTCTATAGTGCTGACTACTTAGATTGGAAAGGAACTGTTACAAAAGAATATGCACTAAAAGAACTTAAGAAAAGAGTTCATAACGGAGCTATTTATTTGATTCATCCTAAAAATAAAGGAAATTATCAAGCCATGGATTCTTTTATAAAAGAAATGAAAAAAGAAGGATATTCTTTTGATTTAGTTAAAAATATTACATAGAAAAAGAACATATGAGAATGTTCTTTTTTATTTTGAAATACCAATTAACTCTGTTACTTCTTTTTCTGTTTTAAAACGAATTGTAATGGTATCATTTTCTTTTAAATAAGGAAGTCCATCTGTATTGGTTTTAATAGATGCTCTATATTTCATACCTTCTTGGTCTTTTATATAATAGTAAGTATTTCCATCAATATTGGTAGTCGCAATGGAAGAAATTTTTATTTCTTTTGTTTTTTGACTATCATTTTCATGCACTTTATCATCACCTAAATAGTTATTAGCAGCTGTTTCAATTCCTTTAGAAGCATCTGTTACCACTACTTTTTGATAATCTGCTACATCTACAAATCCATACATTTTTACAAGACCTGCATTGTCTTTTAAGGAAACCAAATAAGTAGGTTTACCATTTAAGTTGATTAGTAATGGGAAAGTAGAATTGTATTTCATTTGCTGTACTTGCCCTTTAGCAGATGCCATGGCAGATTGTTCTTCTGCGCCTGGTACCGCATAGAATTTTGTTTCTTTGGTTCTTAAATTGCTCATTACAAAACCAATGGTTGCTTGGTCTGCAGCTGCGGATGTAATGCCTGTATATAAATATACATCATCATTCATTACGGTATAATTATACCCTGATGTAGACAAGACAACATCTTTTTGACCAAAGATAGAATTAATGAAACCTTTCTTATATTGTCCCCAATCATCGATTTGTTCCATAACAAGTTCTGGACTATACACATGATCTACCCATGTTGGTACATCTTTAACAGCATATTTTTTTGTTTTTCCTGTAACAGGGTCTAACATTACAATACCTGTAATTTCTTTTTTAAGTCCTACGCCTGCATATTTTACAGTAGGAACAATCCAGTATGGTGTTCCATCATTGTCTAATTCAAATCTTGCTTGTTCGAAGATTTCTGTTGGATGCGCAAAACGAAGTTTTCTATATAAGTTATCGTTGAAAAGAGCGGAAGGTGCATATTTCATACCTTCTTTTAATTTGGTAAGTTTTGTTTCTCCTGTAACAGAGTTTACGGTAATATATCCTTTAATACCTTCTGCTTTGTTTGTGAAGTATTTAATAACACTTGCATATTCAAGGGGCGTAACTCTTACAATATCATTTTTATAATTGATTTGTGTATATAAATCAGAAACACTAAATTGTGAAACAAGTTCTGGCATTTGTCCCATAACTCTGTCTCCTAATTTTTGACTTGAATCTTTGTCTAATAAAGGAAGTGCATTGAAATCAACTTCTTCGATATCTTTATTAAAGTCTCCTGTTTCATCAATGACAATTCTTTTTGCATAGCTTTTCGCACTTAGAAAAGGTGTATGAAATAGATTAATCACTAAAATAATAGCGAAGACACTCCCTATTATAGCCACTCCTATCATTTTTTTCTTTGGCACTTTTCCAAAACGAATGACATTATCTTGGATATTTAAAAGTCCAAGAATGGAACTTCCTATATAAATAGCTAGAATAATAAAAGCAAAAATCCAAAAATCAGGACTGCTTATATTCATAGGTGGCAGCATGATATAGTACAAAATAGCTCCTAAAAGTATTGTTAATAAAATACGTAAAATAAATTCTTTTTTCAATGTATCCCTCTTTCTATGTATAATAGTATATCATATATTAAATAAAAATAATAATGCTTGTTTTAAATAAAAAAAGAGCTTTTCTTATTTAGCTCTTATTTCACTCATATAAGACTGTACATTACTCACCCATGTTCTGCTTTCTGCATATTTTGGACCAATAGTCTCTGGTGTTGTAAGTCCTACACGATAATAATTATTATATAAATTATCTAAATAACTTCTAATGCCTGCTTCTAATGTAGGGAAAGCTTTATAAGAGCCTCCTCCACATCCTGGAGAACCTTTCATACCCCCAACGTTATTACATTCTTTTAAAAGGGTACTACAGTTCCATTTACAACCTGTTTCATGTAATACGATAGCAAGTGCTAAATAAGGATCCAATCCTAATGCAAGTGATTGACTTGCAAAAACACTCCCGTATCCACTTAAAGTTGAGTTTAGGGAACGGTTTAGTTTCGCACCCAATTCATTTTCCGTAAGCCCATCATATACGATAGGCTCTGGAACTGGGGTTGGTTCTGGTGTCGGTGTAGGGGTTACTACTTCTTCCACCTTAGCAAGTTCCACTTTTTGTACTACTTCTGTATTTTGTTTAACCTCTTTTTGTTCTTTTTTAGTTTCCATTTTATTGGATTCTGTTACTTTACTAGATTGTGTGGTTTGAATCAAAGATCCATTTCCTTCTGTTAAAATAACGATAATTGCCAGCGTTCCTATAACAATGCTTGTCAGGGCTGGGCCTACTTTCTTCATTCTATTCACCTCATATAAATTTTGCGAAGCAAGGACTATTCTAACAAAATTCATATCTTTAGTCAAATTGACAAAAAATTTGATAGTGTAAAATAGTTTTGGGATTTGGTATACAAAAAGGAAGACCTTTTGTTAAAATGTAATTGTTGAAAAAACATTTAAGGAGGTCTTCCATATGAACAGTATACCAAATAATTATATAAATGT
>JAQUWE010000034.1 GCA_028693035.1 Bacilli bacterium | reverse complement strand
TTATCTCAATTAATCAATATATTTAATAGGGGCTGTATAACCTAATGCTGTTAGTATTTCTCTATATGACAAGTTACATCTGTTTCTATGCACAAATTCTATCACTATTTCTATTAATTCTTTTACATTATCAGGAAGATATTTGTTCTTTTCATACCAGTGATGTTCAAGTTCTATTTGGATATTCTTCAATCCCATATCTTCTATAAGCTTCAGCCACGACAACAACTCCTCTTTATTATCGTTATATCCCGGGATAAATATATATTTCATTCCTATATGATGAATTTTATCCGCTGGCAATCCTTTCTTATATTTCTTTATATTCTCTATCACTTTATTAAACTTATCCACATTTTTTACTTTTTTATATGTTTCTCTTGTTCCTGAATCTAACGAGATTGTTGCCGTACTTCTTCCCTCTTCTATTGCTTTTTTTATATATTTAGAATAATCTATCGCTGATGTATTCAGCATTATGAAGATATTTGTTTTTTCCAGAAAAAACTTCATTAAATCTCCAAATTCTTTTAAGCACGTTGGTTCTCCTCCTGATATATTCACATTTCCGTTATTACTCAACATCCCTTTTGACAGCGCATCTTTTAGTATCGGTAAGATTTTCCATGGTTTCATTGCATTAAGTTCTTTTTTGTTTTCGTGCGTATGGCAATATACGCAGTCTGCATGGCAATTCTCCCAGTGATTAATCAGCATGTATTTTAATTCCATTGTTCCTGACCAATCAGCTTCTTTCAGGCTCGGACAATCTTTACATACTTCCGGTATATCTCCTTTTGCGAATCTATCTCTATATTCTTGTTTTATTTTTTTGACTTCTTCCCAGTCAAATAGTTCTCCCTTATACTCATCTATTATTCTTATTGCTTCAAACTTCATGCACATTGAAAAACTGCACAATACCACTGCGTTATGAATGAAGCACATTCCATTTTCTACAAACTCACATGATAAATAAGTCATTTTCTTTCCTTATTCCCTCTTCTCTCTTCTCTCTTCTCTCTTCTCTCTTCTCTTTATTATATTATAAACTTCTCTTTCTTGCATTCCTCTCTCCTCTGCTTGTTTTGCTTTAGAAATATATTGCGAAATTTGCTTTTTATCTTTAAATATATAATAATTAGTATATTGTGAGTTTTTTATCTTTTATTCGTCATAAATTTTTCAAAAAAAAGTTTGTATGTCCTGCAGCTTTTTCGGAAGCATATATATATCCTGACGGGCGGGTTTTCTTGTGTCCAGACTGTTTTATGCATCCGGATTCTCAAATCGGGGATTTAAATAAAAATACTTTTAGTGAAATTTGGAATTCACAAAAAGCACAAAGATTTAGAAGAAATGTATTAAAAGGAAAGTATAATTATTGTTCTCCTGCAGCTTGTTTTTCTAAGTCCAATTATAACTATAGACTTATTCCCAACAAAAATATTGATTATAATATCAAACAAAAATCTTTTCCTAAAATGGTTTCGATTAGTCCTGATTGCGAATGTAATCTTAATTGTGTAATGTGTAGACCTTGTATTTCAAGATTATCAAAAGAAGAATTAAAAATATGTAAGGAAAAAATAGAACAAATTTACATTCCAATTTTAAAAGACGCACAAACACTTACAGTAAGCACAACTGCAGATCCTTTAGTAAGCAGAAGCACCAGATTCTTGGTAAAAACCGCTGCTCAAAAATATCCCGACTTAAAGTTTAATCTTATTACCAATGGAACATTATGTAACAAATTTAACTGTGATGATATTGGAATAACAGATAGATTGTCTTATGTAATGGTATCTATCCATTCTTCCAATGAAATAACGTATAATAATGTGGTTAAAAATGGTAATTTTAAAAGGGTTAAGGAAAACATTCTTTGGTTAAAATCACTAAAAGAATCCGGAAAAATAGAAGGTCTTTACCTTGCTTTTGTTATTTCTACTAAAAACTATACAGACATTCCTGCTTTTATAAATTTCGCAAAAGAAAATAATGCTATTGCTTTATTTTGGGCATGTCGTGATTGGGGAGGGAATTTACGTAATTCTGATGAGCCTCTTGAGATTTGGAGACCTTCGCATCCTAAATATAAAGAACTAAAAACAGTGTTAAAATCTATTGAACTGGAAACTGACTACTCGCATTTTAATATGCAATTCCATCATATTCGTAATAATTAAGCTTATCCAATTTGTATATATAGCCATCATACGAATGATAAATTAAATTACATTTATATCCTTTGTCTTCAAAAACCTTTAGCATAACTTTAACATCAGGAAATGTGTGAGCAAAACAAAAGTATATTACAGGATAATCAAATTTATTGTTTAAAATCCTTGTAATTTCCACCTCATATTCTTTATATGGAACCTCTTGCAACCAGCTAATTGCGGAAACATTATTCAAATACTCATGATGGTAATTTTTATTGTGTTTTAAATAATAGAAAAAACCAAATTTTGCTCCGTAAGATAAAATTGTAAAGTCATTATATCCTTTTATTTCATACCATTTTTGAACTATCCCTTTTGTATTTTCTTTTTCCCAATGTTTGAAAATCGCATATGCTCCGATAATACAATATAAAGAAGTCAAAATAATTATAAAATAAGTAAATATGCCAGAAAAATTTTTTACTAAAATAATATTACAATTTTCGAGCTCTGTGACAAATTCTTTTGCAGAAGTAATAAAAGCCACAAGCCACAACGGTATAAGAAAAAGTCCCCATCTAAATCCAAATACCCCGTAGGAATAAATTCCTGTTTTAACTATTCCATAATACAAAATCCAGCTCAATATACAGCCAAATATAAGGTAATTTATTGTTGTATTTTTTTTACTAATAAGCAAAAAACTCCACGCCATAAACAATATTAATAACAGACAAACCAATAAACCATTTGTCAACA
>JAQUWE010000007.1 GCA_028693035.1 Bacilli bacterium | reverse complement strand
GTATAATAATAATAGAAAGGAGGAAATCTATGGATTAAATCAAGCACAAATTAGTCCTTGATCTAACTAACCAAGGATGCTACCCAATGAAAACCAAACACGGCCTTATTATCTATGTTGGAAAAGCCAAAAAACTTAAAAATAAACAGACCTCTTATTTTAGAGGCACCCATACCGGTAAAACAGCCAAATTGGTTAGTGAAATTGTAGATTTTGAATATATCATTGTTGGAAGTGAAACAGAATCCCTTATTTTAGAGTTAAATCTAATAAAAAAATACGATCCTAAATACAATATCCTCCTAAGAGATGATAAATCTTACCCTTATATAGAACTGACCAATGAAAAAGTACCAAGACTTTTAATCGTTCGTAATTTAGCCCGTAAAAAAGGAAATAATTTAAGACTTTATGGGCCTTATCCCAATGTCTATGCAGCTAGAAATACAGTCAATCTATTAAATCGTATTTACCCTCTTCGAAAGTGCAAAACATACCAAAAAAAGCCTTGCTTATATTATCATATAGGACAGTGTTTAGGATATTGTGCCCTTGATGTAGAAGAAAGTAAAATCAAACAAATGGAAAATGAAATCATCAGATTTTTAAAAGGAGATGATTCCATTGTTACTGAAAAACTAACTACAGAAATGCAGTTTGAAAGTCAAAAATTAAATTTTGAAAAAGCAAAAGAATTAAAAGACTTACTAGATTATATAAAAGTAACCTTACAAAAACAAAAAGTAGAGATTTCAGATACAGTAGATCGTGATATTTTTGGTTACCATGTCAGCAAGGGCTATTTATCTGTGCAAGTCTTCTTTATTAGAAGTTCTAAAATACTAGAGAGACACTACAAAATCATTCCTTTAATAGATGAACCAGAAGAAGAATTAACACGTTATATCGCTAAATTTTATGAAAAGCATTTCCTTTTACCTAAAGAAATCTTAGTACCTAGTATTGTAAATACAGAACTTTTAGAAGATTATTTCAAAATATCTGTAAAAGCACCTATCAAAGGTGTCAAAAAGAAATTAATTGAAATGGCCAATAAAAATGCAGCCAACGCTTTAAGTGAACAATTTGAACTCATTCAAAAAAATGAAGAAAAAACAAGTGAAGCCAATGAAGAATTAAGAAAATTACTAGATTTACCTCATTTAGATCGTATTGAACTTTTTGATAACTCCAATCTTTTTGGTTCCTTCAATGTATCTGGAATGGTTGTATTTAAAGAAGGAAAACCTTCTAAAAATGATTATCGTAAATTCAAAATCACCAATGATAAAAATGATGATTATGGAACGATGAGAGAAGTCGTTTATAGAAGATATTTTAGAGTATTAAAAGAAAACCTTCCTAAGCCGGATTTGATTATTGTTGATGGTGGAATTGGTCAGATGCATATCGCAAGAGAGGTTTTAGAGTCTCTAGGGCTTACTATTAAAGTAGCGGGTCTTAAAAAAGATGACCGCCACGCTACCAATGCTTTATTAGTAGGAGAACCTATCAGAGAAATCCCAATTGACCGCAAAAGCAATGTTTTTTACTATTTAGAAAGAATGCAAGATGAAGTCCATAACTTTACCATTAGTTATCATAAGAAATTAAGAAGTAAAGGCTCTTTAGAAAGTATCTTAGATAGTATAGAAGGCATTGGTGCCAAACGAAAAAATGAATTATTAAAGAAATACCATACAATAGATAGACTTTCTTCGCAAAGTGCAGAAGAATTATCTAAAATTCTACCTTATGGAGTCGCAGAAAATGTACTGCACTTTTTAAAAGAAAGAAAAGAAAAAGACAAGTAGAAAAAAATCTTGTCTTTTTTTGATTGTTACGATTTATTCACGTAAAAATAATTCTTTTATAGTATAATGGAACCAGGTGATACTATGAGCAAAATATTAATGGTCGAAGATGATGAAACAATCCGTTTAGGACTACACTATTATTTAAAACAAGAAGAATTTGTTGTTTTTGAAAATAACAAATGTGCAGGCACTATGGAACTTGTAAGAGAAAAAGAACCAGATTTAATTTTATTAGACATCAATTTGCCAGATGGAACAGGATTTGATTTGTTTAAAAAAATCAAAGAATATAAAGACATTCCTATTATTTTCTTGACCGCAAACGATTTAGAAGTTTCTGTTGTTATGGGTCTTGATATGGGAGCAGATGATTATATTACAAAGCCATTTAAAGCAAGGGAGCTTGTTTCTAGAATCAAAAATGTCCTTAGAAGAACTGCCAAAAACTTAACTTCTAATGTGATTGAACTTAAAAACATTACCATTGATATGAAACAAGCAAAAGTATTTAAAAATGGGGTAGATGTAATGCTAACCGCGCTTGAATACAAAATTCTTTTAATTTTGGCTCTGAATCCAGGTACTGTTTTTACAAGAGAAAAAATCCTTGCTGACATTTGGGATGTCAATGAAGCCTATGTCAACGACAATACTTTAACCGTTTATATCAAAAGAATTAGAGAAAAAATTGAAGAAGATCCTAATAATCCAGAACTGATTTTAACCGTTCGTGGACTCGGATACAAAGTAGGTGTTTAAATGATTCATAATAAAGAATTAAAAAGATTTTTTATAACAGAACTGTTTTTGCTTTTCTTTGTTTTTTTGTGCATGATAGCTTTTAATAATGTCATTTACATGCAATATAAAAATGCTTTTATCCAAAACAATAGCCAAATTATTTCTGATATTATAGAAAAACATCCAGAAGTAGAAGAAGACATTATTGATTCGATTGTCAAAGGAAATAAAAGTACAGAAAAAGGAAATCAAATTCTAGAAAAATATGGACTTATGGATATTGATAGTTTGGATTACATGAATCAGCTTACTTCCTTAAAACAAGATATCTTTTTCTACAATTTTTTACTCGTTATCATTCTCTTTACTGTACTGACAGCGGCCTATTATTACTTTATCAAAAGACAACATAAAAAGGTTGAAGAAATCAATACCTATATGGTAAACCTCTTAAATGGAGATTACTCTATGGATATTAGAGACTATGATGAAGGAACGATGAGTAATTTAAAAAATGATATTTATAGAATTACTGTTTTACTTAAAAATCAAAGTGAACAAGATCAAAAAGCAAAACAAGATTTAGAAAATGTTTTATCAGACATTTCACACCAATTAAAAACACCCCTTACCAGTATGTATGTGATTAGTGATTTATTAATGGACGATAAACTAGAAGTGGATGTAAGACAAAATTTTGTTTTAAAAAATAGAAAACAATTAGAAAGAATTGAATGGCTTGTTTCTTCTTTACTTAAAATCTCTCGTTTAGATAGTGGAACTATTGTTTTAAAGAAAGAATGTGTCAATGTACAAGAACTAATTCAAAAAGCATTAGAACCAATTGAAATCGCTTTAGAACTAAAAAAACAAAAAGTAAAAATAGAAGGAAATAAAAATATAACAATGCAAGCTGACTTTCATTGGACAGCAGAAGCTTTACTTAATATTTTAAAAAATGCTCATGAGCACAGTGCAGAAGGCACGACCATTACGGTTTCTTACATAGATAACTCTCTTTATACAGAAATCAATATTGAAGACCAAGGAGAAGGTATGGATGAAAAAGACCAAAGAAATATTTTTAAAAGATTTTACAAAGGAAATAGTAATAAAGAAAGTATAGGAATTGGACTCAATATGGCTTTTATGATTTTACAAAAAGAACATGGAGATATTACAGTAAGAAGCCAAAAAGGACAGGGCACAGTCTTTTCTGTTCGCATCTATAAAAAAGTCGTGTAAGTATATGACAGATTTGTCACTCTATTTGTCATAGTAAAGTCATATACCTTTACTATAATGGAAGAAGAAAAAGGAGGATATGTATGGAAATATTAAAAGTCGAAGGACTTACAAAAATATACGGAAAAGGGGAGACGAAGGTAACCGCACTCGATCACTTATCATTTTCTGTAAATAAAGGAGAATTTGTTGCGATTGTTGGATCAAGTGGTAGTGGTAAATCTACACTTCTTCATCTTTTAGGTGGAGTAGACCGTCCAACAGCCGGTAAAATTTATGTAGATTCTGAGGATGTTTATAAATTGAATGAAACCAATCTTGCTATTTTTAGACGTAGACAAGTAGGGCTTATCTATCAATTTTATAATTTAATTCCTATTTTAAATGTCAAAGAAAATATTACATTACCCATTTTATTAGATAATAAACAAGTAGATGAAGTGTATTTAAAAGAACTTATTGATACATTAGGTCTTGAAAAAAGAATCAGTCATTTGCCAAATGAATTATCAGGTGGGCAACAACAAAGAGTATCGATTGGTAGAGCTTTAATGAATAGACCTGCTATCTTATTGGCAGATGAACCTACTGGAAATCTAGACAGTAAAACTTCTAAAGAAATTATTGAACTTTTAAAATTGTCAAATAAAAAATATGGGCAAACCATTATTATGATTACCCATGATCACAATCTAGCTTTATCAGCAGACCGTATTATTACACTAGAAGATGGACATATTACCAGCGATGAGAAGGTGGCGTAAGTGAAGATATTAAACAAACTGACAATGAAACACCTTACCATGAATAAAAAAAGAACCATTGTCACAATAATGGGTGTGATTTTATCAACTGCCCTTATGGTAGGAATTGGCCTTTTATTTGCCTCTTTAAGAGACAATAATATTAAGACTATTTCTGCACACAACGGTTCCCAGCACGTTTCTATGGATGGTATAGAAGGTTCTAAATTAAAAATACTTGAAAACAATGTAGAACTTGAATCTGCTTTGTATAAAAAAGATTTAGGGTATGCAAAAATAGAAAGTACCAATTCCTATAAACCATATCTTTTGATTTCAGAAGGAAGTAAAGGACTTTTAGAAAGTTTAAAACTTACCGATGGAAGACTCCCTGAAAATACGACAGAAGTTGTTATCTCAGGACATTTAAAAAGCAATGGAGGACTTTCTTATAAAGTGGGAGATACTTTAGAGACAGAAGTAGGAGATAGACAAACGCCTCCAGCCGGTGAGGAAGAAGATTCTTCTTACCAAAGAGCTTATATAGAAGGAGAAACTCTTACCAATACCAAACACAAAACTTATAAAATTGTAGGAATTGTAGAGAGAACCTATTTAGAAGGATACTCTTCTCCTGGATACATGATTTTTAGTAAAAGTGAAAAAATAGAAAACACAGATATTGTAGATGCTTATATTACATATAAAAATACCAAAGACATCTATGATAAAGCAGATAAACTAGCTCTACATTTAGGCATTCCAAAAGCAGAAATAGGAAAAAGAGTGCATTATAATGATAGCTTACTTTCTGTATATGGAGAAAGCAGATATACCAATATCTTAGACTCTATGATAGGTATTATCTTAATTGTACTTGCTTTAATTTCAGTAGGATGCATTGTTGTTATTTATAATTCATTCGCAATCTCTGTTATGGAAAGAAAGAAACAATTTGGACTTTTCTCAAGTATAGGAGCGACTCGTAAACAAATTAGACATACGGTTTTCTTTGAAGCATGTGCCATTGGAATTATAGGAATTCCACTTGGTATTATAGGTGCGATTGTAGGCATTGGAACCGTTCTTATGATTATCAATCAATTATTACCTAATGTCTTTGATTTCCCTCTTGTTTTATCTATTTATCCCGTTTATATTATTATCCCTGTCATTTTCATGGTTGTTGTTATTTTCTTATCAGCTTTCTTACCCGCTAAAAAGGCAAGTAAAATTACACCAATAGAAGCTATCCGTCAAAATGATGATATTAAAATAAAAGGGAAAAAGTTAAGAACACCCAAATTTATTAAAAAAATATTTGGTATCGAAGGAGAAATTGCTCTTAAAAATATCAAAAGAAATAAAAAGAAATATAGAATCACAATCATCTCTTTATTTATGAGTATTGTATTATTTGTTTCCTTCTCAAGCTTAATGGAATATGGAATTTCAACAAGCAATGATATGGTTACCAATCCAGATTATGATCTAATGATTTATATCGATAGTAAAGATGAAACAGAAGTACAAAAATTGTATAACAAAATTCTTCAAAATGAAGAAACTAAAAAAGCTGTTCAAATAGAAACTACCCATATTGCGACAGATTATTTAGAACCTTACTGGTCAGAAGAAACAAAAAGTGCAAATGAAAGCAGTGGCAACGGTTCTAAGGAAGATAACTACTCTTATATCCAACTGATCAAAATGGATGAAAAAGCTTATAAAGAAGCACTTGCTAACAATCACCTTACTTATGGAGACACTTTATTATTAAATCAAACCAAAAATATCGTTTATAAAAATGGAACCAGAAAAGTAAGTAAATTTCGCATTTTAAGTACTATACCAAGTACTTTAGATGTATATGAATTGAAAGAAGAGAACGTCGTAACCAGTGAAACTACGGAAAACAAAGAAGGAGAAACCACTCTTTCTAAAGAAAAAGTAGGCACTGTAAAAAATATCAAAGAAGCTAAAAAAGCTCCATTCGCACTAGGCAATACAGAGTATATAAATGTACAAAATGTAATTGTATCAAATGAAGCTTATAAAAATATTACAAGCCAATTATCAGATGAGAATGCAAGTTCTTATACGATTTTTATTAAAGCACCAGAATTTAAAAACTTAGATAAAACTTTAAAAGAATTAGAAAAAAGCAATACTTTTGAAAACTTCTCATATCTCAATGTAGTAGAAGCTCTACAATTACAAAAAAATCTATTATTTGTAATGAAATTATTACTGTATGGATTTATCACACTTGTAACATTAATTGGTGTAACCAGTGTTTTCAATACCATCAATACAAGTATTGCACTTCGTAGAAAAGAATTTGCCATGTTAAGAAGTATGGGACTTACGCCAAGAGGATTTAATAAAATACTATATTTTGAAAGTATCTTCTTTGGACTTAAATCACTTCTTTATGGAATTCCAGTATCTCTTTTAATCACATATTTATTTGGTACACAGTTTGGAAATATAGTGACATCAAATTCGTTCTTATTTCCATTACGTAGTATTTTAATTGCGACAGCAGGTGTATTTGTTATTGTATTTATGACAATGATGTATGCCTCTTCTAGAATTAAAAAAGAAAATATATTAGAAGCAATTCGAGAAGAAAACATTTAGTTTTCTTTTTTTTATAAAAAGAAAAAAATATTGACACAAAAAGCCTTTTTTGTAGATAAATGAAACACTTCTTTTTTTCTTTGCACCCACATATAATTATGATATAATAAGATAAGGTGATAGATATGAGAGTAATTGTGGCAGCAGGTGGTACAGGTGGGCATATTTATCCAGCGCTCGCTATCGTTAATAAAATAAAAGAAAAAGAACCAAACAGTGAATTTCTTTATATCGGAACCCATAATCGTATGGAAAAAGACATTGTTCCAAAAGCAGGCATTCCTTTTAAAGGAATCGAAATGTATGGATTTAATAAAAGAAAACTGTTATCCAATTTCAAAACAATGAAATGTGTAGTAAAAGGATACCAAGAATGTAAGAAAGCCATCAAGGATTTTAAACCAGATATTGTAATAGGGGTAGGAGGGTATATTACCGTTCCTGTCATTTTGGCTGCCCATAAATTAGGCATCAAAACCTTTATTCATGAACAAAATAGTATTCCAGGTAAATCCAATTTATTTTTAAGCAAATATGTAAGTAAAATAGGTGTATCTTTTAAATCAAGTCTACACAAATTTCCTTCTTATAAAACAGTTTTTACAGGCAATCCATGTAGTGAGGAAGCAAGTACAATTAAACCAGCAGACAAAGCCTTTTATGGATTAGATCCTCATAAAAAATGCGTATTAATTGTAATGGGTTCTTTAGGATCTAGTACTTTCAATACTTACTTGTTAAAACACATCCAAAGTTTTAAAGAAAAAAATTATGAAGTTGTTTTTGTAACAGGAAAAAATGATTATGAAAAGATTAAGCAAACAAAAATGCCTAAAAATGTATTTCTATTTCCCTTTGTTGATCATTTGCCAAGTCTTATGAAAAAAGTAGATGTAATGGTTTCAAGAGCAGGAGCCTCTACCATGAGTGAACTTATCGCACTAGAAATACCAACTATCCTAATTCCAAGTCCCTTTGTAGCGAATAATCATCAGTATAAGAACGCGAAAGATTTAACAGATGAAAAGGCAGCTATTTTATTAGAAGAAAAAGATTTAGAAGGAAACATCCTTTTTACAAGAATTGAAGAAGCTATGGATCCTATTATGCAAACGGAAATCAAACACAATTTAAGAAAATTACAAGTCCCTAAGAGTGCGACTAAAATATATAATGAACTTCAAGAAATAATAGATAGGAAGTAAAATATGTTAGATATAAAAGAACTAAAAAAATTAGATATTGGAAAAGTAGTTGTATCTCCTCTCATGAAGGAATATACAACCTATAAAATCGGAGGAAAAGCAGATGCAATGGTTTCTCCAAAAGATACAGACAGTCTCATTGTATTACTAAAATATCTTAAAGAAAAACAAATTGCTTACAAAATTATAGGAAATGGATCTAATTTAATTTTTTCTGACGAAGGATTTGATGGCGTTATTATTAAATTAGATGCTTTTGATACATTAAAAATAGATAAAAATGTAGTAACAGTAGGCGCTGGCTATAATTTAATGCGTCTTTCTTTAAAAATGTCTCGTTCTGGATTCTCTGGTTTAGAGTTTGCTTCTGGGATTCCAGGTAGTGTTGGCGGCGCTGTATTTATGAATGCAGGTGCCTATAAAAGTGATATGGGATATGTAGTCAAAAGTGCTAAAGTATTAACACCAGACTACACGGTCAAAACCTTTACCAATAAAGAACTTGATTTTCACTATAGAACCTCTTTCTTAAAGCAAAATCCAGAGTATATTTGTTTAGAAGCAACCATTCCGTTGTTTTATGGAGATAAAAATGAAATCATGGAACTTATCAACGAAAGAAAGGTAAGACGAATTACCTCACAACCCCTTGAATATCCATCTGCAGGAAGTGTTTTTAGAAATCCTACCGGCTTATTCGCAGGACAACTCATTGAAGATCTTGGCTACAAAGGAAAGAAAATAGGGGGCGCAATGGTAAGCTTAAAACATGCAAACTTTATTGTAAATGCGGGGGATGCAACATGTAAGGATTTAGAAGAACTGATTTCTTCTATCAAAAAAGATGTAAAAGAAAAATACCAAGTTGAATTAAAAGAAGAACAAGAATTTGTAAAATAAAAGGGGATAGACATGGGAAAGAAAGTGAAGAAAAAAATACCAATGCAAAAGAAACCGCAAAAGGTACAAAAGAAAAAGGTACGTATAAAATATCGAAAAGTTTTTCTTTTTCTTTTCTTATTGCTTCTTATTATTTACGGTGTTTCTAAAATAATATCCCTTCCTATTACCAATATCTATATCAAAGGAACTACATATCTTAAAGACCAAGACATTATAGAAGAAGCAAAGATAGAGAATTATCCAAAATGGATAGAAACCCTTCCTTTTATGATAGAAAACAAACTAAATAAAAATCCTTTAATCGCAAAAGTAAAAGTATATCATAAAAACATAAGGGAATTGCATATTACAATTACAGAAAATACACCACTTTTCTACAATGCTGTGAAAGAAAAACAAATTTTAAAAGATGGCAAAGAAATCACAGAAAAATATACAGTTCCTGTTTTACTGAATTATGTACCTGACAAAAAATACAAAGTATTTCAAAAAGAAGTGCAAGAAATCGATACAAATATATTAGAAAAAATATCAGAGATTAAATATAATCCAAATGACAAAGATGATGAAAGATTCTTATTATCTATGAATGATGGCAATTATGTTTATTTATCTCTTACTAAATTTGAAAAAATCAATAGTTATTTAAATATTATGTTAGAAATTGAGAAAAAATTTGATCAGAAAAAGGGTATTTTATACTTAGATTCTGGCGGCTATTTTGAAGTGTTAGAAAAATAAAAAGAGAATTTAAAATCTCTTTTTTTTTGCATGAAAATAAAATACAAGACCATTGTTTCATAAAAGAAATAAAAAAAGGAACAAGATACAAAAAAATGCTATCTCTATTTGATTTATTCTCCTTTAAAAAATGAAAAAAAATGCACTTTCTCTTTTACTTTCTAGGAATTTATAGTATAATGATAGTTAAGAATGTGGGTGGTGACGAAAGTGAGACATATTTATGCAAGTTTAGACATTGGTACCTATTCTATCAAGCTTATTGTCTGTGAACTTTACAAAAATAAGTTGAATTTACTCGCAGAAGCACAAACTCCTTCTATCGGAATAAAAAGAGGTCTTATTACAGATGGTACTGCCGCACGTAATTCTATTGCAAAAGTATTTGATGAAATAGAAAGTATGCTAGGCATACGTATACGAAAAGTGGTTGTAACCATCCCTAGTTATCAAGCTGATTTTACAGTCGTAAAAGGAAGCTTAGACATTGAAAATGAAAAAGGGATTATTACAGGAGAAGATGTTAAAAACGTTCTAAACAAAGCAATTGCTATACAAAAACCACTCAATATGGAAGTGGTAACGGATCTGCCTATCGATTTTAAAGTAGATGATAAAACAGGTGTCAAAGATCCAAAAGGATTGCCTGCAAATCATTTAGAAGCACGTTCTGTTTTGGTAACAGTACCTAAGAAGAATTTATATTCTGTGGTTTCTGTTTTAGAAAACTTAGAAGTAGAAGTAGTAGAAGCTTCTTTAAATGAAATAGGTGACATGGCTGCTTTCAAAAATGAACAAATAAGTGAAAATGTTTCAGCCCTTATCAATATTGGTTATGAAACAACACATATTTCTCTTTATAACAAAGGTATTTTAATAAAAACCGCAACCCTTCCTTTAGGAAGTGAAAACATTGACAATGATCTTGCTTATATTTACAAAGTAACACGTAAGACAGCACAAGTAATCAAAGAAAAATTTGCACTCGCACACAAAAGAAATGCAAGTGTAAATGATTTTTATGAAATTACCAATACAATGGATGAAAAAATTAAAGTCAACCAATTTGAAGCAACTGAAATTGTGATGGCAAGATTAGAAGAGTTATTAAGTCTTGCAAAAAAGGAGCTTACAAGCTTGACAAGTGGGGATATTCCCTATATTATAATTACTGGAGGAGCCAGTAATCAAGCTGATTTTGAATACATCGCAAATGATGTGTTTGGAAAAAGAGTAGTACTTGGTAACGTCAAAATGTTAGGCATCCGTAGTAATGCGTATTCATCCGCACTTGGGAATGTCATTCATTTAATTAATAGATTACGATTAACAGGAACAGAATATACGATGGTAAATGAAAACGACGAAGAAGAACTGGATGGTAGAGGAAGAGGCGTACTGAATATATCAGGCGATTCTATGCTCGGCAAAGTGTTCGGATACTTCTGGAGCGAATAAGGAGGATTTAGAATGTTTGGATTAGAAATGGATCAAATTGCAAAAATAAAAGTCATTGGTGTCGGAGGTGGCGGAAATAACGCTGTTAACCGTATGATAGACTCTGGTGTAAAAGGAGTAGATTTTATTGTTGCAAATACGGACTTGCAAGTACTTAACTGCTCAAATGCACCTACAAAAATTCAAATAGGAGCAGATCTTACAGGTGGAAGAGGCGCTGGAGATACGCCTGCTGTTGGTAGAGAAGCAGCGATGGAATCTAAAGATGAAATCAAAGAATCTCTAATGGGAGCCGATATGGTTTTCGTTACTTGTGGAATGGGTGGAGGAACTGGAACTGGTGCAGCTCCTGTTATCGCTGAAATCTCAAAAGAATTAGGGGCTCTTACAGTAGGGATTGTTACAAAACCTTTCTCTTTTGAAGGAAAGAAAAGAATGACACAAGCTTTAGCAGGATTGGAAGAATTAAAAGAACAAGTGGATACACTTATTGTAATTCCAAATGATCGCTTAAGAAATATTATTGATAAAGCAACCCCACTTACAGATTCTTTTAAAGAAGTTGATAATGTATTAAGACGTGGTGTACAATCTATTTCTGATTTAATTGCTGTTGCAGGTCTTATTAACTTAGACTTTGCCGATGTAAAAACAGTAATGAGTAAAAAAGGAAGTGCTTTAATTGGTATTGGTATGGGTGTAGGTGAAAGCAGAGCTGTAGATGCAGCAAGAGAAGCTGTTTCAAGCCCACTTCTAGAAACCAGTATTGATGGAGCAACTGATGCAATTATCAATGTAACAGGTGGTGCTAATTTAACTTTGTTTGAAGTTGAAGAGGCTGCAGAAGTTGTACGTTCTTCTGCAAATACAGATATCAATACAATCTTTGGAGCTGTTATTAATGAAAACTTAACAGATGAAGTTATTGTTACTGTAATTGCGACAGGATTTGAGGATAGCAAGGAAGCAACACCTATCTATCATTCTTATTCAAGAAGAGAAGAAATAAAAAAAGATATTGAAGATGCAGATGATGATGCAAGTGATATTCCAGCATTCTTACGTAAAAGAGGTTTTTAATCCTCTTTTTTTATTTGTCTTTTTTAACATTTTGTAAAATAAAACCTAAAAATATAATAAACCATGTTATAATGAAATTAGGGTAGTGTGATATATATGTATGATAAAGAACAATTAGAATTTATAAAAGAATTAGAAATAAAAAATGCCTTATATAAAAGTCAAAAGAAGAAAAAAAGACTTCTTTTATGGACAATTATATTGATTTTAATCCTGATAGGAAGTATTGCCTATTTTGTCTTTCTTCCAAACCTGCAATTAAAAGGGGAAAAGAATATCACTTTAGAATATTCTTCCTCTTATAAAGAACCTGGATACCAAGCTTATTTATATGGTAAAAACATTACAAATCAAGTGAAAACAAAAGGGAAAATCAATACCAAAAGAATAGGTTCCTACAAAATAGAATATACTATTACGAATGGAATCTTGGTGAATAAAATGGTAAGGAAAATAATGGTTGTGGATACAAAAAAACCAAATATTATTTTAAAAGGAAAAGAAGATACCTATTTATGTCCAAATCAAAAATATAAAGAAGAAGGATTTGAAGCCAAAGATGAATACGACGGAATTCTTACAGATAAAGTCCAAATCATAAAAAAGGAAAATGAAATCATTTATACTGTTTCTGATTCTTCAAAAAATAAAGTAGAACAAAAAAGAAAATTAATTACAAAAGATATAGAAAAACCTACCATTACTTTAGCAGGAACTTCTCCTTTCTATTTATACAGAGGTTCCACTTACCAGGAACCAGGGTACCAAGCTTATGACAATTGTGAGGGTGATATTACAAATAAAGTAACTGTGTCTGGTAGTGTAGATACATCCCAAATAGGTTCTTATGCTATCAAATATATAGTAAAAGATGCAGCTGGAAATCAAACCGAAACACAAAGAGATATTGTTGTAAGAAGTGAAAGAAATGCTAACAATAGTGCAGATGTAAAAGGATCTATCTATTTAACCTTTGACGATGGTCCCGGAGGCGCTACTAAGGAAATATTAGATATTTTAAAAGAGGAAGGTGTTTCAGCCACTTTCTTTGTAACAGGAAATGGTGCTGATGATTTAATCAAAAGGGAATTTGATGAAGGACATACTGTCGCCCTCCATACCTATACTCATGATTACGCAAAAGTATATGCATCCATCTACGATTATTTTTCAGACTTAAATAAAATTAGAGACCGTGTAGAAAGAATCACGGGGCATAGATCCAATATCATTCGTTTCCCAGGAGGTAGCTCCAATACAGTAAGTAAACATTATAATCTTGGAATCATGTCTAAACTAACCAAAGATGTCTTAAATAGGGGCTATCACTATTTTGATTGGAATGTCGATTCTGGGGACGCTGGCGAATGTGCTGCAAGTGGCTCTACCAAATGTGTGTATGAAAATGTCATCAAAGGCCTTTCTAAAAATAAAGCCAATGTTGTTTTATTACATGATGTAAAATCTTATACAGCAGCTGCTCTAAAAGATATTATTCGCTATGGGAAAGAACATGGTTACACGTTTCTTCCTATAACAGAAGACACCAAAATGGTGACACATAGTGTGCACAATTAAAAAAACAAAACCACTGTTCGACGCATTTCTTACTTCTTATTTTGTATGCTATAAATAGGTGATAGGATATGAATAAAAAAGAGTATCAAAAATTAAAAGGGATCTTTTTATATCCTTTTTTACAAGATAAAGAAAACCAAGAATATCTGTATATTGCTATGCTTTGCTATGACAAAGATGTAATAAAATTAGCAACAGAATCTTTACTGACCCATACAAAATATCCTTTATTATTGGTTTTAAAGAAACTATATTGTTTAGGGATTGCCATTGATCAAAGAGGGGGATTCCTCCTTGCAGAATGTATTACTTTTTGGCAAGGGATTCCTCATTTACAAACCCTTCTTTTAAAGGAAGACAAAGACTTTCTATATGGAGAAATTATGGTTTCCTATAAAATGACAAGTACTGTTATAAAACAAGAAATCAAAGAAAGTTTTCCTTTTCCTATAACAGAAGAGTGGTTGGCTATTTTCATAGTCAAAGAAGCTTCTCTTCCCAAAGAAAAAGAACGAGTGAAATCAAAGGGTTTCTAATCGTTCTTTTATTTTATCTGTATTTTTAAAATTTAACTTAGCTACTTCTGTAAGCATATCTTTTCCATATTTTCTTACAACTTGTACACCTGTTTCATCGACTTTTGTACTGGCACCTTTTGGTATTTTCACACCAAGTTTGGTCTCTATCTTATGAAATTCTTTAACAAAAATATAACGGCTAATTAAAGAAGCACATGCGACTGATAAACATTTATCTTCACCCTTTGTCATAAAGGTAATATTTCTGCATACATTTGGCACTTCTTTTAAGTAATGGTAATACACAAAAGGTTTCGCAAATTGATCCACTACAATATAGTCATATTCTTTTTGTTTGTCTCTCATTTTTAAAAGCACTTTATTATGCATAATGGCTTTTATTTTATTCATATTGATTTCTTTGGAATAACTTTGGTTATATTCTTTATTTGATAAAACAATACTTTCATAGGCAATTTTTTGAATCAATTTTGGTACTACTTCTAGAATTTTATCATCTGTCATTTTTTTAGAATCCTTGACACCAAGACTTTCTAAAAAAGGGATGTCACTTTTATTTACATAAGCAGCCGTTACAACGATAGGTCCAAAATAGTCTCCAGTACCCACTTCATCAGAACCAATCGTGCTTGCATAGTAAATTTTAGGATCGATAACAATTTCTTTTTTATCTTTTTTATCTTTGTTGTCACTATTTTTTTCTTCTACAACAATCCCTGGATTGAGAAACTTTTCTCTATGTTTCCATATAGCCGCATCAATATCAGCGCTCACACCTTGAAAGACCACCTTACCAGACTCATAAAGCGTTACGACAGTATCTTCTTCATCTGCTTGAAATACAGCGTAAGCAGGCGTTTTAGGACGTTTATTGTTCCTGAAATATTTGATCATTTCTTGTTTTGTATTGTCACTAATTTTAAATGAAATTGTCACAGAACCACCTCTTTACCTATTTTAACATAAAAAAAATGAAAATACTTTCTTTTTTCCTTTTTTTATACTATAATTTTAGTAGGAAGGATAGAGTGATTATGAATATAATAGATATTATAATTCTTTTATTATTGCTATATGGAGCCATAATGGGCTTTAAAAAAGGATTTACAAGTGCTGTTATTTCTTTTGTAGGGCTCAGTGTAGTTCTATTGCTTGCTTACTTTTTTAAAGATGCTGTATCGAAAGTTCTTTATAGTATACTTCCATTTTTTAAATTTGGTGGGCTTATCAAAGGGGCTACCGTACTCAACATTGTTTTATACGAGCTAATTGCCTTTGGTCTTGTTTTTTCTGTTTTAATGATTGTATTTAGAGTGGTATTGCTTACAAGTAAGATTTTTGAGAAGATTCTAAAAGCAACAATTATTTTAGGAATCCCTTCTAAATTATTAGGAATGGTAGTAGGTCTTATGGAATCTTTTGTCCTTGTATTTATACTTTTATTCGCACTTTCTTTACCCATCTTTGATTCTAAAGAAATCAATGAATCTAAGTATAAAGATAAAATCTTAACCAGTGTCCCTGTTTTAGATCAAAGTGCGAAAAAGGTTTTGACTATAACAGAAAAATTCACAGGACTTAAAGAGAAATACCAAGAAACAAAAGATGCGAATACGTTTAATTTAGAAACACTTGATTTATTTTTAGAATATAAAGTAATCAGTGTATCAAATGCGCAAGACCTTATTCAAAAGGGCAAACTAGATTTAAAAGGTTCTAACAAAGTATTAGATAAATATAGATAAGAAAGGAAGAAGAAAATGAAAAAAGTAGAAGGAACAGTAGAAAATTTTGATGCACTTATAAAAGGAGACTTTGTTTTGGTAAAATTCTTTGCGACATGGTGTGGACCTTGTAAAATGTTAACACCTATCGTAGAAGAAGTTGTAGAAGAAATGAATGTCAATCTTGTAGAAGTGGACATTGACAATAGTGTTGAAATTGCATCTAGATATGCAGTGATGTCAGTACCTACTATGATGATTTTTAAAAAAGGAGAACTTGTTAGTTCTAATATTGGTTTTATACCAAAAGAAGCTCTTCAAAAATGGATTACTGAAAACAAATAATATATAAAAAGGTATCTTTGTAAAAATGATACTTTTTTTGTGACTTAGTTGAAAAACCGTTTTGAATATGCTAGACTGTTTATAGTGTGAATAACAAGCTTTGAAATATAAAAATTAGTAAACAAGGAGAGTTGTATGCAAAGATATTTTGGAAAAGAAAAAAAAGAAAATGTTTTTACATTAGAAGAAAATGATTTATACCATATTGGAACTGTCATGCGTATGGAAAAAGGGGACCAAATAGAAGTGGTTTATGATAATAAATTCTACATTTGTTCTTTAGAAGGTGAAAAGGGTTCTTTTACAGCCCTTATTCTAAAAGAGGAAGAAGGGCACCAAGAAACAAAACAACTTATTTTACTGACACCTCTTTTAAAAGAACAAAAAATGGACTTTATTTTACAAAAGGCTACAGAACTTGGTGTGTCTACTATTATTCCTTATGAAGCAGAACGTTCTATTATAAAAATAGATAGTAAAAAAGCCAAAAGTAAAAGAGAACGATGGATGAAAATCTGCAAAGAAGCAGCAGAACAATCAAAAAGAACATCTATCCCTACAGTAGAAGAAATCCATACGCTAAAAGAACTCAAAAACCTAGAAGGACTTAAAATTCTTTGTAGTACTTCAGAAAAACAAAAAACTTTCAAATCTCTTTTGCAAACTTCAACAAATTGTGATAAAATAAGTATGATTATGGGACCTGAAGGTGGGTTTTCCCTAAAAGAAGAAGAATTATTAAAACAAATGGACTTTATTCCTGTTACTTTAGGAACAAGAATTATGCGCGCTGAAACGGTCCCACTTTTTTTACTCTCAGCGATACAATATGAAAATATGGAGTGATACTATGCTAGTTTTAAAAACGATAAGTATGTTCGATTTAATTACAGTATGTGCGATTACAATGGCTTGCGTTGTTATCATGATTTTTATTATCATTTTTTCCAGTAAAAAAAGTAAAAAACAAGATATCGAAATTGCTTTAGTGGAAGATGAAAATATAGAAGAAAAGATAGAGCCAGAAAGAGAGCCAATAAAACCACTTAAGGAAGAGGTTCCAGCGCCAGAGCCAAAAGAACCCCAAGTACAAAAAACTGGTATTGAAGCTGTTCTTGAAAAAATGGAAAATGAATTAAGCAATACAGGTGTTATTAAAATTCATACATTTGAAGAAGAACAAGAGCAAAAAGCTATTATTAGTTATAAAGAACTTTTAAAAGTGGCTGGCAAATTAAAAGAAGAAAATGCTGTTTTAAAAGATGAACTTGAAAAAGAAGAAACTGCTTCTGTACAAGAATTCCATATGCCTGAAGAAGAAGTAAAAATAGAAACAAAAAAGGAAGAAACAAAAAAAGAAGAGCCAGAAAAAAAATTCCATACAACAGAATTTATTTCACCTGTTTATGGAAAACAAATAAAAAGTCCTTCTGACAATACCTATGTTGAAAAGCATAAAAAAACAGAAGACGATAAAGAACAATTTTTATCAGAACTAAAAGATTTAAGAAAAAATCTAGAATAGACAGTTTTGTCTATTTTTTTGGAGGTAGAATATGAAGTTTTATATATATACATTAGGTTGTAAAGTAAACAGTTATGAATCAGGTGTTATGGCTGATCTATTAAAAAAAGAAGGATATATAGAAAATAAGGAAGATGTAGAAAATGATATTTGTATTATCAATACTTGTTCTGTAACCAACAGTGCAGATCACAAATCTTCTAAAATAATCCGTAGTGCTATCCGTAAAAATCCAAATGCTGTTATGGTTGTAACAGGGTGTTTTTCACAAGCCAATGCGGATGAAGTAGAAGGTATGGAAGGGGTTCATATTGTTTTAGGAAATAAATATAAAACAAAAATAGTTTCCCTTATTAAGGAATATCTAAAAGACAGAAAAAATGTAAAACAAGTAGAAGATATTATGGATACAGAATTTGAATCTATGACACTTAGTGATTTTCATAGAACAAGAGCTTTTGTTAAAATACAAGATGGCTGCAATAACTTTTGTTCTTATTGTATTATTCCTTATACAAGAGGCAATGTGCGTAGTAAGAAAAAGGAAGACGTTATAAAAGAAATAAAAGAACTTGTCAAACAAGGGCATAAAGAAATTGTTTTAACAGGTATCCATACAGGAAACTATGGTGCTGAAAATGAACAAGAGGAAAATCCATATGATTTTGCTTGTCTTCTTACGGATCTTGTAAAGGTACAAGGTCTAAAACGTCTTCGTATTTCTTCTATTGAAATGAATGAAATTAATGCACGTATTTTAAAGCTTATGGAAAAACATCCTTTATTGATTGATCACATGCATATTCCCCTGCAAGCGGGTAGTGATGGCGTTTTAAAACGTATGAATAGAAAGTATGATACAGCTGCTTTTGTAAATAAAATAAAAGAAATTCGCACGATTAGACCCAATCTCTCTATTACTACAGATGTGATTGTAGGGTTTCCTGGTGAAACAGAAGAAGAATTTGCAGAAACCGTTTCTCTTATTAAACAAATAGGATTTACAAAACTGCATGTTTTTCCTTATTCTAAAAGAAATGGTACAGTAGCGGCTACTATGGAAAACCAAATCAAAGAAGAAACAAAAAAAGAAAGAGTGCATACTTTATTAGAACTATCTAAAGAATTGGAACTTTCTTATATGGAGAAAAATGTAAATAAAGAAGAAATTATGATTCCAGAAGTTTATAAAGAAGGATATGTAATAGGGCATACAGGCAATTACTTACAAATCAAATGCAAAGGAACAAAACAAGAAATTGGACAAGAAAAAAAGGTCTATTTAGAAAAAGTAATGTATCCTTATATTCTTGGAATGCCCGTAGAAAACCTAGAAAAAGTTATATAAAATTTTAATAGACGCAAAGTCTTCCAAAATTTTTAGATAAAAAGTGTATAAAACGACAGAAATATCTCTGTCTTTTTTTTATAGTATAGATGGTGATACTATGAAAATTTATTTAGATCTTCTTTTTATTTTAAATTTTGCTTTTGATTTTCTTTTATTACTAAGTACTTCTGTATTACTTAGAAGAAATGCCAATATCCACCATCTTTTAATAGGTGCTTTTATTGGAGGACTTTCTATTTTATCATTATTTATTCCGATGTCTTCTGTTCTTCTTTTTTTTATCAAAATTCTAATTAGTATTATTATGATTCTTATTTCTTTTGGATATCGTGATTTAAAATATACATTTAGAAATTTAGGGTATTTTTATATGACAAGCATTGTCTTAGGAGGGTTTTTATACTTTCTAAATGTCCAATTTTCTTATAAACAAGAAGGGATTGTTTTCTATCATAACGGACTTAGTATCAATTATATTGTTTTACTTATTTTATCGCCTATTATTTTATATTTTTACATAAAACAAGGGTTGTTTTTGAAAAATAATTACAGTCATTATTATAAAATAAAAATCCATTTTGATGAAAAGCAGGTGTTAACTTTAAGTGCATTTTTAGATACAGGCAATACTTTATGTGACCCTTATTTTCATAGACCTGTTATTATTATCAATAAAAAGAAAATGATTTATGATATCAATCAGTTTGGGATGTTCTTAGTACCATATAAAACAGTCAGTGGAGAAAGCCTGCTGCCATGCGTAAAAGCTTCTTATTTAGAAATTGATAAAGTAGGGAGGAGGGAAAACTTTTTAGTTGGGTTTATGGAAGAATCTATTTTAATAGACGGAATTGACTGTATTTTAAATGAAAAAATAATGGAGGGATAATTTGTTAAAAAAAATAAAAGCCTTTTTGATTTACATTTTTGATGAAACAAGAAATATTTTCTTTGTAGGAAGTTCTGATAAACTGGCAGAGCCGCTTTCTAAAGAAGAAGAAGTTTTCTATGTAAAAAAATCAATGGATGGGGATGAAAGTGCGAAAAACAAACTGATTGAACACAATTTACGTTTGGTTGTCTTTTTAGCTAAAAAATATGAAAATACAGGTGTAGATTTAGAAGACCTTGTCAGCATTGGAACCATTGGTTTAATCAAAGGGGTGAGTACTTATAAACTAGATAAAAATATCAAGCTAGCGACCTATGCATCTAGGTGTATAGACAATGAAATTTTAATGTTTTTAAGAAAAAACAAAAGAAGAAAAGGAGAAGTTTCTTTTGAAGACAACTTAAGTTATGATGCAGAAGGAAATGAACTTCATTTGGAAGATATCTTAGGAACAGAACCTGATATTGTAACCAAAGGAATAGAAGACCAATTTGAAAAAAGAATGCTGTATGAGGAGGTAAGCAAATTAGGAAAACGAGATAGGCAAATTATGATTTTAAGATATGGTCTAGGAGGTAGTAAGGAAATGACCCAAAAAGATGTTGCCATATTGCTTGGTATCAGTCAGTCCTATATATCTCGTATTGAAAAAAAAGTAATTAGAAAATTAAAACTAGCTACCAAAATATAGAAAAAGGGAAATAGAATCAAGCACTATTTCTTTTTTTATTGATTGACTAAGATACCTGGGTGTGCTAATATATATAAATATTTTAAAAGAAAAAAGAGGGTAAAGTATATATGAATTTAAACCAAATCAATGAAAAATTAGTTGAACTAAAAACCACAGCAGGTAAGATTAGAGTAAATAAAAACAAATATTTAATCTCTACCCAAGTCCTTGCTTCTGGAGGGGTTTGGACTTTACTTGATGGAATTTCTTACATGCAAAGGGATATGCAAACAACAGGTTGGATGGGTCTTTTTTTATCAGCTGCCTGCTTTGCAAGTGTGAAAAAATCAGCAATAAATTGGCACACATATCAACAAAAGTTATATCCTGTTACCAAAGAACAAAAAGAATTAAAAAAAGAAAAGAAACTGCTTTTAAAAAGCAAAAATTAAAAGAAGGTTTTTCAGTCTTCTATTCTTTTTTCTTGCGGTAAAAAGCATATTCTGCTATAATTTATATAGATGATGAAATGCATCTTATAAGAATAAATGATTATATATAATATATAAGGAGATGAGATCATGTACCATTTTATTGGGATAAAAGGATCTGGGATGAGCAGTTTGGCTCAAATTATGAAAGAACTTGGTTATAGTGTACAAGGAAGTGATTTAGAAAAACACTTTTTTACAGAAGAAGGACTTCATGCCCTTTCTATTCCTATTTTGCCTTTCGATGCAAATAATATCAAAGAAGATATGAAAATTGTAAGAGGAGCAACCTTTGGAGATGACCATCCAGAAGTACAAAAAGCAAAAGAACTTGGTTTACAAATGTATTCTTATGCAGAAATGGTAGGCATTTTAACAAAGAAATTCCAAACAATCTGTATCGCAGGATGTCATGGAAAGACAACAACCACTTCTATGATGGCCCACGTTTTTAATGAAATCAAAGGAGCCAATTATTTAATTGGAGATGGAACAGGGTATGCTAAATTAGAAAATAACTATTTTATTTTAGAAGCTTGTGAGTATCGTAGACATTTTTTACATTACACACCTGCTTATGCCATCATTACAAACATTGATTTGGATCATGTAGATTACTTTAAAGATATTGATGATGTCATTGATGCATACCAAGAATATGCAAACAATGCAGAAAAAATGGTCATTGCTTGTGGCGATGATCCATATACCCATTCTTTAGAAATGACAAAACCTATTTTCTTTTATGGAATCAATGAAGAAAATGATATTCGTGCAACAGAAATAGAATATAAACAAACAGGAATTAGTTTTGATGTAATTGTAGAAGACAATTACTATGGACATTTTGATTTACCAATTTACGGAAAACATATGCTACTAGATGCACTTGCGGTCATTGCTACTTGTTACTATGAAAGAATGGAAGCAAAAGAAGTAGCTAAAATCTTTAAAACCTTTAAAGGAGCTAAAAGACGTTTCACAGAAACTGTTGTAGGAGAAAGTATCGTTATTGATGATTATGCCCATCATCCTGGAGAAGTAAAAGCTACCATTAATGCAATTAGACAAAAATATGCAGATAAAAAGATTGTTGCGATATTCCAACCACATACTTTTTCTAGAACCAAAGAATTTGCGCCAGCGCTTGTAAAAGCATTTATGCCAGCAGATGAAGTTTATTTATTAGATATTCATCCTGCTAGAGAAAAAGCAGAAGACTTTGAAAACATTACTTCTGCCATCATTATTGATGCATTAAAACAAGGTCATCATGTAAATCGTGATGAAGCTTCTAAAATTATTATGGAAGAAGACGCAGTTTATGTTTTCATGAGTCCTAATGACTTATCCGATTTAGAAGATGCAGTAATTAAAATATTAGAAACAAAAACTGCATAGGCAGACAATAGGAGAAAGTTATATGAACAAGGATCCAAAAATGAACATGTATAAAAGGACTTTACAAAACTGGGAAGAAACGCAGGTAAGAAGCGTATCATTTGATAAATTGCTGGCTCTTCTACTCATTCAACAAGAATCTTCGTTAGCAGATTCATACAAAAAATTAGAATCAGATATTTTATCAGACGAAGCTTTTTTCCTTTACCATTCTCGTACCATTAGGTCATCTTGTATGTGGTTAATAGAAGATTTCTCTTTTACAAAAGAAGATTTAGAACAAGCTATAAAGGAAAAAGGATATCCAAATGACCAAGTTATGCGTTTGGTATTTGATGCTATTCATTTGTTTAGAATTTATGCAAAAGAGTATAAGGGCAGAGAAGAAGAATTCTATGCGTATTTAGATATAAGCATTCCAGAGGAAAAAGAAGATTCTAACGCACCTCTTGCTTCTTTAGATAATAGTATTATTTCAGAAGATGAAAAAAAACGTGTATATTCTATAGTAAGAACAGACAAATTATAAAATTTAACATTTGATTAAAAGAAAATCATTAAATTATAAATGATTTTTTTCTTTTCAAAAAAACAGACAAGACATGTGTTATAATAAAATAGAGCAGGTGATACAGTGAAAATAGAACCATATTTAAAACAAGATTGCATTCTTATTTTGCCTTATAGCATGGAAAAAGAGTGTCTAAAAAAAGCAAATCAAGAAGGGTTTTTAATTAGATCCACTTTTGTTTCGCTAGAATCTTTACCGAGTAAACTTTTTTATTGTTATCATGATCTAACACTTTATGAACTTCATAAAAGTTTTGAGATGCCGTATTCTTTAATACAAACCATTCTTCCATACCTATATCATATAGAAGATAAAAAATATAATAATGAAAAACTAGATCAGATGGTAGCCATGAAACAGCACTTACAAAATAAGGGATATCTTATTCAAAATCCTCTTTTTAAAACGTTTATTAAAAACAAACAAATTATTTTCTATAGTTGTGAATTTGCAAATGATACAGAAAGAAAAGCTTTAGAAAAATTAAAAAAGGAATTTTCTGTAATTGAAGTAAAACAAGATACAAAAGAATTTCCACCAATAAATATAACAGGCATGCAGACCATGGAAGAAGAAGTAGTCATGGTAGCTGAAAAAGTAACGGAGTTGCTAGAAAACGGGATGTCGATTGATGAAATATGTATGCATGTATCATCCCCAGCTTATGACCCATATCTCCACCGCATTTTTGGTGCCTTTGGAATTCCTTATAGAAGGATACAAAAAAATCCCTTACTTAGTTATGATATGACAAGATACTTTTTAGATCTTTTAAAGACAGAAGAAAAGGTAGAAGGTATTGTAGCTATGCTTAGAGAAACGTATAATTTAGAGGGAGAAGTGCAAGGTGAAATTTATCAAACCATTGTCTCTTTATTAAATAAATATAGTGAAATTACAAATAGGGAAGACCTTTTTTCAATGATAAAATATGAAGTAAGCAAAATCACTGTTCCAGCACCAATGTATGAAAATGTACTTGCAGAAGTCGATATTACAAAAGAAGAAATACAAACAAAGACCGTTTTTTTATTGGGATTTATGACAAATTTATTTCCAAAAAATCATAAAGATGACAGGTACTTATCGGATGTAGAAGCTTCTTATTTACAGATTTCTTCCTCTATAAGTAAAAATAAAAAAGAAAAAGAAAAAATATCTCAAAAAATGAGCCATATTTCTCATTTAGAAATTAGCTATTCTAAAAGTTCGCACAAAGATATTTATACCGTTTCTAGTTTTATAGAGGATTTAAAAGAACAAACAAAAGTCAATTTACTTTCTTATAAATACCAATATTCCAATCAGAACTATAATCGTTATTTATTGTGCAAAAACCTAGATATTTATACAAAATATGGACAGGAAACAGAAGAATTAAAATATCTATATCTAAATACATCTTCTTCTTATAAACTGTATAAACCATCTTATACACCAATTTTATCTAGTGATTTACATCAATATTTAAAAGATTTTCTAACACTTTCCTATTCTTCGTTAGAAACCTTTTATCAATGTAGTTTTCGCTATTATATCCAGTATATTTTAAAAATAAAAGAGGATATAAAAGAAAGTGCAAGTATTCGTTTTGGAAACCTCGTTCACAAAATACTATGCCGTACCTTTGGTGAAGAAAAACCATATGAAACGATTGTTGAAGAAGAATTGAAACAATTCATTGCAGAAAAAGAACATACCATCCGTGATTTGTTTTATTTACAAAAATATAAAAAAGAAGTTTTAAGACTTATAGAAATTTTATATAAGCAAAAAGAAAGTACAGAATTCAAAGAAACCTATTTAGAGGAATGTTTTACTTTTACATATCAAGAAAAAATAGAAGTAAAATTAACAGGATACATTGACAAAGTACTTACATTTAAAGACGAAGAAAATACATATGTAATTGTAATTGATTATAAAACAGGTACGATTCATCCCAATTTCAATCCTATTATTTACGGACTGAACATGCAGTTGCTTGTTTATTTATATTTACTTAAAAAGAATGATAAAAACACTGTTTTTGCAGGTGCATACTGGCAAAATGTTATGAAAGAGATACTTCCAAGCACTGAAGGAAAAACCTATGATGCTCTTTTAGAGGATGCTTATAGGTTAGATGGATATACAACAACAGATAGTAAAATTCTATCTAAAATAGACCAAAACATTGAAAATAGTTTTATCAAAGGAATGAAATTAAAAAAGGATGGGACTTTTTATGCCTATGCGAAAGTACTAGCAGAAGAAGAAATAGAACAGTTACTTGACATTGTAGATGAAAATATTGTATCTGCTATAAAACAAATAGAAAATGCAGAATTTACAATCAATCCTAAAAAAATAGGTTTTACAAGTGCCGATACAAGTTGTAACTACTGTCCCTATAGAGACATCTGTTATAGAGAAAATAGCGATATTGTAACACTAAAAGAATATAAAAATTTAGAATTTATAGGTGATGAAAATGGGAAAAACTAGGTGGACAGAAGAACAAGAAAAAGCCATTTATACAAGTGGTACTAACCTTTTAATTAGTGCAGGTGCGGGTTCAGGGAAAACAGCTGTATTAACAGAACGCATTTTAGAAAAATTAAAACAAGGTCTTTCTTTAAAAAACCTAATTGTATTAACCTTTACCAATGCCGCTGCTTTTGAAATGAAAGAAAGAGTTAGAAAAAAAATAAAGGAAGAATTAGAGAAGGGAACATCTTCTTTACAAGAACAACTTTCTTTATTAGATGATGCTTCTATTTGTACTTTTGATAGTTTTAGTTTAAATCTAGTCAAAAAATATCATTATTTATTAGGTTTAGAACCAGATATTCATATTTGTGACAATGTCATTTTATTAAACAAGAAAAAAGAAATATTAGATTCTGTTTTTCTTTCCTTTTATGAAGAAAAAAATCCATCTTTTTTAACATTTATAGATACGTTTTCTATGAAAGATGATACTAAGTTACAAAGGTATGTAGACCAAATTTCTTCTAAACTAAATAGTCTATATGATAAAGATACCTATTTAAAAAATTATACCAAAGCGTTTTATACAGAAGAAAATATAGATAAAAATGTAGAAAAATATATCGCTATTTTAGCAGATAAAAGAGATTTGTTATTTGAAGAACTAGAGAAAATGGAATGCAAAATCAGTGATCCAATTTTACGAGAATGGTACGAAAATGTCTATCAAAATTTATCTGTATTAGAAAAAGGCAATACGTACGCTACTTTTAGAGAATCCAATCTATTAAAATTCCCATCTATGACACGTAGTAAAAAAGTAGAGGAAGAAGATCTCTTAGAAATAAAAGAGAATTATCAAAGAGTAAAAGAATATTTAGATTTTATTAAAAAAAGAACATTGTATCTTTCAAAAGAAGAAATTGTAGAAGAAATTAAAACCACAAAAGAAACAAGTGAAGTACTTATTGAAATCCTTACAAGATACGAAGAAAAAGTATTAACCTTTAAAAAAGAATACAATATGTTTGAATTTGCTGATATTGGCAGGTTTGCTATTCAAATATTAGAAAAATTCCCTGATATTAGAGAAAATTATAAAGAAAACACATTCGAAATAATGATTGATGAATACCAAGATACCAATGATATTGGAGATTATTTTGTTTCCCTTATTGCCAACAATAATGTATATATGGTTGGAGATGTCAAACAATCTATTTATGGATTTAGAAATGCCAATCCCTTATTGTTTATGAAAAAATATGGAAATTATCAAAAAAATATAGATGGTCAAAAAATTGATTTGGTTAAAAACTTTCGTTCTAGAAAAGAAGTATTAGAAGGAATCAATGCTGTTTTTGGACAACTAATGGATATCAAAGTTGGTGGTGCTGCTTACAACGAAGGGCACCAAATGCTTTTTGGAAATAATATGTATGAAGAAAATAAATGTAACCAAAATCAAAAGCTAGAAGTTTTAGATTACTCTTACGAAAAAGGAGAATATACCAAAGAAGAAACAGAAGCTTTCATTGTTGGAAACGATATTCTAGAGAAAATAAAAAATAGATATCAAGTAATTGATGAAAAAAAGGGTGGTATGCGCCCTTGTACATATAAAGATTTTACTATTTTAATGGATAGAAAAACCAATTTTGAACTTTATAAAAAAATCTTTACTTATTTAGAGATTCCTATGACCATTCATAAGGAAGAAGGCTTTGGAGATACCCATGAAATCTATGTGTTACGAAGCATTTTAAAATTAATAAATGCTATAGGAATGCATAATACGTATACCAACGATTTTGCGCACAGTTTAATGAGTGTCATGCGTTCCTTTGTTTGTGAATATACCGATGCAGAAATTTTTTCTTTATTTGCAAGTGCTAAGAAAGAGGAAATCAGTATTTATAAAGCTTTACAGAAGGAACCATATATTCCCTTGTATCAAAAATTAAAAAGCCTAGTAGAAAAGAGTAGTATATTACCTCTTCATAGTTTATTAAAAGAAGTGTATGATACTTTTTCCATATATACAGCCATTGAAAAAATAGGGGAAGTAGCACTTGTTACAAACAAATTAAGTTATTTGTTAGAAGTCGCAACAACATTGGAAAATATGTCGTCTACTATAGAAGATTTAATTGTTTATTTTGATGAAGCATTACAAAATAAAATAGAAGCCTCTTTTTCTTCTGGGGGAGGTAGTGAAAATACAGTTCATATGATGACCATTCATAAATCAAAAGGACTTGAATTTCCTATCTGTTATTATAGTGGTCTATATAAGAAATTTTCAGTAGAAGAATTCAAAGATAAATTTTTATATAGTGATTCCTATGGTATTTTAGTTCCTATTTTTAAGGAAGGAATAAAAGAAACCATCTATAAAGAATTACTTAAAAACGAGTATCATGAAAAAGATGTATCAGAAAAAATCAGACTCTTCTATGTAGCTCTTACACGAGCAAAAGAAAAAATGATTTTAGTAGCGCCTCTACAAGACTCTAAAGTAGAAGAAGGTACTGCTTTTTATCAAAAAATGAACTATCATAGTTTTTATGATATGCTTTGTTCTATTAAAACCAGCCTACTTTCTTATTGTACCAAAGTAGATATTTCTTCACTACCCTTTACACATGCTTATTTAGAAACAAAAAGTGTGAAAGAGATAGAAAAAGAAAATAGGGAAACACTTCCACTACGTGAAATACATCTTGAAAAAAAAGAAGTAGAAAAAAAACATTTTTCTAAAGCAGCAGGTCTTATTACAAAAAAAGAAAAACAAAATATGGAGTATGGAGTTCTTTTACACGCCTATTTAGAAATATTGGATTTTAAAAATATAGAAAATGATTTTCTAAAATATGATGTGCCATCCTTTTATCAAAATAAAATCAATGCCTTTTTGAAAGTTCCCTTTTTAGAAAATTACAAAACACTATATAAAGAATATTCTTTTCTAGATCCAGATACAGAGCAATTAGGAATGATTGATTTACTGATTGAAAAAGAAGAAAAATATATTATTGTAGATTATAAAACAAAAGAAATTGCTAAAGAAGTCTATGATAGACAAGTAAAAGGATATATGAAATACATACAAACTTTAACAGGGAAACCTGTAGAGGGATATCTATATTCACTTTTGGATGAAATATATAAAGAAGTATAATCCTTTCTAATTTAAGAAAAGTAGAAATCTGTATTTTATTTTTACAGAGTATATGATATTATATATAGTAGTGAGTACAAGTATTACATACGATTAGGAGGTATTGGAATGTATAAAAAATGCAAAAAAATTCAAATATTACTATTATGTTTCTTTTCAGTAGGAATGTTACTATTTGGATTGGAACCTGTTGAAGCTGCTAAAGAAAAAGTAGGGGTTTGTAACTATAAGTTATCAGATAAAAACATAGGTGGCGTTTTGCAAGGTACTAGTTTATCCGTTACTATTTATAACGATGGATCTACAGGAAATCGTGCTATTAAAGTAGGCAAATGGAGTGAAACACCAACTGGTGGATTGTTATTAAATGATACCGGTGTTTCTTTACAATACAAAAAAATGTTTGATAAAAATGGTAAATTTTATAAAGCCTATGAAAAAAGAAAAAATTGTCCTCAAATGCAATTTATTTGGAGAATGCCAAATCAACTTTACTTTAATGTAGGAGAGATAACAGAAGATACACAAGGCAATCCTTCAGATACAATAACACCAGAAATTCAGGAATATAATTCAAATAGTGGACAAACTATTGAAAATGAAAAGGTGATTTGTACTAAAAAAAGTAGAATTAAAAACTTTGGGGATTATGTAAAGGTACAATTTATTACAGATGCTTCTGGTAGAAAGTTTGTAGTAGATGAAGGAGGCCGTGGGAAACCGAGTGCTACAATGGGAAATATTGCTTCTGGAACTACAGTAAGCTATAGCATTCGTGCTTCTGATGCTGACATATATTTTAATGAAGCAACATGTGCAGAGGCAAAAATGTTCGCACATGCAATAGATGGAATGCCTTCACAAATTGAGTTTCAAACAGAAAAACCTGATCCTGCACAAAATGGATCATATGGTGCAGAAGATGCAGAAAAAGATACAGGAACAGGAGAATTGGCAGGATCAAAAGTCAATGATAGACAAGATGATTTTACTGGAAAAAAAGAGAAAAAGGACGCCTGCGATATTATTGATAAAAAAGGTGAACTTTATAAAGCATTAAAACAAATTGTCGGATATATACAAATTGGTACCATTTTCCTTGTTCTAATACTAGGGGTCATTGATTTAACAGGTGCTGTTGGTAGTGACAAAGACGATGCTTTAAAAAAAGCGGTTGGACGTTTTGCAAAAAGAATGATTGCAGCCGCACTTGTTTTCCTAGTACCAACCATTATCAACTTTATTTTCAATATTATTAATTTAAGTAGTTGTGGTGGCGGAGAATTTGCTGATTTATTCAAATGGTAAAATAGATATTTTAAATATCTATTTTTTCATACAAAAAAATGATATAATAAACAAAGGTGGTAAGAATGCAAAAAATACATATTATGGATACTTTATTATCCAATAAAATAGCGGCGGGAGAAGTTGTAGAAAGATGTTCTTCTGTTGTCAAAGAACTTACGGAAAACGCTATAGATGCAGGTAGTACAATTATAAAAGTTGATCTGATCGAAGCTGGGACAAAATCTATTAAGGTTACAGATAACGGAAGTGGTATGGAAAAGGAAGATGCGTTATTGTCTTTTGAAAGACATGCGACTAGTAAAATCATTGATGAAGATGACCTATACAGAATTCATACCCTTGGTTTTAGAGGCGAGGCACTTGCTTCCATCGCTTCTGTAAGCAAGGTCCATCTTAGAACCTCCGTAGGGACAGTGGGAACAGATCTTGTGATACATGGTGGCAAAACAATATCTACCCAAAACGGGGATGCTAGAAAAGGAACAATTATTGAAATACAAGACCTTTTTTATAATACGCCAGCTCGTTTGAAACATATGAAAAGTCTTTATACAGAACTTGCTTCTATTACAGATTACATGAATAAACTGGCACTTTCTTATCCAGAAATTCAATTTGTTTTAACCAATAACGAAAGCATCTTATTAAATACAGATGGTAGTGGAAATCAATTAAAAACATTTAGTCAAATTTTTGGACTTTCTACAACAAAAAAAATGGTGGAAATTAAAGGAGAAAATGAAGATTATATAGTAAACGGATATATTTCTTTACCAGAAGTGCATAGAGCCAGTCGTAATCATATGATTTTAATTGTAAATGGAAGAGTCGTACGCAATAGTGATTTAAATCGTACAATCAATGATGCGTACCATTCTTATAAGCCAGACAATCGTTATCCTATTGTCGTTATCAACATTGGAGTAGATCCAAGTCTGATCGATGTAAATATTCATCCTACTAAAATGGATATTAAATTCAGCAAAATGGATGTTTTACAGAATCTATTAACCCAAATTATAAAAGATGTCCTACGTCCTAAAACGTTAATTCCAGAGATGGAAGAATGGGGTACAGAAGACTTTTATGAACAAGATAGCGTTTCTTTAGAGCAACCCCTTGTACAAGAAAAGAAAACAGAATATGAAGAAATTACTTTAAATTTAGATCGTCTTGGGGAAGAACCTATTCTTTATGAAAAAAAGAATGTAAGTTCTTCACAAACGGAAACCAAAGAAGAGGAATCCTTCCAAAAACCTACAGAAAGACTTCCTGAACTATATCCAATCGGCTCTGTTCATGGAACCTATATTGTTTGTCAAAACGAAAACGGCATGTATCTTATGGACCAACATGCGGCTAAGGAAAGAGTCAATTATGAGGTTTGTTTACGTAGCCTTACCAATCCAAAAGAACAAATGGTACCTTTACTTATTCCTTTTACTTTTGAACTTACACAAGATGAAAGTATTATTTTAAGAGAAAATATGGATTTTTTAAGAGGTATGCATTTTGATATAGCAGAGTTTGGTGTCCACTCTATTGTGGTAAAAGGACATCCAGCTTGGATTTCTAAATATAGAGAAGAAGAGGCTATTAAAAGAGTTATTGACCTTGTTATTCATAGAGAAAAAAACTTTGATATTGGAAGATTCAATGACCATGTAGCGGCTACAATGGCCTGCAAAATGTCAATCAAAGCCAATGATTTAATCACAATCGAAGAAATGGAAAATTTAATCAATGATTTAAGAAAATGTGAAAATCCATTCCACTGTCCACACGGAAGACCGACATTGGTTCATTTTTCACAAACTGATTTGGAAAAACTATTTAAAAGAAGTGGATTTGATACACGTATATAAAAAAGTCCAGAACTAAATCAGTTCTTGGACTTTTTGTGTGAAAGTTGTATGTTTTTGTGTTATTTTATTTTCTTCGGCCTTTTCTAGTTTATACCATCCCTTTTGAAACATCAATTCATAGACTTTTCTTCCAAAATCTTTAGTTTCTTTAAAAATAGGAAAAATTTCATTATAAAGAGTCTCATTGCTTGCTTCATTTAAAGCATAAACATAATTTACAGACATATCCTTTTCACAAGTAAGAAGAGAGGTAATGTAATCACAATCATTCATTTCCTGTGTGCTTGGTACTTCTACTTTGGGATTGCAGATAACGTTATTGTCCATTTTGTCCTCCCCCTAAGATATTTAAAATTTGTTTGGCATGGTTGGCATGCATTACAGCCGCTTCTTCCATACATTGTTTTAAATCAGGATCTGTTACTTCTGCAGCAAAATGATTTGCTTTTTTACTGGCATTAAAATTCCAGTTAAACATATCTTCTAAATAAGCCAAATCTTTGGTACTTATTATATCCGGTACTGTATTCATAAGTATCCTTCCTTTCTATTCTATCATGCGCTTTCTTATAAAAATTTATACATATCGATTGAGGAAAATCCTAAGTTATGGTACAATAAGTAGTAACATAACTGTTTTTAGAACATAGTAAAGATAGGAGGTAGTATATGAAAGAATATGTCTATTTGCTTATTCCTTTTATTTCTTTGATTCTTTGTCAAATTATTAAATTTACAATAGAATCTATTCAAAATCATAAATTAAAATGGGGTAGACTTTTTAATGGAGCAGGAGGAATGCCTAGTTCTCATACAACTTTTTCTTTTGCTCTTACCTTTACCATTGGGTACCGATTGGGTTTTACCACACCATTATTTGCGATCGCATTAGTCTTTTCCCTTATTGTTTGCTATGACGCTATGGGTGTCCGCATGGAAAGTGGAAAACAAGCTTATGCCATCAACCAAATTCTTGATAAAATCTTTGAAGATAGACCAGCCAAATGGATGCAACATTTAAAAGAAGAACTAGGACATAAACCATTAGAAGTTTTGGTAGGAATTGTCTTTGCCTTTGGTATCAGTCTTTTATTAAATGTATGGATTGATTTTCTTTTTTAACACATTTCGACAAAATAAAAAAAGAGTTTCCTATATAATAAAATTGGTGAGACGTATGAAATATATAAAACCAGTTTTTTTATGTATGATTGTAGGAATTTTCTTAGGATTATTCCTATATGGGGGTTATGAAAATAGGGAAAGCTTAATTCCTACTTTTCAAGAAAAAGAAAAACTCTACTTTCTAAAAGTAGGGGTTTATGATACAGCAGAGCTTATGGAAAAAGGGGCTGCTAATTTAAGCAATTATATTTATTTACAAAAAGAGCAAAAATTTCATTTATATGTTGCTATTACAAAAGAAAAAGAAAATGTAGCAAAAATAAAGGAATATTATAGTTCCCTAGGATATATTGTAAATGAGGAAGAATTCACGGAAAACAATAAAGAATTTATAAGTGTTTTAAAAACATATGATGAAATGCTGCAAAAGACAAACGACAAGACAGTGATTCAAAATATTGTGAATGGGGTTCTTTCAAAATACGAGGAGTTAAATGGGAATGAATAATGTCAAAATGAAAGATATCCCTTTAATGGATAGACCGATTGAGAGATTAATTAGGTGTGGGGTAGAATCTCTTAGTAATGAAGAGTTGCTTGCGATTCTTTTAAGAGTTGGTACTTCATCCATCTCTGCTAAGGGACTGGCTGCGCTTTTGTTAAAAAAAGTAGGTGGCATTCAAAATATAAAAGATGTGAATCTTGAAACTTTAAAAGAAATTCCAGGAATTGGAACCGTTAAGGGTGTTTCTATCTTATCCTTGGTAGAACTTGCAAAACGAATGATGCAAACACAAGAACATTTTTTATATCAAAAATTAACAAGTACTGATATGGTATACAAGTACTATAAAAATAAATTAGATGGAAAAATGCAAGAACATTTCTATGCCATTTATTTGGATAGTCAAAAAAGGATAATCAAAGAAAAATTATTATTTATTGGGACGTTAAACTATAGTGTAGTGCATCCACGAGAACTTTTTAAAGAAGCTTTTCTAGTAAGTGCCGCCTACATTGTTTGTATGCACAATCATCCAAGTGGAGATGTAAGCCCTAGCAAGGAAGATGAAATATTAACCCGTAAATTGGTAGAGATTTCTTCTTATATAGGAATCCCCATTATGGATCATATTATCATCGGGAAAGAACAGTATTATAGTTTTTTTGAAAATGACGCTCTTTCTTAAAAAATGCATGGTAAATAATAGGTTTTTATATTATAATATAGGGTAGGTGATTGGCATGTATAGAAAAAAAGGAACAAAGCAAAATAAAATTATTCTTTTAATTATTATAGGTTTTTTATTTTTGCTTGTAATAGGAGTGAATATGCTCCATAATCGGGATTTAAATTTTGCAGAAAGAGCATTTAAAGATGCTGAGGTATTTATAGCTAAAGTAGCGTATGCACCAGTAGGTTTTGTTAAAGAACAAATTGGCAATATGAAAAGCAAAGATACTCTTTTAAAAGAAAATAAAAAACTAAAGAAAAATACAAAAAAAATAGATTATAATAAAGCAAGAATTGATGAACTTGAAAATGAAGTAAAGCGATTAAAAGAAGAATTAGAATTAGAAAATACTTTGGGAGAAAAAGATGTTTTACATGCGACGACAATCAATCGACATATTGATGGATTTTATCAAAATTTAAATATTGATAAAGGAAAGAAAAATGGTGTAGTAACTGGAATGCCTATTATTAATAGTGCTGGTTTAATAGGCGTTGTAAGTAAAACAGGAAATTATAGCAGTACTGTGAGTTTGCTTACAAGTGATACTTTTGATCAAATCTCTGTCCGTATTAAAGTGGAAGACCAATACATTTATGGATTACTCAGTGGATATAAACAAAACAAAAATGTATTTCTTCTAGAAGGAATTGCTGAAAACATTGATATTCCAAAAGAAGCTGTGGTAACGACAACAGGGATGGGTTCTACTTTCCCAGCAGGCCTTTTGGTAGGGAAGGTTAAAACTGTCACAACGGATAATTTTGATTTGGCTAAAATTGTAGAGGTAACCCCTGCTGCCAATTTTCATGAAATTGATTATGTATCTATTGTAAAAAGGGATGGCAATTATGATCGCTAGTATATGTATAATTTCCTTGCTATTACAAAGTGTTACCAGCAATTTAATCCCTATCCACACCTATTTATTAACACCTTTATTTTCCATTAGTGCTCTAATTATTATATTTCCTTATTTTAAAGACAAAAACAAATACTTATTTTCTTGTTTTATTTTTGGACTTTGCTACGATATCCTTTTTTCAAGCTATTTATTTATCAATTCCTTTTTGTTTTTCCTAATAGGAATTTTAATTTTAATTTTAAATAGACAATGGAATAATCATATTTTTAACATTGTCTTATTCCAAGTACTAACGGTATTCACGTATCAATTCATTTACTATTTTCTTCTTTCTATTATTGATAAAATAGAATGGAATAGTGCGGTTGCATTTAAAATGGTAGGAAACTCCTTATTATTAAATGTTCTTTATATAATTGGTCTGTATTATGTAACCGATTTTTTAAGTAAAAAATATAAAATAGAAAAATCAAATTAATAACGAAATAGATATTTTTCATATCTATTTTTTTGTATAAAGTTTTTCTATAAACGTTGACGAACAAATGTTTATAGTGTACAATAAAAATATAAAACATATTCTTCTTGGTATAGAGGACAGAATATGGTAAAATAGGTATAGGTGATACAGATGGAAACAATGAACAGAACAGAATTAAGAAAAAGAATTATGACAATTTTATATCAAATTAATGTATATGAAACTGGTAAAATTGTATATAAAGTAGAAGATGTAATCGAAGAAGTATTAGAGATAGATAATGAATTTGTAAGAGATACAGTTTACGGTGTTCTTACCTATAAGAATGAATTAGATAAAACCGCTAACACTTATTTGAAAGATTGGACAATTGACCGTTTAGGCAATACAGATAGAGCCATTTTAAGAATGGGTATTTATGAACTAATATATACAAAAACGCCAGAAATTGTTGCAATTAATGAAGCTGTCGAACTTGCAAAAACATATAGTGACGACAGTGTTCGAAAAATGATCAATGGGGTTTTAGATAAAGTTTACCATGATAAGGTGAATCATGAATCATGATAAATACCTAACAGTTGCTTCTCTTACAAAATATTTAAAACACAAATTTGATAGTGATATGCATCTAAGAAATGTTTTTTTAAAAGGAGAAATTTCAAACTTAAAAAAGCATTCTACAGGACATTATTACTTTTCTATTAAAGATGAAAGCAGTAAAATAAATGCGATTATGTTTAGTAGTCAAACCAAGAATTTAAACTTCAGTCCAGAAGATGGAATGAAAGTTCTACTAGTGGGAAGAATAAGTGTATATGAAAGCACTGGAAGTTATCAAATATATGTAGAAGAAATGCTTGAAGATGGTGTTGGAAATTTATATGTTAAATTTGAACAATTAAAAAAAGATTTAGCAAAAGAAGGACTTTTTGATGAAATTCATAAAAAAAGAATTCCTAAATACCCAACAAGAGTAGGGATTGTCACAGCGCCTACAGGTGCGGCTATTAAGGATATTTTATCCACGATCCAAAGGCGTTTTCCCTCTTGCGAAACCCTATTATTTCCAAGTTTGGTACAGGGAGAGAATGCAGCCCCAGATATTGTTAAAAAAATAAAGATGGCAGAAGAAAAAGAATATCATATCGATGTACTTATTGTAGGTCGTGGTGGTGGTTCTATTGAGGATATGTGGCCGTTTAATGAAGAAATAGTAGCAAGAGCCATTTACAATTGTCCGATTCCTATTATTAGTGCAGTAGGGCATGAAGTTGATTTTACCATTGCAGACTTTGTCGCAGACCTTAGAGCACCCACACCAACTGGCGCTGCTGAAATGGCTGTACCTAGTATGTATGATTTAGAAAAATACTTAAAACAAATATCTCTCCGTATTAAGGAAAATGTTTTAAAAAAAGTAAAATACAATCAGCTTCTATTAGAACGTGTCACAAGCTCATTTGTTATTAAAAATCCCGTCATTATGTATGAAAACAAAAAACAATATATTGATACTATTTTAGAAAAATTAAAAACACAAATTTTTTATTTATTAGAAAACAAAGGCTTAAAATTAAAAACTTTAGAAAACCATTATTTACTAAAATCTCCTTTACAACTCTATCAAAAAGAAATTACCAAAATTCAATCTTTAATTGAAAAATTAGAGATTATAAATCCACTTGGTGTTTTAAAAAGAGGATATAGTTTAGCGTATAAAGATAAAGTTCTTGTCAAAGACATTAAGCAAATACAAAAAAGGGACAGAATTACAATTGTTTTAGAAAATGGAAAAATCGATACTGAAGTAGTAGAAATAATGGAGGAAAAACATGGAAAAAGAAAAACAAGAAATTAAATTTGAAGAAAAAGTAAGCGAACTTGAAAAAATAATTGGGGAACTTGAAAACGGCAATGTTGATTTAGAAGATTCCATTGAAAAATATGCTTATGCAATGCAGCTTGCTAAAGAATGTGATGATAAATTAAAACAAATTGAAGAAAGAGTAAATAAAATTGTTGCCGAAAATGGTACAGTAGAAGACTTTGATTTAATGGAATAATACCTTTGGGTATTTTTTTTGTATTTTTTGGAATACTACTATTGTAGTCTGATATAGTTAAAGGAGATGGTGTCTATGTTTTTTAAAAAATTTAAAAAACAAATTTCCTGTCTGCTTCTTTGTCTTATGTTACCGTTTAGAGCCTTTGCTTATTCAGACTATATTATTCCCGGTGGTGAAAATATAGGTATCCAACTACAGGCAAAAGGTGTTATGATCGTAGGTACTTATAAAGTAGGAAATATCTCCCCCAGTACCGAGGCTGGCCTTAAACAAGGAGATATGATCATGAAAGTAAATGAAGAACAAACTCTGACAATCGATCAGATGGTAAGCAAGATTGATACAGCGCAGAATAAAGATGAAATTCGCATTACTTACATGAGAGAAGGACTTCAAAAAGAAACAAGCTTAAAACTTTATAAAGTAGATGATATCTATAAGACAGGTCTTTATGTCAAGGATGGTATCACAGGTGTCGGAACGCTAACCTTTATCGACCCAGAATCTAAACTGTTTGGTGCACTTGGACATGAGATAACAGAAAAGAGTACGGGTAAAATATTAGAAATTAAGGATGGAAAAATCTTTAACTCTAGTGTTACAGGAGTAGAAGCAAGTACGGATGGTAGCCCTGGTGAAAAAAACGCGCAATTAGATACAGAAGCTGTCAAAGGAACTGTTTCTAAAAATACAACAGAAGGTGTTTTCGGAACCTATACAGAAGCACTACCAACCAAGAAAAAATATAAAGTCGCACAAAAAAGTGAAGTCAAAACAGGAGAAGCTACAATTTTGACCGTAACGAGTGGGAAAGAGATCAAAGAATATAAAATCAATATTACCAAAATTAATGATTTATCCAAAAAGAATAAAAACTTTGTCTTTGAGATTACAGACACAGCCTTACTTAGTCAAACAGGTGGAATTGTACAAGGAATGAGTGGATCGCCTATTATCCAGGGAGATTACATTGTGGGTGCGGTAACCCATGTTGTGGTTGACAACCCTGCCAAGGGATATGGGATTTTTATAACAAATATGTTAGAAGAAGCAGAAAACAAGAAGGAATAATTCCTTCTTTTCTTATGTCAAAAACATTTTTAAAACAGAGGTTGAACATGATAGCAAGATTTGATATAATAGGTAAGGTAACACATAAAATAAAATAGATAAGGCGAGGTATTTGCATGACAAATGAAAATTCAAATAAAAAAAGAAGATTAAAAAAAGGAAAATTGGTACAATTTATTTTTTGTATATGCAGTTTACTATTGTTCTTGTTTTGCGTTATTTTTTACGGATTAAGACTTATTAAATATTATAAAATATACAATCCAAAAAGTGAAAGTGGAGAAAGTGTTGATTTACTTGCAACAAGAATCACAAAAGATGCTTCTGTTGTCTATGATGGAGACGGGCTATATCGTATTAACGGAACATACCTTTTTAAAGGAGAAGTAGAAAATAACTATCTTACTTATGCAGGTATGACTTGGAGAATTGTTAAAATTGGAGCAGATAATTCTGTCGAAATTGTCTTGGATGAACCTATTAATAATTTAATGTGGAATAAAACCATTACAGAGTATAAAAATTCAGATGTACACAAATATCTCAATGATGTTTTCCTAAAAACTTTAAACAAAGATCTTCTTGTTCCTAGCAATATTTGTACAGATACAGTTACAGATATTACTAAAATTACTTGTACAACTACAGAAAAAGAATATTTTGTTAAATTGATGAGTGTAACTGATTATTTAAATACAAAAGTGAAAAAAACATTTGTGAATACCAAGGAAGATTCTTTATGGTTGAGCGACAGAAATAAAACCAAAGCATGGTATGCAAGTGGTACACATATTTCTTCTTATGATCCAAAAGAAAGTTTCTTAGTAAAACCTGTGGTCACTTTAAATGCACAAAATACTGTACTAGGGGGGAAAGGAACCAAAGAAAGCCCTTACCAAATTGAAAAAGAAAAGAAAAATATAAAACCCGGAAGTTATGTTAAATTAGGAACAGATACTTATATAGCCTATGAAGTAAATAAAGACAATGTAAAACTTATTTTAGATGGCTTATATAAAGAAGGGGCAACAAAATATAGATTTGATCGTACAAGCAATGTATTTAGTGTAACCAAAGAAGGTTCTCTTGGCTACTACTTAAATACGACTTTCTATAATAGTTTGGCTTATAAGAATTTACTTGTTGAAGCATCTTGGTACACAGGTTCTTATAAAACCAGTTATAAAGACATCAATGAAAGCAAAGTTATGGCTAAAGTAGGTCTTTATAATATAGCAGATCTTAAATTTGGTCTAGTAGATACAGATTCTTATTTGTTGACACCAGGTCTTACTGGTACCACATATACGCTAGGTAGAAAAATGGGTACTTCTAAAATTACAAATACAGAGGCAATCAGACCTGCCATTGCTATTTCTGTACCAAAAATAAAAACAGGAAATGGAACTAGCAGTAGTCCATATGAATTGGAGGGGTAAAAGATGAAAAAATTAACGATTTTAGCAATCATAGTAGATGTTGCCATTGCTGTTTGTTTCTTTATTTTCTATGGCCCTTTCGAGTATGTTAAAAACCTTGTTATCAGTACAGCTATGGTAACCAAAACGCACCAGTACATTGCGTATACCTTTTATAGTGAAGATACTGTAAAGATGGTATTAGAACAAAATGCTTATATTCCTATTACAGATGATGTAGATTTGGAAGATATTAAAATAAACAATAAAATTCCAACTACTTTTGAGAATGAATATGAAGAAGCTATCTTAAAACGTGAAAAAGGGGATAAATATAAATATGTTCCTATTAAAGTTGGCAAATATGATGCCCATTTGGTAGCAATTTATGATCCATCACATGTTGAGATGATTACCTCTCCAAAATTTAATTCTGGTAGTGGTGCTGAAAAAGTAACAAAAATGTGTGAACGTTTAGGAGGCCTTGTTTGTATCAATGGAGGCATGTTTGCCGATCCAGATGGATGGGGTAGTGATATTCCACAAGGCTATTTAATTAAAGATGGTAAAGTGATTTGGTCAGATCGTAGTAATCAAGAAAATTTGATTGGTTTTACAAAAGATAACAAATTATTACTTATCAATGCCACTGCAGAAGAAGCTATTTCTAAAGGAATGCGTGATGCCTTGCAATTTGGTCCATTCTTAATTGTAAATGGCAATAAAATGCAATATGCTTCTAAAACAGGAGGCTATGATAGAGCAGCCCGTGTAGCCATTGCGCAAAGAAAAGATGGCGTTGTTTTATTCCTTGTTACAGAAGGTGTTCATACAAATGGACCTAATCTAAAAGAAATAACAGATACATTAGAATTATATGGTGCTTATAATGCAGCCAATCTAGATGGTGGTTCATCCGCACAGCTTGTTATAGATAATAAGCTTATCAATAATCCAATGAATGTGTTAGGAAAGAAGATTACTGGTGGCCGTTCTGTCGTAAGTGGATTTGGACTTATTGATTAAGGAAACATTTTGTTTCCTTTTTCTTTGAAAAAAAGAGAAAAGGTTGTATAATAGTAACAGAAGCGAGGGTATTTATGGAAAAAATTAGTATTATTGTTCCTTGTTATAACGAGGCAGAGGCATTACCTTATTTTTATGAGGAAGTTATTTTATTAAAAAAGAGAATGCCAAAAGTAGAATTTGAATATGTATTTATCAATGATGGAAGTACAGATGATACTTTAAACATTTTAAGAAAATATGCAAAAAAAGATAAAAATGTAAGATATGTATCTTTTTCTAGAAACTTTGGAAAAGAAGCTGCTATGTATGCAGGTCTTGAACATGCCACAGGGGATTATGTTGCCCTTATGGATGCTGATTTACAAGATCCACCAGCTCTTTTACCTGATATGTATGCGTTGATTAAAAAAGAAAAATATGACTGCGTAGGCACCAGAAGAGTAACAAGAAAGGGAGAACCTCCAATCCGTAGTTTCTTTGCTAGATGTTTTTATAAAATTATCAATAAAATGTCAAAAGTGGAAATGGTAGATGGTGCTAGAGATTACCGTTTGATGACAAGACAAATGATCAATTCTATTTTATCACTGAAAGAATACAATCGTTATTCTAAAGGATTATTTAGTTTCGTTGGATTTGATACAAAATGGATTGAATATGAAAACGTGGAGAGAGTCGCTGGAGAAACCAAATGGTCATTCTTTAAACTTTTAATCTATGCGATTGAGGGAATTACAGCTTTCTCAACCGCACCTCTTGTTTTTTCAGCTGTCATAGGGGTTTTGTTTTTTGTAATTGCCTTTATCGCAATTCTTATTATTGTTATTAAAACGCTTGCTTTTGGGGATCCTGTTGGAGGCTGGCCTTCTATGGTTTGTATTTTGTTTTTAGTAAGTGGCATTCAGTTATTCTGTATTGGAATTATGGGACAATATTTATCTAAAACATATTTAGAAACCAAAAACAGACCTATTTATATAGTAAAAGAAACAGAAAAAATGGAATAAAAAAAAGATACTTTTGTATCTTTTTATTTGCTTTGTTTTGCTTTTATCCAATGCACAATTTTTTGATTTCCTTTATGTACAAAATAGGCAAAAACAATCGCACTTTCTAAAACAAGAAAGGTAAAGAGGAAGGGACGATCCTGTCCAACCCCTAAAATACGAATACTATCAAGTAAAAGAATATGAAGAAGATAGATTTCTAGAGAAATGTTTCCTAAAAAATCTAGAAATTTGTTTTTAATCTGACATTTGAGTAAAGCCAAAATCAATAATATATTGATAGAAATAGCAAGTCCAAAATAAACCAAACACCAAATATAAAAATTATAAATAGCAAATCTAATACCTAAAATAGACATAACACAGTAAGCTGTAAATAGCACCACCAAAGGCAAAGCAATGCCATAGTATTTTTTAAAAATAGATATAATTTGTTTTTCCTTGAAAGCAAACCACATACCAGTAAGAAATCCAGGAATAGAAATATACCAGTAGCTCTCAATACCTTTTGAGGTTGTCATGGTAAGAAGAATTAAAAGGGTAATAAAGGTCATGATATAGATTCCTTTCTTTTTAGAAAAGGAAGAAAAAATAATATAAAAAATGAAATATAGAAGTAATAGAATCCACATATACCAGAAAACACCACTTACAAGTTCAAATCCAAAGAAACCTTTTATGATAGAAGAAAAAGAATAGTGGTGTTTAAATAGTAATATATGGACAACTAAATAAATGATATTAGCACTCATAAAAGGAATATAAATACTAGGTATTCTTCCAACAATGAATTTTTCTAAATAATTTTCCTTTTTAGAAAGACTATAAAACAAACCATATCCGGAATAAAAGAAAAAAACAGATACAATCAGAAATCCACTGATCTTAAAAAAGGGATAACCAAAAAGGGTTAAATCAATATTTTGGCTCAAATGGTGAAAGACTACCATAATACCTAAAAGACCTCTAATACTATTGGATTGGCTCTTAGATATATAAGCATCATTAAATTTTTTTCTTCCAAAAAAGTGGATACCAAGCAATCCTAAAATAAGACATGTGATATAAGTGACCATAAAAAAACCTCCTACATGATTTTTTTATTGTACCATAGATATAAATAAAAAAACAAGTAAAGGGCGAAGAGAGTGAAATCTTTTTATTATAAGAAAGATTCTTTGTGTTTTCTCTTTATAGAACCGTTTTTTCTTTAGGAATTTCCTTTACTCTATTCCTTAAATTTTGTATAATGAAAGTAGGTGGTATAATGAAAAAAATAACAATTCTTTCCTTACATATGGGCTTTGGAGGTATAGAAAGTGCAATTGCTTCTTTATCCAATCTTTTATGCAAAGATTATAAAATCGAAATCGTATCTATTTATGAACTTTCAAAATCTTCTTTTTATATAGATCCCAGAGTAAAAATAACATATTTATTAAAAACGGATTTACCTAAAAAAGTAGAAAATTATAAACTTTTATTTTTTCATTTTAAATGGTTTAAATTATGTAAAAAATTATACCAAGATTATCTAAAAGGTTTCCATTTTAAAACACTATGGAAAGATGGAGTAGATGGCCTTTCTATGTATAAAAAAAGGAAAGAGGTACTGCGTCTATACTTACAAAACTGTGATAGTGATATTATTCTTTCTACTCGTGATTTTATCAATACTTCCCTTATGAAACATGGTAAAAAAGATGCTATTAAAATTGGATGGGAACACAATCATCATAATGGAGATGAAAAATATATACAAAGAGTTGTATCTTCAACTCAAGATTTAGATTACCTTATTCTTGTATCTAAAGAATTACAACAATTTTATGAAAAAAGGATGACAGATAATTTCTGTACACCTATTTACATACCTAATTTTATAGAAACACTTCCTAAAGAAAAATCCAAGGTCGAAACCAATCATATTGTTACAGTAGGGAGACTTTCTAAAGAAAAAGGTCATTTAGACTTAATTGAAGTAATGGATATTGTTAGAAAAAAAGGAAAAGATTTTCACTTAGATATTATTGGTGCTGGTCCAGAAGAAGAAGCTATCAGAAAAAAGATTGCTGATTACGATTTGACAGATAAAATTACCATGCATGGCTTTTTAAATAAAGAACAAATGCATCCAATTTTAAAAGAAGCTTCTATTTTTACACTTCCTTCTTATACAGAATCTTTTGGAATTGTTTTACTAGAAGCCCTTTCTTATGGAATTCCTTGTATTGCTTTTGATAGTGCGCAGGGAGCAAGAGAAATTATCGAAGACAATTGGGATGGATATTTGATTCAAAATAGAGACAAAGAAAAAATGGCAAAACGTGTTATAGAACTTCTAAACAGTCCCAATAGACGCATTGTTATGGGAGCAAATGCTGTAAAAAAAGCGAAACAATTTACTGGTAAAAATGTAAAAAAAGAGTGGGTGAAGTTATTTGAAAAAGAAAAATAAAAAAAAGGTTTTGTTTATTTCAAGTACGGGAGGACATTTGTCAGAATTACTTCAATTAAAAGACATGTTTTCTAAATATGAGTATCACATTATTACAGAAAAAGATAAATCTACAAAAATGTTAGCAAAGAAATACCAAAATAGAGTAAGTTACCTGATTTACGGAACAAAGGATCATTTACTTTCTTATCCGTTTAAATTACTTGCAAACTGTTTTAAGAGCCTTTATTTTTATATAAAATTGCGTCCAAAATATATTGTAACCACTGGTGTACATACAGCTGGCCCTATGTGCTGTATTGGCAAAATTTTTGGAAGTAAAATTATTTATATTGAAACATTTGCCAATATTAATACGAAAACAGCTACAGGAAGGCTTATTTATCATTTCGCAGATCTTTTTATTGTACAGTGGGAAGAGATGTTGACATTGTATCCTAAAGCGGTTTATGGCGGATGGATTTATTAGGAGGATTTTATGATATTAATCACACTAGGAACACAAGATAAAGGTTTTGAACGTTTACTAGAAGCAGTTGACAAAGCAATAGACCAAGGTCAAATTAAAGAAGAAGTCGTTGCGCAAATAGGATATTCTAAATATGCATCAAAAAACATGAAAATCTTTGATTTTGTAGATAGAGATCAAATGGAAAAGTGGACAGAAAAATGTGATATCTTGATTACCCATGGAGGGGTTGGTTCTATTTTAGCAGGTCTTCATCATAAGAAGCCTGTTGTGGCAGCTGCTAGGCTAAAAAAATATGGAGAACATACCAATGACCACCAAAAACAGATTATTAAAGAATTTGTAAGAGACGGATATATTACGGAGTTAAAAAATTTCAAAAAGGTAACCGAAGCTATTGAAGCAGCAAAAAAAAGGGAATATAAGCCATATCATTCCAACACACAAAATATGGTACGCCTAATCGAAAATTTTATTGATACACACTAAGGAGGAGTATACATGAAGAATAAAGAAATACAAAAAGTTGTGACAAGATCAAATGGACTTGATATTATTCGTTTTTTAGCTGTTTTGTTTGTAATAGGGGTTCACTTTTTTCTGTATAATCATTTTTATGAAGCAAAAATGGAAGGTTTGTCTATGTTTATAATGACAGGAATGCGTTGGTTATTTTATACTTGTGTACCGTTGTTTATTATTTTAACTAGATATTTAAAAGGCAATAAGAAACCAAATAAAGAACATTATCATAGTATAGTGCCTATTTTAAGTTCTTATTTACTTATTTCTATTTTGGCAATTTTAGTGAAAAAATTTATTTTTCATACAGATCGTTCTTATGGGTCTTTACTTATGGGCATCTTTAATTTTACTACAATTGATTATGCATGGTATGTAAATATGTATATAGGTCTTTTTCTACTGATTCCTTTTCTTAATATATTGTATAAAAACATAGATACGAAAAGAAACAAACAAATTCTATTGATTTCACTTGCAGCATTGGTAGGACTTCCTTCTATTTTTAATGCCATCACGATAGGAAATGTGCATTTGAATTTGGTACCTTCTTGGTGGACTATGTTGTATCCAATTTTGTATTACTTTATAGGTTCTTATATTAAAGAGTACCAAATCCATTTATCTAAAGTAGTAGGGGCTCTTTCTATTGTCTTTCTTCTCTTTTTTGAAACAGTATGCAGTTTCTTTTATAGCCAAGGTAAAGTTTTTGATCCCTTTCTATTTGATGGGTACAATGCCTTACCAACAGTTATGTTAGCAACCCTTATTTTTATATTCTTTTATCAAATGCATATAAAATGGAAACCACTCCGTATTATGGTGACTGATTTCTCTAAATTATCTTTTGATGTTTATTTGATTTCTTGTCTTGCCGATTTTTATTTCTACACAAAATTTGCCAAACAATTAGGCACAGCAACAAAGGCCTTTCCTTACTTGTTCTTATTTGTGCCAGGTATTTTTATTCTATGCTATATTGTTGTCTTTATAAAAAGATGTATTTTAAATGGACTTAAAGAATTAAAAAATAGTGGAAATGTATAAAGAATTGTTATATTCTCCATACATTTTCTTTTTTTTATAACATAATATGTACTAGATTTATAACATCGTTCAAATTGACAGAATAGCGAATGTATGTTATGATTTCTACGTAAATTAATGGCACATTATTCTAGTCAAGACCTTTATTACGAAGACGGGGCTAAAAATCCGTTAAAGAGCACATCTATGAAGCTTTTGGTGCTTGCTTCTTACGCCCAGTTTGGGGTGAGTGCTGGAAGATAGAGCTTTGGGCGATCGTAATGGCATACGGCAACCGACCCAATTCTCGTGGAGACCTATATTTGTGCAAAGCCTATACGCAAAGAAAAGTAGTTTTTGATGATGGACTTTGTACGACCTAGGATTAAACCTACTATGTGGCGAATAGCTATGAGTAGTGTAGCTTGTCTTGCGTGAGTATTTTGGGATAAGTGAACGGTTCTACTTTTTTGGCCAAAAGAGTAGTAACTGCACTTTGAAATGGTACTTGCAACAAAGAATTAGGAATAAAGATTGGTGAGGAAATCTCCTAGAGTGTGCACCTGTATGGGATTGCAGTGGGTACTAAGTGGCAATCAAGTCATATACATTATGTATATTAACTTCTTTAATGGGGAACCGCAATTCTGGTAACGGAATGTAGAAGTTAGGGAAACCCTACTTGACCTAAGACTCAAAGTTTACCATAATAGGTCGCCATTAATTTTTTTTATGATTAAAAGAGGACAAGTATGAATAGAGAAGAAAAAAGTAAGATAAAAGGGGAACTAAGAAATTTAAAGATTCAAAATAGAAGAGAAAAAAAAGAAAAGGCTGATATAAAATGGATAATAACCATATTTATTACTGCTTTTGTAATTTCTTTTGGATTGTCCTTTGTTTCAGAAACAACCCTTCCTAAAGCCCCTTTCTATATAGGCATTGTTTTGGTATTTTTTTTCATTTTTATTGGTGTTTTATTTGATATGATAGGTGTTGCAGTAACAGCTTCCGAAGAAAAAGTGTTTCATTCTATGAATGCACGAAAAGTAAAGGGTGCTAATATAGCAGTAAAATGGAAAAAGAATGCAGATAAAGTATCTAGTTTTTGCAATGATGTAATTGGAGATATTTGTGGGGTTATTTCAGGATCAGCAGGTGTTACGATTGCGTTGTCATTGTCCCAAATTTTAAAAATAAATAGTTTGTTTATAACTTTATTTGTTACGGCTATTATTGCTTCTCTTACTATAGGTGGAAAGGCCATTGGTAAAAGCATTGCTATCAATAAAGCCAATCTTATTTTGTATCGTTTTTCTAAAATGGTATCTTATATTTATAAAGTAAAATGAAAAAACAGATGTTTATAAAGCATCTGTTTTATAGTATCATTTTTTTGATAGTTTCTAAGCCATTTTTTTCTAAACGAGATATTTGAGCTTGTGATATGCCTATTTCTTCTGCTAACTCCATTTGGGTGCGTCCCATAAAATATCTTTCTTTAATAATATGTCTTTCTCTTTCTTTTAAATGTTCAATGGCTTCTTTTAACATAAACTGATTTTCTAATGCACCTGCTACTGTTTTTTTATCTTGTAATTGGTCTACTAAGTAAATGGTATCCCCACCATCATTATAAATAGGTTCATACATACTGACTGTGTCTTTTAGGGAATCTAAGGCATGGTTAATATCATATTCCGACAGTTCTAATTCTTTAGAAAGCATCCCAATAGGGGGTTCATGTCCTAACAAACGGATTAGTTCTTCTTTTTTTTGTAAAATCTTATAAGCAGTATCTTTGATACTTCTAGAGACTCTTACACTATTATTGTCTCTTAAAAAACGTTTGATTTCTCCTATAATCATAGGACAAGCATAAGTTGAAAATTTAACAGCGAAACTCAAATCAAAATTATCTATAGCTTTAATGAGTCCGATGCAACCTACTTGAAATAAATCATCCATATTGTCAGTACGATTGCTGTATTTTTTTAGAATTGCTAAAACAAGTTTTAAATTTCCATTAATTAAATCTTCTTTAGCCATAAGGTCTCCCTTTTGGTATTTTTCAAAGAGAGCAACCATTTCTTCATTGGTAAGAACTTTGATATTCGCAGTATTCACGCCACAAATTTCTACTTTGTAACGTGCCATATAATTCTCCTTTCCTTTTTATTAAGATAAAATTTCATATTTTTATACAAATTTTCCTAAAAAGTGTTATAATACCAATTTAAGAGGTGAAAAAAAGCATGATAGCAATTGATAATGGACATCTAATCGAATTTGATTTAGAAGTAACAGATGCTTCTATTTTATCGAAAGAACGCAATGCTTTAATAAAGAAGTATTTGATTTTAGAAAAAGAAAACAGAACAGTTCCTATAGGAAAAATAAATAGTGCGAATGAAACAGAATTAGTGGAAATCATGAAATTGGTTTGTTTGATCACAGGTCTTTTGGAAGATCAAGAACAATTGAAAGCAGAGTATGCTTTTCTTAGGGAAGATTTTACAGAAGTATTTGATGAATGGATTAGTCGCAACCATCTAGGGTATTTGCATGCAACGGTAGCGCACGTAGAAGGTGCTGAAATACCATCTGCATTAGAACCCCATATAAAGAAAACGATAGAGCTTCCTGAGGATACAGAAGATTTGTATCTTCGCTGTGAACATACAAGACATGAAAAAAAATGTAGTAGCAAGAGTGAAGAAATCCTTTTCGAAAAATTTTCTACTCTTTATAATGAAGGAAAATATAATGCAAAAATGTTAAAATTCAGTAAAAAAAGATAGTTATTATTTGTATTAAAAAAGTGGTATATTGATAATATAAAGCAGAATTATTGATATTTTTAATAGGAGGTGAAAGGTATGATAGCAATTAATGATGGTTACCTAATTGAATTTAGTTTGGAAGCAAAACATCAGTTTGTTCTTCAAAATGTAAGAGCAAATTTGATTGATAGTTGTTTTCATTCTGCAGAAAAAATCCTTCTTTTTGATAGTATTACAAATTCTGCCATAGAAAAACTTATACAAACAAATTTTGAATTGGTACAGGTGATTACAGCTATTTTAAAAGACCAAGAAGAGATAAAATGGTTCTATCAGGAACTGGGTCCTGATTTCACAAAAATGATTACAGCTCCTGTAAAAATGAACTTTATAGGTTTGACATATACAAAGTCTAATAGTGAAGATCTTTTAGATATCATTCAATCTGTTACACCTAAAAGAAGTAGGGAAATAGAACTTCCTGAGGATGCTGAAGAGTATTATAAACGTTGCCAAACTTTACTCTATCATCCAAATGCTAATTTTGCTGGATTTTTAAACTTATATGAGCAAGCAGAAGCAAATGCTCATTTTGTTGAATTTTTAAATTTATATGAGCAAGCAGAAGCAAACGCTAAAGTTTTTGGACTCAGAAAGAAGTAATCATCTTGCTTCTTTTTTTATTGAATGATATACTTATATTAGTAAAAATAGGAGTGAGAATATGTTTGAAGGAAAAAAAGTACGTAAGAAAAAGAATATTTATAGTTTTAAGAGAGTTTTATTAAACAAAAAGAGTTATGCGAAAAAATTTGCCCAAAAAAACCAAGCATTATATGATTTGCTTATGGAATGCTTCAATGCCAATATTGAAACTGTCAAATGTAATCCAGGTAAAGAAACACAAAATATGATTAAAAAACCTTATATTACATTTAGAATCAACGATTACAACCATCCATACCTAGAAAAACTTGTAAGTGCAGTTGCGAAAGAACATATTATTATTACATTTTCTTTCAATCACTTAGGGCATAAGACCGTTACATTTAAAACACTAAGAGATGATACCTCTATGTTTGAAGAAATCCAACAAGTCTTTTATTTAAAGAAATCCCTTTTGAAGATAAAAAAATCGTAAAAGTATATACTTTTATTCGTCAATTAAAAGGAACCAATACAAGCATTAAGCTTTTATTTGAAGACGATGAAATGCGTTACTATATTAATACAAGTGATGACAATATTTTAGGCGAATTAGAAAAAAAACTATTCCCATCTTTAGAAGAAGTAGATGGCAGTATTAACGTTTTTAAATAAAATTCATGCTATACAATAGTCTTATATAAAAAGAGAAATAGTTCTAGTTAGAACTATTTTTACGTACAATAAAATAGGGTGGTAGGATGAGACTTTCAGAATTACAGCACAAAGATGTCATCAATATAAAAGATGGAAAAAAGATTGGAAATATTATTGATATCAATATTGGAGACAGTGGAACTATGAATAGTTTAATTGTCGAACGTAGTAAATTCTTTGTTTCCTTCTTTTCAAGTAGTGGTGAGATAGAAATCAAATGGGATCAAATTGAAAAGATTGGAGAAGATGTAATATTGGTTTCTTTAAATCAATAGCGATTTCTTAAAAACCGTGTTATAATATTTTTATAGGTGATAAAATGAAAATATTATTGTATACAGAATTTTCAAAATATGTAGGAAAATCAGGACTTGGAAAAGCCATTAAACATCAAATGAAAGCACTTGACTCTATGCATATCCCATATACGACAAATCCTAAAGATGAATATGATATTATTCATTTGAATTTTTATGGACCTAAATCTTACTTTTTAGCAAAACAAGCAAAGAAAAAAGGAAAAAAAGTAGTATATCATGCACATTCTACAGAAGAGGATTTTAAAAATTCCTTTATAGGATCTAATTTGTTTTCCCCTTTATTTAAAAAATGGATTATAAAATGCTACAACTTAGGAAATGCCATTGTAACCCCAACCCCATACGCAAAAAGACTTTTGGAAGGCTATGGCATTAAAGTACCTATTTCGGTAATATCCAATGGAATTGAAACTAAATTTTTTGAAAAAAATGAAGAAGCAGGTAAAAAATTCAGAAAAGAATATGGATTTAAAAAAGAGGATAAAGTAATTGTAGGCATTGGTTTGTATATTGAAAGAAAAGGACTTTTAGATTTTGTAGAGCTTGCCAAAAGAATGCCAGAATATAAATTCATTTGGTTTGGGCACAGTCCTTTGGTTGCATCTCCAAATAAAATAAAAAGGGCTGTTCATTCAAAACTCCCCAATTTACTTTTTCCAGGGTATGTAGAACCCTCTATGATTAAAGGGGCTTTGTCTGGTGCCAATCTATACTTGTTCCCTACATTGGAAGAAACAGAAGGAATTCCTGCTTTAGAAGCACTTACAAGCAAACAACATTTATTAGTAAGAGATATTCCAGTATTTGAAGAATGGCTTCAAGATGGTATCAATTGTTATAAAGCAAAAAATGTAGATGAATTTGAAGAAAAAATCAAACAAATCTTAAATGGTCAATTAAAAGACGTAACAGAAAAAGGGTATTTAGAAGCAAGCAAAAAAGATATAAGTAACGTTGGAAAAGAACTTGTACATGTTTATGAAGGTTTATAAAATATATAAATTTATAAAACGATGTAGAAAATAAGTATTCTTTTCTTTTTTTTTATGAGATAATAAGTAGAGGTGAAATTATGAAGAAGTTATGGAAAATGTATTACGGTCCTATTGTATCAGTTCTTCTTATTGTTTTTTTTGCTTTTTATCTCATCATTGACTCTCAAAAAATAAGAGAATATCACAAAACTTATCATTATATGGACTCCTATATCAATATAAAAATATATACAAAAAGTCCTAGTAAAGCTAGAAAAACTTTCAAAGAACTTGCTAAAATCTATGCGAAATATGAAATACTTACAAGTCAAAGAAAAAGTCCTTCTCTAAAAAATATATATTATATAAAAAACAATTCCTCAAAGGATGCTTCTATTAAAATAGAAGAAGATTTATATAGTATGATTGCTTTCGGAAAAAGTCTTTATACAGAAAGTAAGGGTCTTTTAGATGTAGGAGCGGCTGCTATAGAAAGACTTTATTTAGATGGCAGAACCAAGACAGATATGGAAAAAGCAAAATCAGATATTGATGAAATTGCATTGCTAAATAATAACAACATTAAAAATCAGAAAGCAGATATTACACTGACTTCCTTTAGAAAAGGAACCGCTAACGAAGCTGTAAAGGCCTATTTACTAAAAAATGGTATTTCAAAATATATTATAAATGCTGGAGGCAATATTATAGTAGGAAAACACTATGGAGACAGTTTTTATAAAATAGGACTCGAAGATCCTACAGAAAAAGGCAATTATTATAAAATGTTAGAAGAAAAAGAAGAATCAATTGTGACCAAAACAGTAAATGATTCAATTATTTCTCCAAAAACATACGAGGCACCTACTTATCATAAAGCCGTGACCGTCATTGCGAATGATGCCGGATATGCTGACGCACTTGCGCAAATACTCTATATGCAGTCATTAGAAGAAGGCCAACAGTATTTAGAGCAAAAACAAAGTGCAAAGGCTGGTAAATACATAAAGGTAATATGGTATACCTCTGATAAAAAGGTTGTTGAAAAAGAATATCAAATCTCACAAAGTTCTTGACAAAGAACTTTTCCTTTTGTTATACTTTATGTGCTTAGTTAAAAAGAACGTTTCTACTTTTGATCATATGGAAATGGTAATCAGTAGAAGCCGGTAGTAAATAACACTTTTTATCATTTCCCTCTTTGAAAAAAAAGAGGCTTTTTTCGTAAAGAGAAGGAGGGGATTAGATGCTAGAATTAGAACAGGAAAAAAAGAAGTTAGCACTTGTCATCAAAGAGTTTGAAAAAGCTTTAAAAAGAACGACACAAAAAGTAGAAAATGTTTATAAAACCTATCAAAATGATGATTGGATTGCCGAAGAAGCAAAAGAAGAAATGAAATTTAAGCTTAAAAATTTATATGCTGGAAAAAATCATCCTTATTTTGCCCGTATTGATTTTATCGAAGAAAAACAGAATAAAGAAAACTTCTATATTGGAAAAATAGGTTTAATTAATGAAAAAGAACAAATTGTGGTAACCGATTGGAGAGCTCCTATTGCGTCTGTTTATTATGACCATGGAGTAGGGAAAGCCTTTTATGCAGCGCCCAAAGGAAACATTCACGGAGAACTTCTTTTAAAAAGACAATATGAAATTGAAAAATCAGAACTTATTTCCTATAGAGATGTTGATTCTGTTTCACAAGATGAAATATTAAAACCCTATTTAAGTGCCAATGCTGACAGCCGTTTAAAAAGCATTGTGGCATCGATTCAGTCTGAACAAAATACCATTATAAGAAAACCCATTCAAAGAAACATGGTCGTACAAGGTGTGGCAGGTTCTGGGAAGACGACTGTTGCTTTGCACCGTATTGCCTATCTTGTTTATCAGCACAAAGATACTATTTATTCAAGAGATTTTATGGTCATTGGACCCAATTCCTTTTTTGTAAACTATATTTCATCTGTACTTCCGGATTTGGATGTATATGATGTTAGTCAAAATGACTTTCTTTCTTTTACAAGTAAGTATTTAAAACAGAAATGGCATCTTTTAAAAGGAGAAACGGAAAATTCTTCCTACAAAACTTCTCTTGTTTGTCAAAAGGAAATAGATGCTTTTCTAAAAGAGAGAGAAGAAACCTATATGGAAAATCATTCCTTTGTTATTTGGGGGATTCCTATTCTATCTGCTTCCCTTATAAAAAAGGTATACCAAGAGCTTTGCTTGAAAAATTATGATTTTGCTTCTCAAAAATGGGAGAGACTTTTATTACTTCTATCAAAACATATTCAAAACCATAAACAAGAAATATGGACACAATTATCAAGAAAATACTATCAAGAGTTAGCCATTTTATCAAAAGATGTATTGGTATTAAAAAAGAAAGAATTGTCAAAAATAGAAACAGAATTAGAGAAAGGATTAAAAAGTCGCCTTAGAAAACACTTTTCCTTATTTGTAGAACAGCCACAAATTTTATATAGCCAGTTTTTATTGAAAAAGAAGGGCATTAGTGAAAAAGAGGCAAAAGACATAAAAAATAAAAAATATCGTATTGAAGATTTACCAGGACTTCTTTATTTAAAATACAAAATGCAGGGTAGTGGATATTATGAAAACTATAAACATATTGTTTTAGATGAAGCACAAGATTATAATGATTTTCACTTTTATGCATTGAAAAAAATATTTAAAAGTGCAACGTTCAGTATTTTTGGAGATTTAGCCCAATCTTTATTTCCAAGTAGGAGTATTCAATCTTGGGATTCCGTTTTACAAACGTCCTTTAATCAAAATACAGATTTAATTTATTTAGAGAAAAGTTATCGTACCACCATTGAAATTATGGTAGAAGCCAATAAAATCAATAAATATTTACATTTAAAACAAGCGGTACCAGTAATAAGACATGGAAAAAATGTAATATATGAAAAAACGAATACACCTTATGAAACCATTTATACACTTTTACAAGAATTACAAACAAAATATGAATCCATTGCCATCATTCACAAAGAAGAGAATGAAGTACAAAAAGCTTATAAATATTTAAAAACAAAAGGGATTTCTCTTACCCATATTCACGAAAATGAAGATACCTATACAGGAGGTGTTTGTATTCTTACGAGTACCCTTTCTAAAGGACTTGAATTTGATGCTGTCATTATTATGGATGTAAGCGAGGAGGCATTTCATACTGCAGATGTATTAGATATGAAACTTTTATATGTATCAATGACAAGAGCTTTACACGAACTTTATTTATTGTATCCAAGCAAAGTTGCAAAAGTTTTACAGGACGATGCATCTATAGTAGAAATAAACCAATAGGAAAGGCTGGTCAGAAAGCCTCTTTTCTGCTATAATAAAAAAAGGTGATTGCTATGAAAAAAATCTTGCTTTTTTCGTTCCTTGGTATCATACTTGATCAAATTAGTAAATTTTTGATAAGTATTTTTATGGAACTAAATACCTCTTTGCCAATTATAGATGGTTTTTTTCATTTGACGCATGTGCAAAATTTTGGGGCTGCTTTTAGTATTTTAGATGGAAATCGTTTCTTTTTCATTTTAGTAGCGCTTTTATCCTTGTGTGTCATCTACTTTGTTTTTATAAAAAATAAGACACTAAAAAAATTAGATATTCTTACCTATAGTTTATTGATAGGGGGAATTCTAGGAAATTTAATAGATAGAATTGTACTTGGGTATGTGATAGATTTTTTTGATTTCACTTTCGGTACCTATGCTTTTCCTGTCTTTAATATTGCAGATATTATGATTGTAAGTGCTGTCATTCTCATCATTTACACCATTATAAAGGAGGAACAGAATGGAAACCATTAAATTAGAAGAAAATGTAGGTAGAATCGATACCTATTTAATGCAAAAACTAGATATAAGTCGCTCTAAAATCCAAAAAATGATGGAAGCTTCTTATATAAAAGTAAATGGAACAAAATGTAAAAATAGTTATATAGTAAAACAAGGGGATACCATTACTATAGATGAATATGAGGAAGAAGCCTTAGCTGCGGAACCTGAAAATATTCCATTAAATATTGTTTATGAAGATGATGACGTAATTGTTGTAGACAAAGAAAATGGCATGGTGGTGCATCCTGCTGTAGGGAATAAAAGAGGAACACTTGTAAATGCACTTATGTATCATGCAAAAACATTAAGTGATCTCAATGGTTCCTTTAGACCAGGCATTGTGCATAGAATAGATGCGTATACGACGGGACTTTTGATGGTCGCAAAAAACAATAAAGCACACGAACTTTTAGCGAAACAATTAGAAGAAAAAACTACATATAGAAGATATATGGCACTCGTACATGGCGTAATTGTGCATGATACAGGAACCATAGACGCCCCTATTGGAAGAGATGAAAAAGATCGTAAAAAAATGTCTGTTGTATCAGGTGGTAAAAAAGCAATCACACACTTTAAAGTACTAGAAAGATATAAAGATGCAACTTTGCTTTCTTTAGAACTAGAGACAGGAAGAACCCATCAAATTAGAGTACATTTGAATTATATAGGACATCCTGTTGTCAACGATCCTGCTTATGGAAATAGAAAAAAAACAGATGAAACAGGGCAATGTTTACATGCAGAAGGACTTGGATTTATCCATCCAAAAACAGGAGAATATATGGAATTTCATAGTCCACTTCCTGAAACCTTCCAAAATATATTAAAAATTTATCAAAGTCATAATTAAGTTTTAGACTATGACACAATATAAAATGAGGTGAGAGAATGAAAGATGTCATTTTAAATGAATCAGATGAACTTGTGATGAAATTATTACATTATTTTATTACCGAAGAAGCATATACACCGATTGTTTTACACGGTGTACAAAATGAAATATGGTTAGAAAACTTAGAAGAAGAGTACAAGGTTGTACGTATTGTTTCCAATTATATTCATAATGATGAACAATTCCAATACGATCTCTTTAAAACCAATCATGTATTAAAAAAAATCAAGAAAAAAACTTTTACTTTTGGCTTACAAACACTCAGTATTTTTGTCAATTTAGGAGACAATGTAAATGCTATCAAGGAACAAACTGACTTTGGCAAAGTGTCTTGTATTGAAATCAATACTATAGAAGAACTAGAAAAAAATACTTTTTTAAGCAAATATTTTCCTAAAGTAAAAGAAGAAAGTGATTTTAAAGAGAAAGGACTAGAACTTTTTATGAAATTAACAGGTGATATCAACAAAAAAAGTGAAGAAGAAGCAACTCGTAATGAAAATGTTTTTGCTAAAAAAACACCAGTCGTTACGTATGTATTATTAGCTATCAATGCTCTTATCTTTTTACTTGCCCGTATGGATTCTTCTATTGTAAATGATTTACTTCTGATTAGTAAAGAACATATTGGAACTGATTATTATCGTCTTTTTACAGGTTTTTTCCTTCATTATAATTTATGGCATTTTCTATGTAATGCTTATGCTTTATATATCATAGGTTCGCAGTTGGAAAGTTTCCTTGGAAGAGGAAGATATTTATTTGTTTATTTGGTAAGCGGATTTACAGGAAGTCTCTTATCAATGACCTTTATGGGAGACAATGGAGCTTCTCTAGGTGCTTCAGGTGCTGTATTTGGACTTCTTGGCTCTTTATTATACTTTGGGTATTATTATAGGGTTTATCTTGGTACTGTGGTTAAATCCCAAATTGTACCTCTTATCTTACTAAATTTAGTCATTGGATTTATGATACCTGGCATTGATAATGGCGCACACATTGGTGGTTTAATTGGTGGTGTGTTAGGAACCATTGCAGTAGGAATCAAATATAAATCTACTACTTTTGAAAAAATTAACGGAATGATTGTTTTAGGACTTTATACAGCTTTCTTACTCTTTTTAGCTTTTGTGGGTTTGTAATATGAATGCTTGGCTACAAATGGAAGAAATTCTAAAAAAATTACCAAAAGATCCAGTGCCTACTTTATTATTACATAGTTGCTGCGGTCCTTGTAGTTCTTCTGTTTTAGAACTTTTATCGCGCTATTTTGAAATTACGATTTATTATTATAATCCTAATATAGATTCTACCTTAGAATTCGAAAAAAGATTCTTAGAACAAGAAAAGTTAATCAAAGAAATGCCTTTAGAAAATCCTATCCATATAAAAAAAGGTATTTATGAAAATGATGTATATGAAAAAAATATAGAAGAATATAGAAATTTAAAAGAAGGAAGTACCAGGTGCTTTATCTGTTATCGCATGCGTTTAGAAAGCTGCGCAAAATATGCAAAACAGGAAGGTTTTGATTATTTTACAACTACTTTGTCTGTAAGCCCTTATAAAAATGCCAAAGTATTGAATGAAATTGGGAAAGAACTGAGTGAAAAATATAATATTCCCTATTTATATGCTGATTTTAAAAAGAAAAATGGGTATAAAAGATCCGTAGAACTTTCTGATTTATATCATTTATATAGACAAAATTATTGTGGATGTATTTATTCTAAAAGGGAAGCATTGGAAAGAGAGAAGGGGCAACAATGAAAAAGATAAAAGTTTACAAAAAGGTGC
>JAQUWE010000033.1 GCA_028693035.1 Bacilli bacterium | reverse complement strand
GCAATTTCTCTAAACTTTTTGAAATCTACAATTCTTGGATATGCAGTAAAGCCAGCAATTATCATATTTGGTTTATTTTCTATTGCAATCTTTTTGAGCTCATCATAATCAATCATTTCTGTATTTTTGTTTACTCCATAAGGTATTTGGGTCCAAATTTTACCAGTAGCAGAAACTTTGTGACCGTGAGTAAGATGCCCTCCGTGTGAAAGTGACATACCCATAACCTTCCCACCTTGCGGAATAAGTCCTAGATAAACTGCTAAGTTTGCAGGTGAACCAGAAAGGCCTTGAACATTTACATGCCAATCTTTTTTGTTTAATTTAAAAGCTTTCAAAGCTCTTTCTTGTGTAAGAATTTCAAGTTTATCTGTATTTTCTTGACCTTTATAATATCTTTTGCCTGGATAACCTTCAGAATATTTGTTTGTAAATTTTGAACCAAGAGCTTTAAGCACATCATCTGAAACATAATTTTCAGAAGCTATTAAAGATATAGTTTTCTTTTGTCTTGCTTCTTCTGCTTTTATCAATTTTTCAATTTGTTTGTCTTTCATCCTGTTAGAGATATTAGCATTATGAATTTTTGCTATATCTAAATTAAATTACTAATAAATTATTAATCTTATCTCGCTAAAAAAAGAAAGGAGTCTTTCTGGCCTCTAACGGGATTTCATTTTATTTTTTTATTATTTTATTAAACAAATCATAGACCTTTCCATGAACTTCTTCTATAGACATCATCGAATTACCTTTCACACAATTAATTCCATACCATGCATTATTATTCTTAACAATTTTTAATGCACTAATTCTTGAATTTTCTAAATAATTTTTATTTTTATCAGCTAAATCTCTGTAAACTTTTTTAGAAGTCTTTTTTGCAATATCTTTAGCTCTACCTTTGATAAGTTTTTCTGTTATTTTTATTGGAACATCTAAAAATATAATTCCATCTGGTTTTGGTATTTTAAAAATTTTAAATTCCATTTCATCAAGCCATTTCATAAACTCAACCCTGTCTTTATCATTTTTTATTTTTCCTCCTTGGTGTATTTGATTTGAACTTACATATCTATCAGAAATTATTGTATAACCTTCATCCAGCCATTTTCTTATATTACTTGCCGATTCCCATCTGTCTGCTGCATAAAGAACAGATGCAATTTTTGGATTCACTGCAATAAAATCTCCAAGTTTACCATCAAGACAATCTCTCAATAATCTCCCAAAAAAATTATTTTTATATTGAGGAAAATCCATTTTTTTAACTTTTTTATTTTCTTTTAAAAGTCTTTCAACCAATAGGTTAGTTTGTGTCCCCTTTCCACTTCCATCTGTTCCATCTATAACAATAAATTTTCCTTTTTTCATCTTAATTGTTAATTAATTCATTAATATGCTTATAGAATATCATTAAAAATGACCTTATGCACTATAAAAAATAAATGATATAATCTGAGTATATAAGTCATATTTATTAGTCTAAATTACTAAACAAATGAAACAATATAATGATGTTTTGAGAGAAATACTTGAAAACGGGGTAGATCGTAAAGGTAGAAACGCTGTAACTAGAGCATTGTGGGCAAAACAATTACGTTTCAATTTAGAAGATGGTTTCCCAGCAGTTACTACAAAACAATTAGCTTTTAATGCGGTTAAAGGAGAGCTACTTTGGTTTATTGAAGGCAGTAATAGTGATACTAGATTAAAAGAAATAATGAGCAAAGATGGTAAACCTGCAGAACATACTATTTGGACTGATAATGCAGAAGCTTCTTTCTGGAAACCAAAAGTAAAATTTGATGGAGATCTTGGAAGAATTTATGGTGTTCAATGGAGACAATGGAAAAGACCAGATGGCACAGTATTAGACCAGTTAACAGAAGTTATTGAGAAAATTAAAAAAGATCCAAATGATAGACGCTTGATTGTAACAGCATGGAATCCAGGAGAACTTGATCAAATGGCACTTCCACCATGTCACATACTTTTTCAATTCTTTGTAGCTGATGGAAAAATTTCACTTCACATGCTCCAAAGAAGTTGCGATATGTTTTTAGGTGTTCCTTTCAATATCGCTTCTTATGCCCTACTACTATCTATGGTTGCACAAGTTACAGGGTTAAAACCTTATGAATGTGTTCTTACTTTGAACGATGCACATATATATCATGAACATTTTGATGCAGTAAAAGAACAATTATCACGAGAACCTATGAAATTACCAAAACTTTGGCTTAATCCAGAAATAAAAGATATTTATAAATTTACAATGGATGATATAAAACTTGTAGATTATAATCATCATCCAACTATTAAGGCAAAAATGATTGTTTAACTATTAAAAAAAATGTTTTCAATAATTGTAGCATCAGCAAAAAATGGAACGATAGGAAATAAAGGAGAAATTCCTTGGTATCTTCCTGATGATTTTAAGTATTTCGCAAAAACAACAAAAGGCCATACGGTAGTTATGGGAAGAAAAACTTATGAATCAATAATAAAAAGAATTGGTAAACCATTACCAGAAAGAAAAAATGTTGTTATAACAAACCAAGAAAATTTTTCTGCACCAGATTGTATTGTCCTAAAATCAATAGAGGATACAATAAATTATTTCAAAAATACTGATGAAGAAATTTTTATTATAGGTGGTAGCACAATATATAATCAATTTTTACCTTTTACAGACAAACTTTATATAACAGAGATCGATACAGAAATCGATGGAGATACAAAATTCATTTATGATAAAGATGAATGGGCACTTATATTAAAAGAAAATCACCCAAAGGATGATAAGCATGAATATTCTTTTGATTTTTTACAATTAATAAAAAACAAAAATTAATTTTTAGTAATTGTATTTATTAAAGTATCAATTTGTGAATATAATTCTTCAATAGTTCCCTCATTATTTATACTCCATTTTGTAGATTCCATAACAGA
>JAQUWE010000001.1:116378-178242 GCA_028693035.1 Bacilli bacterium | reverse complement strand
TCCTTAGACCAATATCTATTATTTCCACCTTTAGGTCTTCCCATAGTATCAACTCCTTCAATTTATTGTATCAAAAAAAGTAGATCACAAAGTCTTTTTTTGTGTCTACTTTCATATTATCAGTTCACAATTTACTCATTTCCTTCTTCTTTTTTTAATTCTTCTTTTAATTTATTTACTTCTTCTTGTTTCATTAACATGTTTAATTTTTTAGCATTGCCTTCTTCAATAGCACCAATAAGTTCTTCTTTTGTGACAACATCATCATATAAATCATCTTGGCTTTTTTCTATAAAACCTTGTGTATGACGCGCTACATAATCATTCTCTTCTTTTTTCTTTTCTACAGGTTCTGTCTTTTCTTCGTAGAAAGGATGTAAAAAGGTTTCTGTTTTCAACTCTTCTTCTTTTATCGGCTCAATGATTGGCTTTTCTTCAGCCTTAGGCACTACTGATTTATTTTCTTCTATTTTTTTAGCAATTCTTTCTGCAAAATCATTTTCATCAGGTATGGTAATCTGTGGTCTTAAAGTAATGGGTTCTACAATAATTTTTTCTACTTTTTCTTCTTTTTTCTTCTTTTTAAATAAAAGGAATAGTAGGAATAGGAAAAGTAGTAAGCCCCCTATTATATAACCAATATGAATCCCAAACAATGTCATTGTATTTGGTTTTTTTACATGTAGGGTATAGTAATTTATAAATCCATCTTTATCTGTTACTTTAACCAAAACATCATTTTTTCCAAATTCAAAGTTTTTATTTCCAATAATCTCTATTTTACTATCTTTATCTACAGGAACAATATCTAATGTTAATTTTTTTACTTTTTTGCCAACGACAATTGTATATTCAAAGGTTTCTGTATCAAATTTTGGAGATAATTTTCCTTCTTTAGCAGTAAGTTTAGAAAGACCTCTTTTTTCCTGTTGTCCTTCTTTTTTAACATTTAAAATATATTTTTGTGTACTTCCATCCTCGGCTGTAACTTCTATTTCAACTTTACTGATTTCACCTGTTTTTAAAGATTCGTTACCTATTACTTTTACTTTGGCATTACTATTGCTAGCAGCATAGTCAAGGAGTAATTTATCGGTATCTTTTTCTACTATAATTGTATATTCTGTAATCGTTTTATCAAAACTTGGTGTCATAATTGCATTGTTGACTCTTAAATATTCTAATGTTTTCACAGAAGATTTAACTGTACTTTTTTGTTTAACTTCCCCACTTACTGGTTTGGTATTGGTATTTGGTTTTGGAGTGGGTGTTGGCGTTATAATTGTTGTATCCTCTACAATTGTGATTTGTTTTGGAGAAGTCGTTGCCGTATGAACAATGGCTTTGGTATCCCCTACTACCATATTGTTGATACTAACATTTGTTTTTCCTGGATGAAGTGCTTTAAAGGTAAGTGTGAAAATAGAACCTGTACTTTTAATAGATTCACCACTCATTCCAAGCGCTACAAACCTTTTTGTGGAAACCCCATAGCTTACGCTTAAAGGAGAGGATGCTCCACTATATTTCATATATTCAATATAACTTTGGTCAAATGAAATATCTCCTTGTACAGTCGCAAGTCCTCCATTAAATCCGTTAATTGAGGATGCTTCTACCGTAATATCAAATGTTTGTCCAACCTTTACTGTTGATTCTCCGTTTAGATGTAATGCTACACTTCCTGCATGAACAGTAGAAACAGAGAAAAGAGTAATCAAGAAACAAATGGTTTTTATTATCCTATTTTTTTTCATAAATGGCTCCCTTCTTAATATAATGGCCCTGTGCCAATAATATGATTTACAATTTTTAAAGCATCAATTGCATCTACTGTTCCATCATTTGTTGTATCTGCTGCAACGAGGTAACTTCCTGAAAGTTGACTGGTCTCAATAATATGATTGACGGTTTTTAAAGCATCGATTGCATTGATGGTTCCATTGCCATCGGTGTCTCCTTTAATAACAATTACTTTTTGATCAATGACTTCTTCATTTTTGAATAATTTAACAATCATACCCGTTCCTAAAGCATTTCCTTTATATTCTGTTGTTCCATCACTTTCATAAATCTTTAAGTATTTGGCATCATTATCAAGTTGTGCTTTCATCTCTTCTAGGGTTGTATTTATTTTTACAGTTGTAATCATACCATCTTTAATCGTATGTCCATATACTTCTGAAGTAATTTTTTCTTTGTCTTGATGCGCAATGGTAACGGTATAAATGGTTGTTTCCCCAGTGCCTACTACTTTTATTTTAGCTACATTGTCTTCACTTAAATCTGTGAAAGTAACAGAATTTACGATTTCATAACTACCATCATTTTTTGCTATATAAATAGGTGTATCTGGATTTGCAATTTTAGGCGTTATAGTAATAGAAGTAGCATCTTCACTTAAATACGCTGTATAATCGGTAATTGTCGCATCAAAGGTTGGAGATAACTGTCCATTTGTTACTAAAATATTTTCAAGAAAACTTTCTACTTTATTTTCTCTTTCAACATTGATAGTATATGTTTTTGTCGTTCCATCTTCTGCGGTTACGGTAATAGTAATTTTATTGTTTCCATAATTTAAAGTATGAACACCATCACCAATGATGGTTTGCCCTGCATATCCTAAAGCTTTGATATCAATATCTGCAATATTAGAGGCTACCTTAAGTGAATAGTTCATAACATCTTTATCAAAGGCTGGAGATAAACTACCTTTATTCAAAGTAATCGACTGTAAATTAGCGTTGCTAGATTTCTTTTGACTTATTACTATACTATACGTTCTTTTTACGCCACTTGCGGAAGTCACTACAACATTATGTGTATAAGGATAGTTTGTTACTGTAATATTGCCAAGACCTACTACTGTACTACTTGTAGCTTCTTTGGTACCTGCCACAATCAAATTGGTAGTTCCAGCATCTACTTCTACCTTATAGCTAAGTGTATTTTTTTGAAATGGTATATCAAATGTATAGGTTTTATTTTGATCATCTTTTAGTGACAAACTTGTTAAAAAGTTATTGGCTTGTGGCAAGCGTGTCACTTCAATCGTATAGGATTTTGTTGTACCATCTTCTGCGGTTACATTGATGTATACATGGTTATTAGATCCTATTTGAAAATCCACATTTCCTTCTATTTCTACAACAGCATTTGCTTCTGCTACAACGGTTGTGAGTGTAAGCTTAGTGGTTTCATAAGGAACATCCATTTTATAATTTAAAACAGATGGATCAAATGGAATATTTAAAGTGCCTTCTGCTGCTTTTAATAAACTTAAATTGTTATTAGAAGATAAGGCTCTTTTGATATTGATTTTATATACCCTAGTCGTTCCATTTTCTGCCGTTACCACAATATTTTGTATATTGGTTCCTGTTTGTAAATAAATAATACCGTTTCCTGTAATGGTAGCTGTCGTATCTTCTAAAATTCCAGAAATCTGCATTTGGGTAACTTCGTTGCCCACTTCTAAGTTATACTCTAATGTTTCTCTATCAAAATCTTGTATCGTTTGTCCTTCTATTTTTAAATCACTTAAATAATTATTTTGAGAAGGTTCTCTATAAACGGTAACTGTATAGGTTCTAAATGTATTGTCTTCTGCCGTAACTGTGATTGTTATAGTATTATTTCCTACAACCAAGTCATGTTCTCCACTGCCTACGACACTTGCATTTGGATCTTCTAGTGCGGCTTCCAATGTTACTTTTTTAGTTGCGTTTGATACAGTCATATTGTACTGTGTTTTTTCTCTATCAAATGTAGGTGTGAAAGGTTCACTTGCCAAAAGAGAAGCTAAGTAATTGTTACTAGAAGCTGCTTTGTTTACAACAATGACATATGTTTTTGTCTTGCCGCTTTCTGCCGTTACTTCTACATTAAATGTATTAAGGCCTCTTTGGATTTGTACTTTTCCAAGTCCTTTTATTGTACTGGTATCTTCTTTTGCTGAAGCTTTTATTGTAAGTTCTTTTACACTACTATCAACATTTAAAGAGTAAGAAACAGTATTTGCAGAAAAGTCTGGAATCAGTGTATATCCTTCAATAGAAAGTTCTTTTAAATCAGCATTTTCATTTTGTGCTCTTGTGATGGTTACAATGTACTCACGCACAGTTCCATCTGCACTAATAGATTCTATTTTGAAAGTATTGCTTCCTACCTGTAATTGTTTTTGTCCAGTTCCTTTTACTGTGGTTTCGCTATCTTCTGCTAAAGCAGCAATATCAATAGAAGAAATACTATTATCTACCTTGATTTGGTATGTCATAATGGTTTTATTAAATACAGTAATAAGTTCTGTTTTATTTGGATCTTTTACAGATAAGGAAGATAAGTAATTGTTACTAGATGGTTGCCTTGTAATATCTACTTTATAGGTATTTAATGTACCATCTTCTGCAGTTACAATGATAGAAACTGTATTCACGCCTACTTTTAAGTTTTCATTGCCTTCTATACTTACAGTTGCACCTGTATCTTCTACCACTGCTTTTACATTGGCATCTGTTACTTCATATGGAACGGTTAAAGTATAATCAGATTTTGTTTTATCAAAAGCAGGTGTGATAAGTCCATTTGTAGAACTCAACTCTTTTAGATATGCATTATTGGATAAAGCTCTAAAGATTCTGATTTTATAAGTTTTTTTAATCATGGTATCTTCCGCTGTTACCACAACATTGATGTCATTATATCCTGTTTGTAAAGAAATATTGCCTGTTCCTGTAACACTTGAGGTAGCGGCTTCTTTGGTTGCTGAAACCAATATCTGTGAAACGTTATTCGGTACGGTTGCAGTATAAGAAGTGGTGGAAGGGCTAAAGGTTTGATCAAATGTATAACCACCTGATAAAGCCAAATTGCTTAAATTGGCATTCATATTTTTAGCACGGTCAATTACAACGGTATAAGTTGTAGAAGTATTGTCTTCGGCTGTTACCACTATTTGCGCTGTATTCTTACCTGTTTGTAATGTGATTTCTCCAAGTCCTGTTACGCTTTTTGCTCTAGCATCTGTAGCTGTACCACTTAAGGTTACTTTTTGAGTACTGTTTGCTACATTGACTGTATAGCTATGTTTACTTGGTGAAAAGGCTTCATTTAAAATACCACCATCGACATTTAACATACTTAGTGTACTATCATTTGATGCTTTTCTTATCACAACTACTACATATGTTTTTTTGCTATTGTCTTCGGCTGTTACTACAATATTAAATACATTGGTTCCTGTTTGTAATGTATGAAGACCCGTTCCTGTTACGGTACTTGTTCCAACAGAAGCGGCTGCATTTATTCGTACTTCTGAAACGTCACTTTCTACTGTAGTTGTATAACTGGTTACCTCTTTAGAAAATGTAGGAGTCATTGCGTGATCTACTACTTCTAATGAAGAAAGGGTATTATTACTATTCAGTGCTCTTGTGATATTTAAAGTATACGTTTTCTTTTCTCCACTAGCAGCTGTTACTTCTAAAACGAAGGTATTATTTCCTGTACTTAGATTCTTGCTTCCAATTCCTGTAACTGTTGCATTTGTACTATCTTCTAAAGTAGCACCAATATCTATAGATGTTACTTCGTTTGGAACGGTTATATCATAAGAAACTTTGTCTTTTTGAAATCCATTTAAATAAGAAGTACTTCCATTTTTAACAGTAATAGCACTTAAGTTATTATTTTTAGAAGCATTTCTTGTGGCTTTTACTGTATAAACATTAAGGGTTCCATCTTCTGCAGTGACTGTAATTGTATACGTGTTTTCTCCCACTGATAAAGTAGAAGGTCCTGTTATCGCTACTGTAGCATCTTTATATTCTGTTACTGCTTTTAAATTCATTTTATTGGTTTCATAAGGAACACTTACTGTATAACTATTTATGGTTTTGTCGAAATCAATTGCTACTGAAGCATCTGACAATTCTTTTAAATAAGCATTGTTTGATAGGGTTCTATATATTTTTACAGTATACGTTGTTTTGGTTACACCATCTTGTGCGGTTACAACTAAAGGAATTTCATTCATTCCTGTTTTTAAAGAAATGGTTCCAGCCCCTGTTACAGTCGCATCGCTATCTTTTGTTTGATATCCAATTTCTGCACTAGTTTCTGCAAAAGGAATGGTTCCATAATCATAAGTAAGTATATCTTCTTTAAAACCTGTTACAGTTTGATTATTGACAGTTAAATTAGATAAAGCAGATATTTTTTTCTTATTTCTAGTTACCACTAACGTATAATCTTTTACAGATCCATTTTCTGCTTTTACACGAATTTGAATGGTATTTTGACCATATTCCAAAGCATGATCACCAGCGCCACTTACAATGGTTGCATGGGCATCTTCTGCCTCTGCATTGACATGAATGGTTGAAATGGTTCCTGGCACTTCTGCTGTATATAATGTTTTATTAGAAGAGAATGTTTCTTTTAGAGAATATCCATCTATTGATAAAGAGGATAAATTTCCATTGGTTGATTTATTTCTCGTGAAATGAATGGCATAAGTACTAAGGGTACCATCTTCTGCCATCGTAACAATGTTTGCACTGGTATCTCCTGTACTATATTCTCCTAACCCACTTACGATGGTTGCATTCGTATCTTCTAAAGTAGCACTTATCTGAATAGACGAAACGGTAGAATCGTAGGTATAGGTATAATAATCATAAAAAGTAGAATTGAAATTTGGAGACAAAGTACCTACTGGTGATGAATTTACTGTAAGAGAAGCTAATTTTCCATTATTTGAAAGTCTTCTTACATGAATTTGGTAAGTTCTTTTTGTTCCATCTTCAGCTGTTACTACAAGAGAAATCGTATTGTCCCCTACTTGTAAGGCTTTGGTACCCGTTCCAGTAATGGTTGCTTTTGTATCTGCTAAAGAAGCGGTTACATTGAGACTACTTGTCGCATTGGATACATTCGGAAGCGTATAGATAAGGGTACTACTGATAAAGTTTTCCACACTCACTCCGTCCACTTTTATACCTGTAAGGGCATTGTCAGAAGAAGGTGCGATTCTAGTAACACCAACCGAATAAGTTTTGCTTGTACAAGCATTGTCTATAACAGAAGCATATTCACTTTTACAGTCTTCTGCTTCTACTACAACACTCTTGTTATTAACAGTGGCTCCATAATTATTTAAAGCCCATGCCCCTGTACCACTTTTTATAGTAGCATCTTTTTGATTGACAGTAGCTGTTATACTTGTATCTTTTGTTGCATAAGGAACAGTTGCTGTATAGGTATAAATTGAACTAGAAAAGTCATAATCAAAAGAAGCATTTGTAAGACTTAATGTTTTTAAAGAAGCATCGTTAGAAAGTCTTTTTATATTGATTTGATAAATCTCTTGTGTACCATTTTGTGCTTGGACAACAATATTAAAAGAATTATCTCCTACGGCTAATGATTTTGAACCAAGTCCACCTTGTAAAATAGTTGCAAGAGGATCGATTGGTGTAGCAGCAAGACTCATAGAACTTACTTGGTAAGGAACCACTGTAGAAAAGGTCCTTGTAGAAGTACCTGCTACAAAGGCAGGATTTAAAAGATAATTTTTACTATTACTTCCAACGAGGCTTAAAGAAGATAAACTCACATCATTATTCATTGTTCCAAAAACAGTTAAAGAAAGATTTTGTGTTGTTTTTGGTAAGTCTCCATCAGTAACAGTATACGCATTGTCATAAGTTAAGTTTAGGATAGTTCCTGCTGGTACTGTATCTTTTACTCTTAAGTAAAAAGTCGCAATCACACCATCTGTTTCTAATGGATCTTTAACCTGTGAATCAGAGGCAAAAACCCTAACTTGTTTATTGGCATAATTGTTTCCAGAAATAACCCAATTGGTTTTTTTCTTATTGGCAGCAGATGTTCCTGCAGCAGGCCAGATACCTCCATAATAAGTGGTACTGGTATCCGTTTCCATATAAATTTCTCCACCGTCTTCGATGACTTCAAAAACGGAAGAATCATAATTGACTCCTGCTTGTAAGCCCAAAACAGGAGATGCTCCCACTTTATAGTTAATGTTTACCCGAATGACTTGTCCAGGTTCTACATATCCCCCATTTGCAATTTCATCTTCTGTACCAGATCCTTCCCAATCGTTAGCAGTGGGATCAAAGTCATAAGCACTTAAACTAAAATCATGAGTGGCTGCTAAAACATGAAAAGGACTCATTAAAAAAACACAAAAAATAGCAAAATATAAATGTTTTTTTATATTATTTTTTTTCTTTTTCATACGTGACTCCTATACTTACTTATTCTATAGTCTAATTTTATCATAAATTGTCGAAGCAAGCTATATTTTAAGTGCATTTTTACTAGAAAAAGTATTTAAAAAAAAGAACATGTCTAAAATAACATATTCTTTTGATATTAACGATTTAGTGATTCTACTTTTCCTAGGATATAATTTCTTAATTTTACAGAATCTGATACATTGATAATAGCATCTTCTATAAGGTCTCCAGAAGAAAATTCATAGTTTTTAAGTTCTCTTTTTCCTAGGATTTGCTCAACAATAGTATTATAATCTGTAACGTTGATATTACTATCTCCATTTAAGTCCCCACGAACAACAATGTAAGCTTCATCATAGGTTTTTTTACCATATTCAATCGCTACTTTTTGTCCGGTTGCACAATTTGTATTTTCGATATCTGTAATAGGATTTCCTTCTATATCATAGAACTTGATAATGGATTGCATGTTATCTAATTTTGATACAAATGCACTTAAGGATTCTCCTTCATCAGGTCCTATTACAATGGATATTTCTGGATCTCTTCTTACTTCGTAAATAGAACTACTTAGTGTTAAATTTAGTACATTGACTGTTATAATTTTCTTAACAGAAGGATTTTGTTTACTATAAATGGTAATCGTTGACGAACCAATTTCATGAGAGGTAAGAACCCCATTTTCTATGGTTACAACGTCTTCATCACTACTTTCATAGCCTAATTCTGTATTGGTTGCATCCACTGGTAAATATTTTACATCCAATTCTAATTCTTCATTTTTACGCATTACTAAAGTATCTTCTTCTGTTTCAATATCTGTAATATTTTTAGGTCTTATAACACGAATATGAACAGTCTTTTCGGTTCCGTCTTCGGCTGTAACTACAATTTCAATAAGATTTTCTCCATACTGCAGTGCTCTTTCTTCGTTTCCTTTTACTGTTGCGTTTTCATCTTCTAAGGCAACCGCAAAGGATAATAAAGAGGCATCTTCTGGAACAAGTACTTCATAACCATCTGTACTATTGTTATAGAAAGGTTCTAGTGTACCTTTAGACGGTGTAAGACTTACTATATTTGTATTAGAAGCACTGACTTTATTGGCTGTAATTTTATAGATACTGATACTACCATCTTCTGCCGTAACTACAATTTCATACGTATTGTTTCCTGTTTTAACGGTTTTTGTACCAAGACCTTCAATGCTTGCATTTTCATTTGCGGTCGCACCTAAAGTAAGGGTACTTGTACCTACTGGTAAATCTACCGTATATTCTTTTGTAGAAGGAGCAAAGGCTGGTGAAAGCGTTCCTGTACTAATTGTAAGATTGCTTAAGAGGCTATCTGAAGAAGATTTTCTTGTTACCTTAATGGTGTAAATTCTTTCTATTCCACTATTAGAAGTAACTTTAATAGGAATATAGTTTTCACCCTTATTAAGAGAATGCGCTCCATTGCCATCTACAGTAGCTGAACCTGCTTCTGGAACACCACTGATTTTAATTTCAGATACATTGCTTTCTACTTCTATTTCATAATATTGTTCTAACCTATCAAAACTTGGTGCCAATTGTCCACGATCCGTTGTAAGCGATTTTAAATAATTGTTACTTGCTGTTTGACGGATTACATTGATTTTATAAGTGGTTTGAAGACCATCGGTCGCAGTCACGCGTACCAAAACCTGATTGGTTCCCACTTTGAAATTCTGGTTATTGATTATTTCATAGGTAGCATTGGCATCCTCTAAAGTAACATTTAAGTGCAGTGCCGTTACCTCATTTGGTACGTTCATTGTATACTCTACTGTATTTTTTTCAAAGGTAGGTGTTAATAGACCTTCTAATGCTCTCATATCCAGAATCTTAGAAGAAGCTTCTGCTTTTCTATTTACAGTAACGGTATAAACTCTTACACTACCATTTTCTGCTGTAACTGTCATTTTGATCTCATTTTGACCAGGTTCTAACTTATAATTTCCATTGCCATTTATGGTAGCATTGGCATGAGAAGAAATTCCTAAAATAGTCATTTCTGTTACATCACTGTCTACATCTATTGTATAAGATAGTGTATCCTTATTGAAACTTGGTGAAAGCGAACCATCACTAGTAGCAAGGAAAGAAAGACTATTATCAGAACTAAGTGCTTGATTTACAAGAACGATATAAGTTCTAATGACACCTGCTTCACTTGTCACTGTAATTGGAATATTATTAATACCTTTATGAAGCGTGTGCAATCCAAGTCCTGTTACTTTGGCATTTTCACTTTCTGGAACACCACTTAATACAATGGAATTGACATTTTCTCCTGCTTCTATTGTATAAGGTCCTGTCTCATTTTTATCAAAGGCCGGCGTGATAACACCTATATTACTTGTTAGAGAAGATAAATAATTATTATTAGAAATTTGTTTATCAACCGTAATGGTATAAGTTTTCTTTGAATACCCATCATTTGCCGTGGCAATAACTTTAATTAAAGTGGTTCCTGTTTGTAAATTTTCATTGCCTATAACTTCGTAGGTAGTCCCTTCTACAAAAGGTTCTATCTTTTCTGTAAGTCTTGAAACTGTATTTCCTACATGAATAACATAAGACTCTTTGTCTTTATCAAAGACAGGACTTAAAGAACCTTCTTTGAAAGCAATGCTTTTAAGTCTAGCATCAGAGGATGGGATTCTATAAACAATAACAGAATAGGTTCTTGTTTTCTTATCTTTACTTGTAAGAACAATAGGAAAACTGTTTCTTCCTTGTACAAGTGTATAAGTACCAAGGCCTGTGACTTTGGCATCTACACTTTCTAATACCCCATTTATGGTAATACTTGTTACATTATTCGGTACAGAAACGGTATAAGATAATGTATCTGGATTGAAGTTTGGAGAAAGATTTCCTTTACTTACTGTAAGATTTACTAAACGATTACTGAATAAAGAAGCATCTTGTACAAGGACTTGCACGGTATAAGTCCGTTTTGTACCATCTTCTGCCGTTACAATAACCGTAACTTCATTTTCTCCATTTTTAAGGTTTTCATTGCCTATAATTTCATAAGTAGCAGATGGATCTTCTGGTGTTACATCCATTGTTAATTTCTTAACAGTATCTGGGACCTCTGCTGTATAAAGTAGATTTTCTTTATCAAACTCTTCTTTCAAATACCCTTCATGAATATATAAGTCTTTTAAATAATTATTATGAGACTCTTTTCTTTCTATATGAAGTGTATATGTTTTAGAGATTCCGTCTTCTGCCATAACTGTAATCGGGATATTATTTTCCCCCATTTTAAGTTTATGGAAGCCATTTCCCATTACTTTTACGCCTGTCCCACTCGGTACCGCTAGAACTGTAGCATCGGCTATATCCTTAGAAACCTCTAAAGAATACTCAGTTACATTTGGATCAAAAGCAGGTGTGATTTCTCCCCTATCTACAGTTAGCATAGACAATGATAAATCGTATTCTCTTTTGATAGTAACCTCGTAAGAACGCGTACTTCCATCTTCTGCTTTTACAGAAATAGTTATTTTGTTCTCTCCGTACGCTAAAGAGTAAGTTCCAAACCCATTTGCATAAGCAGATGGTACTGCGGTTTTACCAGTTAACGTAATAGAATCCACATTGGAAGCTACCGTTTCTGTATATACCGTTTTATCTGGATCAGATCCTAACAATTCTTTATTATCTAGTTTTAAACTACTTAAGTAATTATTGGTTGATTTTTGTTTATTTACATTGATTTTATATGTAGAAGTAACCGTTTTATCAGCGTTTGTTAAAGTGATCAAAACAGTATTTTTACCTGTAATCAAGGAATTGTTACCTGTGATTTTATAAGTAACACCGGCATCTTTTGGAACTGCATTTAGGTGAAGTTGGTCTACTGTTCCATCCACATCCATTGTATAAGAGAATGTTTCCGGATCAAATGTTTCTGTAAATGGACCTTCTTGTGCAGACAATGTTTTTAATAATAGTTTAGTAGATTTTAAACGATTGACAATGACATTGTAATTGGCACTTTCTCCACCTTCAGAAGTGGTTGTAAGGGTAAATGTATTGACCCCCGTAATGAGTTCCTTTTCCCCTGTTCCAACAACCGTTGTACTTAGTTTCTCAGGAACCGCATCTAAAGTGATTCTCTTTACTTCGTTTGGAACGGTAATGACATAATCAAATGTTCCTTTATAGAAGGTAGGTGTTGGTGGATATATAATCCCGGAACTTACCGTTAAAGACTGTAAGTAATAGTTGGTAGCACTCTCTTTAAACACATGAATGATGTATTGTTTAACAGAACCATTTTGCGCAGTTACAGTCACAAAGACATCATTATTTCCATCTGTTAAATTGGTAGCACCATTTACAGATACCTTAGCTGTACTTGCTTCTTTGACTGTTTCAATAACAACTTTATCATATTCATTTGGTATTGTTACAAAATATTCTAAAGTATCTTTATCGAAAGATAAGTCTGTTTCTACATTGGTAATCTTTAAATCTGTTAAGTTATTATTAGAAGAAAGTCTTCTTGTAATATTTACGGTATAAGAAGTGGTTTCTCCTATACCATTTGTTACATCCACTCGTATTTTGTTTTTACCAAGTTCAAGTGCATAGTTTGTATTTGTTATTTCAAATCCTGTCTTTTGGTTATAGAATTTCACAATTTGATTTTGATTTTTCTTTTCTACATCTATATTAATATTCTCTACTTCATAAGGAACACTGGTTTCATAAGAGAATACTTCCGGTTCAAAAGAAGGACTTAATGGACATACTTCTTGTGTACAATCTCCAGATAAAGATATATTTTCCAAAAGCTTTGCTTTGGTAATATTTTTCTTTACCTCTATTTTATAAATTGCAAGAGTTCCATCTTCTGCTTGCACAACAACATCAACATGAGTGGTTTCTTCTGTTAATGCATGTGTCCCAGTTCCACTTATAATAGTAGCATTAGGATCATTAACCACGCCTGTAATATCAATAGATTCCGTATCATCTAGTACGCTTACAGAATAGCCATAAGTGGAAGATGCAAAGGCTGGTGTGAGAGTGCCTTTAGAAATTTCTAATGATTTCAAAGTTGCATCTTTTGATTCTAAATACACGACATGTATGTTATAAGTCAACTCTGTTTTGGTATCGCCACTTATCACCCTAACTGTATAAAGATTATCCTCTTTATTTAGGACTAACTTTTCGGTTTTGATAACAGTTGCAGAATCATCTATAGCCTGCGCAATGACATCTTTTCCTAAAATTTCACTGACTTGACCCGTTACTGTTAATGTATAATCCGTAATTTTAGAATTGAAATTAGGTGTTAAAATACCATTAGCAAATTCTAATTTTGAAAGAAGCGCTTCACTCCCTTTTTCTCTTGTAATATAGATATGGTATGCCTGCGTTGTAAACCCATCTTTTGCTGTAACTAAAACAGTATAAACATTGGTGTTTGCTGCAGACAAAGTAAGAGAGCTTGGTTTTATAACAGTCGCATTTTTATCTACTGTTTCTGCTGTAATTTCACTTGCTAACAATACTTTTTTATCATTTGGAACCGTTACATGATAAGAGAAAGTATCTGGATCAAAAGTTTCTTCTAAAGCGTAATCTTTCATTTCTAATTTAGAAAGTCTTGCTTCATCACTTCGATCTTTGTAAATATGAATGGTATACATTTTCATACTTCCATCTTCGGCTGTGACAGTAATGGTTCTAGTACTTTGCCCGTCTGGTACAAGCCCTTCTTCTATGCCGGTTACTTTTGCATATTGATTATCTGTTGCAACCGCAAAAGATAAAAGAGAAGTAGCAGAATCTAAAGAGATAGAGTATTCTGTTTCATAGTAAGAAAAGTCTGGAAGCAAATTTCCTGTACTTGGTTCTATACCTGCTAAAAAGGCATTGTTTGAAGCTTTTCTAGTAACATTTACCGTATATGTTTTTACATTTCCTGATTCACTTGTAACCAGAACGGTATATTTGTTTTCACCAGCCTTGACACTAACAGTACCAAGACCTTCTACTTTAGCACCTTCTGATACCGTACCTACAAATTGGAGACGATCTGTTCCTTCTGGTACTTCTAATGTATATTCCTGTGTGTTTTTATCAAAAACAGGTGTCATATTTACTTTTGTATTTCCTATTTTTGCTTCTAATGTTTCTAAATAATTATCATTTTTGTAATCTCTATTGATAAACAACATATAGGTTCTTTTAATACCTGATGCAGTTTCTACAGTAATATTGAAATCATTTTTACCTGTTTTTAATGCATAAGTACCTGTTCCTTTTACAGTAACACCAGTTGCCTCTGCTTCTGCTTCAAGACTGATTTCATCAATATCGTTAGGTAAATTTGCACTATAAGATAATGTGGTTTTCTCAAAGTTTGGAACAAGGGTTCCTTCACTGAGTGCGATATACCTTAAGAAGGTATTGCTATAATTTTGTCTATTTATATTTAAAGTATAAATTGTTGTAGTAAGACTTTGGCTATCTGTTACTTCGATTTTGACTTCATTCATTCCTACTTTAAAATTTTCATTTCCTATAATTTTATAAGTGGCTTTTGTATCCAGCGTTTCTAAATGAAGATCTAAAGAAGTAACCTCATAATCTATCATTGCGACATAATCCGTAACATCTGAAGAAAATGTAGGTGTTAAAGTATAGTTTTTGATAGATAATGTTTTTAACTTAGAAGAAACAATTTCTTTTCTTGTAACTTCTATTTCATAAATGGTAGATGTTCCTTTTTCACTTGTAACGGTAATAGGAAAAATATTTTTGCCTACTTTTAAATCTTGTGTTCCAAGACCTGTTATAGTAGCGGTGTCATCTAAAGCTTCCCCCATAATTGAAAGTTTATCAATTTCATAAGGAACTTCTACTGTGTATTTTTTCTGTGTACTTTCAAAAACAGGAGACAAACTACCTTCACTTATAGTAAGATTTTTTAAGGTATTTACATCACTTGGTGTTCTTGTAATCGCAAGTGTATATACTTTTACTTTTCCACTTTCACTAGTGACTGTAATCTGTTTATAATTCATTCCTACTTCTAAATCGGTACTGCCTATTCCTTCAACAGATGCTAAAGGATCTTCTGCCTTGGCTTCAATTTGAATGTTATTTACATTTCTAGCAACAGTTGCAGAATAAATAGTAGTGGTTTTAGAAAAGGTAGGAGTAAATTCTATTTCTCCAGTACTAAGCGATTCTAAATTGTTATTATTTGATTTTTCTCTTGTTACATATAAAGAATATACTTTTGTTGTTTTCTTATCTTTGGCTGTGACTTTGATGGTTACAAGGTTTTCACCCAATTGTAGATTTTCATTTCCTATAATTTCATAGGTAGCAGAAGGATCTACTGTTACAATATCCAATGCTAGTTTTGTTTGATAACTTTTTAAAGAATAACTATATACATCCTTTTGAAAGTTTGGTGTAAGCGCAGAAGAAGAAACCGTAATATTAGAAAGTCTTGCTTCATTGTTTTCACTTCTTTTTACAAGAATTTGATAAGTTCTTTCAATTCCTTCTGTTGATGTTACTGTTATAGGAAGTAAAGTATCTCCTACAGCAAGGGCTGCTTCACCTAGTCCAGTTATGGTAGCTCCAATATCTTCTGCCACTCCATCCACTGTAATTTTATCTGCTTCGTAAGGAACCTCTACAGTATAAAATAAAGTGTCTTTATTAAATTTTGGAGAAAGCGTTCCTTTTGATGTTATTAAAGAAAGAAGGGCATTTGATGTGGTTCCACTTTCTTGTCTTATGACTTTAAGTGTATATTGTTTACTTGTTCCGTCTTGCGCTGTTACTTTGATTATTACCAAATTTTCGCCTAAAATAAAATCTTTGTTTCCGATAATTTCATAAGTAGATGTATCGTCTTCTTTAAGAACAGTAAGATCTAAAGAGGTAACATTTTCTAACACCTTTACCTGGTAAGAAGTTACTTCTTTATTAAATTTAGGAGAAAGAGATCCTTCTTTAGCAGTAATGGAAGAAAGATTTGTGTTAGAGGAAAGATCTCTCACAATTGTAATTTTATAAGCCTTTTCGGTACCATCTTCCGAGGTTGTTTTTATTGTCACAACATTTTCTCCAGTATGAAGACTATATGTCCCATTTCCACTTACTGTCGCAGAAGCTTCTTCTGCAATTCCTGTTAGTGTAATATTTTTAATTGCATTATCCACATGCATTTGGTATTCGGTAATCTCTTTTTGGAAAAGAGGTTCTAAAGCATTTTCTGTATCAGATAAAATCGTAAAGAGATTTGCATTGCTGCTATATTTTCTAAATACATGTAATGTATATACTCTTACATTGCCATCTTCTGCAATTACAGATACTTCTATCGTATTATCGCCTTTTTTAAGTTGGTAACTTCCTGTTCCTTTCAAAGAAGCGAAAGCACTTTCTTTAACAGCATTTACTTTGATTTTAGAAACATCACTCTCTACTGTAAAATTATAAGTCTCTGTTTCTTTTTGGAAAAGACCAGTCATATCATAAATATCTGTATTCAAATCACTTAAATAATTATTATCAGAAATTTGTTTATTTACAGTAAGGGTATATGTCTTTTGATTGCCATTTTCAGCTGTTACAACAATTTCTACTTTATTAGCCCCTGCTTTAAAAGAACTATTTCCTTTTATTTTATAAGAAGCTTTTGGATGATTTGTGACAGCATTTATATGAAGTGAAGATATCTCTGGACTTACTTCTACTTGATATGATTCCCCTTCTTTTGTAAAGGTTGGAGTTAAAGTACCTTCCAATATATCTAAACTTTGCAAAGTCGCATCTTTAGATTTTTCCCTAATAATAGAAATATGGTAAATGCTTACAGACCCATCTTCAGAAGTTGCTGTAACAGTTTGGGCATTCACACCTGTCACAAGGGTTTTGGTTCCAAGACCGGTAAGGACTGTTAAAGGGTGCTCTGCTTGCGCTTTTAGTTCTACATTTTCTACAGAGCTTGGTACGGTTACCGTATATTCTGTCATAAATTTATTAAAAGTAGGAAGCATAGGATACGTTTCGGTACCGTCTTTTACTTCTAACTCTTTTAAATAGGTATTTCCACTTTGTTCCTTATATACATTTAAAGTATATATATTTTTTTCGCCATTTCTAGCAGTGACTTCTATTTCAACAAGATTCATTCCTGTTTCAAAATTTTCATTGCCTTTTACAATATAAGTAGCTTCTTCATCTTCTAGTTCTACTTTTAAATCTAAACTGTTATATTCGTTTGATACAGAGAAATAATACTCTGTAATATCACTTACAAAATTGATGTTTACTGGAGGATTTACAACTTCTAAATTTTCTATAGAAGCGTTTCCAGTCATATCTCTATCAATGTAATACGTATAAGGTTCTATATTTTTTCCATCTTCTGACATGACTTCGATGGTAATAATATTCATACCGCCACTTAAACTAACAACACCATCTCCTGTTGTTTGTTGATAATCATGTGCCTTGTTTACCGTAAACTGTAATTGTTTGATTCTGCTTGGCACACTCATATGATAGGTATGCGTACTAGGAGAAAATTCTTGATCTAATTTACAATAAGAAGCGTTGACAGAACATAGTGAAGGGACAAGTCCAGAAATACGAATGGTATTTGGGAAAGCAAGAGAAGAAGCGGGTCTTGTCACTCTTACCGTATATGTTCTAATACTTCCGTCTTCTGCAGTTACCACAATTGGATAAGAAGTCGTACCAGATGGGACTTTTACTTTTCCAAGTCCTGTTATGGTCGCTGTATCCTCCTCTGGTTTTGCACCAAGTGTAATACTTGTATCTGTATCTGTCAGTGTCACATCATAGGTAGAAGTTTCCATATTAAAGGCAGGGCTTAAGGTTCCTTTATCTACCGTAATAGAACTTAAGAAATTATTGGTAGAACGACTGGCTCCTACCGTAACCAAAGCTACGCCGTTTCCATTATTTCCTACCATGAATCCACCATTTATATTAGGCATTGACTCTGTACCAGCAATCATATTGCTATTTTCAAAGGCATATTTAGAATAGTGAATACTGTCGGTAGAACTTTTAATAGAACCAAGTACAGAATTTTCTAAAACAGCAATGCTTCCATCATAGCCTGAGATGTAAGAAGAACCACCACCTCCACCATAATTACATCCGTTTCCTGTGTACCCACCGTAGTAGCCTCCGCCACCACCGCCAGCACCATCCGTACAAGCACCTCCGACCATACCATACCCAAAAGCATACCCACTTGTTTGGGTTGGAAGTTGTTTATTTCCATGACCCATGTCTCCTGTTAATTTACCACCGGCTCCACCGATTCCACTGAAGTTTCCTCCTCCGCCGCCAGCAGCCACCATAATTCTTGATTTTAAACTATCAAATTCATTCCATGTATCTACAGAAGTTGTAGGTTCTAAACGAAGGTCTGTAGCGCCTCCGCCACCTCCACCAGGTTCTGGATCTCCATCACGATTGGAATCGTCTCCTCCCTTAGCGCCTCCATTAAAACCACCATATCCACCAGTGTATCTACTAGCAGTTGCAGAATTTTGTCCTGCACATCCTACGTAAAGGTATATTTTTTCTCCTTTTTTTAAGTAGATTTCACCTTCTGTATAAGCCCCATATCCTCCACGATATTTTAAAACATAATGGGTTCTTCCATATCCTCCACGAGCGCCCCATAACTGAAATTTATAGTTAGAAGAAACGGGTGCTTCAAATGTTTGCATTTTATTAGTACATTCATAACGAAAAGTCTGTTCTTCCATAGAACCTTCTTTGGTTACGTAAATTTTATAAGTCTTAGTAGAAGAATGTGGTTCGGTTACTGTAATGGTAATCGTTCCACTTCCACCTTTGATATATCCGTTTCCTGTTACTTTTACAACAGCATTTGAATCATAAGCAAGAGCTTCTACATTGACAGAAAGAGCATTGGCAGGAATTTCTAAAGCATATTCATAAATATCACTCGCAAATTCTGGCTTTAACTCGTAGTCTTCTGCTTGGATACTTTTCAAATTAGAACTATGTTCCCTTTCAAAATGAATGGTATAAGTTTTGGTAGAACTACCATCTTCTGAAATTACTTCTATTTTTTTTGTACTTGTACCAGATGGGACTTTCACTATACCAAGTCCATCTACTTGTTGAGAAGTTCTCCCCTTTTTAACACCTAAATCAATTTCTTCTTTGTCATAGGGAAGAGATACCGTATATTCATATTTATCTTTTTTAAAATTTTCAATTTCTTTATCATCTATTAAAATATCATCTAAATATTCATAGCTAGAAGGTTGTCTATAAAATTCAATTTCATAGACTTTAACAACACCAATGGCAGATGTTACCACAACATTATGTATAGAAGAACCCGATGGGATTTCAAATTCTCCTACCCCACTTGTAATCAGATTCTCTTCATTGGTAACTGTTGCAGATATATTCACTTTATAGTCCTCAGAATCAAGACCTACTACATATTTTTTTATTGCAGAATCAAATGTGGAAGGTTGCATAGTTCCTTTATCTACTTTTAAAGAAGACAATGTAGGATCTAAGAATTCAGGATCGAGCACTAAGGTTGTATACGTAATACTTCCTACCCCACCAATTGCACCATCTGATCTCTCACTACCACCTCTGGTACCAACTCCATAAGAACCGCCCGTAGCAGTAGCAGTTCCTTTTGCGGTAAAGGAAGAAGAATAGATATTGATAGATCCGCCTCCAGAGCCACCTGCTCCCGCACGATATCCATCTCCACCTTTAGAACCATTTGCATCCACTGTTCCAAGATTGTTATATTCTGTAGCGTATACTACTAAAAGTCCACCGTTTCCTAAAGCACCTGCGCCAAAATAAGTTCCTGCTCCGGCTCCACCTGGGTTTCCAGCACCTCCACCACAACCCGTTGTATAGGTCGTACCGCAGTTTCCATTTCCACCAGGACCTCCAACAGAAGAACCAGCACCTGCTACCCTAGCGTTATAAGCGCCTCCTCCTCCAGAACCCCCAGAGTAAGATGTTCCTGCTCCACCGGCTCCAGAAGTTGTTGTTCCACTAAGTGGTGTTGACCCACCAGAGGCACCCCCACCTGTTTGTCTATTTGTTCCAGCTGTACCCACTCGTCCATTATTACGTGTAAGCGATCCACCTACAGATACGGCTGTTCCGCCGGCAGCTCCTTTGGCAGGAATAAAATCATGTATCCCACTTATATTTTTCCACAAGAAGACATCTTCACCTGCAAGGTTGTAAGTACCCCTAGCACTCATACTGATTCTGCCATAGTTAGTAAGCGTTCCTGATACGTGTAGATACATTCCCTTTTTGTATGTATAATTACCATTTTTGTTGGCAGAGACTGTCACACCAGAGTTTATTGTTACGTTTTTCCAATATTTTACAACAAGCATTTTATATTCTGTAGAAGTATCTCCAAGATTTATAGAAGCACCATATGTCACATCATCATAATAGTTAATAAGTTCGATTGGATAAGTGACTGTTTTTTCAGTTCCACCTGTTCCTACACCCGTTACGGTTACATTGTAATTGCCATCTGGAAGTTTGGTAGAAGATACCCATTGCATAATACTATCTGCTGTTACATTCTCTGCTGCTTTGGCAACAGAAAAAAAGGGCAATAAAAGGACTAGGAACAGAAAAAGTCCTATTGCGCTATATACAAAGTTATGTTTGAATTGCTTACTGCGCATATCCTTCACCCTTTACCATGGTTCTGATTCTTTATTATTTCCATTATAACTTTTTTTTCGTGTTTTTACAACATTTTTAGACATTATCTGCAGAGAAAAGCAAACAAAAAGAAGGTTAGAAAATCAAAAAAAATACGTTTTCTTAAAAACACGTATTTTCTTTTATATATTTTTTTACTTTTTAAAACCACAGTCTAGTTTTGCTTCTGTTTTATAGTCTGTTTTTCCATATGGAGATTGTGGATAAATCACAACTTTGGTATTTGTTTTGTTGCATTTTTCACTTGTTAATTCATTTTTAAATTTTTCAATATCTTTGGCAAATTCTCCATTATTGTATCGACCTAAGTTATCTAAATCTACTTTGATTCCTACTGTTGTAAATTTAGATAATAAATTTTTCTTTTCTTCTGCTGAAGAACCAATTTGCTCGTAGTAAAAATTTTCATAGAATGTTTTTCCCATTTCATTTAAACTATCTGTCAGTTGTTTTTCATTACTTCTTTTTCTAAAGAAAGCAAAATAGCAAACAAGTAAAATAAGTATAACAGCGACAACAATCATCATTGTTCTGCTATTTAGTACTTTTTTTAGTTTCCCTTTTTTTTCTTTTTCCATACGACCTCTCCTATTCTAAATCTTATAGATAGATTATAACATTATTTGCAAAAGAAAAAAAGTTTTTTTATCAAGATTTTCATTTTTGTAATGATTCTTATAAAATAAACTCTTTTTTTAATTATTTAAAAAATAGTAAGTCCAATTGGACAGTGATCACTTCCATAGACTTCATCATAAATATTTGTTTCTTTTACTTCCTCTATAATGGCTTTTGAGACAAGAAAATAATCGATTCTCCAACCTATATTTCTTTCTCTCACATTTCCCATATAACTCCACCATGTATATTTATCTGTTTCATCTGGGTGAAAATGTCTATATGTATCAATAAAACCATTTTCTAATAGTTTTGTGAATTTATGTCGTTCTTCATCAGTAAAACCAGCATTTCCTACATTTTGTTTAGCATTTTTAATATCTGCAAAAGTATGCGCTACATTAAAATCACCACATAGTATAACAGGTTTACTTTTTTCTAATTCTTTAAGGTAAAGAAGAAGGTCATCTTCCCACTGCATTCTTTCTTCTAATCTAGATAAATCTCTTTTAACATTGGGTGTATACATACATACCATATGAAATTTTTCATAGGTAAGGGTAATAAGTCTTCCTTCATGGTCGTGTTTTTCTATTCCCATGCCATACTGATAAGAAAGAGGTTCTTCTTTGGTATAGATAAGAGTTCCTGAATAGCCTTTTTTTTCAGCTGGATAAAGATACGAGTAATACCCAATTGGATCAAAAGAAATTTGGTCTTGCGTGGCTTTTACTTCTTGTAAACAAACTATATCAGCATCAATTTCATTAAAAAAACGATCAAATCCTTTATTCAAACAAGCTCTAAAACCCGCTACATTCCAAGATACTATCTTCATTATTTGGTCACATTAAAGCGAAAATTACATATATCGCCATCCTGCATGATATATTCTTTTCCCTCTAGCCTTAATCTTCCAGCTTCTTTGACCGCTTTTTCACTTCCATGTTTTTCTAAATCATCATAACTCATAACTTCTGCTTTAATAAATCCTTTTTCAAAATCAGTATGAATAATGCCTGCACATTGTGGGGCTTTGTATCCTTTTTTAAAAGTCCAAGCTCTTACTTCATCTGTTCCTGCAGTAAGAAAAGTAGAGAGTCCTAATAAATCATAGGTTGCTTGAATAAGCTGATCTAACCCACTTTCTTCAATGCCTAAATCCTGTAAAAATATAGCTTTGTCATCATCTGATAGTTCTGATAATTCTGATTCTATTTTGGCACAGACAACAATCACTTTTGCGCCTTCTTTTTGGGCATATTCTTCTACTCTTTTAGTATAAGCATTGCCTTTTTCTAATAGGTCTTCTTCTGCTACATTGGCCATATAAATAATAGGTTTTGCTGTAATCAAATTAAAAGGTTTTAATAGTTTTGCTTCTTCCTCTGTAAAATTCAATCTTCTTACAGGCACTTCTTTTAATAATGTTTCCTTTATTTTTTCCATTAAAGCATATTCTATTTTAGCATCTTTGTCTTTTGACAAGGCTGCTTTTTTCCCTATTTTAGAAAGTCTATTTTCAATGATTTCTAAATCAGAAAGCATCAATTCTACATTGATAATTTCAATATCATGAATCGGATCAATCCCGTTTTCCACATGAATAATATTTTCATCTTCAAAACATCTTACGACTTCACAAATCGCGTCTACTTCTCTAATATGCGATAAGAACTTATTTCCGAGACCTTCGCCTTTACTAGCGCCTTTTACAAGTCCTGCTATATCCGTAAATTCAAAAGTTGTGGGAATCAAACGCTCTGGTAGATAAAGATTGTTTAAAAATTCTAATCTTTTATCAGGGACTGTAACCGTTCCGACATTAGGATCTATGGTTGCGAAAGGATAATTAGCCGCTAAAATATTCTTTTTAGTAATGGCATTAAATAAAGTGGATTTTCCTACATTAGGCAGTCCTACTATTCCTGCTGTTAAACTCATCTGTAATCACTTCTTTCTGTTTTATATTATAACATTTCTTCTTATAAATAGCTAGTAATGATATCTGTATAAAAAAAAGAAAACCAAAGTTTTCTATAAAGTTGTTGCGCCCATTAAACCAAGAGGTAAACCAATAATGTACCATCCTAAAACGACCAAAACAAGAACACCAAACAAAAGTAAAACAGTTGGCATAATTAGTTTTAAAGTTCCAAATATTGTAATTTTAGATTCCTCATTGGTATCATATTTTTCTAAGAAAGCAATCAGAACAATAAAGTATGGGAAGACCGGTGTTAGAGCCTTAGAAGCGCCATCACATGCTTGAAAAATGAATTGGGTAAATTCTGGTGTAATATTAGCACGCATGAATAAAGGAACCAAAATAGGGGACGCTAATACCCATTTATCCATAGTGCCTGGTATCAAAAAGCCCATCAATACAATAATAACCATCATCGTTACAATCAAAGGAATGCCAGAAAACTGTACCCCACTAATTAGAGAAATAAGAAAACTACCTATTACCTCTCCTAAATGTGTCCAATTTAATATACTCACCATTTGTGATGCAAAAAACATCAAAACAAAAACATACCCTAATTTATCAAAACTCTTTGATAAACCAACACTGTAATCATTGCTGTTTTTAATATTTCCAGATACTTTTCCATAGATATATCCACATATCATAAACATGACCGTAATAATATAAATAATGGAATTTTTAAAAGGAGCTCCATCACTTAAAAGTTTACTAATATAAGTAGAACCATTTGAATCCAATAAAAATCCGCCCCCAGGTAACCCCGGAATAAGACCATAGGATAAAACCATCAGCATTAAAATAAAAGTAAAATTGCTATACATCAAAGCATTCTTATCAATTTTAATATTTTCTTCTTCCTCAGGTTTTACTTTAGCTAATTTAGGTTCTAAGAATTTATGAATAAAGACCATACCAAGTGTTATTAAAACAAAAGTACTTGTCATCATAATATACAGCGTAGAAAAAGGATGCACTATATACGATTGATCCACTTCCACACGTGCGGCTGCTTGTGTTAAAGCACCAAGGGATATTACATCATAATTAATCATAAGTCCACTTGCATACCCCACCGTAAGTCCTACAAATGCTGTTAAAAGACCTAAGACAGGATTTTTTCCTACGTATTTATAAAATACACCTACAAAAGGTAGAATAAGTGCAAAACTATATTCTCCTATAAAAGTAGACGTAATACTTAGAAAAAGAACAAAGACTGTTAAAACACCTAATTTCACTTTTTTAAATCGTGTAAATAAGGCTTTAAATAAACCACTTTTCTCACCAATTCCAATACCTATTAAACTTACAATAAGTAAAATTAAGGGTTCAAAAAGAGTCAAATTCATTACAGAATTACTGAAAAAATAAGTAAGACCTTCTTTAGAAAAGATATTACGCACAGAAACCATAGATGTTTCTAAAGAACCATTGACAATAGCTGTCTTCTCTCCTCTTACTTGTAATAAAGAAAAAACGAGACTGACAAGTGCGATTACCAAAGCCATAATCATGATGGTAAACACCGGTCCTAATGATAATTTTTTCTTTTTCCTTTTCATAAATGCCTCCTACTAATATGTAACAATTTTTTTTAGTCTCTTATTAAAATCAATTCTAGAAAGCATAATTTGTCTTCCACAATTATTACATTTAATCTTAATATCTGCACCAACCCTTGTAATCGTCCATTCATTTGTACCACAAGGATGGGCTTTTTTCATAATAACAACACTTCCTAATTGATAATTTTTATCCATTATGTACCACCACTTCATCATAAGGAAATTCAATCTTATTAAACAAGAGTGCCATTTGTATTTTTTTACGAAGTTCTCTTTCTACTCCATATTGTTCCATAGGAAGGCATGGTGCTGTAATTCTAAATATAGCACCCTCTTTTCCAAGTTCTTGGACACCTAGTACTTCAATATGACCTCTTACTTTTTTTAAGGTAGGTTTTGCCTCTTTACATACTTCTTTTAAAATGCGTTCTACTTCTTGCAAATCAGACTGATATGAAACAGCTATATCAACGATAGCAAGATTGTGCGCTACACTATGATTGATTACTTCCGTAATAAAACGATTAGAAATCATTTTTACTTCACCTGTATACGCTTTTATTTTTGTTGTTTTCATTCCCAAATAAATGACTTCACCTGTAAAGGTTCCTATCGTAACATAATCTCCTAAGTGATATTGGTTTTCAAACAAAATAAATAATCCGCCTAGGAAGTCTTTTAAAGTATCTTGCAATGCAAGGCCCAAAACAACTCCTACCACTCCCAAAGAAGCAATAATTGCTTTTGTATCAATACTATACACTTCTAAAATCATAAGTAAGTCAATTAAAATAAGAATATACTTAAAAACATTATTAAAAAGAACAATAAGTGTTTTTCCTTTTTTCTCATCTCCATTTTGCATCTTTTTTGTAATAATTCTATTAGAAATATGTTTTACAAAACCATAGATAAGAATTGTAATAGCAATAATTAAAACTGGATTTACCACTTCTTTTACTAACACTTTTTCAATATGATCCATTGTATCATTCCTTTACATCTAAAACTTCTAAAATACGATTTAAATCCGCACTGTTGATAAATGAAATTTCTATTTTATTTTCTTTGATTTTTACTTTTGTATCAAATTTATCACGAAGCATATCTTCTACATATCTATATTCATGACTTTTTGATTTTCTCTCTACTTTTATCTTTTTTTCAACTTCTTTGTTTTCTGTTAATTTCTCTATTTCTCTAACAGGAAGTTTTTCTTCTTTGATTTTATTTGCGAAAGCAACAATTTGATCATCACTTTCTAGTTTACTAAGGACTCTTGCATGACTCATGCTGAGTTTTCCTTCGCTCACCATTTGTCTTACTTCATTAGGGAGTCTTAAAATACCAAGTAAATTGGTTATATGACTTCTACTTTTCCCCACTTTTTTAGAGAGTTCTTCTTGTGTTAAACCAAGTTTGGTAAGCATAGCTTGGTACGCTTCTGCCTCTTCTATTGCATTTAAATTTTCTCTTTGTAAGTTTTCAAGTAATGCGATTTCCATCATTTGTTCATCTGTGAAATCTCTTATAATAGCAGGGATTTTAGTAAGTCCAGCTAATTTAGAAGCTCTGACTCTTCGCTCTCCTGCAATAATGTCATATCCTTTGATACTCTTTTTTACAATGATTGGCTGAAATACACCATGTTCTTTGATAGATTCTGCAAGTTCTTGTAACGCTGCCGTATCGAATACTTTTCTTGGTTGGTAAGGATTTACTCTAAGTTCAGAAAGTTCTAATTCAATAATTTCTTCTTTAGAAGAATCTTCATAAATTCTTTTTTCAATTGTAGAAATACTGTTGATATCAAGATTTTCATTATTGAATAACTGTTCTAAACCTCTCCCAAGTGCTCTTTTTTTATTCTCCATTTCGTTCAATCACTTCTTTCGCTAAGTTTAAATACGCCTCTGTTCCACGACTTTGTGGGTCATAGGCAATAATAGGTTTTCCATGACCTGGAGCTTCTGATAGCCTTACAAGTCTTGGAATGATAGTATCGTAAACACGTTCTTTAAAGAAACTTTTGATGTCTTCTACTACTTCTAATCCTAGATTGGTCCTGTTATCAAGCATAGTAAGTAAAACGCCCTCTATATCTAGTTTAGGATTGATTGTTTTTTGGGCAAGCATAATGGTATTTAAAAGTTGCATAATTCCTTCAAGTGCAAAAAATTCACACTGCACAGGTATGATTACAGAATCTGCCGCTTCCAAAGCATTACTTGTAAGAAGGCCTAATGAAGGAGGACAATCAATAATAATGAAATCAAAAACATCTCTTGTTTCATCTAAGTGTTTTTTTAATTGACTTGTCTTTACAAAGGTACTACTGCCTCTACCCATTTCCATAAGTTCAATATCTGCTCCAGCTAAATTGATAGTTGCGGGCAAAACATATAAATTTTTGAATTTAGTAGATACAATTGCTTCACTAAGGGTACAACGATCCGTAATCAAATCATAGATACTTTTATCTATATCTGCTTTATTAATACCTACGCCTGTTGTTGTATTTCCTTGTGGATCTAAATCAACAAGTAATACTTTCTTCTTTAAAGCACCTAATGAGGCTGCTAGATTGATACTAGATGTTGTTTTCCCTACACCACCTTTTTGGTTTACAAGTGCTATAATTTTTGCCATACTATCACCATTTTCTAAATCTTACTTCACATATAATATTTTATCACAGATATATAAATAAATCTATATGAACTTTTAGGGCAATAGCTTTTTTTCTTCTATTAAATTTACTCATTTAGTATAGAATCTTGTAATTTTATTTTTTTATTACTTTCAAAACAAAAAGATGAAAATAGAATATTCTTTTCATCTTTTTGTTTTTATTTAATTTTTAATGGTTCATCTGTGCTATATGTTATATTTTGATTTGTGATTGTTTAGATGAACTATAATAGGTTTCACTTACCTTTATTATTTCTTCTGGATAGATACCTATATGTTCAAATGACGGCGTTTTATCACTTGGCATCGGAGTCAAAAGGAGTGTTTTTAACGTTTGCATTCCCATTTCTTTATTTATCTTAAACCGATCAGCAATCATTTCTGCAATTAAGTAAGATTCAATTTCAAGCAGATCTTTAATATCAGAAAAATCTAATATTTCTCTGATGTCGGCAATCGTACAATCAAAATCTGAACCTAAAAAAATCCTTTTATTTTTCGTTTGCTCTATTCGTTGTTGCAAGCGATAAAAAGTCTTAAAGGCCAAATTTCTGGTAGTCTCTTTCTTATTTGTTCTCACTTCATCTGTATACTCTGCGTAAATTCCATTTTCATCTAAGTAATCTAAAAGGACTAAGTCAATAGCATATGTAGGTATTTCATGAAATCCATAGTGCTCTTCTCCCACCATTCTTGGCCTTAATTGAAAATCAATACCGTGCATTACTTCGTGATTTAATGCTACCAAATCATATAAATCATTTTCTCTTCTAACCATACAATAAGATTCATTAAATAAATAATCTTTGATATTTAAGCCTATAGATTTACGTTGTTCTGAAACATGTGGGGATTTACTTTCCAAATTTATAAATTTTTTATCAGGATTAGTAATTTTTTGACTCAATTTTATAAAAGGATCATATTCTAAACTCTCATAAAAACGTCTAGATACATCGATAATGACTTCATCATTGATTGAGACAGGGGTCAGTGGACGTACTTCCACAGGAAATTCTGCTAAATTTCTACAAATTTTTATCAAAAAGGTTAAATATTCATCTGTCAATTTTGGTGTTATAGAACTAAAAATGTTATCAATCCTAGGATAATACTTTTTTGCTTCCATTTGTAAAGATATATTCTTTGTGATTTTGTCTAAAATACCTGGAAACCAAGTATATCGAATGGTACTACTATTCCTTAAAATTGAATGATAAGATAGTAGGGTCGCACACAACTTCTTTTCCTCTAGCGGATTTGAAACATTTTTTAACCTTTTCAAAATATACGCTTTCTTTTTTCTTATATCGTCAACATCCCATTTATACATACTAATACCCTCTTTTCTACTAAAATCTTTTGCACTTAAGTTTTAAATGTTCCTTCCATAGATTATAACATTATTTCTTTGCCTTTTTCAATACTTAAACCATTTATAAAGTTTAGTATAAAGTTAGAAAGTAGAATTTGTTATAAAAAGATTTGAATACAAAAAAACTCGTATTTATTAAAATACAGAGTTTATCAATCATGCTTTTATTATCTCTTAGAAAACTGAGGTGCTCTACGAGCTGCTTTAAGTCCTGGTTTTTTACGTTCTTTGATTCTTGCATCACGAGTAATAAATCCAGCTCTTTTAAGAATCGTTCTATAGCTATCTTCTTTTCCTTCGTTTGCTTCATCATACTGTAATAGAGCTCTTGTGATTCCTAGACGGATAGCTCCAGTGGCACCAGTAAATCCACCACCATTTACTTTAACGTCAATGTCAAATGTTTCTTCATTACCAGTTGCTACTAATGGTTGTGATAAATCCATGATATTGGTTTCATAAGGGAAAAATTCTCTTACATCTACACCATTTACAGTAATTTTTCCTTTACCTGGTACCATCTTAACTTGCGCTACAGATGTTTTTCTTCTACCAGTTCCGATAAAAACTCTCTCTTTTTTCATTTAGATCCTCCTATTTTACTTCCATTTGTACTGGCTGTTGTGCCATGTGTGGATGTTCTTCTCCCACATATACAAATAACTTTCTATACATTTGACGTCCAAGTCTTCCTTTTGGAAGCATTCCTTTAATAGCTCTTTCCACCATTTCAGTTGGATATTTTTCTTTCATGACTTTTGCAGTTCTTTCTCTAAGTCCTCCTGTGTAACCACTATGATTGTAATAAATTTTATCATTTAATTTGTTACCAGTTAGATTTATTTTTTCAGCATTGATTACGATTACATTATCTCCACAATCTACATGTGGTGTAAATGTTGTTTTGTGTTTTCCTCTTAAAATATGTGCTGCTTTTGTAGCAAGTCTACCGAGATTTACATCTGTAGCATCAAGCACATACCAATTACGAGTCACTTCTTGCTTTTTTTGCATATAAGTATTTTTCATAATTCTCTTACCTTTCTTTATTCCCTATTAGTAAGTGTTCCCAATACTTACTAAATGCAGAATATAAAATGTACCAGTTAAAATTCTACTAGAATTCTATGTAAAAGTCAACTAAAATATATGTTTTTTTAAGACTTTTTATGTTTTTAATGAAAAAGAAAGAATATTACATCCTTTCTCTTTACCTAATTTCTTGTATACTGAATATTTATGGTTAAAATCGCACTTTCATTTCCTACTGCATCATAACCTTTCATTTCCCATTTTCCATTCGTACATTTATTAAAACCGTATTTTTCAACGTTCGGTAACCAAACATTCCATTGATTTCCATCTGTTCTTGTACACCCAGTTCCTGATGCATTAAATCTATTGTTGGTCCAAATATCTGTACCATACATTTTTAATCCGGATCCATTGTTGTCGGAATTGGTCACATTAAAATATAATCCAGATCTAGAAGCATTTGTAATGCTGCAGGTTCTTGCCGCTGTTGTAAGGTTTGAAGAACAACTTAGCGATCCATTTCCAACAGAAGAAACCCATGGAGTGTATGCCGTTTTATCAATTTTAAGTCTTGATTTTTTCTCTATCACATTACCTGCTTTATCTACAACTCTTGCCCATTCGTCTCGGTCACCTTCCTCCGAATATACCGATACTATAGAAGGTTTATCAGGAGCTGATGCACCATATAGGACGTATTGGGTTCCATTCCACCATTCATAACGGTCAACACCTGACAACGAATCTGAACCATTCAACGTAAATGTTACATTTGCATTGGTCCATATATTTTCTTTTGGATTTACAATTGTTAGTTGTGGAGCAATTCTATCAATCCTAACGGTTTGATTTCCAGGACAAACAACACTATTTCCTGCATTGTCATAAACTGTTCCAGGACTTTCTGTAGTTGAATTAAAAGCATTGTATGCACTCGTACTATATTTGGTACCTGTATTAATAGAAGAGGCTGTACATCCACTTAAATTATCTGCACAAGTCCCTGTTAATGTTCTATAGCCATTTGTCCAAGAACCATTTCCACCAGAACTTGCACAAGTTGGAGCCACTGTATCTACTTTCATCGTTTGGGTACAAGTGCCTATATTTCCTGCTTTATCTTTTACAAAACCATACCATGTCTGTCCAGCTGTTTGACCCTGTGTATTAGAATTTACACTATTAAAAACAGCAGTACTTGTATTACTAAGTCCATAACTTGCAAGACCACTTCCTCCAGTATCATTTTTGTTTGTAAAGGAAACAGTGACATTGCTTCTATACCAACCATTGTTTCCTGTTGTACCTGTGTTTGCTAAAGTACATGTAGGCGGGGTTTTATCAATAAGTAAAGCATAGTCATTACTTGCAGAATCACAATTGAACTGATTATATTTAACACGATACCTAGTTGTTGTTTCTGCTGTTTCGGTAAAGGTACGTCCTGTAGCACCTGCAATATTGGTCCAAACACCATTTATAACTTTTTGCCACTGGTAAGTAGTTGATTCTGGTACTTTCCCATTTGCTGTGCTTGCTGTTAAAACAACATCTTTATTGGTATAGGAAGAAGCACTTACACTCCCTTTGATTCTAACCACTGTACAAATATCTCCAGAAATAGTAATAGTACGTTTCTTGGTTCTTGTATTTCCAGAGGTATCTGTCACCTGATAGGTAATGATATAAACACCTGGAACCCCTAACGCAAGATTTCCTTGCACTGTCATTTTACTTGTGATATCACCGTCGTAATTATCAACAGCTTTGACTCCATCTTTTAATCCATAACTTCCTGTTGTAACAGATATATTAGAATTGGTTGGTATTGTTAAAACCGGTGGTGTTGTATCTCTTACTTGCACATTTCTTTTTACGCTTATTGTTTTTCCTGCTTCCGTAAAGGAATATGTGATTTCATATTTTTTTAAACTTTGCATATCGATAGTAGAAACGGTTGTACCATTATAGCGAATGGTTTTGACAATAGAACTATTGGGTACTGTTGTTCCCGCCTTATTGATAGCAATGGCCCCTGGATCTGTGTAAGTGGTTCCTACTTCTACGTATTCATATGGAAGCCCTTTTAGAATAATAGAACCTACTCCCATCACCACTTCGCCAGTATCTGTACCCGTTTTATCTTTTACATCATATTTGTATTTAGCACCACTTCTAATAACTAAGATTTCCATATCATTTGGAAATTTAATAGAAGTAAGCGGATTGGTTAAATCTTGATCAATCAGTCCTGCTCTTTTTAAATCACCTAAATAAATAGTAATCGTATCTCCATTACTTACAGGGAGTAAAGTGGCATTTTTATAAGCCCATTTTGAAGCTGCATTTTTAATCTCTTTAATTTGGACATCATAGGCATCTTCCTTAGATTGATTGATAATCCCTACAATAGAAGGATATACAATAGCAGATAGTAATCCTAAAATAGCAATAACAGCTAATAATTCAATCAAAGTAAAAGCTTTTGTTTTTTTTCTTCTATTTATCATTTTGATCAAAGACTCCTTTACTTTTCTAATATCTTTATAGGTAATCATTTCTATTTTTTATTATATAACAGAAACCATTCAAAAGTAAAGTTTGTTTTGCTAAACAAAAAAACAACATAATAAATTATGCTGCTTTTTCAGTGTTTTCAAGTCCGTATTTTCTATTAAATTTATCTACATTTCCTTTTCTAGAAGTTTTACTTTGTTGTCCAGTATAGAAAGGATGACATTTGTCACAAACTTCTAAATGTAGTTCTTTTTTATTAGATGTTACTTCAAACTCATTTCCACATGCACAAGTAACTTTTGTTACCATTGTTTGTGGGTGAATTCCTTTTTTCATTTTTTATTCTCCTTCCGCCATGACTTTTTTAAGCCATAGAAATTTGCTGCGCCTTTATTATAGCAAGTTTTTTAAAGTTGTGCAAGACCTTTTTTAGGAATCACTACCTCTTCCAAAAAGACGAAGTAAATACATAAAAATATTAATAAAATCTAAATACAATTGTAAAGCACCATAAATAGGTAATTTATTTTCATCAATTGTATTTTGTAAATATTTAATTTTCTGGATATCATAGGCTGTATATCCTACAAATAGAATAAGTCCTATACATCCTAAAATAATATCAAGTGTACTATTACCAAGGAAAATATTAACAATAGAAACAAGGATAATACCAATAAGTCCCATAAATAACATGGTACTTATTTTACTTAAATCTATTTTTGTTACATAGCCTAGAAAAGCAAATGCACCAAATAGTAGAGCTGTCACACCAAAGGTAAACATAATACTTTGGATTTGAAAGACTACAAAGATAGAAGAAAAAGTAAGACCTGTTATAAAACAATATAATAAGTAATAAAGAATAGCAGTCCCATAATGCATTTTCGTAATACGTGCTGACAAATAGATAACCGCAAATAATTCAAGAATAATAAGGATATACCACATATTAGCTATATTATAAAGCATATTGGGATTAAATCCTACAAAATAACCTGTTAAAAATGTAATAAGCAATCCTGCAAATAACCAGAGAAACGTTTTTGGATACACTTTTGTATGCATAATATCACCTCCTACTTCCATTATAACATTGTTTACTTCGTAAATAAAGTTTTGGCAAACTCTGGTTGCAATTTTTGATAAATGGTTGCTTCTCCTTTTTGATTTAATTCTATTTTATTTTCTATCATATCACTGGTAATAGCATAGTCTACATAATGGATTTTATACGCTTTAGAAAGTGTTTTTATTTTGTCATTCATATACTCTATAATCTCTTTAGGAAACATGTCTAATGGATTGTATATTTTTAATATATAGATATCTTCTTTACAATACACACGCATAAGTTCAAGTAAATCTTTGACATCTTCTGCAATTGTATCTACATATCCATAGAGAGTTTCCTCTTCTTTTTCGTAAGCAAGTTTACTAAAAAGATCTACTTTTCCTACATCTAAAATCACGACATCTGCCTTGATAAGAGCATTTTTAATACTTTGCTTTTTGCCTTGCATGACGATTGTTTTATTGTTTTGAATCATTCGTATAAAATCAGTAACACGACCATCTTTTTCATTAAATTGATTCACATATTTTTCTAATAATTTTTTTTCTTGTAAATCTTTTGCTAGTTTTTTATTATAATAAGGTTCTTTTTCATTTAATGTAGAAGATAACGTTAAAAAAAAGACTTTGCGATCAATCGTACTCAAGTAAATTAAAAAAACAGATAATGAAATAAGGGCTATAAACAGAATTTTTTTCATTTTGACCTCCAAAAAAAGTAGGAATATCCTACTTTTATTATATTTCTTTTAATTCTATTTTAGCACCAATATCAGTCAGTTTCGTAACAATATTTTCATATCCTCTTAAAACATGTTCTACATCTAAAACAGTGGTTTTCCCATCTGCGACAAGTCCTGCTATTACCATACAAGCGCCAGCTCTTAAATCCGTTGCTTTTACTTTTGTTCCATGTAAGGCTGTTTTTCCTGTAACAAGGATATTTGTTTTATCAAGAATATCAATTTTGGCTCCCATATCATTTAAGTAGGGAACATTTCCAAAACGGTTTTCATAAAGATTCTCTTCTACAGAAGAAGTTCCATCGCACTGGGTTAAAAGTGCGGTAAACGGTTGCTGTAAATCAGTAGGAAATCCTGGATACCCAAGTGTTTTTATTGCATCTGCTTTTAAGTCAGACGCTTCTATCTCAATTGCATCTGCTTCTATTTTAATTTTAGAACCCATTTGTTCTAATTTATTTGTAAGACTTTTAATATGTTCTGGAATAATGCCTTCAATACGAAGGGGGTTTCCTAAAAGTGCACCCATAATAACATAGGTGCCAGCTTCTATACGGTCTGGGATGACCTCATGAAAACATCCTTTTAAGGAAGAAACACCATAGATTTTGATGGTACTTGTTCCCGCTCCTTCAATACGCGCTCCCATATTATTCAAAAAGGTTGCAACATTGACAATTTCTGGTTCTTTAGCGGCATTGTAAATGACCGTTTGTCCTTCTGCACGAACGGAAGCAAGGATGGTGTTAATGGTCGCACCTACACTTGCCATATCTAAGGAAATACTAGCTCCTACAAGTCTTTCTGCTGTTATAGAAAAGCGATTGTCTTTTTCAACAACAGTAGCGCCAAGCGCACGAAAGGCTTTCAGGGTTTGATCGATGGGTCTTGCACCGATAGAGCATCCTCCTGGAAAATACATTTCTACTTTTTTATATTTACCGAGAAGGGCTGACATAAAGTAATAAGAAGCTCTTAGTTTACTTGATATTTCTCTTGGTACTTCTTTATTTTGAATATGAGAAGAATCAATATAAATTGTTTCTCCTTCTCTTTTTACATCTGCGTTTAAATATTTTAAAATTTCATTTAGGGCATCAATATCTGAAATATTGGGAATATTATCAATCGTTACAGTTTCGTCTGATAACAAAGCGGCTGGAATAAGGGCAACTGCACTATTTTTAGCACCACTTATTTTTACTTTTCCAGATAATTGTTTTCCTCCATGAATAATTAATTCTTTCATATCCTTCCTCCATCACTACTATATTAATATGTTTCTTGCCTATTTTGGTTATTATTGCTTTTGGTTTTTTAATACTTTTAATTTATAACGAATCATTTCTTTCATTGCCTTTTCTCCAGAAGCAATGATCTTTCTTGGATCATATACTGTTTCATTTTCTGTTAAATAAGTTCTTACTGCCTGCGCCCAAACCACCTGTAATTCGGTGTTGATATTGATTTTACAAATCCCATTTTGGATAGAGTTTTGTAAATCAGAATCCGCAATGCCTGTCCCACCATGTAAAACAAGAGGAATTCCCGTTATCTCTGCAATTTCTTTCATTCTGATAAAATCTAAATGGGGAAGACCTTTATATAAGCCGTGTGCACTTCCTAAAGCAGGCGCTAAGGCATCTACTTTTGTTTCTAAAACGAATTTTTGGCACTCTTCTATATTGGCATACTCCTCTTGACTGGCTTCTCCTATACCAATATGTCCTATTTCGGCTTCTACAGAAACATTTTTTTCTTCTGCATACAAAACAACTTCTTTTGTTTCTTTTATATTTTCTTCCAAAGCTTTTTTGGAAGCATCGATCATAACGGAAGTAAATCCAGCATCAATTGCTTTTTTACATGAAATAAGATCATGTCCATGATCTAAGTGTAGCACAACTGGAATTGTTATTTTTAAATCAGAAAGCAGTCCTTCTACCGTCTTACTTACTGTAACGTAACCTCCCATATACTGAATAGCACTTTCGCTGACTCCTAGGATCACAGGTGCACGTTCTTCTTCTGCTACTTGTAATATAAATTTGGTCCACTCTAAATTGTTAATATTGAAGTGTGGTACTGCATACTTTTCTCTTTTTGCAGTATTCAACATTTCTTTCATGTTTGTAAGCATACTCTTCACCAATACTATTATAATATGAATTCTATTAAAAGTAAATTAAAACAGGTAAACAAGTCCTAATAAAAGCAAAACAATTCCCCCTATAAAGGTAGAAATCTTTCCAAATATGACATTTAATTTTTTACCTAGACGCAAACCTAGATAGGTAAAAAAAAGACTGGTTAAAGAGAAAATAAGAGAACAAAGAATATAGTGATGTGTGATAGCTTGCAAACCAATTCCTACGGAAAAACTATCTAAACTAACGGCTAAACCAAATAATAAGAGTTCTATTTTACTCATATATTTTGCGGTTTCTTCTTTTTTAAAACTTTCCAAAATCATCTGAATTCCAATCACAAGAAGGACAACGAAAACAATAACATCAGGATTTATTTTAATTGTTTTTAAAAGTACACTTCCGACGACAAGTCCAAGTAGAGGCATAAAAAAATGATATGTACCTACTATGATAGATAATAAACGAATATCTTTTCTTTCTAAATTTAAGGTCCCATAAGCTAACGCAAGTGAAAAAGCATCCATACTAAGCGAAACTGCAATCATAATAATAACCATTGTGTGCATAAAAAAACCTCCTATTCCATTATATGGGACAGAAAGTTTTTTAGGATATTTTTATAAATATTTATCCATCATTTCTTCGATAAAAAGTTTGTATTCCACATCACTGCTTTCCGTTGCTTCTACGAGGCAAAGCGGTGGAAATAAAACACACCACCAATTGCTTCCTTTTCCTTCTCCTAGCGTTACGACTAAAGATTCATATTCTCCTTCTTTATAAGTTACTCCTCTAAATTCCTTTTCTGGAAAATAATTCATTCCATAATGAATGTTATAAACGAGAGATGTTTTTTCATCTTGCAGAACATGTAAGACACTTTTATCTAAATTGGGTAATTCTTTTTTGATTTTTGTTCTTGCTTCCTTTATTCCTTTTGTATTTTTTAAGGTAGAAAAAACTTCTTTTTCTACTTTTTCTTTTACTTTCATTTTCACATTTTGATCATAAACAGAGTCACTGTTTCCAATCACACGCATACGGATGGCATCCTTAGGAATCAATTCTTTGCTTTCAATGAGTTTACTTACGGAAAAATAGGTTCCAAAAATAAGGAGTAATAAAAGTATTGTTTTCTTCATAAAAAATCGCCTCTATTTCATAGTGAGCGATTTTGTTTATTTTATACATTTTTATTTATGATAAGATTCGTGATGCATAATTTTATAACTTCGATACAATTGTTCCAATAGAATAACTCTAAATAATTGATGGGGAAAAGTCATTTTAGAAAAGGAAAGAAGTAAATGGGCTTTTTGTTTCACTTCTGGATGAATGCCAGAAGAACCCCCAATAATAAAAGTAATGGTACTTGCTTGCATATAAATTTTTTCTATTTGTTCTGCTAATGAAATAGAAGATACTTGCTTTCCATCAATATCTAAAGCAATAATATAGTCTCTTTCTCCTATATACCTTACTATACTTTCTTTTTCTTTTTCTAACTCTATAGAAGGTGTTTTACTATCAAAATCAGGGACTTCTATTATTTCTAATTTGGTATATTTAGATAACCTTTTTTGATATTCAGCAAGTGCTTCTCTATAAAATTTTTCTTTTATTTTTCCTACACATATTATCTTTATCATACTTCTATTAGCTCCGTTGTTTCTTCTTGTTTTGCTACGACAATTGCATCAAAATCTAAGTTTTTTTTATGAAAAACTTCTTTATAAGTAGCAAGTGCTTTGGCTTCTGTATTATTTTCATGCGATAAATGGGCTAAAATAATTTTATGGGTGTTTTTTCCTATAAATTTTGTCATATAGTAAGCAGAATCAGCATTGGAAAGATGGCCTCTATCCCCTAAAATGCGTTGTTTCAAATAATAGGGATATTTGCCTTCTAAAAGCATTTCTGTATCGTGATTGCTTTCCATGATATAAAGACTTTTGTTTTTTAATTTTTGTTCATTTTTTAAATTGATATAACCAGTATCTGTCACATACACTATACTTTTATCATTTTCTGTAAAAATATATCCAACCGATTCATCCGTATCATGACTTGTTTTAAAAATGCCTATATGAAAGTCTTCTATAGAAAGTTCTTCTTCAATAAAACAAGCTAGCGGAAGTGGGACTATATCTTTTACTTCTTTATACATTTTTTTTGTAAGATAAATAGTGGGACTATATTTTTTGATAAAAACACGAAGTCCCGCTATATGGTCTGTATGACTATGGGTAATAAAAATTCCTTCAATTTTTTTAGGATCGGCACCAAGTTCTTTTAACCGTTTTTCAGCACAAAGACTACTTGTGCCTAAATCGATAAGAAAATGGTGCTTTTCTGTTTCTATATAGGTACTGTTTCCTTTAGAGCCACTTGCTAATACAGAGACTCTCATTTACTCATTACCGTCCATGGATTGATATTGGTTCCCCCACCATGTGGTGGCCCTCCTACCCATAACTCATAATGAAGGTGAGGTCCCGTTGCCGAACCTGTCATTCCCATAGCACCAATGACTTGCCCTTTTGCGACCACTTGCCCCACTTTTGCATTAATGCGTGATAAATGTCCATATAAAGTATAGTAACCATTATTGTGATTGATAATAATACAATTTCCATAAGTACTATAATATTTTGCCATCGTTACAACACCATTGTTTGCGGCATAGATAGGAGACCCCATACCAGTACCTGCAATATCAAGAGCTGGGTGTAATTGTCTTTTTCCTGTAATTGGATGAATACGGAATGCATAGTTAGATGTAATTGTATATCCACTTGCCGTTGGCCATGCCCAATTGGTTGAAGTTCCGACGTTTGGTAAAATTTTCTTACCACGAATGACAACTTCGTTAATGGTTGGTTTTAATTCTTCCTTAGATACAGGCGCAATATAGGTCATAACATTGTTTTCATAACGAATATTTTGCGTAACCCGTTCTAATCCATTTTCACCTTTTTGCGTAACAGTATCGTCTCCTACAATACGATTTGCATCATATTTTTCTTCCGTACGATATTGGCTTTCTAAATCTTGGACAACATGGGATTCTACAATGACATTGACTTCTGGATTCAAATAAGAAATTGTGATTTGCTGCCCTGCATATAAAAGATTGTTAGTAGAGCTTAGTTTAGGATTTGAAACAAGAAGCTCTTCTGTACTTACTTCGTTATTAAAAGCAACTTTTTCTACAGTATCATCTGCTTGTACAGTATAAATTTTCTTTTGAATATCAGAACCAAACAATAAATACTGACTAAGCGTAATATCATTTTGATAGATATTTTCTGTAACAGGTATATTGACTTCTTTTACTGTAATATCATTGCTGATATAGACATTTTCAATAAAACTTCCTGTTGTTGTTATTTCTGGTTGTGTTCCATTTTTATACGCTTCATATTTTTCAGTTCCAATAAAAGAGGTAATCACCTTTTCAATGGCTGTTTTAAATATATCTTTATTTAAGACGTATAAAGAAGTTGTCCCTTTTTCCTTTTTAATAGAAAATTGGTATCCTCTAACAGTAAAAGGTTTTCTTTTAGAAATTTTATTGTAGATATTTTCTACCCGATCTACTTTCTTATTATAAGTTGTGATCTTTTTTATTTGCAAACCATTTGGAGAGTATACTTTTGAAACATTTAATTTTTTCTTAATACTTTCTCCTTTTTTATCAATATAGTGCTCAAGCTCTGCTTTAGAAGAAACAACGCCCAAAACTTCTTCTTCTAGATAAACACGATAATAAGTATCAGGATTTTCAGATGGTTTTCTTGTAAATCCTAGCAAAAAAATAGTTGTACTTAAAGCAAGAAATGTTAAAATAAAACCTATTTTTTTCATACAGCATCATCCTTTTCGTGCACCATACTTACAAAAGTACTTGTATCTCTTTTAAAAATCAAATCAATTGTTGTTGTAGGTCCACTACGGTGTTTTCCAATAATAAATTCACTTCTACTTGTGTATTCATCGATAGCAGCTTCTTTGTTATAATAATCTTCTCTATATAAAAAGGCAACAATATCCGCATCTTGTTCAATAGAACCAGACTCTCTTAAATCACTTAGGATTGGTTTTTTACTGTCTCTTCCTTCTACACTACGAGATAACTGTGCAAGCGCAATGACAGGGACTTCTAATTCCATGGCAAGTGTTTTAAGTGATCTTGAAATTTCACTTACTTCTTGTTGTCTATTTCCTGCATATTTAGCACCACCACTGATAAGCTGTAGGTAGTCGATAACAATAGCCCCAAGATTCTTGGTACTAGAAGCAAGTCTTCTACTTTTGGCTTTGATTTCACTTACTGCCATACCTGGTGTATCATCAATATAAATTTGTGTTTCTGCAAGTTTACTACAAGCTTCATTTAATTTTTTCCAATCTTCATGGTCAAAACGAGCATTTTTCATTTTACCCTGATTGATTTGTCCGGCAGAACAAAGCATACGATTGACAAGTTGTTCTGCACTCATTTCCATATTAAAGACAGCTACCGCTTTATTGTTTAATTTAGATAAATTATACGCTAGATTAAGAGCAAACGCTGTTTTACCCATAGCAGGTCTCGCTGCGATAATAATCAGTTCATTTCCGTGAAGTCCACTGGTTACTTTATCTAAATCATAGAATCCGGTTGAAAGTCCAGTCACTTCTCCTCTATTTTTAGAAAGTTTTTCTAAATCAGCTTGTGCTTTGATTAAAACATCAGCAATGGGTTTAAATTCTGTTCCTTTTCTTGTTTTTACAACATTTAGAATTCTTTTTTCGGCTTTATCTAATACTTCATTAATATCTTCTTGTGATGTAAGTGCTTCTGTCGTAATGACACCAGCTTCATCAATCAATCTTCTTAAAATGGCTTTTTCTTCTACAATATGAATATATTCATCTACATTGGAAGCACTTGGTACCATACTTATAATTTCTGATAGATATTCTACGCCACCAATTTGTTTTAAATAGCCTTTTTTTTCTAAACCTTCTGTAACCGTTGTAATATCAATGGCTCTATTTTTTTCGGATAATTCAGAAAGAACTTCAAATATTTTGCCATGAGCATCTAAATAAAAAACATCTTTACTAAGGGCTTCTAATCCTTTTTCTAAAGCATATTTAGATAAAAACATAGCACCTATAACAGATTGTTCTGCCCCTATATTATGAGGAATGGTTCGCTCTTTCATATAACACCTAACTTTCTTTTACAACATTTACTTTTAAAGTAGCTTCCACTTCTTTATGCAATTCGATTCTTACATTGTGGAATCCTAAAGAAGTAAGTTCATGATCCAATTTAATTTTCTTTTTATCAATTACAAAATCATGTTTTTTTAATTCATTCCAAATTTGTTTGGTACTAACGCTTCCAAATACACGATCTGCTTTTCCTGTTTTTACAAAGATTTTTATTTGCAATTGCTCTAATTGTTCTTTTATTCTTTGGCATTCTTTAATTTCTAATGTTTCTTCTAACGCCTTTTCGGTTTGTTCTCTTTTTAAGCGTTGTACACTTCCATCAGTCGCTGAAATGGCGTCTCCTTTTTTAATTAAGAAAGATGCATATCCTGCTGCTACCTCTTTAATTTCTCCCTTTTTTCCTTGTTTTTTTACATCCTTTAAAAAAATTATCTTCATTTTATCACCTCAATTTAGAATTTTTGTTAAAGCATCTTGCACTTTTGCAAGACTTACATTTTGAACGGTTGCGGCCGCGTCTGTTTTATGGCCACCACCACCTAATTGTTTCATGACTCTCTCTACATTGATTTTTCCAAGAGAACGAGAGCTGACTCCTACCATATTTTCATCCACATAACCAATGGCAAAAGAAGCCTCTACTTCTTCAAATTGTAAAAGTTCTTCTGCTATTTTAGCTAAATCACTTCTTTGGTACACATTTTTATCTAATATACAAACAATCATATGGTTATTGATCATATGACTATTTTTAAGCATTTTTTGTCTTCTGATAAAGTTCTTTTTGTTTTCTTGAAACAATTCTTGTTTAAGAATGTTATCAGCACCATTTTCCATTAAATAAGAAGCAGCTAAAAAGGTATTGCTAGAGGTTTTGACATTAAAATTGTTGGTATCAATGTACATACCTGCTAGCATAATGGTAGAAACAACTGATTCTATTTGAATGGCTTCTTTTTTTAAATAATCAACAATGATTTCTACAGTACTTGAAACAGAGGTTGTCACATAACTTAATGTGGCCTGTTCAATCATGTTTTCCCCTTTAATATGGTGGTCTACAATGACAATATTTTTCACTTTGTCTAATAGATCTGGATATTCTAGCATTTCTCTTTTATGAACATCTAAAATAATGAGCAATGTTTTATCATCAATATTTTCCTCTATCTCTTGTTTTTCTTTAAAAACAAAGGAAACTTTTCTCTTTACTTTAGAAACAGCCTTGGTAATAGAAGGATCTTGTTCTTCACTGTTTACGATAATAGTAGGTTTTCTACCATACTTTTCAATGATTTTACTAATTCCTAAAGCAGCTCCAAATCCATCTAAATCCATATAACGATGAGACATTATAAGAATATTAGAAGCTTTTCTGATTTGAATATTTAGTTTGTCTAAAAATTGATCCATTTCATCACCTCATACTCTTCTATTATACTATATTTTTAGTCTCTTGTCTTCCAAAATAAAAAAAGAATGACTTTAAAAGCCATATCTTTTTATGTTAAAGGTTACATGTTTATCTGTATATGCTTTTTCTGTACTTGCATCAATTGCTAAGTCCATCCATACATTTCCACTAGACCAAGCTTTTTGCATGCTGCCTCCTGTATCCAAAACAATTCCATAAAAATTGCCTACAGAAGCACCTGATACCTCCACAATAGTGCCTTTTGGAAAGGCATTTAAAGCAGCAGATAAAATACGCACTGTACCAAAGCTTTGATCTGTATAATAAACACTATCTTTCAAATTGTGTCCGCTACTCGTTTTACAAACAGAACGATTTGGACAATTTGTATACATTGTTAATTTTCCAGTATAGGAAGAAGCTGTCGCAACATTTGATACTGTTGTTACAACAGGTTTTTGTACATAAGTACCTATCTCTACCACTTCTGTAACTGGATTTTTAACAATTTTTATTTCGTTATTATCATGATTTCTTACTAAATAGCCATCTATACCCTCTACAAGAACAGTTTGTTCTCCATTTGGCTTTTGATCATTATACCTAACCTCGGTAGAATGAGCTATCCATTCAGTTGTTAAATTCAAACTTCTATTTTTATTTGTATTCACAGCTTTTACTTCTTTTTCGGTATATCCACCAAAGAAAGATAAGCCTGATACGAATAGAATTCCAATCCATTTACCAACTAAATTTAGTAAATATAAATTCATTCATTTCACCTCAAAATTCAAGTTAACAACAAAATTTTATCATATTTTGCGCCCTAAGTCAAACCAGCGTATGGCTGACGCACTTGTTACTTGTAATACTTCTTCTAGTGAAATTCCTTTTATTTCCGCAATCTTCTTTGCTACAAACAAAGTATTTGACGGTTTATTTTTCTCTCCTCTATGTGGTTCTGGAGATAGATAAGGACTATCTGTTTCTAAAAGGAAACTTTCTAATGGTAACTTTTCTACCACTTCTCTTAGTTTAACCGCATTTTTAAAAGTTATAACCCCTCCTATCCCAAATTTCATTGGGAATTTTAAAAATTGATGTGCCATTTCTATGCTGGAACTATAACAATGCAAAACCATCTTGGTATCATGCATATCTAGTTCCTCTAATATAGTATATGTATCTAATGTCGCATCTCTACTATGAATTACGACAGTCTTTTTATATTTTTTGGCTAATAAAAGTTGTTTTTTTAAAATTTCTTTTTGTTTTTCCTTGGTTTCGGTACCATAATGATAATCCAGACCTACTTCACCAATACCTACAATATGAGGGTCCATAATGTGTTTTTCTATATAAATAAGATCTTCTTCTTTGCAGTTTTCTACTTCTTCAGGGTGGATACCCAGTGTCCCATAGACATTTGGATACTGTGCAATTAATTCTAGCACTTTTTCATTTGTCGTTTGACTTGTACCAGCTGTAATCATCATTCCATCCTGCATTTCTTCTGTTATTTCTTTTAAATTGTCATAGTCTTCTAAATGACAATGTGTATCTATAAGCATATCTATCACCAAAAAAAATTATACTATAATTTAGTATAATTTTCTACTCTTTTGATATTTTAATTTTCACGAATCTTAAACCCATAACTATTAATACGCAAAAATAGAGAAAATCTAAGATATTGAAATCAACTATCAAATTACCTACAACGAATAAAGCTAACACCGAAAACAAAAGTACTACATATTTGTTTTTTACTTTAGTTTCCTCAAGCATTTTCTTTTATCCTCTCTCCATTGTGTTACGACACTATCAATATACCATATTTACTAGGAGGTTTCAAAGATTTTTACCTGCTTTTATTCGACATTTTACACACTTTTACAATTTTCTATTTCTTTTAATTTCTTTTCTTTATCAATACGGATAAATAATGGTTTTGCTTCCCCTAATTTTAAATCAATATCGAGTCCATTAAACCCTTCGATAGAATCTATAAAACGATTATTGGTATTTAATTGGTGGAAAATAGCATCTGCAGTGTCTGGTAGGAATGCTTGCAATAATACAGTGGCACAGCGGATCGCCTCTAATAAGTTATAAAGTACGGTCGCTAAACGGTCTTCCTGTCCCTCTTTTGCTAAAATCCAAGGCATTGTTTCATCGATATATTTATTACATTTACGGTAAATTTCAAAAATTTCATCGATAGCTTCTGCTACATGTAAGGTTTCCATTGCTGTTTCCACTTTTTTTGGAAGTTCTCTTACGGCTGTAATAAGTGGTTTATCAATATCTTCAAATGCTTTTGGTAATTTTACAACACCATCAAAATATTTATGAGACATTGTAATAGTACGATTTACTAAATTTCCTAAAACATTTGCTAAATCAGAATTAATTCTTTCTATTAAAAGTTCATGTGTTAAAGTACCATCATTGGCATAAGGAATTTCATGTAATAAATAATAACGAAGGGCATCTACACCATATAGATCTACTAGATCATCTGCATAAAAAACATTTCCCTTTGATTTACTCATTTTATCACTAGCACTTAATACCCATGGATGTCCAAAGATTTGTTTAGGAAGAGGTAAATCTAAAGCCATTAACATAATAGGCCAGTAAATGGTATGAAAACGCAAAATATCTTTTCCTATTAAATGAATATCTGCTGGCCAGTATTTATAGAATTCCTCTGTAGAACCATCTGGGTCATACCCTAAGAAAGTAATATAGTTACTAAGTGCATCAATCCATACATAAATGACATGTCCTTCATCAAAATCGACAGGAATTCCCCATTTAAAAGAAGTTCTGGATACACATAAGTCTTGTACACCCGGTTTTAAAAAATTGTTCATAATTTCGTTTTTTCTTGATTCCGGTTTGATGAAATTGGGATGTGTTTCAATATATTCTATCAATCTATCTGCATATTTTTCTAATTTAAAGAAATACGCTTCCTCACTTGAGGCATGTACTTTTCTTCCACAATCTGGACATTTACCATCTACAAGTTGACTTTCCGTAAAGAAAGATTCACAAGGGGTACAATACAATCCTTCGTATTTGTCTAAATAAATATCTCCTTGTTCATATAATTTTTTGAAGATTTTTTGGACAATGTGTTCGTGTGTCGGATTGGTTGTACGCACAAAACGATCATAACTTGCGTTTAACAAAGTCCATAAACGTTTTACCTCTAAAGCAACTTCATCTACAAATTCCTGTGGACTTTTTCCTGCAAGTTTCGCCTTTTCTTCTATTTTTTGACCATGTTCATCTGTACCTGTTTGGAAATAAACATCATATCCAACAAGTCTTTTATAACGTGCGATAGCATCTGCTAAAACAATTTCATAACAGTTTCCAACATGTGGTTTTGCTGATGTATACGCAATTGCCGTTGCAATATAAAATTTTTCTTTTTCCATAGTATCACTCTCCTTTATACATCCATTCTAAATATTTTTGTTACCTTTGCGTGTAGTTTCGTTGTTTTTTTATTTTTTTAAATAAAAAAATATTCTATAGTTAAGGACGAAAAACCGCGGTACCACCTTAATACAAAGAATATTCTTGCACTCTTATTTGTAACGCTACAAAGCGGCTATGCATTTCCTCATAGCTATTCCAGAATCATTTAAAATAATATAACTTTCCTTATTTTCACCAACCATAAGTTCTCTCTAAAGTCTTCTTATTTCTCTTTCTTTCATTATATTTAAAATATGCTTTATTATAACACAATTTTTTTTATTGTTCAATATGGTTTGCTAAAAAGTTGGCAACGACTGAAGAAATTACCTTTTCCGTTTCGCCTACACTTTCTTCCTTGTCAAAGATAAGAACACAGCCGACCGCATTTCCCTCTGCTATAATGGTACTAATAGAATATGTCATTTCTTCTTCTTTGTCACATATTTGATATAGTTTTGTATGTCTCTCTAACATCGTATCTCTTCTATTAATAGACTCTGCTAAAGCTGTGCTTATAGGTTTTCCTAAATATTCTTTTTTACCTTTTCCTGCACATGCTAAAACCTCATCCGTATCTGTGATTAAAATATTTCTTTTTATATCTTTATATACAGCTTCTACTAAAAGAGAAGCAAAGTCTTTAATATTATGAAGGGCAGAATGCTTTTTTAAAATAATATTTTCATTTTCACCAACAAATATTTCTAAACTATCTCCTTCTCTAATTCTTAGATTTTTTCTTATTTCTTTAGGAACTACAATACGTCCTAATTCATCAATTCTTCTTATGACACCAGTTGCTTTCATATTTTCCTCCTTATCCATAGTTTGATAAGTTTTTCTTATTTTATACGATTTTTCTTGTTTTACAAGTTTCTTTTTACATGCTATAATAAGGACACGTTTTAAAGGAGGACATATATGGAGAAAACACTAATTTTTGGACATCGTAAACCTGATACGGATAGTGTATGTAGTGCGATTGCGCTTTCTTATTTAAAGAATGCAATTGGAGAATCTACAGAACCTAGAATATTAAGTGATATGAATAATGAAACTAAATTTGTTTTAGATTATTTTAAAGTAAAAAGACCAAAATATTTAAATGATGTAAAATTACAAATAAAAGATGTAAATTATTTAAAAAACTATTATAACTATGAAAAAGATTCTATTCATAAAGGCTATATGACAATGACCAATAATGATACCAGTACTACACTTATCGTGGATAAAGATAAAAAATTTAGAGGAATCGTAGGTATGAAAGATATTGCCAAAGATCAAATATCTGGGAACCTACATCACCTAATTGCTTCTTATGATAATATTTTAAAAGTATTAGAAGGAGAAGAGGTTCTAAGATTTGAAGAGGAAGTAGAAGGAAATATTATTGCTGCCTCATACAAAAGTACTAGAATTATTGAAAGTGTAAAAATGGATAAAGATACCGTTTTGATTATTGGAGATAGACATAGTGTCATTGAATATGCTGTTGAAAGTGGGATTAAATTACTTATTCTAACGGGAAACTCTAGTATTAAAAAGGAACATTTAGAAATTGCTCGTAAAAATAAAGTAAATATTATTAGAACCAATTTTGATTCTTTCCATGTTACAAAGGTAATTAACTTATGTAATTATATTTATACAATTATTAGAAAAACAAGTATTTCTTGTATGTTAGAAACAGATTATGTAACAGATTTCGTAGATCATGCAAACCGCACTAAATTCAGTTATTATCCAGTGGTTGATAAAAACCAAGTTTGTAAGGGTATTATAAGACTAAATAACTTAGGTGAAAAAACAAAGAAAAAAGTAATTCTTGTCGATCATAATTCTTATGACCAAAGTGTGGAAGGTCTTGATGAAGCAGAGATTGTAGAAATCATTGATCACCATAATATTGGAAGTATAGGAACTTCAATGCCTATTAACTTTAGAAATATGCCGGTTGGTAGTACCAATACCATCGTATATATGCTTTATAAAGAAAATAAGATTGAAATCACAAAAGAAATGGCTGGAATGATGTTATCAGGTATTTTATCAGATACACTCATTTTAAAATCACCAACCACTACTCCTGTTGATAGAACCATTGTAGAAGATTTAGCGCGTATTGCGGATGTTGATTATCAAAAATATGGAATGGAAATGTTTAATGCTGGTACGTCTTTAAAAGGGAGAACCAAAGAAGAAATTATTTATACAGATTTCAAATTATTCCCAGTAGATGATAGAAAAATGGGGATTGGGCAAGTATTTACTACAAATGTAAAAGAAATTACAGATGAACAAAATGAATATTTAGAATTGCTTGAATCTATTACACTAAATAACAATTATGCTTTATGTGTTTTGGCTGTTACTGATATTATCAATAACGGATCCTACCTTTTCTTTAATGAAAAAGCAAAACGTATTTTGGAAAATGCATTTGCTGTAGAAAATATGGAACAAGGGTATTATTTACCAGATGTAGTATCTCGTAAAAAACAAATTTTACCAAATATCATGAGTGCTTTAGATTAAAAAAACTAGAACTATTTAAGTTCCAGTTTTTTTTGTGGTTCTATTTCATATTCACCTAGTGCCATTTTTCTTTGGATATATCTTTGAATAGCCGCTTTATAGATACTCCTATAATTGCCATATCCATTTTTCTCTAGATCCTCTATAATTTGTTTTTTTACATCTCTTGAAATAACAATTTTACATTCTCCACTTTGATAATACTCTTCTGAAGATATTTCTTTTTCCCTATCTACTTTATAATTTAGCTTATTATTTTGAAGAAATCCTTCTACAACTATTCTTTCTTCAACACTTATATTGGCTGTTTTTAATAAACTAGTAAACTGATATGGGGTATAAGGGAAAACATCTAAATAATCAATTACATCATATTTTCTATTTATGTTATCCTCCATTATACCAAATTTTATACCTGCATACATTTGTTTTACTTGATTGGCAAAATCTACTATTTTTTGTTGATAAATAGCCTCTCTTTTTCTTTCTAAATCCTTATATTGTTCAGGATGTAATTTTTTGTAGCCCTCTATATACGCTCTTAATCGTTGCACGGTTACATGATTTTTTTTGGCATATTCTCCTATAAAAAGGGGAGACTCAGAAGCATACAAATGAAACATTTCTTTCATATTTTTTAGAAATATATCGTCATGGCGATAATTTCGTGTTGATTTTTTTACTGGTGATATCTGCATTTCTTTCTCATACTGTTCAATAATATTTATCAAAGATTCTACAATTTGATTAGCATTCCCATTGGTTACCATTGAAGGATAGAAAAAATCATTATCAAGACACCATTTGATATAAATAGATGGTTTGTTTCTTAGAGGTGCATATTCTGTGATATCCTCTTTTTTTAAAATTTCTACACCTTGTTCTGGATTTTGTAAAATTCTTTCAAATAATTTTACAAAATTAGGAATGATTGATGATCCTTTTTCAGTTTCCATATAGGCTTTTATTTCTTCTGGGGTTGCATATCTTCTGATATACAATTTTATCTGTCCTAGAAGAACACTTTTTGTAATTTCATGTTTTTGTAACCACTTTTGCATACCTGTTTCATCATTTGCGTAGCGCATATAAATATCAAATATATATTTTTTCTTTCTATATTGTTTGAATTTTTGATATAAAAGAACTTCTTCTTTTTCTGCATACTCATCAAAATAATATTCTGCATTTTCTTTCAATTTTTTATAATCTAATTCTATATTTTCTACTATATATGTACCTTTTATTGATACAACTTTATTTTCAATAACATAATCAAAACAAGCTTTATAAAATTCTTTACTACTTCTCACTACTTCCACTCCTTTAAAATATACAGTGTAGTATAACATATTTTTTTATTTTTGCAAGTTTTTCATAAAAAAAAGAAAACTTTAGTCTTCCTTTTTACTTTTTTCTAATATCTGCATAAATTCAATTAAATAATAGATAAAATGTTTTTCTAAATGAACGATATCTAAAGTAACAATTAATGAACCAAATTTACTACTAAAACGGAACATTCTTCCTATATCTGATAAGTCCATAAATAATTTTTGACCATCGACATCCATATTTTTTGGTATAGTAATTTCAATAGAGTTTTTAGTTTGCCTTACTTTATCAATATGAAGTTGTTTTGCTAATTTCTCAAACCATTCTTCATACATATATATCTTCATTTCTTCAGTAATTTTACCAAAACGATCTTCCAATTCAATTCTTATATTTTCTAGTGATTCTTTAGAATCAATTTCATTGATTTTCTTATGAATTTCAATTTTCAATTCTTCTTCCAATACATACGTATCTGCAATGGTTGTTTCTACATCTACAAGAGGCATGTCAGTTTCTATCTCATCTTTTGTACTTTGTACGCCTCTTAATTTTTTAATTTCTTCATCTAACATAGACAAGAACATTTCTACCCCTACAGAATCAATAAAGCCGGCTTGTTCACTTCCTAAGATATCACCTGCTCCACGAATGGATAAATCTCTAACCGCAATGGCAAAACCACTTCCAAGTTCTGTAAAATCTTTAATAACTTTTAATCTTTTAGTCGCAATTTCTGATAAGATTTTTCTTTTATCGTACATAAGATAGCAATACGCAATTCGGTTAGATCTTCCTACCCTACCTCTAATTTGATATAACTGTGACAATCCGAAATGATCCGCATCCAAAATAATTAAAGTATTTACATTTGGAATATCAATTCCTGTTTCAATAATAGTCGTACAAATAAGAATATCAAATTCATGATTGGTAAAATCCATCATAATATTTTCGAGTTCTGTTTTAGAAAGCCTTCCATGTGCACACCTGATTCTTGCTTCTGGTACAATGCGATTGATTTCTTTTGCTTTGGCTTCTACCCCATCTACATAATTATAAAGAAGAAAAACCTGCCCATTTCTAGAAAGTTCTTTGTAAATAGCATCTTTCATAATTTGATTATTTTCTGCTAAAACATAGGTTTGAATAGGATAACGATCGATTGGAGGGGTTTCTATAAGTGACAAACTACGTAACCCTGACATAGACATTTGGAGAGTTCTTGGGATAGGCGTTGCAGATAAGGTTAAAACATCCACATTATTTTTATATTGTTTTATTTTTTCTTTATGTTTAACTCCAAAACGTTGTTCTTCATCAATTACAAGTAAACCCAAATCTTTAAAGGTAACATCTTTTCCAAGTAATTTATGGGTTCCAATAATAATATCCACTTTTCCATCTGCTATTCTTTGTAAGGTTTGTTTAAGTTTATTTCCTGTCACAAACCGATTTAATAAAGCAATGTTAACACCAAAAGAAGCAAATCTTTCTTCGGCATTTTGATAGTGCTGAGAAGATAAAATTGTAGTAGGACAAAGGAGTGCAACCTGTTTTCCTGACATAACTGCTTTAAACATAGCCCGAAATGCCACTTCTGTTTTACCAAATCCTACATCTCCACATAGCAAACGATCCATAGGATGTGGTTTTTCCATATCCTTTTTGATATCTATACAAGCTTTACTTTGATCGTTGGTTAGATTATAAGCAAATTCATTTTCAAATTCATATTGTTCTTTAGTATCTTCTGCAAAAGAAAAACCTGGTGCATTTTCTCTTTCTGCATACAATTCCAAAAGTTCTCCTGCAATATCTTCAATTTTCTTCTGTACTCTTAATTTTGTTTTTTGCCAGTCCGTACTTCCCAATTTATTTAATTTAGGAACAAGTCCCTCATTACTAGAATACTTACTAATTAAATCTATTTTTTCTACTGGTATATAAACCTTGTCATTTCCAGCATAATTGACCATTAAATAGTCTTTTTGTAAGCCATTTTTGACAAGTGTTTTGATTCCTGCATATTGCCCAATTCCATATGTACTATGTACAATATAATCCCCCACGTTTAATTTAGAAATATCTCTAATTCTACTACCCATCTTAAATTTGGTTTTATATAAAGCCGCTACATCTTTTTTGTTAAAGATTTCTTTTTCAGTAATTACAACATAGTCCTCGTATATAAATCCCTCACTCATTTTTAAGACAACCAAATTGATTTTATCTGGGATGTATTCTTCTGGACTTGTAAAAATAATATGATTATTGTCTAATTCATCAATGATTTTCTGGGCATTATAACGATGATTTACACATATATATATTTTCTTTTTAGATTTCAAATAGGCATTTAATCGGATATTAATTTGTTCCTTAGTACCTGTAAATGGTTCTATCAGTGTACTTTTATAATGTGTTGCCTGCTTTGAAACAGCGTTGTCAAAATCTGTAAAAAATAGAGTTTTATCTTTTATTTCAAAAGAAAAATCGTGCATATATTTTGTTTCTTTTGGCATTTCATTGCTTAAAGAATAATTTTCCATCTCTTCTTTTAAAAGTGTATAGCTTATTGCCATATCATAGACGTTATTAAAAAATACCGTCGGCGTTTCCAAATAAGACAAAATAGAAGTTACTGATGTATACTTATAAAGATTTTTTTGTTTTTTCTCTTCAAATGGGACTTCTTTTTCTGTAATAAATTCTGTATTTGGATAAATAGTAAGCTCATTTACTTCCTTTGTAGTGAACTGAGAATCTACATCAAAATATTTAATAGATTCAATAGTATCTCCCCAAAAACTAATACGAATTGGATTATCTTCATTAAGAGGGAATACGTCCAAAACAAAGCCACGAGGCGCGATTTCACCTGTCTTGCTAACCAAAGTTTCTTTTGTATATCCCAAATCGAATAAATGGGTAATAAGATCAGATATTGGATATTCTTCTTCTACCTTTAAATGAATTTGTTTCTCGTGAAACATTGTTTTTTGAGGAAGAAATCTAAGATAACCCATTAAATTTGTTACCACTATTTTATGCGTATTTAAAAGCAATGTATTAAGAGTTTCTAATCTTTTATATTTAAATTCTGGTGAGATAGCAAGTGCTTCACTTGTTAAGAAGTCATCCATAGGAAAAAAGAGGACATCTTCTGTATACTGACTTAATGTTTTATAAAATTCATTGGCCTCGTAAAGAGAATTTGCAACGAAAAGAACACTTTTATTTTCAAATTCTTCAATCATTCTAATTGCTTTTAATTCTTGTGTAAGTCCAACCAATGTATCTTCGTTTGAAGAAGGTAAAATATGCAAAAAAGGGGTCATTTAGTTCATCTCCTTACGATAAAAAGGACACATTTTACTCGTATCCTTATTTTCTATTATGTAGACTCATGATTTCATCAAAGTCTTTTGTTAAATAATCAGTTATAAGTACTGGTGCTTTTTCAAAAACACTTTGAAATTTTTCAGTATCTTCTTTACTAAACTTACCAAGTACATAATCTTTTGTATCTAACTGTTTATCATTTGAAATACCTATTTTCAATCGTTTATATTCATTTGTACCTAAATGCAAAGAAATATTTTTAAGTCCATTATGTCCTCCAGAAGATCCGTGTGGACGAAAGCGATAACATCCTACTTTTAAATCTAAATCATCACTAATGATTAAGATATCTTGTACATCTATTTTAAAATATTGTACAAAAGAAGATACGACTTCTCCAGATAAATTCATATACTTTTGTGGTTTTAGTAACATGATTTTTTCTCCGTTATAAAAGCCTGTTCCATAAATACCATTCATTTTATTACTATCTAAAGGAATATGTAAAAAGTCTGATACAATGTCAATCAAACAAAAACCTACGTTATGTCTTGTTTTCTCATACTCCCTACCAGGGTTTCCTAATCCAACAATTAATTTCATTTGGTTCCTCCAATATGATATTCTTTATAAACATCACTTTTTGCTTGTTTTCTTTCTTTGGCTACTTGTTTAATTGCATCATTTGCTGAATACCCCTCTTTTATATATAAATGAACATGTTCTACAATAGAAAGATTTTCATAAGTGTTTTTTTCTTTGTTTCCCTCTACTACAATTACAAATTCACCTTTTGCACCAACGATTTCTTCCAATACTTCTGCAATCGTACCATGATAGACTTCTTCAAACTTTTTTGTTATTTCCCGGGAAATACTTATTTTTCTATTTCCCAAAACCTGCATCATATTTTCAAGTGTTTTCTCAATACGGTGTGGTGCCTCATAAAATAATAGGGTTGCTGAAACCTTTTTTAAATCTTCTAATTCCTTTTTTCTTTTAGATTCTTTATTATTTAGGAAACCATAAAATAAAAAGGGTTGCGGATCAATTCCTGAAACAATAAGTGCGGGAATCAAAGCAGTAGGACCTGGTAAAGCAATAACAGGATAGCCATGTTCTACAGCAGCTTTTACAAGGACATACCCAGGATCACTAATAATAGGAGTTCCACGGTCAGTTACTAACCCTACGTTTTGTCCACTTTCTAACTTTTCTAATACCTTAGTAATATTTTCTTCTTCATTAAATTTATGATTCGCAATTAACTTTTTTTGAATATCAAAATAACTAAGTAATTGAGAGGTGATTCTTGTATCTTCTGAAAAAATAACATCTACTAATTTCAATGTATCAACAGCTCTAAATGTCATATCATCCATATTTCCTATTGGAGTTGGGATCAGATATAACGCATTTTTTCCAGTATAACTTTTTTGAGACATTTGAATTCCTCCTTTATTTAAAATATTGTTTTATTTCTTCTGTATATTGTCTTTCTTCATCATACACATAAAGTGGGTCTAAAATATGAACGCCTACTTTGCCATTTTTACTTCCTTCTATTAAAAGTAAATTAGACTCTTTTCCTTTATATGGATAAACAAAACATATTTTTTTTGGCTCAATATTATTTTCCTTCATACTAGAAATAATATCAATCAATCTTTCTGTACGATGTACAATGGCTAATTTACCATTATTCTTAAGTAATTTTTTTGCAATTTTGCAAATGTCACCAACATTTAAATTGGTTTCATGACGTGCGACTGTTTTAGATTCTGTTTTATTTGTAATAGAATCTTCCTGATATCGAAAATAAGGAGGATTGCAGACAATCAAATCATATTGATCACTTTCACTTTGTTTATAAAATTGATGAATATCTGTATTTAATATTGTGATTTTATCTTCTAAATGATTCAATTTTACAGATTTTTCCGCCAATACAAAACTTTCCTTTTGGATTTCAATACCCGTAATATGAGCTTGTGTTTTTGTTGATAAAATCAAAGGAATTGGGGCATTGCCTGTCCCAATATCTAATATTTTTTTAGTTCTATACGTAACAGAGGCAAAACGCGCTAATAAAATAGAATCTAAGGAAAACTTAAAGGCATTATTATTTTGCACAATTTTTAATGTACTATATTCTAATAGATTGTGAATTTCTTCCATTATTTTGTCATTTCTAAAATTCCATATCCTGGAATTTCAACTAAATATTTTTTATTTAAAACATCAACAGAAATAACTTTTCCTTGTCCTTCTGGAGTTTTTGCAATAGAACCCTCTTTAGGTAAACACTTTTTACAATTGCTATAGCATTCATCTTCATATTTTAAGCAACATAAAAGTCTTCCACAAACTCCATTTATCTTATTAGGATTTAATGAAATGTTTTGGTTTTTTGCCATTGAAATAGAGACAGAATCAAAATCTTTTAAAAATCTTGAACAACACATCGGTCTACCACATAAACCCATTCCGCCTACTTCTTTTGCCTTATCACGAATTCCAATTTGTCTTAATTCAATTCTAGTACGGTAAATAGAGGCAAGTTCTTTTGCGAGCTCTCTAAAGTCTACCCTATTATCTGCTACAAAACGAAACATAAGCTGTGATCTATCAAAATTATAATTGGCATCAAGCATCTGCATTCTCATATCTTTTTTGACAACAATTTGCTTACATGTTTTCAAAGCTTCTTTTTCATCTTCTTTATTCTTTAAATGGGTATGATAATCTGTTTTTGTAGAAATTCTAATCACTTTTTTTCCCTTGTTATCAAGTTCTTTTTCATTTTTTTGAGTGATTTCCGTAACGACTTTTCCAAATTGTAAGCCTCTATCGGTTTCTACTATAACAGTTACATTTTTTCTTGGTTTAATATTTTCTATTAAAAAGTAGCTGATTTCCCCATTTTCTTTAAATTCTACACCTACTGTATCTTTCATTATTTCACTTCCTTTAGAGAAAGAATAAATTTATCCATTAACAAATTTAAATTTAGATTATATAATATGGATTCTTTTGTTTCTCGTATAATATTTATTTTATCACATAATTGCACAATTGTATTATTACTTTGTATTTTTTGTATTTGTGAAAGATTTTGATGGAAGACTTCTAAAGGTCGATCACAAGATTTATTTAGGGCATCCTTGTAGATATATAATAAAATATCTAAGCCAATTTGAAACTCCTCTTTTGTAGAAAAGAAAGGAGTCCATAATTTTGCTAAATGAAGAAGTGTCTCTTCCCCATTGGTTTCAAAATAAAGTGCGAAAGCAAAAAGATGCTCTATTTTATCTTTCCATATTGCTTCTTCTTTTTCATCTAAACATGTTAAAATAGATAAATTTTGAAGATATACAAGAGGGTCTCCAATATTTTCTTTTATAAAATCATTGTTTAAATGAATTGCCTGACATCTAGAGACAATAGTAGGTAACAAACGATATAGGTTGTCCACTATTAAGATAGCAACGATTCCTTCTTCAGGTTCCTCTAGAAATTTTAAAATAGAGTTAGAAGAAGCACTATTTAATGATTCAGCATTTTCAATAATATATATTTTTTTACTATTGGTAAATGATTTTGTTTCGAATTGGTGTTGTAATGTTTCTAATTGTTCTTTTTTTATCCATAAGCCATCCGGTTTAATAATTTTAATATCTAAAATATTTGTAGAATCTTCCTGGCTACATACTGGACAAAACTCATTTTCGTCTAATTTTGTATGATGATTTTCACACAATAAAAACTTTGCAAAAGCAAGTCCAAGTTCATTTTTTTTGGAATACCCGTTTGCCTCTATCAAATAAGCGTGCGAAAGTCTATTTGATTTGATAGCATTTTTCATAATTCTATATGCAACAGGTTGTTCATTTTTAAAGTGTTCTAACATATACACCTCCTAATAGATTATCAATTTTATAATAATTAGGCCAAATAAAGCAGGAATTCCTAATATAGACAAAATCAATATTGTAAATATATTAATTGGAATAAAAAGACTAAGGGGAGCCGCAATTAAATTGTAACCATATAAAAAAAAGGAACTGAATATTATCTTTTTTAAAAATTGATACATTTTCTTAAACATGTAATCACCTCTAAAAAAATGTATGTTTCAAAGCATAGTATTATGTCAGTTCAGTTCTGTTATCTAGTGCGGTTTCTAAAGTCATAAGATCTACATAATCCATATCTGCTCCCATAGGAATTCCATGAGCAATTTTTGTAATTTTAACTGGCATTCCAGACAATACTTTAGAAATATAAAGATTGGTGGTTTCTCCCTCGATACTTGGTTTTAATGCCAATATAATTTCACTGATATTTTCCTTTTCAATTCTATGAAGTAATGAATTTAAGTGAATATCTTCTGGGCCAATACCATCTAACGGAGATATAAGTCCATTCAGTACATGATATTTTCCCCTATAAGAACCTATTTTTTCAAATGTAATAACATTTTTTGGATCATCAACTACACATATTACATTTTGAATACGGCTTTTATCTAAACAAATATCACATTCTTCATTTTCTGATAAATGATTACAGCGTACACATCTTCGTATTTTTGTTTTACTATCTAAAAGTGAATTAGAAAATAAATGAATAATTTCCTGATCAATGTTTAGAGTCGCAAGTGCTAATCTCTCAGCTGTCTTTTCACCGATTCCTGGTAATTTTTTATAACACTCTATTAAATTACGGATGGTTTGAGGATAATTCATATTAAAAACCTGGCATCCCTTTTGTATATTTACCTAGTTTTGCTTCTGTATCTTTATCTATTTTTTGATTGGCATCATTCATGGCTACAACAATCATATCTTCTAACATTTCTATATCTTCTTTGTCTAAGGAATCAGCATCTATTTTTACTTCAACGATTTCTTTATTTCCTTTTACCTTTACGTTTACAATAGAAGAGGTTCCATCATAGATAGTCTCATCTATTTTGTTTTTTTCACTTGTCATTTCTTTTTGGATTTTTTGTGCTTGTTTCATCATCGCTTGAATATTCATTTTATTTCCTCTTTTCTAATTATATTCTATTATATCACTAAATATTGTTTCAATATTTGTCTTTGTTAAATCTTTCTTTAAAATATCGTTCAAATCAAAGTTTTCTTCTATTTTACTGTATTGTTTTTTTCTTGTATTAAAATCAGTTTTGATTCGGTCCCAGTCTTCTAAACTAACACCAATTACTTTATAGGAAGAATGATAAATTTTTTCAAACAGTTCTTCTATTAAAATTAGTTTTTGATTAAATAAATCTACCAACCATGCCTTTTCAAAAACAAGAATAATTCCTTCTGGGCTTGCAGCTTTAATTTCCCCATCTAAAATAAGAGATGCACATTCATTACATTCCGGATTTAAAACAAGTGGTCTAAAATCTTCAAAATTTCTTCTTAAATCCAATAACACTTTTTTTTGGAATTCTGCAAGAACATTATTGATTCTTAAATCTTGAATGTTTTTGAGTGCTTCTTTTAATTCGTCATCAATTACCTCTATAGATTTTTCGGTAGGCTTCTTTTTTTCAGGAACTGCTTTTGGTTCTTCAATTGTAGGGGTTTTTCTTTTTTTCTCTTCCACTTTACTTTGCATAGTCTGATTTGTGGAAATTAATTTTATAATCATTAACTCAAATAATATTTTAGGATGATTTGATGTTTTCATTTTATAAATTGTTTCATTGAAAACTTGAATCATATCAAGTAGGTCTTGTACTGTTATATCTTTTTCTACATTTTTATAAGGAAGAATATCGATATTTTTATTTTCAAAATAATTAGGTACTGTTTTATACAAAAGAACATTTCTTAAAAACAATAAAAGTTCTTCAGTTACTTTAATTAAATTTTTACCAGTATCATTATAAAAATCGAATTGTTCAAAGATTTCTAATACGTTTTTTTTGAGAATATTAGAGACCATTTTTTCTAGTTCTGCTTGTGCAACTGTTCCATTCATTTCATGTATACACTGAATAGTAACAATTTCATCTGCATAAGAGATTGCTTGATCAAGTAAACTAATAGCATCACGCAAGCCTCCATCTGAGAGACGAGCAATTTCTTCTAATACACCATCTTCTGTTTGAATTTTTTCTTCTTCCACAATTTGTTTTAATCTTTCCACTAAGGCCATATCAGATATTCTTTTGAAATCAAAGCGCTGACAGCGAGATAAGATTGTAGAAGGAACTTTATGAGGATCTGTTGTAGCTAAAATAAAAATAACATGAGAAGGTGGTTCTTCTAAAGTTTTTAATAGAGCATTAAATGCACCTATTGTTAGCATATGAACTTCATCTATAATATAAATCTTATATTTTCCACTACTAGGAACAAGGTTTACTTTACTCTTTAATTCTCTTATTTCATCAACACCGTTATTGGAAGCTGCATCAATTTCAATAATATCTGTATTTTCTTTGTTATTTGTTTGTGTACAATTTACACATTTATCACAAGGAGTTGCATTCTGAATATCTAAACAATTTACTGTTTTAGCAATTATTTTTGCAATTGAAGTTTTTCCAGTTCCTCGTGGGCCGGTAAATATATAAGCATGTGATAGTTTATTATGTTCAATTGCATTTTTGAATGTTTTAACAATTACATCTTGACCTTTTACATCATCAAAATTAGCTGGACGATATTTTCTATATAAAGCTTGATACATAGTTGACCCCCTGTCTTATATAATTATATCATTTTTAGGTTATATATTGAAATTCTTTAAGAGGATTGGATTCTCTTTTTTTTGAAAAAGGTTCCTAATATTTTTTTGTTTTCTTCTCCCATACTTCCTTTTTGAATATCAACATTGTGTGTTTTTAATAGCAAATCAATATATTCTTTTTCGGAATCTGTTAGATAATTGCTTTCTACTGCATAAACCACATGACTGATACGCGATTGAATAATTGCTCCTATGCACATCAAACAAGGATGTAACGTCACATAAAGAGTACAATTATTCAATCGCCAGTTTTTAAGTTTTTTCTGTGCTTGTTGTATAGCAATTATTTCAGCATGTTTTGTACAATCTTTGTTTCTTTCTACTGAATTATATCCTTTTCCAATTATTTTATTATTATTTACAACAATGGCACCTATAGGAACTTCTTTCTTTTTAAAGGCTTTTTGTGCCAGTTGGTATGCTTCTTTCATATAATCATTATTCATTATACATAACTCCTTTTTTACATATAAAAAGGTACACACATTTAGAGGTTCTTAAGGCTGCTGTCTTCCAACTCTGACCTGTTTCAAACATAAATGTTGTACCTCTATCACTATATATTATTTATTTAAAAATAGCAACTATATTTATTTTTTCGTCTTATGTTTCACGTGAAACATTGATTTACTTCCTTTTATTCATTTACTACTTTATTTCTTCGTCTTATGTTTCACGTGAAACATTGATTTACTTCCTTTTATTCATTTACTACTTTATTTCTTCGTCTTATGTTTCACGTGAAACATTGATTTACTTCCTTTTATTCATTTACTACTTTATTTCTTCGTCCTATGTTTCACGTGAAACATTGATTTACTTCCTTTTATTCATTTACTACTTTATTTCTTCGTCCTATGTTTCACGTGAAACATTGATTTACTT
>JAQUWE010000001.1:0-116278 GCA_028693035.1 Bacilli bacterium | reverse complement strand
CTATGTTTCACGTGAAACATTGATTTACTTTCTCTTTTTGGTTTACTCTCTTATTTCTTCGCACTATGTTTCACGTGAAACATTGATTTACTTTCTCTTTTTGGTTTACTCTCTTATTTCTTCGCACTATGTTTCACGTGAAACATTGATTTACTTCCTTTTATTCATTTACTCTCTTATTTCTTCGCACTATGTTTCACGTGAAACATTGATTTACTTCCTTTTATTCATTTACTCTCTTATTTCTTCGCACTATGTTTCACGTGAAACATTGATTTACTTCTTTTTGTTTTTATTAAAATATTTTTCTATCTTCATAAAATTAATTTAATTAAAAAAAGAAAATAATTATTCATTATTTTCTTCTACAACTTCACTATCATTTTCTTCAATATTCTCTTCTTTTTTGATTGTAGCTACTGTACTAACTTTTTGATCATCTTTTAAATTAATAAGTTTTACACCCTGCGCTACACGTCCAGTAGTTGATATCTGATCAATTAATAATCTTATAACAATTCCATTATTAGTAATAATCATAAGATCTTCATCTCCGTGAACGGCTTTGAAGGAAACTATATTACCATTTTTTTCGGTAATGTTTAGCGCCTTAACACCTTTACTTCCTCTATGAGTCATACGGTATTCTTCAATTCCAGTTCTCTTACCATAACCTTTTTCAGTTACAACCAATACTTCATGACCTGGTTCCGCAATTTCACATCCTACAACTTTTCCGTCGCCTATATCTATACCACGTACTCCAGCAGCAGAACGTCCCATTACTCTAATTTCATCTTCTTCAAAATGAATCATTCTTCCGTTAGAAGAAGCAATTAAAATTTCATTTTTTCCGGTTGTTTTCTTAACATCTAAAATTTCATCTTCATCTTTTAATGTAATAGCTATTTTTCCACTATTTCTAATGTTATCAAATTCTTCAATCTTAGTTCTTTTTACCAAACCATTTTGTGTACAAAATACAATATATTGTGCTTGGTCTTCATTTTCTACTTTCAACATGGCTTTTACTACTTCATCTTTTTCAATTGGAAGTAAATTTACCATTGGTAATCCCTTAGATTGTCTACTATAGAGAGGAATTTCATAACCTTTCATTCTATATACTTTTCCTTTATTGGTAAAGAATAAAATGTAATCATGCGTTGTCATAGAAAGAATATTTTCTACAAAATCTTCTTCATTTGTAGCCATTCCCTTAATTCCAACTCCTCCACGATTTTGTGTGCGATAATTTTCACTAAGCATTCTCTTAATATAACCTTTATTGGTTAATGTAATAACAATATCTTCTACCGGAATTAAAGCTTCATCTTCAATATAGTCAATAGCTGACATATCTATATTGGTTCTTCTTTCATCTCCGTATTTATTTTTGATTTCTGTTAATTCATCTTTAATAATATTTAAAATTCTCTCTTCACTATCTAAAATAGCTTTAAAATCAGCAATCATAATTTCTAATTGTTTTAATTCTTCCTCTATTTTTTGTCTTTCTAGACCTGTTAAACGACGAAGTTTCATTTCAAGAATTGCTTTTGATTGAATTTCTGTAAGTTTATATCTCTCCATCAATTGTTTGATTGCTTCATCATCTGATTTAGCCTTTTTAAGCAATTGAACGATTGCATCAATATTATCAAGAGCTATTTTCAATCCTTCTAAAATATGTGCTCTTGCTTCTGCTTTATCTAAATCAAATTTAGTTCTTCTAATGATAACTTCTTTTTGATGTTCAATATATTTTACTAATATTTCTTTAAGACTTAAAATTCTTGGTTCTTTATCTACAATGGCTAGATTATTAATTCCAAAACTAGATTGTAATGTCGTATGCTTGTATAAATTATTTAAAATAACATTGGCATTAGAATCTCTACGTAATTCAATTACAATACGGATTCCATCTCTATTACTTTCATCTCTAATATCAGTAATACCATCTATCACTTTATCTCTTACTAAATCAGCCATTTTAGTGATTAAAACAGCCTTATTTACCATATATGGAATTTCTGTAACTATAATTTGATGTTTTCCATTTTTCATTTCTTCTATGCGTGCTTTAGAACGGATTGTAATAATTCCTTTTCCAGTTTCGTAAGCTTTGCGAATTCCACTATTTCCTAGAATAGACGCTCCTGTTGGAAAATCTGGACCTTTAATATATTGCATAAGATCAAGAACCGTTAATTCAGAGTTTTCAATTAAAGCAACAGTAGCATCAATGACTTCTGATAAATTGTGAGGTGGCATATTTGTTGCCATACCAACTGCAATACCTGTAGTACCATTTACTAATATATTAGGAAATCTAGCTGGTAAAACGGCTGGTTCTCTTTCTGTAGCATCATAGTTAGGTTCAAAATCAATTGTATCTTTATTAATATCTCTTACAAGTTCCATACTAAGTTTAGCCATACGCGCTTCTGTATAACGCATAGCAGCTGCACCATCTCCATCTATAGAACCAAAGTTTCCATGTCCATCAACAAGCATATAACGGTAAGAAAAGGGTTGTGCCATACGTACAAGAGCTTCATAGATAGAAGAATCTCCATGTGGATGATATTTACCCATAACATCTCCAACAATACGAGCACATTTTTTATGTTGTGTAGAGGCAGTAACACCCATATCATTCATTCCATAAACAATTCTTCTCTGTACTGGCTTTAATCCATCTCTAACATCTGGAAGGGCACGCGAAACGATAACACTCATTGCATAAGATAAAAATGAGTTTTCTATTTCATGTGCAAAAGGCATTTCTTGTAATTTATCCATTTTCTTTCCTCCTATACATCTATATTTTCTACGAATTTAGCATTTTTTTCAATAAAATCACGTCTTGGTTCTACTTCTTCACCCATTAAATCATTAAGGACTTGGTCTGCAATAATGGCATCATCCATAGTGATTTTTGATAAAATACGTGTTTCAATATTCATAGTGGTTTCCCATAATTCCTCTGCATCCATTTCTCCAAGACCTTTATAACGGTTTACTTTCACTCTTGTTGGATCTGGTAGAGTCGCAATGACAGCGTCTTTTTCTTCGTCACTATATACATGATAAACCTTTTTGTTATACTCTATCTTATATAAAGGAGGCTGTGCTGCATAAATATAGCCTTTTTCTACCAATGGTTTAAAATAACGATAAAAGAATGTTAATAAAAGAATTCTAATATGAGCACCATCTACATCGGCATCGGTCATGATAACAATTTTATGATATCTTAATTTTGAAATATCAAATTCGTCTCCAATACCTGTACCAAATGCTGTAATCATAGCCCTGATTTCATTATTTCCTAATATTCTATCCAATCTAGCTTTTTCTACATTTAAAATTTTACCTCTTAATGGTAAAATGGCTTGTGTTTTCGGATTACGTCCAGATTTAGCAGAACCACCTGCTGAATCCCCTTCGACAATAAATATTTCACATTCTTCAGCGTTTTTTGAAGAACAGTCTGCAAGTTTACCTGGCAAACTTGTTACTTCTAAAGCTGTTTTACGGCGCGTTAAATCTCTGGCTTTCTTAGCTGCCATACGAGCACGGGCTGCTGTCATTGATTTTTCTATAATAATTTTTGCAGAATCAGGATTTTCTAATAAAAATCTTTCAAATCCCTCACTAAAAACATCATCTGCTATTTTTCTAACTTCACTGTTTCCTAATTTTGTTTTTGTTTGTCCTTCAAACTGTGGATCTGGGTGTTTACAGGAAACAATCATCGTGATTCCTTCTCTTACATCTTCTCCACTTAAAGAATCTTCATTGTCCTTTAAAAATTTATTTTTTCTAGCATAATTATTTATAATTCTTGTAAGAGCTCTTTTTACTCCATCTTCATGCGTACCACCATCTGGGGTATTAATATTGTTGGTAAAAGAATAAATGTTAGCAATATATCCTGAATTATATTGTAGTGCGACTTCTAAAGAAATACCTTCTGATTCCCCCATTAAATGGATGATGTTTTCATGAATTGGTGTTTTATTTTTGTTTAATTTTTCAATATAAGCACTAATACCACCTTCATATACAAAGATTTCCTTTTTCTTTTCTGCTTCATCTGCAGGTCTATCATCACATAAAATAATTCTTAGACTCTTATTTAAGAAAGCAAGTTCTTGTGCTCTTGTTCTTAAAATTTCGTAACTATACTCTGTCGTTTCTGTAAAAATTTCTGGATCTGCCTTAAAAGTAACAGTTGTTCCTGTTCTATCTTCTTCACATTCTCCAATAACTTCTAAAGGCGCAGCCGTATGTCCACCTTTTTCAAAGCGAATGAAATAAATTTTACTATTTTGATAAACAGTTACTTCTACCCATGAACTTAGCGCATTTACAACAGATGCACCTACACCGTGAAGACCTCCAGATACTTTATATCCGCCTCCACCAAATTTACCACCAGCATGAAGTACTGTATAAACAGTTTCTACTGTGGATAAACCTGTTTTTGCATGAATCCCTGTTGGAATACCACGACCATCGTCTTTTACTGTAATAGAATTGTCTTTATTAATAATAATTTCAATATCATCACAATACCCTGCTAATGCTTCATCAATAGCATTATCAACAATTTCCCAAACCAAATGATGTAATCCAGTACTACTTGTGGCTCCAATATACATACCTGGTCTTTTTCGTACAGCTTCTAATCCTTCTAATACCTGAATATCAGATGCATCATAATGCATATTTTCTTGTTTCATTTATTCCACCTCTTCTTGTTTGACTTTCTTTCCTTGTTTAATTTTTATCATTTTTGCGTTTTTCTTAATATCATCATTTAAATAATCAAGCTCTGTTGTTGTAATAATGGTTTGAATATTATCTCCTATATAAGAAAGTAAATTTATTTTTTTACCATGATCAAGTTCACTAAAAACATCATCTAATAACAAAATAGGGTTTTCTTCTTTATATTTTTTGAATAATTCCAATAATGCGAGCTTAAATGCAAGTACCGCTACCCTTTGCTGCCCCTGTGAGGCATATGATTTCATATCTTGTGTACCAATATAAAATATTATATCGTCCCTATGGGGTCCAAATAAGGTTTTCTGATATAGTATTTCTTTTTCTTGCACTTTTTTATAATAATTATAGATATTTGTTTTCCCATCCTTTTCAAAGGACAAGGGTTCACTTATTTCATATTCTATTTTGAAATTTTTTATTTGCATAATATTTTCATAAATAGATTCTGCATATTCATTAATTCTGCTTATGAATTTTTGTCTCATTTTATAAATAATATAAGCTTTATCAATAAAATGATTGGTCAAAATTTCAAAGTAAACACTATCAAATTTAGGATTTTTCAAATATTCATTGCGCATTTTTAATAGTCTATTGTAATCATTTAAAACAGCATAATATCCTTGTTGTAACTGACTCATTTCCGTATTGATAAATTTTCTTCGTATAGAAGGTGACCCTTTAATGATTTCTAAATCTTCAGGATAAAAAATAATAACACTTAAATTGGTAATATAGTCTCCTACCTTTTTTATAGGATCTGTATCTACCTTAAATTCTTTTTGTTTGTCTTTTAAAACAATTTCTAAATTTTTTTTAATGCCATTTGTTTCTACAATACCTTTGATTTTAGAAAATACAGAACCCTCTTTAATTAAATGTTCATCAATGAAAAGACGATGGGATTTTGTAAGTCCCAAAACATAAATACTCTCTAATAAATTACTTTTACCTTGACCATTATCCCCATAAATAATATTGATATTATCATGAAGTTTCAAAGAAAGGGAATCATAGTTTCTAAAATTGACAATATTTAGCTCTTTTAAAATCATATGTCCCCCTTATTTTATAAAAATAACCTATTTTTTGAATTTTTATATATAATAGGTACTCCTATACCTATTTACAATTATACCACAAAATGAGCATAAAAAAAATAAAACAAGCCAAAATAGACTTATTTTATTAGATTTTTCGATGTCTTAAAATGGATTCAAGTCGTGTTGCTCTTAAAACTTGATTTTCTAGTGATCCAAAGGATATATCTATTTCTAAACTTTGTCCATTTTTAAAAGTAACTAAAGACATTTGATTGGCTCTAAAGTAATCATTAATATGATTTAGTGATATCCAAGAACAGTTATCAAATCTAGGAGAACTTGTTGGAAAGAAAATAATACTTTGGGTTTCTTCAATAATAATAGGTGCTTTATAACTTACGCCTGTCAAAGCCTTGGTTCCCTCCTTTCTTCCAACTAATGAACTTCCAAAATATTTACAACTATGATTAATAATATCGGTTGTATTTTTATTGATCATAAAGACACGATCTTCTTCTAAGACTTTTGTCTCACTCGTACCTACTGCGATTAAAGCAATGGTAGATGGATTTATCTCATAATGATCTATCATGTATTCACCTCCCTCTACAGACATATTTCTATGAAATGCGTCTGATTTCCTCTCTTATACCACTTAAATTCGTCGAATTTTATCAAAATTTGTCTATAATCGTAAAAAAAAGAAAGATTTTGTCTTATCTTTCTCTTTAATAGGTTTTAATTGGTAGAATTAATTGGATTAGATGGTCATTATCAGCACTTTTAATAATAATAGGTTGTATCTCACTATTAAAGCATAAAGTCACGTCTTCAGCCTCTATTGTCTTTAATGCATCCATCATATATTTAGAACTGAAAGAAATATGAATATCCCCTTCTTCTTGTTTTTGGATTTGTATTTTTTCTTCAACATTTCCTATTTCTGGAATATTAGAAGAAATAACAACTCCATTTTGTTTGCTTTCAAAACGTATTGTATTTTTTTCAGATTCATTTGTTAATAAAGAGGCTCTATCGATAGCTCCATAGATATCTCTGAATTTTGTTTGAATATGTAAGGAAAAGCTTTCTGGTATTAGTTTTGATGTATCTGGATACGTTCCATTGATTAAACTTGATAACATAATAATATTATTAAATTTAAAAATAATTTTGTTATTAAAGATATGAAGTTCTACTGTATCTTCATCATCATTAAACATTTTAACAAGTTCCCCTAGGTTCTTTGTTGGAATGGTAACATTGATGTCTTCTTTAATTGTTTCATTGATTTCCACAATCTTTTTAGCCAAACGATAAGAGTCAGTAGCAGTACACTCCATTTTATTTTCGTTTATTTTAAAATTGATACCTGTTAAGATAGGTCTTGTTTCTTGTGTTGATGTCGCAAATGATGTCTGTGCAAAAATAGTTTTCAACACCTTTTGATTCATTACAATAGGACTTTTGTGATCATTTAAATCAATTTGTGGAAAATCACTTACTAAATTACTATTTAAATAGAAGGAAGATGAATCTGTATATATATATAGCCTAGAATCTACTGCTTCTTCTATATTAATGATTGTATTAGGTAATTTTCTAATAATTTCATAAATGTATTTTCCTGAAATAACAACTTCTCCTAAAGTATCTACTTCTTCAATATCTTTTTTATCAATAAATGTTTTTATAGCAATATCATTATCTGTACTCATTAGATTTAAACCTTCTTGTGTAAGTTCAAATTTAATACAGTTTAATATAGGAATTAAGTTTTTATTAGAGATTCCTTTTATCGCATAGTTTAAGTGTTCCATTAATATATTTTGTTTAATTTTAAATTTCATAAATCCTCCTTATTATTATATTATTTTAAAATTATTATTATTATAGATGTGGATAATGTGGAAAAAGTTCTTTTTTTCTTTAGTTTATAAGGAAAAAACAACATTTTCAAATGTGAATAACTTTTTTTTATCCACGTTTATAAAGGGTTATACACATTTCTTATTTTATTTGTTCCACAATTTTTTCTATTTGTATTTCTAAATTTTTATCTTTTTGTATTTCTTTTTTTATTTTATCCACAGAGTGCATAACGGTAGTATGATCTTTTCCACCAAAAGCGATTCCTATTTTAGGAAGTGTTTCTTCTAACTTCACTCTACAGATGTACATCGCAATTTGTCTTGGTACAGCAATAGTAGCAACTCTTCTTTTACTTTTTAAGTCTTCTACACTAATATTGTAGTTACTTGCAATCAGTTGTTGGACTTGATCTATCTTATTTTTGGAAGAAACACTTTTTACAAAGTAATCTCTTAAAGCTTCAATGGCTAAGTCAATCGTAATTTCTGAACTATTCATAATGGTTGCATAGGCCATGATTCTTGTGATAGATCCTTCTAGCTTTCTAATGTCACTCATACAATTGCTTGCAATATATTCTTTTACTTCCTGTGGAAAAGAATTTGCCATGGCACTACCCTCTATTTTCTTGTTGATAATATCAATTCGTAATTTGAAGTCTGGTGGTAAAATATCTGTTGTAATCCCCCAGTTAAAGCGCGTTTGTAGTCTTTGTTCCAGTTTATTTAAATCATCTGGAGAACGGTCTGATGAAATGACAATTTGTTTATTATTACCATATAATTCATTAAAAGTGTTGAAAAATTCTTGTTGTGCACTATTGGCAATTTGTAGATATTGAATATCATCAATCATTAAGACATCAATATCTCTATATTTTCTTTTAAAGTTTTTCACTTCTTCTATATTACTACCCTCTTGGTTTCTTCTTGATAGTTCTATAAAATCATTTACAAATTGTTCACTTGTTACATAAAGTACTCTTTTTTTACTGTTTTTACTGATATAATTTCCAATCGCATGCATCAAATGGGTTTTTCCAAGTCCACTATTTCCATAGATAAACAAAGGATTATACATCATTCCAGGTTTTTCTGAAACCGCAAGCGCTGTTGTTCTAGCAAATTTATTACTCTGCCCTACTATGAAATTTTCAAATTGATATTGTTGTTTTAAATTGGTTTCAAAATTGCTTATAGAAGGAACCCCTATATCATCTGTATCAATTTCTATATTCTTTTCAATCTCTTCTTCTGTAAAATACTCAAATGCAAAATTAGATCCTGTAATTTCTGTAAAAATATTTTCTATTAAATCACTATAATTTTCTTTTAAAAACTTTTTATGCACATGCATTGGTACAAGGACTTTCGCTGTTGTTTCATTAAGCCCTAATAATTTCGTGTCCATAAACCAAGTTTCATAAATCATAGAATTGGTATTTTCCTTAATATGATTCAGAAATTGCGACCAAATACTATCAATATCCATGAAGCACCCCCACTCTAGATATAACTTGTTTGTTCTACTACCATTTTAGAATAAAAATGTGGAAAAAACAAGGTAAAATAAGGAAAAAGTGGAAAAAAAATCAATCCACATGCAATCCACAAAATCATCCACAATTAAAGGCCTTATATTATATCAAAAAAAAGAGTTTTCAACAAAAATGTGGAAAACTAATAAATATGTAAAAAAGACTATGGATAATTATTCCACTTTTATGGTGGATAACCCATAATCAAAGGAAAAACGCATATAGATATTAGTAAAAATAAAATATTTATCCACATAAATTGTGAACACGTACAAATGTCCAGAAAAAGTAATTATGTGGAAAAAATAGAGTATGTATTTATTTTTTTTAGATGCATACAAATAGTTAGAGAACCTATTGCACTTTTTTTGAAATATAAAACTTTTAATTTTACTTTAATTGTTTTTGTCTTTTTATAAAAAAAGATTTGACAAATGCTCCATTTATCTATATAATTATGAAAGCGAACTGGCAATTGACATAGGAGGTGTTTATTAATGAAAAGAACGTTTCAACCAAATAATAGAAGAAAAGCTAAGAAACAAGGATTTTTCGCTCGTATGAAAACAAATATTATTACGCGTCGTAGAAAAAAAGGTCGTAAAGCTTTAACGCATTAATATAAACCACTGAATGATTCAGTGGGTTTTTTTGATTTATAAAGAAGGTGCATTTTGAAAAAAGTTAATATATTAAAAGATACAAAGGATTTTTCGAGAATTATTCATGCAAATAAATCTTTTCACTTTAAAGATTATATTGTATATCTAGAGAGAACAGAGGAGAGTACTTATCATTTTGGTTTTTCTGTAGGAAAAAAAGTAGGGAATGCGGTTACTAGAAATCTTGTCAAAAGAAGACTTAAAAATATTTTAGATGAAAAGGTCTATCAAAAAGGATTTAATTGTATTATAATAGTGAAGAAAGCCATACTTGAAAAAAGTTTTGGTGAAATGAGAGAAGATGTTTTAAGGTTAGTCAAAAAAATAGACATTATAAAGGATGTGGAAAATGAAAAATAAATTTTTAAAAATCGCTGTAATAAGTTTTCTTGTTTTTTCTTTAACAGGATGTACACAAGTATTAAAAGATAAAAATAAAAAAGTAGTTACAAATGAAACAACAGGGCAAAGTTTAACAGCAAATATTTTATGCCAACCATCAGCAGCCCCAACGATTAAGAAGTACGAAGAAAATAAAATCAATATTGAAAAATTACCAAAATGTGAAAATTTCAAAGCAACTTCTGGTGGATATGAAGGAATCTGGGCAACCGTTTTTGTAAAACCACTTGCATGGTTTATTATTGAAGTAGGGAAGTTTTGTAATAATTATGGAATTGCTGTAATATTAATTACTATTTTAATTAGATTGGTTTTATATCCAGTTACTAAGAAAACTGCAATGCAATCTGAAAATATGAAAAAAGCAAAACCAGAATTAGATCGTTTAGAAAAAAAATATAAAAATAAAGATCAAGCAGATCAAACCATTATGATGCAGAAGTCACAAGAAATGATGGCTATTTATAAAAGTTATAATATAAGTCCTATGTCAGGATGTTTATTCTCTTTTATTCAAATTCCATTATTCTTCGCTTTTTATGAAGCATTAAATCGTTTACCTGTATTGTTTGAAGAAAAATTATTTGGCTTTCAATTGGGAACAAGTCCAATGACTGCCTTTGGCCAAGGACATTACTTATATCTTATCTTTATTGTATTGGTTATAGCAGCTACTTATTTCTCAATGAAATTTAATAAAACAGCCGCTATGAGTGCTGATCAAGAAAAACAAATGAAAATGATGACAAATATGATGATTGTATTTATTGGAATCGCTTCCCTTACAATATCAACAGGAATTGCTTTATACTGGATTACCAATAGTACCTTTACAATCGTACAAAGTTTACTTGTACAAAGGAGAGATGCAAAATGATGGTATATTTAGGAGAAGGAAAAACAGAGGAAATTGCTTTACAAAAAGGATTAGAGGAAGCCAATGCTTCTTCTAAAGAAGTCCTTTATCGTACCAAAGAAATTCCAGGTACTTTACTTAAAAAAACAAAATATCAAGTAAGAGTCGTAACTTTGCAAGAAATTAGAGAAGAAATTGAAAGTTTCTTAAATGAATTTGCGCATTTAATGAATATTAGAATAGATGCTACTGTTAAAGAAGAAGATCATATTTTTAAAGTCACTTTAGATTCTGATCACAATTCTATTTTGATTGGTAAAGATGGTAAAACAATGAAAGCTGTTCAAGTTTTACTTCGTCAAATGTTACTTTCAAAAATCGGGATGCCTGTAAAAATAGATGTAGATGTTTCAGGGTATAAAGAAAAGAAAATGAAACAAATAGAAAATATGGCACGCCGTATTGCAAGTGAAGTTATTCATACAAAAATAGAGACAAAATTAGACTCTATGAATTCTTACGAAAGAAGATTTGTACACAATATTATCAGTGAATATACTATGTTAGAGACACATAGTATAGGGGAAGAACCAAATCGTCAAATCGTTATTTCCTATAAACAAGATTTATAATGTCTTGTTTTTTTTATTTAAATTATATATAATGTAGCAAGAGAAATGGGGGACTTCCATTGAAAAGTAATAAAGATGAATTTAATGAAATTATTCATGAGATTATAGAACATCCAGAATTTCAAAGAAGAAAAACTTTTAAACATCATGGAGAAGAGAGTGTATATGATCACAGTTTGCAAGTGTCTTATCTTGCATACAGAATGGCAAAGAAACTGCACTTAGATGCCAAAAGTGCAGCTATAGGAGGCCTTCTTCATGATTTTTATACAACACCTTGGATGTCTGCAGAAAAAGCAAAACGATTTAGAGATATGCATGGTTTTGTGCATGCCAAGCAAGCCTATCAAAACGCACTAAAAGTTTTTCCACAATATATGACACCTAAAATAAAAGATATTATTACAAAGCATATGTTTCCATTAAATATCAATCCTCCAAGATATAGAGAAAGCTGGATTGTTACGTTAGCTGATAAATTAGCGTCAGGGAAGGTATTTTTAAAACCAAAAGATTTACCTATGTATATAGGAATAAAAAAAAGAAAGAAGTGATTTTATGTTTGATACGATTGCAGCTATAGCGACAGCCTTAGGAATCGGTTCTATTTCAATTATTCGTGTAAGTGGATCTAAGGCAACTACAATTGTTAATACACTTTTTAGAGGCAAAAATTTAGAAGAAGTACCTAGTCATACCATTAACTATGGACATATTATGGATCATGATAAAGTAATTGATGAAGTTTTAGTAAGCGTAATGAGGGGTCCTAGAAGTTTTACAGCAGAAGATGTCGTAGAAATCAATTGTCATGGTGGGATCGCGCCGACCAACCGTATTTTAGAGCTTCTATTACAAAACGGTGCTAGATTAGCTGAACCAGGAGAATTTACAAAAAGAGCCTTTTTAAATGGAAGAATTGATTTAACAGAAGCAGAAGGCGTTATGGATTTAATAGAATCAAAAACAGAAAAGATGAGAGAAGTCGCTATCCATCAAGTAGAAGGAAGTATTTCTTCTTTCATTAAAGATCTTAGAAATACTTTAATTTCTGTTATTGCCCAAATGGAAGTGAATATTGATTATCCAGAATATGAAGATATTAAGCAATTAAACCATGAAGATTTAACCAATCCTCTTATCGAAATTTCAAAAAAAATGGATACGGTATTAGAAGAAAGCCGAAATTTAAAAATAATCAAAGAAGGCATTATGACTTCTATCATAGGGAGACCCAATGTAGGAAAAAGTAGTTTATTAAATGAATTATTAGAAGAAGATAAAGCCATTGTTACAGAAATTCCAGGTACAACAAGAGATATTATTGAAGGTGTTATTAATATTGATGGCATTTTGCTTCATATGATCGATACTGCAGGAATTAGAGAAACAGAAGATATTGTAGAAAGCATTGGTGTTAAGAAAAGTCTTTCTTTTATAGATAAATCAGAATTGGTACTATTTGTTTTAAATAATAATGAAATTATTACAGAAGAAGAAAAAGAACTTTACGAAAAAATAAAAGAAAAAAATCATATTGTAATTATTAATAAAATAGACTTAGAATCTAAATTAGATACTTCTTTTATTAAAGAAAAAATGATTTATATAAGTACAGTAGAGAAAAAAGGAATTCAAGATTTAAAGAGATATATTAAAGAATTATTTCACTTAGAAGAATTAGAACAAAATGATTTTACTTATTTAAGCAATGCTCGTATCCTTGCTCTTATCAAAAAAGCCAAAATGCATTTGGATGAAAGTATTGCTACCATTCAAAATCAAATGCCTGTTGATATGGCACTCATTGATTTAAAAGAAGCTTGGAATATTTTAGGAGAAGTAATAGGGGAAACCTATACGGATGAACTATTAGATGAATTATTTAGCCGTTTCTGTTTAGGAAAATAATTCTTTTTTCTTGTCATAAAAGACAATGAATAGTATAATGAATAAGAAAAAGAAGGCGATGTATATGAATTATGAAATTATAGTAGTAGGAGGAGGGCATGCAGGATGTGAAGCAGCCCTGGCTTCTGCTAGAAAAGGCCATGCCACATTACTCCTTACCGGAAGAATTGATAATATTGCAACCATGCCTTGTAATCCCTCTATTGGAGGAAGTGCAAAGGGGATTGTTGTAAGAGAAATAGATGCTTTAGGTGGAGAAATGGGTCATAATGCCGATAAAACATTATTACAAATGAAATTACTTAATAATAAAAAAGGACCCGCAGTGAGAGCTTTAAGAGCGCAAGCAGATAAAGTTACTTATCCTAAAGAGATGTTAAAGACACTACAAGAAACAGAACATTTAACCATTCAAGAATCACTTGTTGAAGATTTAATCGTAAAAGATAATCAAGTACAAGGTGTTGTTTTAGAAAATGGAGAGCAAATCACTTCTAAAGCTATTATTTTAACAACAGGTACTTATATGAAAGCAGATGTTCTAATAGGAGATACACGTAGAAGAGAAGGACCACATGGGGAAAAACCAAGTTTATATCTAAGTGAACACCTAGAAAAATTAGGGTTCAAAATTATCCGACTTAAAACAGGAACGCCGCAAAGAATTGAAAAAGATTCAATTGATTATACAAAAGTAAGAGTAGAGCCGGGGGATGATAAATTATATACATTTAGTCATGACCACGCTCCTTATTATAAAGTAGAAGAACAAGTTCCTTGTTATATTACTTATACAACAGAAGAAACACACCAAATTATTAGAGATAACTTATCTAAATCAAGTATGTATGGTGGCTTAGATGATATCAAAGGGATTGGTCCTAGATATTGTCCTTCTATTGAAGATAAAGTGGTTCGTTTTGCTGACAAAGAAAAACATCAATTATTTGTAGAGCCAGAAAGTCTTTATTATGATGAAATCTACTTACAGGGATTTTCTACAAGTATGCCAAAGGAAATTCAAGATAAAATGGTTCATAGTCTCCCAGGCTTTGAAAACGCCGTAATTAGTAAATATGGATATGCCATTGAATATGATGCCATCTATCCAACCCAGTTAAAAGCATCCCTTGAAACTAAATTGATTCAAAATTTATTTACAGCAGGACAAATCAATGGAACCAGTGGATATGAAGAAGCAGCTTGTCAAGGTTTAATTGCAGGAATCAATGCCTCTTTAAAAATAGAGCAAAAAGAACCTCTTATTTTAAAAAGAAATGATGCTTATATAGGTGTTTTAATTGATGATTTAATTACCAAAGGTGTAAGAGATCCTTATCGTTTATTAACATCTCGTGCAGAGTACCGTTTATTGCTTCGCCATGACAATGCGGATATGCGCCTTCGTCAATATGGATATGATATAGGTTTAATTGATGAAAATAGATATCAACAATTTGTAACGAAAAATAAGCAAATGGAAGAATTAACACAATTATTAAAGAAAACCAAATTGACACCTAAAGTAGAAATCAATACGTATTTTGAAGAAATGGGAAGTCCTATTTTAAAAGATGCTATTACGTTATATGATTTATTAAAAAGACAAGAATGGAATATGGAAGCCTTAAAACATTTCATAAATATTCCTTATGATAAAGATGTTATAGAAGAAGTAGAACTTACGAATAAATACGAAGGGTATTTAAAAAAAGCCCAAGCAGATGCAGAAAAAATGGTAGAACTTGAAAACAAAAAAATTCCATCATGGATAAATTATGATGAAATTAAAAATATAGCATCAGAAGCGAGACAAAAATTAAAAGAAGTAAAACCAGTATCGATTGGGCAAGCCATTCGTATCAGTGGAGTCAATCCAGCCGATATTTCTATTTTAATGATTTATATCAAAAGGGGACAAGTAGATGGAAATTAAGATATTTATAGAAGAACTAGAGAAATTAAGGATAAACATTACAGAGGAACAACTCCAGCAGTTAGATTCCTATTATCACTTACTAATTACTTGGAATGAAAAGATGAACTTAACAGGTATTACGGAAAAGAAAGATGTTTATTTAAAACACTTCTATGATAGTGCTACTTTAAATAAAAGTATTGATTTAACAAGTATAAAAAGTTTATGCGATATTGGAACAGGTGCAGGATTTCCTGGTTTGGTTTTGAAAATACTATATCCAAATCTATCTGTAACACTTGTTGATTCTCTTCAAAAAAGAACTATTTTTCTAAAAACAGTTATTGAAGAATTAAAGCTTACAAATTGTATAGTTCTTCATGAAAGAGCAGAAGAATATGGGAAAAAAGTAAGGGAACAATTTGATGTTGTTACTTCTAGAGCTGTCGCACCACTTTCTATTTTAATGGAATATAGTATTCCTTTAGTAAAAGTAGGGGGACATTTCATACCCATGAAAGGCCACTGTGAGGAAGAATTACAAAAAACAAATAAAGCGTTACAAATTCTTCATAGTAAACTTGTAAAAAAGGATTGTTTTTTACTTCCTATAGAAAATAGTACAAGAACCATTTTAAAATTTCAAAAGGAAAAAGAAACATCTCTAAAATATCCAAGAAAATATGGGGATATAAAAAATAAATCATTATAGAGTATATGTTTATATATGCTCTTTTTTTTGTGGTATAATGTATGAACTTGGTGTTGTGCTTATCTTCAATATTTCCTTTGATTCCAATAGGATAAGCATAGTATTTAATATATCTAAGAAAAAAAATAATGTAATAGAAGGTGAAAAAAAATGGAAGTAGAAGTTAAAAAATTAACCAAAAAAAATATAGAAGAAATCATTCCCTTAAGAATAGAATTACAGAAGTTTGATTTTAAAGGAAATTTAGGACTTGATGAAAAAATATTGGAAAATAAAACAAGAGAATTTTTAAATCAAAATATTGATAAAGAATTATATATGTATGGAACATATGTTGATAGTGAACTTGTTTCTATATGTGGTCTGACTATCTTCAAATACTTTCCACAAGCAGATGACCTAAGTTGTAAGGTTGGATATATTACAAGTGTGTACACGAAAGAAAATCATAGGAGTAAAGGATATCAAAAGAAAGTATTTTTAGAATGTATAGAATTAGGTAAGCGTTTAGGAATTAACAAGTTTAAATTGAGCACAAAGAATCCTGTTGCTATGAAAATGTATGAAAGTGTTGGTTTTATAGATGATGAATATGCGAAAAAATTAAAAATATAATTTTTTTTTAAGAATTTGTTGTCAATAGTGAAAGTATAAAAATAATTTTTCTTTAAGGATTATAAAAATCACTAAAAAACCATTAACATTTTAAAAAGTTTGTTGAATTATTTCCCAAAGTATAGTAATATAGTAATTGTAAAAGAATAGATAAAAGAAAATTGCGGGAGGTACGTGTGATGAAGAGTGAACCAAAAGTTGTCATGCTTCATATAAACGATATTCTGCCTAACCGATTCCAACCTCGTATTCACTTTAATGAGGATAAGATTCAAGAATTAGCAGAATCCATTAAAAAGTATGGCGTTATCCAGCCTATTACTGTAAGGGCACTTGGAGATAAATATGAAATCATTGCAGGAGAAAGACGTTATAAAGCATCTGTGATGGCTGGGTTAGAAATGGTCCCAGCAATTATTAACAATTTAAATGATAAAGATAGTTCAGAAATAGCTCTTATAGAAAATGTGCAAAGAGAAGATTTGACCCCAATAGAAGAAGCCGTATCTTACCGTAAAATTTTAGATATGGGAGACTTAACACAAGAAGATTTGGCAAAAAAATTAGGGGTTACACAAGCTACCGTTGCCAATAAATTAAGGCTTTTGCAACTTACGGATGATGTGCAAGAGGCATTACTTGAAAATAAAATTTCAGAAAGACATGCTCGTTCTTTATTAAGAGTTCGTGATAAAGAAAAACAAGTACAATTATTGTATAGAATTATGCAAGAAAGAATGACTGTTAGAAAAGCAGATGAAGAAATAAAGAAAATATTGGAAGAAGATTTAGAAAAAAAAGGAAAAGGAATAAATCCTGGATTTATGGATATTGATAAGATAGAAAAAGAAGCGGTAGATATTCAAAATATATCTCCAAATATCATCAAACCCGAACCAAAAGAATCTCAAACAGAACCAGATTTCCAAGTAGAAGAACAAGAAATATTAGATTTTATCAATTCATTAAATATAAAAAAAGGAGAGGAAGAAACAATGAATAACAACGATCCAATCAATCAATTTGATTTACCACAAGTAAATATTATAGACGATATTCCCACAGAACAACTTCCAAAGCAACCAGAACCAGCTCCAGTAGAAATTATGCCTGAAATGGTTATTCCTTCTACAGTAGGACCTGTAGAACCAGAAAGAACTATACAACAACAAAATCCACAAATGATAAATCCTGGATTTATGGATATTGATAAAATTCAAAGAGAGGCAGCAGATATTGCACCAAAATCAGCGCCAGTTGCAAGTGAATTTAATTTTATGCCAACCCCAGGAGCAGAACCAGAAGTTGTGCCACAAGAGGTAGAATTACCAAAGGAACCAGCAGGAAAATTTTTCGATGTTTTACCAAGTATGGAAAATGTTGATGCAAATCATCAAATAGTATCAGAGGTAGCTCCTTCAAATACTTCTATCTTTAGTGATGATTCTCCTATCTTTTCAGATTTGAATATTCCTACTCCAGCTCCAGTAGAAGCACCAACTGTACAAAATACATTTACAGAACAAACACCTAATATATTAGAAAATCCTTTTATTGATCCAGTGCCAGCTCCAGCACCACAACAATCAAGTGGTATTGCTGAAGTAGCGGTTCCAGAAATCGTACAACCTGAATTTGTACAACCAATAGTAGAAGAACCACAAGCACCAGTAGAAGATATTTTTTCACAGCCAGCTATGGTAGTAGAGACTCCAACGATAGAGCCTCTACGTTTAGAACCAGTAGAGACTATTCCTACTCCAGTTCCAGTACCAACTCCAGAGGTAACCTATACACCAATGGGTCCAGAAGCCATTCCAAATGCTCACAAATTTGAGGAACCTATTATTCCTTTACAACCAGAAGGAATGAATGAAGCCGCAACCGCACCTGTAATAAAAGTACCAGAACAACCAATGGTAGAAGAACCACAGGTTCCTGTTTCTACGACTTTACCACTTTCTTTCAATATTAGAGAAGGAATTAATATGGTAAGAAATCTTTCAAATCAATTAGAAGGATTAGGAATCAAAGTAGATATTGAAGAAATGGATTTACCAGGACACTATGAAGTTAGAATTAAAATGGAAAAATAAAAATAAAAGAAATGGTTTCATACCATTTTTTTCTTATAAAAAATAGACCTAGGAGGAAATATGGAATTTATACCAACAAAAACAATATTATCAAAAGTAAAATATGGAAATGAATGGTATGGAATTCATTATAATATGAATTTGTATAGAGGTTGCTGCCATGGTTGTATTTACTGTGATAGTAGAAGTGCTTGTTATCATATTGATTCTTTCGATAAAGTAAGAGGAAAAGAGAATGCTCTTCTTATTTTAGAAAAGGAGTTATCTAGTAAACGTAATAAAGGTGTCATAGGAATTGGCGCAATGTCAGATACTTACAATCCAGAGGAACGTAAATATGAATTAACAAGAGGTGCTTTAAAACTTATATCTAAATATAATTATGGGGTTTCTATTGATACAAAAAGTGATTTAATTTTACGTGATTTAGATATTTTAAAAGAAATCAATAGTAAAAATGATGTGATTATTAAATTTACCATTACAACCCCTAAAGATGCCTTATCCAAAATAATAGAGCCTCATGTAATTCCATCTTCTAAAAGATTGAATGCTATAAAAGTTTTAAGTGATAATGGTATTTTTGTAGGTGTTATGATGAATCCCATACTTCCTTTTCTTACAGATTCTGTAGACGATATTAAGGAACTTGTTCGGCTAGCTGCCCTAAATGGGGCCAAATTTATTCATACGTATATGGGAGTCACTTTAAGAGAAAATCAAAGAGAGTATTATTATTGTCAATTAGAAAAAAGTTTTCCTGGAATAAAAGAAAAATATATTAAACAGTATGGCAATAAATATATGTGTTTTGCTCCAAATTATAAAGAATTATACCAAATCTTTACAAAAGAGTGTGAAAAATATGGTCTTTTATATCAGATGGAAGATATTATAAAGGCCTATCAAAAGGAAAAAGTAGTAAAAGAACAAATACAGTTGTTTTAAATTGTCTTCTGTAATAAATTTATTAAAACTTTAAAATAAGTGTTGACAAATATTTCAATCATTTGTTACACTATCCTTGGATATCAATTTAAAAAGTTGAGGTAATTTTATGACAAAAAGAAGTAAACTGTCTAATATACTGATCCGCAATCAAAACAGAAAATGTTGTTTTTTTCTGCAATCTATTTATAAAAACAATGAAGAATCTAATGTATTTTTATATTAGGTTCTTTTTTTGCCTAAAAACCGCTTTGTTTACAAAGTTTATATATATAAAAGCCAAAAATCTAAGACTATTGAAAAAGTTGGGGTAATTTTATGACAAAAAGAAGTAAACTGTCTAATATACTGATCCGCAATCAAAACAGAAAATGTTGTTTTTTCTGCAATCTATTTATAAAAACAATGAAGAATCTAATGTATTTTTATATTAGGTTCTTTTTTTGCCTAAAACCGCTTTGTTTACAAAGTTTATATATATAAAAACTAAAAATCTAAGACTATAAGGAGGAAGTAGTATGTCATTAGATCATAACAAAATATCTAAATTAGACCATGTTATTTTGCATTTAATTAAGGAAAATGCAACTATCAAAGAATTAAAAGGAAAAACTGGTCTTACTGCAAATCAATTATTAGAAACTTTTAATCATTTAAGAAATAAAGGGTATCTAATAGAGCAAGAGTATCAAGATAATAAGGAAATAATCACTTTAAAAAAACAATTAGATTTAGAAGAAAAAGTAATAAAAAGTATTTATGTAGAAAAAGATTCTATTCATATCATTGCCTATTCTGATACACATATAGGTTCTCCATATGAAAATATAGGAGCCATTGACCAACTTTATAATTATGGTATAGAAAAAGGCATTCATAATTTTATTCATTTAGGGGATTTGGTTCAGGGAATATATAAGGAAAAAGGAAACCCTGCTCTTCATGAAGATATTTATAGCCAAGCCAAGTACTTAGTGAGAAAATATCCATATGATAAAAACATTATTCATTATATATTATTGGGAAATCATGATTATCATAGTATAAAAAAAGAAGGATTCGATATTTCTAAGTATATTTTTTCCAATCGAACAGATTTTATTAATATGGGATATTTCTATGCCTTTCTCAAGTTTCAAAATGATTATATTATGTTAACGCATACAAGAAAGTATCCGCAAGATCATGATAAACAAAATATTTTCGAAAAATACGAAAAACAGAATATCATTCCCAAAATAGTCCTTCAAGGTCATTATCATACTAGCAAAAGAGAAGTAGAGGACAATCATTTACTTTATCTTATTCCATCTCTATACAATCCTAGAGAAAATCCTTTACAAGGAGCCTGGGATATTAGACTTAATTTTAACAGTAAGGGATATATAGAAGAAGCAATTTTTAAACCACTTGTTATTGATTCTAAAGTAATTGTCGCTACTAAAATAAAAGAAAAAATATTGACGAAATAATAGTTTTTTCAAAAAAAACTATACAGTATATAAAAGTATAGACTTTTTTATAATCAAAATTTTTTTTCTTATAAATATATCTGTATTATAATTTCTGGTATACTATTTGTGTAATATAAAAGACATATAGAAATATAAGAGGAGAATTAGTTAGAAAAAAAGAAAAACCTGTTATACCTTGACTTTCTAGTATTTCTATTATAAAATAACAAACTGAAAAAGGGGAAATGAATATGATTACAAGAAAAGAATTAGGTTTTATAAATAAATGGGCCAATAAAGTCCCATATCCAGGAATAGATTATTGTGAAAAAACATTGGATAAACTGATTGAAAGTCTTGCACTTTATCATAAAGAATATGCAAATATTCAATATAATATTTCTTTTAGTAATAACGAAGAAATAGAATTTGAAATTTTACAGAAAAATATCTGTCATATGCTAGGTATAAATTATAAAAATTTATCTTCTGATTATTTTAAAAATTATCGAAAAGATGTATTGGATTATGATCCAGAAAAAAATATTTCTTCTTATGAACTTTTAAAATTAATTATAGAAAATAAGCAAAAAGTTTTGGATTATGATCAAAAATATGTAAAAGCAATTAATTATTATAAAATAGCTATAAAATGCGATATTTTTAGTAAATTATCAGATTTATCAGCCTTTAACTATGGATGCATCAATTTTAATAAAGATGAATATTTATTACAAAACCCAAATGATATATTTAATTCTAATTCTACTAAGTTTTTCTATACGCCCAGTGATGAAATCGTTAGTCCTTATTTTATGATGGGACTTAGAGCCACTGAAACCGATACAGTACCCCATGATGTGGAGGATGAAGAAGCGGAAATTAAACAAGAACAAAAAAGTTACATTGTAGAAACATTGATAGCACCAGAAGCAGCTGACCGATTGTTTCGTAATCAAGACGTCATTATCCCTACACAAATTCTTACAGATATAAAGGGTACATTAGTAAAAAAAGAGGCTACACAAAGTGATAAAATTAAATTGCTAAAAGAATATCAATCCATTATAAATCAGTATGATATGCAAAGCAAAATAAACATTTATGGTGATTATTTATCTTTATTAATGTCACAAGAAAGAGAAAAAATAAAACAAATGAAAAATCGTTAATAGCCTTTAAAATGAAAACTATTTAAATACGCTCTACCTGTATTATTTATTTAAAATCTTCTATCAAAGGGTTTATAAAAACCTTTTTTTTATGATAATAAATTAAGTATTGGTATATAAAAATTTTAAAATACTTATTTAGTTATAAATTATATGTATAAGGAAAGAAATATGATATACTTAATTTAAAAAATAGAGTTTTATGAAACATTGTTTTCAAAGGAGATACATTATGCATATTTTAACGATAATAGGGACCCCACACAAAGGTAATACAAGAGCAATTGTTGATTTGTTTTTAAATGAATTTAAAGAAGAACAAAATAGTTTTGAAGAAGTTATTTTACCAAGAGATATGGAAAATTTCTGTTATGGTTGTGCCAATTGTATTTTAAGAGGGGAAGACAAATGTCCTCACTACAATAAAATGACTTCTATTGTAGAAAAAATAGAAAAGGCAGATTTACTTATTTTAGCAACCCCCGTTTTCGCAATGTCATGTTCAAGTGGATTAAAAACAGTACTAGATCACCTGGCATATAGATGGCTTGTTCACAGACCAAGCAAAAGCATGTTTCATAAAGTAGGACTCATTGTTACAACAGCCGCAGGTTCTGGAATAAGAGATACCAATAAATTACTTAAAAATAACATGTTTTATTGGGGAATTCCTAAAATTTATAAATATAGTGTAACAGCTATGCAAATGCAAGGAAATTATAATGAATATCCACATAAAGATAGAATTATAAATAAAATAAAGAAAAAAACTGCTAAAATTAAAAAAAGTCTCAAAAATAGAAAAATAAGTTTTAAAATGAGACTATTCTTTAATATATTCAAAATGACTCAAAAAAAAGGATGGAATCCTATTGATGCTGAATATTGGAAAAAACAAGGATGGCTTGATGGAAAAAGACCATACTAAAAGAGAAAGGTAAAAGTATTTATGAATAAAAAATTAGGAAAATATGGAACTGTTATTACAGGTACTTCTGTTTTATTGTTTGGGCTTTCTATGATAGTAGGACTCTTTAAAAGTACTATTTTTGTAAGTTGTTTACTCAGTATGTTTATTGCGATTGGCTATCTCCTCTTTATTATTGCACTTAACACCCATCAAAAAGATGCTGATAAAAATGGGCTGGGTATGGCAGGCATTACCTTTGGTATTATTTATGCAACGATTATCTTTCTTGTATATTATGCTGAATGTACGACAATCAGATTGCAGCCCAATTTAAGCAAAGAAATTCTTTCTATTATTAGTTATGCACAAACAGGAAGTTTATTTTTCAATTATGATTTGCTTGGGTATGCTTTTATGGGTTTATCGACATTCTTTATCAGTTTTACCATACATGTAGAAAATAGAGTAGGAAGCATATTAAAAAAATTGCTTTGTATACATGGTATATTTTTCTTAAGTTGTTTATTTATTCCAATGTTTCCTATTTTTACAAATAGTACAAACAATATAATGGGAACCATAATATTAGAAATATGGTGTTTATACTTTTTACCTATTTGTATCCTCGGATATCAATATTTTAAAAATATGAAATGATAAATGTTTTATATAGGAAGGAATGTTATTTATGAAAAAAAATTTTGCGAATTATATAACAGCTTCAAGAGTAGTCATTGCGATTGTATTACTTTTTGAACCTTCCATTTCTCCCTTTTTTATAGTCCTTTATACATTAGGTGGATTTACAGATATGATAGATGGTTTTATCGCAAGAAAATTACGGACAGAAAGTATTCTTGGTAGTAAATTAGATACCTTAGCTGATTTATTTTTTGGACTTATTATTGTAAAAGTCCTTTTTCAATATGCCAATCTTTTCTTTATAATATGGTTTTTTATTATTGCTTTTCTAAAAATATTAGCGATTACAATCCATGCTATTAAATTTAAACAGTTTGTTATTCTGCATACATATCTCAATAAAACTATGGGCTTGCTACTATTTCTTTCTGTTTATATAATGGGAAGTCCCTATATTTCTATTTACTTTAGTATTACCTGTGCACTAGGTATCATAACTGCAGTAGAAGAGATTCTTCTATCTCTAACATCTAACCAATTATATTTGGACCGAAAGTCCTTCTTTATAAAGGAAAATATAAATAGAAAAATATAATTAAAAAATCAAAAAATTAGCCAAAATAAGGTAACAAGATGGTTCTTATAATCACCTTGTTATTTTGAGAAAAAAATGCTAAAATAAAGAGCAGTAAAAGTTAGTAATTTTGTAAATTATTTTAATAAAAAACGCAAATATTTAATAAAAAAAAAGGAGGGTTTTAAATGTTTAAATTACATGCCCCATACCAACCAAGTGGTGATCAGCCACAAGCCATTCATGAACTTGCAACTGGAATTGAAAGCAAGCAAAAACAACAAATTTTATTGGGAGCAACAGGTACTGGAAAAACCTTTACTATTGCTAACGTTATAGATAAAATCCAAAAACCAACCCTTGTTTTAGCCCATAATAAAACACTTGCAGGACAATTGTACTCTGAATTAAAGGAATTGTTTCCAGAAAATCATGTAGAATACTTTGTTTCCTATTATGATTATTATCAACCAGAAGCGTATGTTGCAAAAACAGATACATATATAGAAAAAGATGCTTCTATCAATGATGAAATAGATGAATTAAGACACTCCGCCACCGCAGCATTGCTTTCCTCTAAAGATGTGATTGTTGTCTCTTCTGTATCTTGTATTTATGGTATCGGTGAAATAGAAGAATACCGTAAAAAAACAATTACGCTAAAAGAAGGCGAAACCATTGAAAGAAACGAAATTTTAGAAAAATTAATCTCTATGTACTATGAAAGAAACGATTTGGATTTAAAAAGAGGTGGATTTAGAGTCAGAGGCGACATTTTAGAAATTATGCCAATAGGACAACATGGAAAAGGAATAAGAATTGACTTTTTTGGAGATGAAATCGATAAAATATATGAATTTGATTCTTTAACAGGAGCTGTATTATCAGAAAAAAAAGCAGCTACATTATTTCCAGCTAGCCACTTTGTCACCAGTGAAGACAAATTAAAAATTGCAATTGAAAATATAAAGATAGAATTAGAAGAACAACTTGCTCATTTTAAAAAAGAAAATAAACTTTTAGAACACCAAAGACTTATGGAAAGAACCAATTATGATCTTGAAATGTTAACAGAAACAGGGAGTTGTCGTGGCGTAGAAAATTACTCAAGACATATTGCTTTAAAAAAAGCAGGCGAAACCCCTACCACGTTAATGGACTTTTTTGGAGATGATTTCCTTTTAGTAATTGATGAATCTCATGTGACTATTCCACAAGTTAAAGCCATGTACAATGGGGATCAAGCAAGAAAAGGCGTTTTAGTAGACTACGGATTTAGACTTCCTAGTGCCAAGGATAACCGCCCTTTAAAATTTGAAGAATTTGAAAAGAAAGAGGACAATGTTATCTATGTATCGGCTACGCCAGGCGATTACGAAAAGACAAAAACAAACAAAATCGTTGAGCAAATCATTCGTCCTACCGGCTTATTGGATCCAACTATTGAAATCAAGCCTGTACAAGGACAAATTGATGACTTGGTTGAACAGATTTATGAAAAAAGAAAAAATAATGAAAGAGTTTTAGTAACGACTTTAACCATTCGTATGGCAGAAGAATTATCAGGTTACTTAAAAAAATTAGATATCAAAGTTGCTTATCTTCATAATGAAATAAAAACATTTGAAAGACTACGTATTATTAGAGATTTACGTTTAGGAAAATATGATGCTATTGTCGGAATCAACCTTTTAAGAGAAGGAATTGATATTCCGGAAGTAAGTTTAATTGCCATAATGGATGCAGATAAACAAGGATTCCTAAGAAGTGAACGAAGCCTCATTCAAACCATTGGTAGAGCAGCCCGTAATGCAAAGGGACATGTTATTATGTATGCAGATACAGTAAGTGCAGCTATGGATATTGCAATCAAAGAAACGTATAGAAGAAGACAGATTCAGGAAGAATATAACAAAATTCATAATATTACTCCTATCACAATTCAAAAAGAAATACGTGATCTTATTAGTAACAATAAAGAAGTAGAAGAAAAACCAGCAGAAAAATTAAGTAAAAAAGAGAAGCAAGATTTAATGATTACAATTGAAAATGAAATGAAGGAAGCAGCTAAAAACTTAGATTTTGAAAGAGCAATGGAACTTAGGGATGTTCTATATGAACTTAAAGGAAATTAATAAAATGAAATTCAAAAAAATATATATAGAAATAACCAATCAATGTAATTTAAGTTGTTCTTTTTGTTCTAAAGATCATTTACCTGCTAAAGAAATGACACTCCATGAATTCAAACATGTTTTAAAAGAAATAAACCCTTACACTGACTATTTATATTTACACGTAAAAGGAGAACCTCTCATGCATACACAATTTGATGAGATTCTTTTTCTTTGTAAAAAATATAATAAAAAAGTCAATCTTACAACCAATGGATTTTTTCTTGCAAAACAACTAGATGCTATTGTAAATACGGGTGTAGTAAGGCAAATCAATCTTTCCTTACATGCCACTTATCCCAAAGAAAATCAAGTATTAAATCAAATTTTAAAATCTACTGATATTCTTTTACAAAAAACAGATATAGAAATTGTTTACCGATTTTGGGCACTACCCTCTAAAGGTTTTTCTGATAGTCAAGCCTATAAAATAGATCAAATTTGTACTTTTTTTAATCTTTCGGATGAAAAAAAAGTAGAAATAGAGGAAAAACAGAATATAATCTTAAGAAAACATTTATATTTAAATAAAGAATCAGAATTTGAATGGCCTAGTCTAGAAAAGGACAAAAGTATAAGTTGTGGAACTTGTTATGGGACAAGAAAACATCTTGCTATATTAGCAGGTGGAAATGTAGTGCCTTGTTGTTTAGATAGTGCAGGTGTTATTACATTTGGAAATATATATAAAGAGACATTTGATACAATTATAAAAAAAGATCGCTTTCAAAAAATGAAAAGCAATTTTCAAAATCATAAAGTACTAGAGCCCTTATGTCAAAAATGTACATATCGATTAAAATTTAAATAGGAATGTGATATAATAATAGAAGGTGATATGATGTATAGAAAAACAAAAAAAGGCACGGTAATAAGCAACTTAGTAGAATGGTTTGTTTATATTATTGGATATGGTCTTATCTTAATTGCGACAACGCTTCTATTTCCTAAAACATTATATATTGATAATGCTTATTTTGGACTATGGGGATTTCTAGCATCCACAATTATTTTTATTCTAAATAAAACAATAAAACCTATTATTGTTTGGCTTACTATTCCTATTACGGCGTTATCAATGGGCTTATTTTATCCTTTTATTCATGTCTTTATTTTACATATTGTACATTTTATTTTAGGAAGCCATTTTACGATTCATGGACTTTTTATGAGTGCTATTGTAGCAGTTTCAATTTCTATTATGAATAATTTATTAGATTATTTGGTTATCAAACCCTTATTAGGAAAGGAACGTATTTATGAATAACATTTTCTTAGATTTAGGTCCTATTAAAATTTATTGGTATTCTATTCTTTTATTGATTGCCTTTTTTACAGCAGGAGCACTTGCTTTTAAAGAAGCAAAAAAATTTAATATTTCAGAGGCTTTTATGACCAATTATTTCTTTTATTTAGTGCCGATTGTAATCATTGGAGCCCGTCTTTATTTTGTTCTTTTTAATTTAGATTATTATAAAATGTATCCTACAGATATTTTTAAAACATGGGAAGGTGGTCTTGCTATCCATGGTGGTGTCATTGCAGGTATTATTTTTACTTACTTTTATACCAAAAAATATAAAATATCTTTTTTTAGAATGACAGATATAGGTGCGGTTAGTCTTATTTTTGGGCAAGCTTTAGGTAGATGGGGAAACTTTATGAATGGGGAAGCTTTTGGTCCTGTAACAACCCTTTCTGCTCTTCAAAAACAACCTATTCCTAATTTTGTGATAGAAGGAATGAATATTGGTGGGATTTATCATCTTCCTACTTTTTATTACGAATCTGTGTGGTGTTTGATTGGCTTTGTACTATTGCTCCTATTAAGAAGGATGAAATCTTTAAAAATATCGAATTTAACAAGTTTTTATTTAGTATGGTATGGATTAGGTAGGTTTTGGATAGAAGGACTTAGAACAGATAGTTTGATGATGGGCAACTTGCGCATTGCGCAGCTTGTGTCACTTCTTTCTATTTTAATAGGAATTGCTTTATTTGTACATTCTAAAAAATCTTCTCCAAAAAACAATCTATATAATCAAAAGGAGGCTTAAAAAATGCAGGAATTTGATACAATTATTATTGGTTCTGGGATTGCCGGTATGACAACTGCTATTTATTTAAGAAGAGAAAACTTAAATGTCTTACTTATAGAAAAAGAAATGCCAGGAGGACAAATGGTCAAAGCCCCTCATATTGAAAATTATCCAGGGTATGGAAAAATAGAAGGTGCCAATCTTGCTATGCATATTTATGATCAAGTAACTTCTCTTGGGCCCCAAATGGTTTATGAAAATGTAATTGATGTAGAAGATTTTGAAAATCAAAAAATTGTAAAAACAGAATCCAATATATATAAAGCAAAAACAGTTGTGATTGCCTGCGGAAGGGAAGCTAGAAAACTGCATTTGCCTTTAGAAAGTAAGTTAATTGGACATGGTATCAGTTATTGTGCAACCTGTGATGGGGCATTCTTTAAAGGAAAAGATGTTGCTGTAATAGGTGGGGGAAATAGTGCTGTAACAGAAGCTATTTTTCTTAGTAACATTTGCCGTAAAGTAACCATTATTTATCGAAGTGAAGAACTTCGCAGTGAAGCAAGTTTAAGAGAAAAAGCAGAAGCAATACCTAATATAGAAATTTTATATCATAGTACTGTTACACAATTAAATGAAGCTGAAGGAAAACTAGTTTCTGTAACACTGGATGATGGAAAGATATTAGATATAGAAGGTTTATTTGTTTTTATTGGCTATGAACCAAAAGCAACTTTTCTTACAAATACAAATGTAGAAACGAAAAATCAATACATTGTTGTAGATGAAAACATGCGAACAAGTCATAAAGGTATTTATGCTTGTGGCGACAGTATTCAAAAAGAAGTATATCAGCTTACTACAGCAGCAGGGGAAGCAGCCATTGCGGCCCATCAAATCAAAAAAGATTTGTTAATTTAATAGGAGGCTTTATTTTGAAAAAGAAGGTTTTATTATTTGGAGGAGGAACAGGAATGTCTACTCTTCTAAAAGGTTTAAAAGAATTTCCAATCGAAATTACAACCGTTGTTTCCGTTTGTGATGATGGAAAAAGTACAGGAAAACTAAGAGAAGAATTCAATATACCTGCAGTTGGAGATATTCGTAAGGTTTTAGTAGCTTTATCAGAAACAGAACCTCTCATCGAAGACCTTTTTAATTATAGGTTTCAAACAACCAGTGATTTGAATGGTCATACTGTTGGAAACTTACTTCTCACCGCACTTGCTAATATTACAGGAAATATGTCAGATGGCATTGAGTCTTTGAGTAAAGTATTAAATTTAAAAGGAAAAGTTTTACCTCTAACAGAAGACAACGTTGTCTTAATGGGAAAAATGGAAGATGGGTCTCTTGTAAAAGGGGAGCATAACATTACCCAAACACCACAAAAAGTAATCGACGTTTTCTATGAAAAAGAGCCAGAAATCCCAAGAGCCGTAATCCAAAAAATAAAAGAAGCAGATTTAATTATTTTTACAATGGGAAGCTTGTTTACAAGTATTCTTCCTAATTTACTTTCCAAAGAGATTATTCATGAAATTGATGGAAGCAAAGCCAAATTAATGTATGTTTGTAATATGATGACACAACCTGGTGAAACGGATAAATTCAAAACAAGTGACCATATTAAAACTATTAATCGTTATTTAGGAAACAGAAAATTAGATTCTGCTATTATCAATACAGGTGCGATTGATACAGCATTAGTAAAAAAATATGAAACATTAGAACAAAAAGATTTAGTAGAAGTGGATTTAGAAGAAGTCCAAAAATTAGTGCCTGAAATCATTACAAACAACTATGCGACTATCACAGATTCTGTCATTCGTCATAATGTAATGAAAGTCAGTGCTGATATCTTCTCCTCTATCATATAAGGGAGTGAATATGTATGTCCTTTACCGCAACTGTAAAAAATGAACTTATTGGGATTGAATCTATACAACCTGAAAAAATAGCGGAATTATCTGCTATTATTAGAAATAGCGCAGTGATAAATGAAGAAATGAAACTAAGTACAGAAAATGTTGCTATTGCTAGATATATTTATCAAATGTTGAAAGAGTTATATGATGTATCAGTACGTATTACAGTGCGAAAAGGATATAATTTCAAAAAAAATTACATCTATATCTTGGAAGTAAAACATAATATAAATGCTTTATTAGAAGATACTGGTCTACTTAAAAATAGTAGATACCAAGCAATCCCTCCTTTATATATTCTTGCTGATGAAGATTTAAAAAAAGCCTATTTAAGAGGGGTTTTCTTAAGTACAGGCAGTATCAATGATCCTAAAACATCTAGATATCATTTAGAAATATTAGTAGGGGATGAACCTTATGCCCAATTTGTTTCCTCTTTATTAAATGATTTTTCATTAAATAGTAAAGTACTTAAAAGAGAAAATAAATATATGATTTACATTAAAGAAGCCGAAAAAATAGGGGATTTTCTTCGTTTGGTGAAAGCTACCAAAGCTGTTCTTTATTATGAAGATATCAGAATTTATAGAGATCATAAAAATATGACCAATCGTCTTAATAACTGTGAACAAGCAAATGTCGATAAAATGATTGAAACAGCAAGTAAACAAGCAAAACTTATTATGTATTTACAAGAAACAAATACGTTTGATTTGTTAGATGAAAAAGTAAAAGAAGCAAGTTCTTATAGACTCAAATATCCAGATATTTCTCTTACAGAACTTAGTGAAATTATTACTCTAGAAACAGGGATTTCCATTACCAAATCTGGATTGCATCATCGTTTAAAAAAAATGGAACAATTTGCTAAAAAATTGCAAGGTAAGGAGTAATTTATGAAATATTCACCGAAAAATATGAAAGAAACACTAGAACAAAAAGAATTTCATTTTAAGAAAAAATTTGGACAAAATTTTATTATAGATGAGAATATAGTAGGAACCATTGTTACCAAAGCTGATATTGATAAAGATACGCTTGTAATTGAAATAGGTCCAGGAGCAGGTTCTTTAACTACAAAATTAGCTGAAAAAGCTGGCTTTGTTTTGTGCTATGAAATTGACCAATCTCTTAAAGAAGTTTTAAATGAAAATCTAAAAGAAATGGATAATTATGAAATTATATATGAAGATTTTTTAAAAAGAAATGTTTTAGAAGATTTAAAAAAATACTCTTATAAGAAAATCTATGTAGTAGCGAATTTGCCTTATTATATTACAACACCTATCATTACAAAAATGATTGAAGACAAAATTCCAGTTGATAAAATTGTTGTGATGGTCCAAAAAGAAGTAGGCGATAGATTTAAAGCGAGTCCTGGTTCAAAAGAATATGGTTCTCTTACGATTTATCTAAATTATTACTTTAGTATCAGTAAAATAATGGATATTAGTAAACATGTTTTTATGCCAAAACCAAATGTAGACAGTATTGTAGTAGCCTTTACACGGAAAAACAATGCTTTACAAGTAAAAAATGAAGCTTTATTTTTTAAACTTGTTCGTGATAGTTTTGTACAAAAAAGAAAAACCATTCGTAATAATTTAAAACAATATCATTTAGAAACAATCGAAAAAGTATTACAAAAATATGGGTATGATCTTTCTGTACGTGCAGAAAATTTATCGATTGATGTTTTTGCTGATATAGCCAATCATTTAGAAGACTTATAAAAGCCTTTTTTTTTTATAAAAACGGAAATAAACAAATAGTGACAAAGGAAAAGAATATACTTGAGTAAGGTGATGCTTGTGGATATTCTAAATAAAGTTCTTTGGGCAGGAGCGACCGTACTCATTGTGTATGCAGGTATTTATTTTACATGGAAGTTAAGGTTTGTCCAGTTCCATTTCAAACAAATGGCAAAAAGTCTTTTTACAAAAGCTGAAAAAGGAATTAAACCTTATCAAACTTTAATGATGGTTTTAGCAGGAAGAATTGGGGTCGGAAGTATTGCAGGTGTCGCACTTGCTATTTATTTAGGCGGTGTAGGTTCCATTTTTTGGATGTGGATTATTGCCTTTATAGGCGCTGCCAATTCCTTTGCGGAAACAGTTTTGGGTATTCTTTATAAAGAAAAAGACGGGAAAGATATTTATAAAGGAGGCCCCAGTTATTATTTAAAAAATGGTCTTGGATATGGTAAATTAGGGGCTATCTATGCTTTTATTATTATCATTAGTTATATCTTTGGATTCTTAGGTATTCAGGCAAATACCATCACAAAATCGATTGGAGAAATTGTAAACATATCGCCTATTATTGTAGGCATTGTCATTGTTTTTTTCACTTTTATTACTATTTTCGGAGGCATTAAAACGATTGCTTCTACTGCGTCTAAATTGGTGCCATTTATGACCATTGGTTATATAGGGATTGCTCTTTATATTTGTTTTCTTCATATCGATATGATTCCTACTATTTTTGGAACGATTCTAAAAGAAGCTTTCACTTTTAAACCTTTTGTAGGTGGCTTTTTAGGAACCTTTATTATTGGTGTCCAGCGTGGTATTTTCTCCAATGAAGCAGGGCTTGGTACGGGTGCTATTGCCTCTTCTACAGTCGCGACCAATGATTCTTGCAGCCAAGGATACCTTCAAATGATTGGGGTTTACATTACCACGATGTTGATCTGTACGTCTACGGCTGTCATTATTTTAACCTCTCCTTATCAAAACCTTGTTTTAAATGATATCAATGGTATTGAAATTACACAGTTTGCTTTTAAATACCATCTAGGAGATATTGGAAGTTATATGATCTTTTTCTCTATCATTCTCTTTTCTTTCTCTACTATTTTAACAGGATATTATGATGGAGAATCCAGTTTAAAATATTTTTTAAAAAAGGTATCAAAAGGACATTTGTTTTTATTAAAAGGAATTACTTTAGCTGTTTTGTTTATGGGTTGTTTACTTCCTTCTAATTTTTTATGGAATTTAGTAGATATTATGGTCGCAATTCTTGCTTTTATCAACATTTATGCTTTGCTGAAATTAAAGCAGGATATTGTAAGAGAACTCAAAGAATATCATCAAAAACGTAGAAAAGGGAAAGAAAATATGGTACGATAGATATAGATGTAAAGAAGGTGGATGTATGATTAATAAGGTATGGGATACCGTTTTAGAAAAAGAAATGAAAAAAGATTATTTTAAAAATCTTGGGACTTTTATAAAAAAAGAATATCAAACAAAGGAAATATTTCCTCCCTATAAAGAAATATTCAATGCACTTAGAATTACAGATTATGATAAAGTAAAAATTGTGATTTTAGGGCAAGATCCTTATCATGGAGACAAAGAAGCGATGGGACTTTCTTTTTCTGTAAAAGGGGACGTCCGTAGACCTCCTTCATTACGAAATATTTTTAAAGAACTTTATAATGATTTACAAATTGAAAGAGACCAAAATGATTTGACAGATTGGGCAGAACAAGGCATTCTTTTATTAAACAGTGTTTTAACTGTTCAAAAAGATACCCCTTTATCTCATAAAGGTCAAGGCTGGGAAACTTTTACAGATAATATTATGCGCTATTTAAATGCTAGAGAAACTCCAATTATTTTTATACTATGGGGTGGCTATGCAAGAAGTAAAAAAGAAATGATTACCAATCCTATTCATCATATAATAGAATCAGCCCATCCATCCCCTCTTTCTGCTTCTAGAGGGTTTTTGGGAAGTAAGCCCTTTTCCAAAGCCAATGCCTATTTAGAAAAAGATGGACTAGAACCCATTCAATGGGGACCCAAAACAAATTTGAATCGTTTGGATATATAAAAAGACAGAAGTCTTTTTTTTAAAAGTTGCTTCCATAGACAAATTGATATAAAATAGAAATAGAAAAGAAGGGATACAATGAACGAAGTACAAAAATTTTTACAAGAAAAACTCCCTTTACAAAAAGGAGATTCTATTGTAGTGGCAGTATCTGGAGGTCCTGACTCGATGTGCCTTTTATACCTTACAAGTCTTCTCCAAGAAAAATTGGGTATTCATGTTATATGTGCCCATGTCAATCATAGTATGAGAAAGGAAAGTGAAGAGGAAAAAGTCTTTGTAGAATCTTTCTGTAAAAAACATAATATTATTTTTGAATATATGAAAATAGAAGAATACGGGGAAGAGAACTTTCATAAACAAGCTCGTCAAAAAAGGTATGTTTATTTTGAAAAAATTATAAAAAAATATAAAGCACGTTATTTGTTTACCGCTCATCATGGGGATGATTTAATGGAAACGATATTGATGCGTATTGTAAGAGGTTCTTCACTAAAAGGATATAGTGGTTTTTCTAAAATAACAAATAGAGACTTTTATCAGATTGTAAGACCTTTTATTGAAATCACAAAAAAAGACATTCTAAAATATAATGAAGAAAATCATATTGATTATGCACTAGATGCTTCTAATTTAAAAGATGTATATACACGCAATCGTTTTAGAAAATATGTAGTGACTCCCTTAAAAACAGAAAAAGAAAATGTCCATGAACAATTCTACAGATATAGTAAAACACTACTAGAATATGAAACGTATATAGAAAAAGAAGTAGAAGCAAAAGTAGAAAAAATATGTATAAATTCTATTTTAGATATTAAAAAGTATTTGCAAGAAGAACCCCTTCTCCAAAAAAGGATTCTTGCTTACTTATTAGAAAAATTTTATGGAGAAGATCTTTATAAAATTACAGATGTCCATATAGAAGAACTTCAAAAGCTTCTGCACTCAGAAAAAGCAAATGGAGAAATACATCTTCCAGACCAAAAAATAGGACGAAAAGCTTATATGCATTTTACTTTAGAAGAAGCTTCAAAAGAAGAAAGTACCTATAAAATAGAACTAAAAGACTTTCTATCTTTGCCAAACAAACATCATATAGAAATGATAAAAGAAAGCGAAGATACAAGTAACTTTGTTTGCCGCCTACAAAGCAGTGAACTAAAACTTCCTCTCTATGTAAGAAATCGTCATGATGGGGACAAAATGAGAGTAAAAGGAATGACGGGTACTAAAAAAATAGCAGACATTTTTATTGATAAAAAGATAGAGGTAAAAGAGCGTAAAAGCTACCCAATTATAACGGATGCGGATGACCAAATCATCTGGTTACCAGGACTTAAAAAAACACAATTTGATAAGCCAAAAGAAGAAAAGTATGATATAATACTTAAGTACTATTAAGAAAGGAGCTTATAATGAATAAAAAAGCAGTCAAAAGAGGTTTATTACCTTATCTATTCATATTTATATTCTTCATAGTTGTAATGTTTGTTTTTCAATTTTTAAACCAAAAAGTGAACATTATATCTTATGATAATTTTATGGATAATGTAAATAAAGGAAAAATAAAAGAGGTTGTAATTACACCAAGAAGTAGAGCCAGTGTTTATGAAATTACTGGAACCATGAAAGGGTACAAAGAAAACGAAACATTTTTCTTACGTGTTCCTTTAGCAGAACAAGTAATGAATCGTGTTCTTAGTGCAGAAGAAGAATATGGTTTCAAAGTAAATACAGAAACTGACCCAGAATCAAGCACATTCCTATTATTCATTATTAATGTCCTTCCTATGTTGTTGTTACTTGGAGGAGCTTTCTTCTTCATTACAAGACAAATGGGAAGTGCAAATAAATCAATGGATTTTGGAAAAAGTAGAGCTAGACTCAACCAAGATTCTAAAAAAGTAACATTTGATGAAGTAGCAGGATTAGAAGAAGAAAAAGAAGAAGTAAGTGAACTTATTGATTTCTTAAAAAATCCTAAAAAATTCCAAAGATTAGGTGCCCGTATTCCAAAAGGAGTTTTACTAGTAGGTCCTCCAGGAACAGGAAAAACCCTACTTGCTCGTGCTGTCGCAGGAGAAGCCAATGTACCCTTTTATTATATAAGTGGTTCAGAATTCGTAGAACTTTTCGTGGGTGTTGGAGCTTCCCGTGTTCGTGATATGTTTAAACAAGCAAAACAAAGTGCACCATGTTTAATCTTTATTGATGAGATTGATGCAGTAGGTAGACAAAGAGGTGCTGGTTTAGGTGGAGGACACGATGAAAGAGAACAAACACTAAACCAATTGCTTACAGAAATGGATGGATTTGGAGCAAATGAAGGTATTATTATCATTGCTGCTACAAACCGCCCTGATGTATTAGATCCAGCCCTTTTAAGACCAGGAAGATTTGATAGACAAGTTACAGTCAATCTACCAGATGTAAAAGGAAGAGAAGAAATTTTAGGCGTACATGCTCGTAATAAGATTTTTTCAAAAAATATTAAATTATCAAATATCGCAAAAAGAACAGTAGGATTTAGTGGTGCTGATTTAGAGAACTTACTCAATGAAGCAGCTCTATTAGCTGTTCGTAGAAATAAACCATTTATTACAATGTCAGAAGTGGATGAAGCACATGACCGTGTCTTAATGGGACCTGCTAAAAAAAGTCACAAATACACAGAAAAAGAAAAACGTGTTGTTGCTTATCATGAAGCAGGCCATGCTGTTATTGGTTTACAATTAGATGGAGCCAATGAAGTACAAAAAATTACAATCGTACCAAGAGGTGCAGCTGGTGGTTATAACTTGATGCTTCCAAAAGAAGAAACTTACCTTTCTACTAAAAAAGAATTATTAGAAAGTATTAGTGGACTTTTAGGAGGAAGAGTTGCTGAAGAGTTTATCTTTGGTGAAATGACAACTGGTGCCCACAATGATTTTGAAAAAGCAACTAAAATAGCGCGTGCTATGGTAACAGAATATGGAATGAGTTCTTTAGGACCTGTCCAATTTGAACATCAAGAATCAAGTGTTTTCTTAGGAAGAGACTATAATAAGAGTCGTAATTTCTCAGGACAAGTCGCTTTTGAAATTGACCAAGAAATGCGTAAAATTATTGATGAATGTTACAAAAAAACAGAAAAAATAATAAAAGAAAATAAAAAATTATTAGATTTAATTGCGAATGCTTTATTAGAACATGAAACGCTTACAAAAGAACAAATTGAAAGCTTAGTAAAAAATGGTACAATGCCAGAAGAAAAAGAAGAAGATGAAACAATTGAAACTGCAAGCTATGAAGATTTAACTGTTACAGAACTAAAAGCGATTGCAAAAGAAGCAGAAGTTCCAGGTTATTATAAAATGACAAAAGAAGAGTTAATCAAAGCTTTAGAAGAACAAGAATAATTTTTACAAATCCGTAAATAATAAAATATAAAGAAGAGTGTGATTTTAGATAAATCGCACTTTTTTTATTTCATGTATATCTAGTTACTCGATATTTTTTCGTAAAATTTATAGACAATAAAAAGGAGATATGATAGAATGATAAGCAAAGTAGAGGAGTGGGGAAATGGTTCGTAAAAATAAAAAAGGGTTTACGTTAATTGAGTTATTGGCGGTAATAGTGATTTTAGCAATTATTGCTTTAATTGCGACTCCTATAATAGTAGGTGTTATTAATAAAGCTAAAAAAAATGCATTTATCGATACAGCCTATGGAGTATTAGAATCAGGAAAATTATATTATGCAAAGAATTTTGCAAATGATGATTTTGAAGGAGAAACATTTTCTTTCCCAAGTGCTTTTGAAAACTTAAAACTATCAGGAGAAAAGATAGGTGGAGGATCTTTAGAAGTAACAGGTAAAGGAAAACAAATTTTAGCTATTTATGACAAGGGAAAAAATTGGTGTGCTTCTAAAGGGGAAGATGCATCTAAAATCACTGTAGAAAAATATGAAGAAGATGCCTGTGGTGTTGTTGCAGAGAAAAACAATTATCATTCACCAGAGTTGCAAGGAGCAGATCCTATTTTAGCAAAAGGATTGTTACCAGTTACAATCGCAGCCAACGGAACAGTTACAAGAGTAGATACCAATAGTAAATGGTATGATTATGATAAAAAAGAATGGGCTAATGCAGTTCTTGTAAGTAGTGATGGCAGAAATGCTTATGAAAATGGAGATGTGATTCCAGAAAGTAAAATACTTGCTTATTTTGTATGGATTCCAAGATATAAATATAAATTATTTAATGCCGCAAACAGTCAAGTAAATGAAAGAGAAATTGAAGTTGTATTTGAAGGCAAGAATGATGCAAAATCAAAGGGAAGCACCAATGGTACTTATCTAACACATCCTGCTTTCACTTTCGGTTCTAAAGAACTAGAAGGATTTTGGGTAGGAAAGTTTGAAACAACAGGATCTATGAGTGCTGCCTGCGTAAATGAATCTTGTGCCACTGCTGACTTAACTATTAAACCGAATGTAACAAGCGTAAGAATTCAATCAATAAGCAGTTTCTTTTATGCTGCAAGAAGTATGAGTACTTTAAATAACAATAAATATGGACTAAAAGCAACAGAGATTAATACCCATATGATGAAGAACATGGAATGGGGTGCTGCTGCTTATTTAACACAGTCAAAATATGGAAGATGTACAAGTGGTACCTGTACAGAAGTAACGACCAATACAAATGCGAGTTATCTAACAGGTGCAGGAAACTATAAAAGTAATATAAATCAGTCAACCACTGGAAACATTACAGGTATCTATGATATGGCTGGTGGCGCTAAAGAAGCTGTAATGGGAAATATGGTAGATAACAAAGGGGCTTTTTATTCTCGTAATGCTGGATTTACTGGAACAAATGATCCAAAACAACCAGCTACTATGTATTACGATAGTTATGCCTATGATGGTAGTGAAATAAGTCATAAAAGAGGTTTACTTGGTGACGCCACAAAAGAAACACTAAGAAGATTTGGTACCAATTATGGAGGATGGTATGACGACTATGCCTATTTCGTTAATAATGACTTATCTTGGTTTCTGCGTGGTGGAAATTATGATTCTGGAACCGGCGCTGGTATCTTTGACTTTATGGGATATACAGGTGGCGGATATGCCAATGTCGCAACACGTATGATAATTAGTAAATAGAAATATTGTGATAAAACACAATGTTTTTTTTATAATAAAGAATGAAATCAATTGAATTATAACAGTAAATTCTATATAATAGAAACGTATATCAATTCTAAACTTTTTTCCTAAAGAAAACAGATTGTGATATAATAAAAATAGGATAAGGTGATAAAATGAAAACAAAAGGATTTACGCTCGTAGAGGTATTAGCGACCGTACTCATTATTGGAGTTCTCTCTCTTATTACAGGACCTATGATTGTAGGGGCTATTGCTAAAGCAGATAAAAATACATTTAAAAGAGACGTAGAAGGTATTGTTCGTACCATTAAAACCAGTCAAGATGAAAGCAATTATGGTAATGAAACCTATACCATTGAAAATGGAGATATCATAAGAAGTACAGGAGAAAAACTAAGTACCAAAGGTGGTTCTAATGAAACCGGTTCAGCCACTATTGATGAAGACGGATACATCACACTTGCTGTAAAGAAAAAAAATTGGTGTGCTACTAAAAAAGCAAATACGGAAACCATAGAAATTTCAGATAACGCAACCGATTGTAAATTACCTACCTCTTCATAAGAAAAATTACTACAAATAGACAAAAGGAGGAAATATTATGCTTAGAGTAAGTGAAGATTGGAAAGATTATAAAATTATAGATGCGGGTGAAGGAGAAAAATTAGAATCATGGAATGGGATACTTTTAAGAAGACCTGATCCACAAGCCATTTGGAATACTGAATTTGATCATACGTGGACAGATGTTTCTGGACACTATATAAGAAGCCAAAAAGGTGGAGGATATTGGGACTTTAAGAAAAAAATACCAGAATCATGGCAAGTCCAATATAAAGACTTAGTTTTTAAAGTTTCCCCAACCAATTTTAAACACACTGGACTTTTTCCAGAACAAGCAATCAATTGGGATTTTATGATGGACAAAATTAGAAAAGCAGATAGACCTATTAAGGTACTAAATCTTTTTGCCTATACAGGAGCTGCCACTATGGCTTGCGCCAAAGCAGGTGCTGTTGAAGTCGTGCATGTAGATGCTGCCAAAGGTATGATAGAATGGGCCAAAGAAAATATGGTACTATCAAATCTAGAAAATAATAAAATACGTTTTATTGTGGATGATTGTTTAAAATTTGTCCAAAGAGAAGCTAGAAGAGGACATGTTTATGATGGTATTATTATGGATCCCCCTAGTTACGGAAGAGGACCTAATGGAGAAGTATGGAAATTTGAACAAAATATTTATCATTTAATTGAAGAAAGTATGAAAATACTAAGCGATAAACCCCTTTTCTTTACAATCAATTCCTATACAACTGGAATATCAAGCATTGTATTAGAAAATATCTTAAAAAGAACTTTTCTTCCTAAATATCCAGATGGAAAAATCAGTGCTGGAGAAGTTGCCCTTCCTATTGTAAAAGATTCTTTATATCTTCCTTGTGGCATTTATGGAAGATGGGAAAGCTAAAATGAATATCTTGTATGAAGATAATCACATTATAGTTTTAGAAAAACCAATCAATATACCTGTGCAAGCAGATGTTAGTCAAGACAAAGATTTTACATCTATCATCAAAGAATATATAAAAGTAAAATATAATAAACCAGGAGAAGTATATCTTGGACTTGTTCACCGTTTAGATAGACCCGTAGGAGGGGTTATGATATTTGCTCGTACAAGTAAAGCAGCAGCTCGTTTATCGAAACAAATCAAAGATAGACAATTAGAAAAAAAGTATGTAGCAGTGGTAGAAGGAAAAGTAAAGCAAGAAGAAACTTGGATTGATTTTTTACAAAAAAATGAAAAAACAAATACTTCCTATGCGAGCTCTACTGGAAAAGAGTCTATTTTATCTTATAAAAGCTTAGCCCATAAAGAAGGTTTATCTCTTGTAGAAATTGAATTAAAAACAGGAAGGTCTCATCAAATAAGAGTGCAATTTTCTAGTAGAAATCATCCTTTATATGGTGACCAAAGATACAATAAAAATGCTAGCAAAGGACAGCAGATTGCATTATTTTCTAAAAGTATTACTTTTCATCATCCTATTACAAAAGAAATGATGTATTTTGTTCTTCCACTCCCAGAAAGAAAACCATTTACCTATTTTCATTAAAATTCGACAAAGAGATTTTCATTACCCTCTTTTTTTTTTTGCTAATATAGGTTATACTTATATAATAAAGGGGCTGTTATTATGATACTTAGAAAGCCGTTTGCAATTCTTATTAAAAACTTTAAGCGAATACATATTGTACTTGCTGTTTTGGCCTGTTATATGGTATATGAAACTTCCGTACTTTCTTCTTTCTTTACCTCTTATATAAAAATGCCAACTACACTATTAGATCCAACAGAAACAGATAAATTAATTCCTTTTTTAGCATTTTTAATACCTGTTATCCTTATTTTAGGATGTTTGATCATTCTTGTTTTAATGCGCTTTAAAAAGAAACCCATTACTTTTTATATTGTAAGTATTTTAGTATGCATGATTTCTGTCTTGGCATATGTATATTCTTTATCTACTTTATCTGGATTAGAAATCAATCTAACAGATGTTAGAACATTAAAATTGAATCAAGATATCACTAGAACAGCCCTTATTTTACAATTTTTTATGGCGCTTATTATGATCGTAAGAGCCACTGGTTTTGATATCAAAAAATTTGATTTTAACAAAGATTTAGAACAATTAGATATCGAAGAAGCAGACAACGAAGAATTTGAATTCAATGTTGAATTTGAAGAGGGTAAGTATAAAAGAAATTTAAACCGTTTTAGAAGATATGCGAAATACATTATCAAAGAGAATAAAGTTGCACTTACTATTTTAGGAGTCCTTCTATTAACAGGAATTGGTGTTTTTGTATATCTAAATATTACTGTTTTCCACAAAGTGTATAAAATAGGCGATTCTATTTCTACCAATGATTTTGGTTTTACTTTTGAAAAAGTGTACCAAACACCTTATGATTATGAACAAAAACAAGTAGAAAATAAAACATATATCATCGTCAATTTTGAAGTCCAAAGTTATAGTAGTATTAAAAGAAAATTAGAGTCAGCACGTGTTTATTTAGAAATAAAAGGTCATAAATTTTATCATAATAAAGATTTAAATGATAAATTCTTTGATTTAGGAACTGGCTACGCAGATCAAAAATTAAATACTGAGAAACAAAAATACAGTTTTATTTATGAAATACCAAATACTTTATTAAAATATGATAAATATTTATATTATACAGATGGGTTAGAAAATTATAAAATCAAAGTATCTCCTACTGAAATAGGAGAAGCCAAAATAGAAAAAGAGTATCGCATTGGAGACACTGCCAATTTAGCAAATAGTATTTTAGGCAAATCAAGTATTACATTTACAAGTCTGGAGATAGCAGAACGTTTTAAAGAAACCTATGAATACTGTATTAGCAGTTCAACATGTTTACAAGCAAATGAATATGTTATACCTACCTTTGCTGGGAATGAAACAAAAGTTCTTATGAAGCTAGTTGGAAGTGTTTCTCTCTCTAAGGATAGCAATATCGATGTTGATTCTTTATCTAAAATGAGTAAGAGATATGGAACTTTGCAGTATCAAGTTGGTAATAATAATAAAACAATTACAGATTTTGTATTTGTAAAACCAAAACAAGCAACTTCAGGGAATACAATTTATATAGAAGTAAGTAATGAAATATTGAATGCTTCTAGCATTTGGTTTGATTTGACAATTCGTGATAAAACATACCGCTATATATTAAAATAGAAAGGATTTTTATATGAAAAAAATAATTTTAGCTATAAGTCTTTTAATACTACTTTCTCCTATACAAACAAAAGCAGCTTGTAGTGACAGTGAAGTTGTAAGTCTTTCTAAAATGGTAAATGAAGTCAGTTTCACACCTGTTTTTAATGAAGATACAAGATTTTATAGTTTAATAGTAACCAATTTAAATCCCAATTTCTATTTTGTAGATGTATCTGAAAATAAAACATATACCTATACAGCCAATGAAATTGTACTATATCCTTATATACCAAGAAAAAGTTATCGTTTTAAATTCTATTCTGCACTACCTGCTTGTGCAGGAAACTCTGTTTTATCAAAATATGTCACTTTAACAGGATATAATCCTTATTATAAAGCGCCTGTTTGTCAAGGATTAGAAACCTATCCTTTTTGCCAAAAATGGAGTAATTATGATTATAGGTATGAAGAAATTGTGGAATTAGCACGTAAGTATAAACAAGCAAATGATGATACAAAAACACCTAAAAATACAGAAATAATGGGCTTTTATGATTATGTATTACTTTATTATTCTAAATACTATTATATTATTTTACCTATTATTATTGTTGTTGGATTGATAGTGATTGTTAGAAAAAGAAAACAAGATGATTTTTTCTAATATATACTTTTGTCAAATTATAAGATAAGTTTTACAAAAGGACTTGGTTCTTTTTGGTAATTTATGATATACTTATATAGATATACAATGTTTAGGCTAAAAGAGAAAATAGATAATTGGGAGCTGGTTTGATGAAAAAGAAAATGGGATTATTACTTTTTACATTGCTTTGCTTTTTTATGGTAAATACGAGTGATGTAAAAGCTTATTATAATGGTTCTGGTGGAACTTCTGCCCCAGCTGGAGGAGGAACCTGTGTTGGACTGGCATGGCCTTGTACATGGTGGAACCGGGAATTTACTGCTGTTCAAATCAGTCTTGTTTATTATGATGGAAATTCATGGGGGCAAATTGGGCATTCATATTATATTATCAATTCAGAATATTATGGATATGCGGACAAATTAAGGGGAGACGTTGGTGGAGCGCAGTACGTAGAAGTGAATGATAGCATTTCAACATGTGGAGCCGGAAGGGGTCCTTATGATGGCTGTGAATATGGATATGAATGGCTAAAGAGAAGGTATGATGCTGAAGGTGGAGGACCAAATGTTGCTAACAACGATATCGCTTTATTACAAAAAATGGGGGTCAATCCAGCGTCACTCAATAGACCTCACTCAGGAAAAATAGATTATAATAGTAAAGGATATCGTTTTGTTGTAGAACCTATTTTAAACTGGATTTTGCCTGGACAATCAGTTGAAAAATTTATGACTGTTAAAGAAGTCTTCTCACAACATGGTGGAACTTCTAATGATTTCCAACATCCCACACAAAGCTGGTTACTTCATACATTAAAAGATGATATTGGGATTCGAGCATATGGAGAGCCATCTGGGGATATAGGACTTATTGGAAATTCGCGTTCTGGGTATGGTTACAATATTATCAATCCAAAAAGTGATATTTTCCAAGCATGTTATAAAATAAGTGGTGCAGGAACACCAGCTGTATGTAAAAATACCAATACTAGTAATTTTGGTTCTTATCAAGAAACATATACCAAAGTAGATTGTAATAGTGCTACACAAGAAGAAAAAGATACAACAGAAAATGGAAGACTTGTAAAAACACTAAATGGCAGTTGTAAAATCTACTGTAAGGAATCAGTTATAACTGAATTTCCTGGAAATGTTCTTCCAGCAAGTGCTAAAGGAAGTTACTTTGTATGGCCTTCTTTAGGAAATGGTATCAATGATAAACACCAATTAAATATTAAAGGAACAAGAACTTGTAAAGCAGTAGGAAGTGGTTGCAGTGGCAATGTGAATGCTTCTGACTTATATGCAGGATTCCAAAGTTCTATGAGGGTCAGCTACAATGATCCAAAATATGGCCGTGAGTTTGAACTTACACAACAAAAAGATAATAACAATCATGTAACAGAAAGCATCACTTGTGATGGATGTGCAGGTATTCGTGATAATAAAACCATTACAGTAAATATTACACGAAAATATATAATACCAGATAAAATATATAGATTTATTGATAATAAAACAAAGGAATCAGTAGATGCTACAAAAGGTGTAACAAATTCTCCTAATTACACAGATGTGGGACAAGGCAATTTACCTATCTCTAACAAAGCAGATATTAAGAAAACATATAATTTACAGATCAAAGACATTAAACTAGGTGTAAATAATATCTTTGGTGCCATTGCAAATAAAAATACATATACTTGTAATTATAAGGTAAAGGAAACGTCGGAAGGGTGTAAATGCCCTCCAGGAACCAAAAATTCAGGAATAGATTTATATCCATATACAGCCTCAGAAAAACTTACATGTATAGAGGCGCAGGCAAAATATTGCAATGGATCTGTACCCCAACCCCCTGATATTCCAAAATATTGTCTTGATAACAATAAAGTGCAAATAGAATCATGTGTCAATAATTCAGGCAAAGGATATGAGTATTGTTATAACAAATACTGTGGAACCAATGGTCCATATAACTGTCCAGGTGACAATCCAGGTGAAGATCCAATGGATGTAACGGGCTGTGTAGAGACCGCACTCAAACAAAATCCAGGTGCTTCTATTTCTACTGTATTAAAATATTGTCAAGATACGGTATGTCCAGGGGGAACACCAAAACCTAGATATATTTATAGAACCATTAATCTAGAAAACCCCTTTCCAAGTAAAAACTTAGATCGAGGGGTAGCAGGATTTAACTTAAGTGTAAATAGTGGACGTTATCCAGGTCCAAACTGGAATAGTAGAGAACTTGTTACAAGTAAAATACTCAATAACAGAAATGTATCTGCTAACAAAGTATATAATAAAGAACCAATTTATGTAATCACATTAGATCCAAGTAGATTAAGAGCAGTAAAAGGGTACAATAGAGCACAAAATAAAGGCTATGCAGATTTTACTTTAAACTGCTATGGAAAAGATGCAACAGGTAATATGGATGGATCAAAATGCATGAGTTCATTCCTTCGTACAAACAGTATCCTTACAGGTGGTACTTGTAATGGTGGAAGTTCTGCAAGTTTTGATTCTTGCTTAAATGGATAGGAGGAGATAGAAGTGAAAGATTCATTTTGGGGAATGACAATTATTACACTTGGTTTAATTGCAATCGCAGCTATCTTCTTTTTTCAAGATGTAACCAATACAAGTGAGCAAAATTATACAGTTTTAAGAGAGGTAACAGAAGCAGCTATGTATGATGCAGTCGATGTTACAGCTTATAAAACAACAGGTGTGATTCGGATTAACAGAGAAAAATTCGTAGAAAATTTTGTTCGTAGATTTTCAGAAAGTGTAAGTTTAAACAATACATATAAAATTGAAATTTACGATATAAGTGAAACACCCCCTAAGGTTAGTTTAAAGGTTTCCACTAAGTTATCTACCCAATCTCTTAAAGATTTAGGTAACTCAGAAACAATAACATTTGATATCAGCAATCGTTTAGATGCGATATTAGAAGTTCCATATTAGGAGAAGAAAAGGAGAAAAGTATGAAAAACATTCAAATGTCGTTAAGAAAATTATTTAGAAACAAAAATACCGTTACTATCCTTGGAGTAGTAGCCGTAATTGCTATATTATTTATTGGATATAAAATTCAAGTAAATAATGCAGTAAGCCCTGTTCCAAATATCCCTACTGCATCTGCAACCATTCAACCAAGAACAAAAATCACAGCAGATATGATTACAAGCATTGATATGGCTTCCGCAGCGGTACCAGAAAATGTATATGTAACATCTAACGCAGTTATTGGGAAATATAGTAATTATAATACTATTATTCCAAAAGGTTCAATGTTCTACAAAGAATCACTTATTACAGAAGAAGAATTACCAGATTCAGCATTTGTTGAAGTACCAAAAGGTAAAATTCCTTACAACTTCCCTGTAACTATTGATACAACTTATGGAAATTCAATCTTCCCAGGAAATTACATTGACATTTACATGAAAGCAGAAAATGAAAATGGACAAATCATGGTTGGAAAATTAATTGAAAATGTAAAAGTACTTGCTGTTAAAGATTCACAAGGACAACATGTATTTGAAAATTCAGAAGAAACGAGAGAACCAGCTTACTTAATCTTTGCTTTAGATGCACAAATGAATATCTTAGTTAGAAAAGCAAGTTATTTAGCAAGTTTCCAAGTTGAATTATTCCCAGTACCACATGGTGAAAAAGCAAATACAGGAAGCAATACAACAGAAGTAAGTTCACAAACATTACAAGAATTTATCAATGCTAAAACAGTACCAAATGATGAAATTAAAGCAGAAGAAGAAGCAAAAGCAGCAGAAGAAGCTGCTAAAAAAGCAAAAGAAAAAGCAGCTGATACAGATAAAACAACTGTTGAGGATTAATTTATGAATGATGGAATGTTTTCCCAAATTGATTTTGGACCTTTAAAGCCATATCTGGAAAATGACGACATCACCGATATTTCTTATAGTAATAGTGGACAAGTTTGGTTAAAAACACTTTCCAGAGGTATTTATAGAGCAGACATTGTAGGTATTGATAATGCCTTTATGGAAAAATTAGCATTCCAATGTTCCAATGTTATGGGTAAAGCTTTTAATATGGCACAACCATTTCTAGATGCTGAAGGAGCAGAATTACGTCTTAACTTTGTTCATGAATCAATTGCTAGAAATGGAATTGCGGTTGTTATTCGTAAAACCCCAGCTAAAATAAGGCTAGAAAAAAACAAATTATTACAAGATAAATATATTGACTTAGACATACATGATTTCTTAATTTATTGTGTACAAGGTCACTGTAATATCATTGCTTGTGGAGAAACTGGTTCTGGTAAAACAGAGTTTATCAAGTATTTAGCAGCGCATACAAAAGAAGATGAAAAGCTAATTACAATAGAAGATACACTCGAACTTCATTTAGACAGAATCTTCCCACATCGTGATATTGTGACCATGAAAACCAATAATATAGCGTCTTATTCAGATGTACTTGTTACTTGTATGAGACAGAATCCAAAATGGATTTTATTATCAGAAGTCCGTAGTGCAGAAGCAGTTATGGCCGTTCGTAACTCCATCTCTTCTGGTCACTATATCTTATCTACTATCCATGCTGACAAAGCTTCTTCTATTCCAAGTCGTATGTACAGTTTGCTTGAAACCAATCAAGATATTGAACAATTTATGAAATCCATTTATAGATATATACAATTGGGTGTTTATATAAGAGGATATCAAGATAAAGTAACAAGAAAATTTCATCGTGAAATAGCAGAAGTAACAGAATTTTATGTTACAGAAAACAATGAAGCAGGAAGCAATACAATCTATAAGAAATCAACAACAGGTAATGTAGTACGTAAAAAACCAAGTAAATACTTGATTGATTACCTAGATGCCCAAGGTGTTGTATTACCAGAGGATGTTATTGTAGAATCAGAAACAAAAGTAGAACCTGTTATCACAGTAGAAAAAGTTTCTACCCAAACAGAAAGTCCAGAAGTTAGAAACATCTTCTTTGGACAACAAGAAAATAATGAAACAATGGTTCCAAACCAAGGTGCACAAAATATGCAACCAATGCAAGCAAGTGCACAAACACCTGGAACTGCACCAAGACCTGACTTAATGGCGCCACAGCAGCCAGCTAGTGCCCCAGTAAGACCAATGCCAGCCAATCCTGGAAATACAGGATTTTCAATTCCAACCGATCGTTATCAATAAAAGGATAACAAAAGAATAAGAGATAAAGGAGGATATATATGGATTTTATAATTTTTCTATTAATCGCATTTGTTGTAATCTTTGTTATTGCGTATAGAAATAGTACAGGGGAAAGTGTCTATAGATACATTGCTGGTAAAACAGCCTTTATTTATGATAAGTATACCCCTTATTCATACAAAGAAATAAGGAAGAAAGTAAAAGAGTTAGGACAGGATTATACAAAAAAGCAATATATGCTTCAAATTACTATATTTGCTGTTTCAGCACTCATTATTACTTATCTATACTTTTATAATCTTATTATCTCTCTTGTCTATATGGCTATATCAGTAATTGTTATCCCATATCTTACACATTTGAGATGTAAGAGAATTTATAGTGAATATATATTTGAACAAATACAAGTATATACAACCAATACAATCATGGAGTTTGCCACTACACAATCTTTTGTAAAATCATTAGAGGGTGTGTATGCATCGGGGGTTTTAGAAGATCCTATTCGTAGTGATGTAAAAGTTATGATTGATTTAGCTTATGAAAATGGTACCATCGATGAATCCATTACTTATATGAATAATAAATACAATTATTATATTGTTAAAAACATGCATCAATTATTTTACCAAATTACCAATGAAGGTTCTAAAGATGCAGGAGCTTCTCTTGAAAATATGTCACAAGATATCGATATGCTTGTTGAAAATGTATATCGTGACCGTATTGATAGAGCTTCTTTCCATAAAAAATTCCTTCAATTTGGAATTGTATTATATTTAATGGTAATGCTTGTCCAGTTCTTACTTGGAGTTGATACATATATCAATATGCTAACCTCTCTTCTAGTACAACTAATGTTACATGGAATCATAATTATCAATACACTATTCCTATTAAATGGGGAAAAATACTATAATGAGAATGTAGGTGCTGAATAATGGAATTTGTTTTAGTTACAGCGATAATGCTATTTGTTCTACATTATAATAGAAGTATTGATACAAAGAAATTTTTTAACGATATAGAACCATACTTCCAATTCTTAATGGAAGATGATTATAAATTTTTATTAGAAGTAAAATATGGAGATTCTAAAAACTATGCAACAGAATTCAATAAAAGAATTACCCAAGCATTGGTCTTAATCGTTGTTTTGGTTTTTGTCTTCTTAATGTCAAATCTAAACTTTGTAAATATTTTATTGGCATTTATTCTAGGATTCCTTGCTTTCAAGGCTCCTTATATGCAATTAAGCAGTTACTATAAAGCCAATCTACATACCATCAATCAAATGTTACCTTACTATTTAAAGAGTTTGGAAATCTTGGTACAGCACTATACTGTTCCAGTAGCAATGCGTAGATCCATTCCACAAGCACCAAAAATCTTTGTTTCAGGACTGAAAAGACTTGTTGAAAAGATTGAAGCTGGTGACGCTTCTGTAGATCCATATATGGATTTCGCAAAAGAATATCCTGTACGTGACTCTATGCGTATGATGCGTTTATTATATCGTTTAGGTTTAGGTTCACAAGAAAATAAACAAGAACAATTATTGATGTTCTCTAGAACAGTATCTAGCCTCCAAAATAAAGCTCGTGAGCAAAAATACAAAGAACGCTTAGAGAAAATGGAAAATATGACAATGATGATGCTTTGTGTAACCGGTGGTGGAATTTTACTTCTTCTCCTTTATGCAATGATGTCAATGATGAATATTTAATGAAAGAATGGGGATGTAAAGCATGAAACAAAGTATAGGTTCCACATTTGTTATTAATTTTATTGTAATTTTTATTGTGGTAATGTTTGCCTTTTTACTAGGTATCATGAGTTACATGAAAGGGTTTAAAGTCAATAGTTATATAGGAAACGCTATTGAAAATAACGAAGGTTATAATGCGCTTGCTACTAAGGAAATCAATAGAGTCCTAAATGGACTTGGTTATAAAATTGATGGTACGGGAGCAAGTGGTTGTCCTGTTAAAAAAGGCGCACGTGCAATTAACAAAGGTCAAAACTATCGTTATTGTGTATATGAATATGCTAAAAAAAATGGGTATATTAAATATGGTGTTATTACTTACATATCAGTAGATGTCCCTGTAGTAGCGCAGACTATATCCCTTCCTGTTTATTCAGAAACAGACAGAATTTATGAATTTGGTTCAGGAACATAAAAAGAAAAAGTTGGTGAGAAAATGAGAGAAGCTGTTGGAAATACTTTTATAGTCAATTTGGTTATTATATTTGTAGTGATATTTATTGTTTTATTTGTAGGTTCTACAAGCTATACAAAAGCCTATAAAGTAAAAACAAGAATTATCAACATTATAGAAGAAAATGATGGAAAAATATCAGCTTCTCAAGGTGAGATTGATACTTTTCTAGGAGAAATTGGATACCGAATTGTATCAAAGAAAACAACATGTCCAAAACATTATACAAGTGGTACTTTAACAAGTCCAAGTAGTGGATACCGTTATTGTATAGAAACTTTCAATAAAGGCGAAGTTACTTATTATGGAGTCACCGCTTATATGTATTTTGAGATTCCTATTATAGGAGCTCATTTAGAACTTCCAATTTATGGTGAAACCAAATCTTTTCCTAATACATAAGAAAGTAAATCTTTCTTTTTTTTTGTATGAATCTATATGAAAAGCATATCTTTTATTAGGTGATAGCGTGTACAAATTTAAAATAAGCATTTTTGTTTTACTAGTTATTTGTTTGAGTTCTTTTTATTTGGTAGAAGGAAAAGAAAGTACGCTTCCTTTATTAGGAAAAATAATTTATGTTGACCCTGGTCACGGAGGCGCAGACCCGGGTGCTTTATATAAAAAAATAAAAGAAAAAGATATCAATTTAGAAATCAGTCAAAAATTAGAAAAAAAGCTCACCACTTTAGGAGCTACTGTATATATGACAAGATATGGAGATTATGATCTATCTGTCAAAAATACCAATAGCCGAAAAAGAAGTGATTTATCTAGAAGAGTGAGTATTATCAATCGTTCTAAATGCGATATCTATTTATCCATTCACCTAAATGCAGATCGTTCACAGACATGGCAGGGCATTCAAGTATTTTATGATGATGTAAATGCAGAAAATAAGAAAATCGCAGAAACAATGGAAAGTGTTTTTAAGAAAAAATTGAATGCAAAGAGAGAATATAAAGAATTAACCAATATTTATCTACATAGGAAAGTAGAGAGACCAGGCATTTTAATAGAAGTAGGTTTCTTATCCAATCCCAATGATCGCTATCTACTAAGACAAAGTACTTATCAGCAAAAGGTCGTAGGTGTAATTGCAGAAGGTCTTATGCAGTATTGGCATATATAAATACTATATACTGTTTCTATCATACAAAAGTGTTTTTATAAAAAATGTAAACAAAAAAGTCTCCATAATCTCACACAAAAATATCATATTTTTTTCATATAGTTTATGTTATAATGATAATAGGTGGTAATATGAGAGCAAAAGTATTTAAGACACTAGATGAACAAATTCAAATCCTGAAAGAAAAAGGATTGGTTATAGAAGACTATGAAGAAACAAAAGAACTTCTATTACGTGAAAACTACTTCTTTATAAGTGGATATAGACATATGTTTTTATGTCAAAACAAGCCAAAAAGATTTATTGAAGGAACCACTTTTGATGAATTGTATGCGGTTTTTACATTTGATCGTGCTTTACGAAACATTATGTTTAAAAATATTTTGATTGTTGAAAATAATATTAAATCAATCATGAGTTATAGACTTTCTAAACAATATGGTAGTAAAGAAAAAGATTATTTGGATATCAAAAACTTTACACCAGATGTTTTAAAAGAAAGACAAGTACATGATATTTTAAATAAAATGAAAAGACAGATTCGTATCAATAGCAAGCAGCACTCTGCAACAATGCATTATATCAATCATTATGGATATATTCCTTTATGGATTTTAGTAAAAGTACTTTCTTTTGGAATCATTGCAGAATTATACTCTGTTTTAAAAGATGAGGATCAGCAAGATATCGCACAATTCTATAAAACAACTCCAGAATCACTGATTGTTTATTTATCAATCTTATCAAACTTTAGAAATTTATGTGCCCATGAAGATATTCTTTACAATCATAGAACCCAAAAAGTAATTCCAGATACAAAATATCATAAGGTACTACACATTGAAAAACAAGATGATATGTATATATATGGAAAAAATGATTTATTTGCCGTCTTAATTATACTAAGACAAATGCTTACCAATGAGCAATTCATTGATATGATTGGTGAAATAAGTTATGAGATAGATTTATTAGATGGAAAGGTAGACACAGTCCCTCTTACCAGCATTTTAAGTTGTATTGGATTTCCAGAAAACTGGAGAAATATTGATGACATAGAATAGGAGGCATAAAATTTGAAAAAAAAGATTATTTATATAGTAACAATTATCTTATCTATTTGTGTAGGAGCTGGAGGGATGATAGCGGTATACCATTATTTACCCCCAGTAGAAAACACCAATAAAACAACCAAACAAGTAAGCATTACAGAAGAAAATACAATCAAATCAGCAGTCGATAAAGTATATAATGCGGTCGTTTTAGTAGAAACTTATAAAAATGATAAATTGGTAGGTACTGGTACAGGTTTTGTCTATAAAAAAGATGATAAAAATGGTTATATTATTACAAATCACCATGTCATAGAAGGTGGTACTGCTTATAAGTTAAAATATATTAGTGGTATAGAAGTAGATGCTAAATTACTTGGTAGTGATGCTTATTCAGATATAGCGGTCCTTAGTACTAGTAAAGACTCTGTTATGGAAGTAGCGGAAATAGGCGATAGCAGCAAGGCCCAAATTGGCGATACGATTTTCACAGTAGGATCCCCACTTGGAGAAGACTATATGGGAACCGTTACCAAAGGAATCCTATCAGGGAAAGACCGTACTGTAACCGTTAGTTCTGATGCAGGAGGCTACATTATGCAAGTTCTGCAGACAGATGCCGCTATGAACCCTGGAAACAGTGGAGGACCTCTTGTCAATGTGAACGGAGAAGTCATTGGTGTCAATTCTATTAAACTTGTGGAAAGTGAAATAGAAGGAATGGGATTTTCTATCCCTATCGAAATTGTTATGACATCTGTAAACAAGCTTGAAAAAGGCGAAAAAGTGACAAGACCTCTTATTGGAATTGAAATGTCCGAAATTGATAACACTTATCTTTTATATAAAAGTGGTATTATAATCGATAAATCAGTCACAAGTGGTGTTGTAGTAGTAGGTGTACAAAAAGATACACCAGCATCGGCTGCTTCCTTAGAAAAGGGAGATGTTGTAGCTGAAATAGATGGGACCAAAATCGATAGTGTAGCCCGCCTACGATATACTTTATATAAGTATTCTGTTGGTGATAAAATAAAAGTAAAATATTACCGAGGGAAAGATTTAAAAGAAGTTACTGTTACTTTAAATAAAGCATCCTAAAAGATAGAAATTTGTCTATCTTTTTTTGCTCTATCTGGATAAATTTGGTATACTATAAATAATAGGAGGCGCTATGAAAAAGAAACTTGTATTTGTAACACTTTTTATTATTTTAATAGGTACTTTAGTAGGTGTTTATTATATAAAAGAAAAAGATCGAAAGGCAAAATTGCTAGAACAGGAAAAACAAACAGAAGTAAAAAAGAAAAAGGATCTTATAAAAGAAATTAAAGAAAAATATAATACATATGTAAAAACCAATAAAACAGCGGGTCTTTATATTCTAGAGAACAAACAATATAAAAAAGTAGGAACTGTAAAAAAAGAAATTTCTTATATTTTAGAAGATATAGGTACGATTACAGAAGAAACTAAGTATTTTAAAATTAAGGACTTCCCTTTCTACATTTCTTACAAAGATGTAGAAAAAGTAGAGACATATACAGAACCTAGCCAAGATTATAAAAACTATATTCCATTTGGAGAAAGTATTGTCACTAAAAATACAAAGTTATATCAAGGAGACACTTTGGTATACGATTTAAAGGATAGTATTACCGCCCCCGTTTTAGTCAAAGATAATACATATCGTTATATTGCTTATAATAATGATTTATTTTATGTAAAAGAAGAAGATATTAAAGAGACCATTCCAAGTGAAAGTAAGGAAGTTCCCACTACTAAGATGGCTGTTTTAAATTATCATTTTTTCTTTGAAGATGGAGATAAGGCATGTAATGAAATTATGTGTATTCCAAGAAGTCAATTTGAGAAAGAACTAGAATATTTACAGAAAAATGAATACTATGCTGTTTCTATGAAAGAATTTAAATGGTTTTTAGATAAAAAAGTTCAATTTTCTAAGAAAACTGTTTTGATTACAGCAGATGATGGGGCTTATGGTACCGAAAATGTCTTACCAAGTGCCCTTGCTAAATATAAAATGAAAGGTTCTTTATTTCTTATTACAAGTACAAGAAAACCAGAAAAATATAAATTTCCATATTTAGAACTCCATTCTCATTCCAATGATATGCATAATACAGGTATATGTCCAGGTGGACAAGGAGGAGGCATTAAGTGTTTAAAAGAGGAAGATGTTTTAGCGGATTTAAAAACATCTAGAGATTTATTGAATCAAACGACTGCTTTTGCGTATCCATTCTATGAATATAATACAAGGGCAATCACCCTTCTTAAAAAAGCTGGATTTACAATGGCTTTTATTGGTGGAAATAAGAAAGCTTCTATTGGAGTAGATAAAATGTTGATACCAAGGTATGCCATTGTCAATTCCACAACACTCAATGATTTTATTAAAAAAGTATCATAAAGGATTCTATAGAGTCCTTTTTTTAATCGATAAAAAAATACGCACAAAATAGGGAAATCGCATACACTATTTTAGGAGGTAGTAGTATGGATTATAAAGTTGTTATAGATGCAGGGCATGGTGGGACAGATAGTGGTGCTGTTGGAAATGGTATTATTGAAAAAGATTTGAATTTACAAATATCACAGTTGATGTATCAGAGATTGCAAGATTTAAATGTGCCTGTGAAACTGATTCGTCAAACAGACGAAACCATCAATCCAAATGACAGGGTAAAAAGAGTATTGGATGCTTTTGGAGATAGCAATGATGTCATTGTTGTATCTAATCATATCAATGCATCTGGTGGAGATGGAGCAGAGGTTATCTATGCGTTAAGAAACAATAATAATTTAGCCAATAGAGTCGCAACAGAAATTGAAAGAGCCGGGCAAAATGTAAGAAGTGTATACCAAAGAAGACTCCCTTCAGATCCATCTAAGGATTACTATTTTATGCTTAGAGAAACAGGGCAAACACAGCCATTTATTATGGAATATGGTTTTTTAGATAGTACAAAAGATGATGTACAACAATTAAAAAACAATTATCCACAGTATGTAGATGCAGTTGTAAGAGCTCTTTTAGAATATATGGGAAGGAAAACCCCAGCTGGTACTTATACAGTTAAGTCAGGTGATAGTTTATGGAGTATTGCCAAAATGTTTAATACAACAGTAGATACTCTTAAAACTTTAAATAATTTACCTTCCAATGCTTTGCAAGTAGGACAGGTGCTACGGGTTTCCGTAATTCCAAGTGCTCCAGAAGAAAGTGATATATATGTAGTAAAAGCAGGAGATACATTATGGCAAATTGCTAGTAAATACAATACGACAGCCAATGAACTTTTACGTTTAAACAATCTCACCACTTCTAGTTTATCAATTGGGCAACAAATTAAAGTACCAAATACTATTATTATAGGAGATGACAATAGTAATGAGAATCTAATTCCCCCTGATGAAACCTTATATACAGTCAAAACAGGAGATACTTTATGGAATATTGCCAGTAAATATAATATAAGTGCAGAAGAACTTATGAAATATAACGATTTGTCTAGTAGTGCACTTAGTATTGGTCAAATCCTACAAATTCCAAAGAAAACAGATGAAGGTACAGAAGGAACAGCGCCAAGTGATTCTTCTTATACAAATTATACGGTCAAAGCTGGCGATAATTTATGGGACGTAGCTTCTAGATATAATACAACCGTAGATACTTTAATGCGTTATAATAATCTACCTACCAATTTACTTAGTGTAGGGCAGGTTATACGAATTCCAAATGCATCAGCTATTACTACTCCTACAACATCTGAAAAAAGATATGTTGTAAAATCTGGAGATAGTTTATATAAAATAGCAAGTAATAATAATACAACTGTGGATGCTATCACAAAAAGAAATAATTTAAAAAATAACAATTTGTCGATTGGGCAGACACTTATTATTCCTTAAGGCATATAATGGATAGTATAGATATAGAATATTGATAAAAATGGTATCTCCAAAAAGGAGGTATTGTTTTTATTTTACATAGAAAAAAACAGGGTATTTTTCCTGTTTATATCTGTTAGTATGTTAGATGGATTTTTAATGTATTTCTGGACATATGCCTGGATAGGGTTCATAAAAGCAGTGATTTTTATATCTGCCTATATTTTTTTGATCCCACCAGAATGGAAGACATTCTTCTCCTTTTTTAGGTGCGTAAAACCATAGAGCATTGGTAGCGGGAAAATAATTTTTTCCTGAGAGAACCAGATCTGCTAGTCTTTTTTCATTTTCTGTTGGGGCTGCGAAGAATAGAGGACTTTCAGTACCACTGAATCCTCCTGGATTTTGATAAATCATTTGTGTAATGGTTGTTATATTCTTGAATGTAAGACAGGTGGATAAAACTCTGTTGACACCAACGTTGCCAACCATCAGCATACCCATTTCCCCTTCACCAAGGGCTTCAGCACGCATAAGTCTAGCTAGTAAGTCTCTTTCCTTCTCTGTGTATGATATAATCCCCATAGTATCACCTATATAATAATATGCTGTTTAGGTGAAAAAATGTTGATAAGAAATTATAATTATGCTATAATGTATTTTAGAAAAGCAACCACTTGCTTTTCATAGGAGCATGAGTTAATGGTTATTCGCTTGGTCTCCAAAACCGAGAATTTCAGTTCGAATCTGAATGCTCCTGCCAAATATGAAATCACTTCAAATTTTGGAGTTAGAACATAGATAAAGCCATAGAAACAAAGGGTTTCTGTGGCTTTTTGTTTTAATAAAAAAGGAGTAAAAAAATATGGAAGTTAGCTATAAAAATCTGGTAAAAAATGATCGATTAAAAAAAAAATCAGATATTGCTTGTAGTATGAAGAAAGCAATATGTGAATTTATACAAGGCAAGATTATAAATATAACGATTAAGTCTAGTAAATTATTAGCTATCTATTATGATAAAGATAATATGTTTTTATTTGAGAGAATAAGGGCTATTACTATTAAGAAGTTGTTTTAAATGGTTTTGAAGGCTTAAAATCAGATTGTGAAATTTAGATGGATTTGAGGGGAAAAAATCGCAGGGTTATAGAATAAAATCAACTATCAAGGTGGTTAATAAAAGAATAGATAAAATTTTTGAAATATATATTATTTGATGTATAATTATTTTAGGTGGTTTAAATGAGATTAAATAAAATGGTTTTTTATTTTGCTTTAGCGATTAGTATAGTGTCAGTATCTATTTCTATATTTTTTACATTCTTTATTAGTAATGATATAACTGCATTTATTAGTAATGTATTGTTAAATATTTTTGCTGGTACTATTGTTTTATTGGCTACATCATTATTTGATTATTATTTGCAAAGAAGAAAATTATTAACTGCGATTATGGAAGCTATCTTAAAGTATAGAAATATATTTTCTAAAATAAAGTTTCTAGATTTAATAGATAAAATTCCAATATATGAGGAATGTAAAGAGTATTACAATAACCAACAAAATAAGATTGAATTTACTCAAAGAGATTATGAAAAACAAAAAAAGAAAAGTATAAATAAAATAAAGGAAAATATGGAAAAAATAATGGATACTTATATTGAAATTTCCTACATAAATTTTAGTGAAGCATGGCTGTTATGGGACGAATTATACTTTTTAAAACCATTTGATAGAAATAAAAAAAGAAAATGGTTTTATGAAGAAATTTTTGGGTATATATATAACCTACTTAACGATATAAAAGAACAAGCATTTCATTTCAATATCTATAAAAATGAATTCCAAAATTTCGAAGTTAATTATGAAAAAATAGTAGAGCTTCAAAAAAAGATATTTTATTATGAAGAAAGGGATGCTGGAGATTATAATTGGAATTATGAAGTTGAAGAATTTGATATAAGAAGTTATGCGGATAATCCCATTAATAAAAAACATTGTATCGTAATAAATAATATTGAAAAACATTTATCAAAGATGTTTGTCGAAGTAGGAAAAATAAATTATTACAATAAAAAATATGATGGAACTGCAAAGAGTTAAGATTTATATAACAGGTACTTTTTATATAGTATAAAGATGATTCGTTAATTATAAACAAACCAAACGATAAGTTTATTATAGTTCAAGCAGAAGATTTAACTACAAATAAAACTGAAACAGTTTATTAAGACTTTATCAAAAAACGAATAGAATAAGTAGATTTTTAAAGGAAAATCTGATATAACAAACAATATAAGGGAAATTCATCATGAAATATAGCTTCAATAAAGAAGTAAAATTATTTATAATTTTTGATGTTTTAGAAAAAGGTTTGTGTTATCACAACAAGAATTACCAAGTATGCTTAATTTTTCAATACAGTCGGTTACCAAAGGTCAAATTGATATAGGTTTACTAGATACTGATAATTTAAGAACATTATCAAAATTATTTGGTGTCCCAGTGAATTATTTATTAAATAATGAAGAATTATCATTATTAGTCATGAAGATGGAATTAGATAAGAAAAAATATTTCAATAAAATTCAATATTATGGAAAAATGCTGAAAGAATATTATCCGAATTCATGGTAAATATTTGTATTAACATGAGAAAAGAAAAAAAGTAAATTAGAATCAGCATTTTATTTTGTTATTGGTGCTGGTACCTTAAATTTAAGTGATGTGTTAAATGATATGTCACCATATTATTTTATAAAAAACAATTAAAAATTGCTTGTCATTGTTAAAGATTGGATATTAGAAGTTGCAGCGTTAAATTGTTATATTGATGAAAAAATGTTTATTGTTGGGGAAAACAAATTTAAAAAAACATTAAGAAATACAATTTTTACAACAAAATTTATTTCTATAATTTCTTTTAAAAAAATAACCTAATCGTTATTTTGCGAAAAGGTTATTTTTTCTTATATTCTATTATGTTTTGAACATTACAACTATCAACATAATGATGATAGTATGTATAAGTCTACTCTACTAATTGTTTCATTATAATATCTTTGTATTGTTCCAAATCTTAAACCTGTTTTTACACGCAATCTATTTTTTGAATAGCCTTTTTAGTTTAAATACTATGTAGGGGTTATGTTTATTTACTTTTTTCTATTTTATGATATGATTAACTCAGAAGGAAATGTGGATTGATATTATGTTTTTTAAAAAATACAGCTTATTATTTATTTTGTTGATAATATTAGTTTTGACGCCTAATACTGTCAATGCAACTAGTGGATGTTGCTCACATCACGGTGGTGTTGACTGTTCGAGAAAACAAGCAAATGGTCAAGTTATATGTGGCGATGGGTGGACGGGAAGTTCTTGTTCTTATAGTTCCATGGCTAAATGTAGCAATTATTCATTAGTTGAGGATGACTTATATTCCGATAATGATATCAATTCTAATGAAAGCAAATCAGACAATAACTTGTGGTATATAATTGGAGGAGTAATAATTATATACTTTTATTGTGAAGGTTCTAGCGTTAAAAGGAATAAAAACCATACAGACAAAAGCCATTCAAATGTAAAAAAGCCAGATTTAAACAATATTATTAATAGAAAAGTCGATGCTAATTATAATGATATTTCAGCTAATATTCCGGATACATACGATATTTTTAAAATTGCAATTAAGAATAATTTGAAAATGACTATAAAATACGTCTCGCAAAAAAATAAAATAACCACTCGTGAAATTATACCTAAAGAAATTTATGGAGAATATAATAATTATTATTTGAGAGCGTTTTGTTTATTAAGAAATGAGGAACGGGTATTTAAAATTTCTAGGATTATCGAAGTCAAATTAAATAATGAAAGTAAATAGATGATTAAATATAATAATACTTGACTAGTACAGAAATCATATAATTCTGTGCCTTTTTATTTTAATGAGAGAGGTAAACAAGCAAGCTATCTAATATAGGTATCGTCTTTTTTACTTACGCGACGAATCCTACCTTTAATAGGTTTTGTTTGTAAAGCTTGGTAAACAATTTCTCCTTTGTTATTTAAAATTTCTACAAATGTAGATATATCTATGATATTGATAATTCCAATATCTTGAGCAGTCACTCCTTCAATAGAACAGATAGTACCAACGATATCAACAGCTCTCATTTTGGTTTTCTTACCAGCATTAATATGCAATTTCATTATTTCTTTATTTAATTGTGTTCCTTTAGCTTCTTTTTCTTCAGGTATTGTATACATTTTTTCAAAAAAATTATCTTTTAAATCACTAATACTGTCTTTAGTAGGTCTTACTTTTAAAGGTATTTTTTTAGCAATATGATCTTCAATAGCATCTAATAATCTCAATTCTCTTTTGGTAGAAAAAGAAATCGCTTTTCCTTTATTTTCAATACGTCCAGTTCTTCCTATTCTATGAATATAATTGTCTTTATCTTGCGGTATATCAAAATTAATTACAAGAGAAATATTGTCAATATCAATGCCTCTAGCGGCTACATCTGTCGCAACTAAATAACGGAAACTTCCTTTTTTAAAACTGTTTATTACTTCTAATCGGTCCTTTTGTTCCATGCCACCATGCATTTTTTGACAAGTATAATTGAGTCTTTTTAATTCTACATATACATCATCCACTTTTTGTTGTGTATTACAAAATATAATGCAGCTGTCAGCATTTTCAAATATGGTAATATCTCTTAGTAAACTAAGTTTGTCAGTCTCTTCTACTACATATTTTTCTTGGGCAATCCGGTCTATGGCTCTATTTGTATATTTTATCTCGACATTTACTGGATTTTTCATATACTGATTGGCTAGTGATTTAATAGCTTCTGGCATGGTTGCAGAGAATAGCATGGTTGTATGATCCTGGGGTAATCTATCTATAATTACTTTTATTTGTTCAATAAAGCCCATATTTAATATTTCGTCAGCTTCATCAATTATAAGGTATTTAATATTGGATGTATCGAAAGTTTCTTTTTCTATATGATCAATAATACGTCCTGGTGTCCCCACTACTATATGTGTCTTTTGTTTCAATTGTTTTACTTGTGGAGCAAAAGGATATTTACCAAAAATAGCAACTACATTGGTTCTTTGAAATCTTCCAATATTAAAAATATCTTCTTTTACTTGGATAGCAAGTTCTCTTGTAGGTGTAATTACAAGCGCTTGTGGTTTGTTGTCTTCCCATTCTATTAAATTACAGATAGGGATTGCAAAAGCGGCTGTCTTTCCACTCCCAGTTTGTGATTTGACTATAATATCCTTTTTTTCTAAAACAAGTGGTAGGACCTGTTTTTGTACCATGGTTGGCTCTTTGAAGTTCAGCATGTCAATGGCTTTCATTATTTCTTTATTTAATTTATATTCATTAAAACTTGTTTTCATATTTTTTTATCCTATTCTAATTGCTTTGTTTTTAATACTTATATTAGTTTATCATTATTATTATCATTTGTCTTTATAAAATGCGTATTCATGGTTTAAAACAAGATGTTTCTAAATAAATAAAAGGAAACAATTAAGATTGTTTCCTTTATAGTATAACGATACAAATTGATAAAGAATTTTATAGCAATATAAGAGTATTTTTACAATAATTTTGATTTATCTAATACATAAATCAACAAAAGTATCTGGTAAACATCTACAAGATGCTACATCAGATAATCTAATTGTTACAAATGAATCAGTAGCGTAGTATCCAGGACGCCCACATTTGCTTTTGCCTTCTACAAGAATACGGCATTGACATGAATCACTACCAACACATTCTACACGAAATACGCAAGATTTACCTCCGCCTTCGCATCCACTATCACTTCTACAGATAGGGAATTGTACTTGGCGATTCTCTGCTGTATAAAAAGTAATAGGTCTTGTATTGAATAGATCACATACATTGGTTTCTCCTAATGTATCTCTGCAGCACCCCTCTTGTAGTTCATTACTGACTGCTTCATTTTGTAATCTTTCTATTTTTTGTAGAGTTTCTCTAATGTCACAACAATTGCTGTTAGCATTGTTATTGTTGTTACAAGTATAATTTCCATAAAACATTTTATTTCCCCCTTTCACTTTAACATATTCTCTATTAAACTTTTGAAACATTATGGAAACCTAATTATTGTAATATTTATAGTTGAAAATGTAACATATAGGAGACAAATGCATATAATACTCTATTTGCACAAAGTGAAGAGTCTATAAAAGACTTTTTCTTTTTTTACAAATACTAGGCAATAGATTTATTACTTCTTGTTTGAAAGTACCCATATCTTTGTTATAATAAAGGTGACATTAAATAATGCGTAAGAAAGGAGAATATTAAAATGGAAATATTTGATGGATTAGAAGTTATAATAACTGCAATCGATACTTTTTTAATAGAACCAGCCTTTGATAAAAAGAAAAGTTTAGCGAAAAGACTGCCCTACCTTATTTTGTATATTTTAATAGAAATTGCCCTGGTTATTGGTGGCCTCTTTTTATCCATTCTTTTTGTGAAGGATGACAATCTATTTGTTGGAATTTTATTGTTATTGGTTTCCCTACTTATTTTCTTTGTTTTTTCCTATTCTTTACTAGGCAGAAAAGGAAATAAAAAGGAATGACAGGATCGTGAAATAAATGAATTCTATTGTAACGATGTATGCTTTATCTTATTTTGTAGTAAATAAAATACACAGAGTGTAATTGAAAAGGAGAAAGTATAATGAATCATTATGTTTTACAAGAACAAGTATATGACTTAGAATTAATTGCTAAAAACAAACAAAAAATCAATGCTAAATTAAAAAAGTATATAGAAGATAATATAGTACCAGAATATCAACTTAATGATGGTGGACATGATATCAATCATATCAACTATGTATTAAATAGAGCTCTTGAAATAGGAGATGCTTATCACCTAAATATGGATGTTCTTTATACTTGCGTAATGTATCATGATATTGCCTGTCATATTGATAGAAAAAGACATGAAGTTTTATCTGGAATAAGAGCCTATGAAGATGTCTTTTTAAATACATTCTTCTTTAAAGAAGAAATGATTATTATTAAGGAAGCTATTGAAGATCACAGAGCTTCTTTAAATCATGAACCTAGAAATCTATATGGGAAAATAGTATCCTCTGCAGATAGAAAAGTAGATGTCAAAACCTATTTAATATCAGCCCTATCATTTGATATGAAGAAATATCCAGAGATGACAAAAGAAGAACTTATAGAAGATTCCTATCTATTTGCGAATGAAAAATATGGAAAAGAAGGATATGCAATCAAAAAGTCCTATGTCAATGATCAAAAATACAAACAATTTTTACAAGAACTACAATATTTAATAGAAAATAAAGATTTATATAATGAAGTAGCGCAAGCCGTATACGAGGAAATCAAAAACAAGCAATATACGCTAGTCAAATAAAAAGGAGATAGAGTATGCAAGCATATAATAGTAAACAAGACTTTATAAATGAAATAAATAAACAAGCAGAATTATTCATAAATGAGTTTAAACAAGTACAAGATAAAGATTTATTAATAGAGGGAGTCGACCGGACACCTGCTCAAATGATTGCTTATAATCTAGGATGGATGCACTTAGTACTTGATTGGGAAGAAAAAGAAAGCAAAGGCATGCAGGTAGTAACACCTACTGAAAACTACAAATGGAATCATTTAGGAGATCTTTATAGAGACTTTTATAAAGAGTATGAAGAATATAGCCTAGAAGAATTAATCACAGCTTTTTTAGATACCCAAACTAAAATTATAAAACTGGTAAGTGCGTATTCAGATATTGAATTGTTTGAACAAGGACAAAGACAGTGGGCATCTTCTACGCCTTCTAATTGGCCTATTTGGAAATGGATTCATATTAATACAGTGGCTCCTTTTAAAACCTTTCGTGCTAAAATCCGTAAATGGAAAAAACTTTATGAAATGCAGTAAAACTAAAAAAGGGTGTGAACAAATATGAATGATAAGATTGCGATTATATCTGATATTCATGGAAATCTAGAAGCTACAAAAGCAGTTTTAAATAATATCAAGGCTAGAGGAATTGATAAAATTATTTGTCTAGGAGATATTATTGCAAAAGGAACCCACTCCAATGCATGTGTAGATTTGGTAAAGAAACATTGTTTTATGGTACTTCGTGGAAATACAGAAAGATATTTTATGGCGGATGTAACTTTGAATGGAACTACAGAAATAAGAAAACAAAGAATTTTATGGAACCAAGGTTTACTAACAAAGGAAAATAAAGAGTACTTAAAGAATTTGCCTTTTTCTTATGAGTTTTATATGAGTGGGAGTTTGGTTAGAATGTTTCATGCCTCTCCTTTAAAAGATGATATTGTTACCATTAGTTTAGATTCAGTAGATAAAAAAATAGAACTGTTTAAGCCTAGTGACAAAACTATGTCTAATCAAATGGCAGATGTTGTTTTATATGGACACATTCATCAGCAGTACTTAGATAAATTATATAATAAAACACTCATCAATGTAGGAAGTGTAGGTAGTACTTCAAATGTCATTCGGGATGATGCTTTGGATAGTGATAAAAAAGAAACCACGCAAGCCCACTATTTAATTATAGAAGGAAAACTAAATGAAAAGGAATATAATACAGATTTAAATTTTCAATTTGTAAGAGTTCCCTATGATATTGAAAAAGAATTAGAAGATGTAGATAAAAACTTTGAACCTGATATGTATAAATTTGAAATTACCGAGGGAATGTATAGAAACCTTGATAGAATTAGAGAATTTTACAAAGAAAAGGGTATTATTTTAAAAAAATAATAGTGTCAAAAGTATATAAAATTATTTTTATATGATATACTTTAAGTAATATATAATTTCAAATAGCAAAATCTCTTATTTGAAAGAGTATATAAAATGCTTAGATAGAAAGAGATGTGATTGTATGTATTATAAAAAATATGAAAGTGAAAGAATTTATTTATCACCTATGTGTGTAGAAGATTATTCTACTTATACAAGATGGTTAAATGACGAGACCTTGGCAAGAGGGATTGGAAACTTTAACAAAAATATCACAGAAGAAAATGAAAAAGAATGGATTGAAAATGTTTGTAAAAAAGGGGAATATAATTTTGGTATTATTAGAAAAGAAGATGATGTTCTTTTAGGAACCTATGGCATTGATGAAGAAAACTCAGTTTCCAGAAGATTCCATGTAGGGGGTTTTATTGGAGATGCTGAAAACCGTGGTAAGGGATACGGCACAGAAGCCTTGAAACTAATTACCAAATATGCATTTGAAATATTAAATGCTGAAAGTATATTTTCAGGAATTTATGCCTTTAATGAATGCTCTATCAAATCTGCAAAAAAAGCAGGATATAGAGAAGCAGGAAAATATAGGAATGCTGTATTTTATAATGGGAAATACCATGATGAAATTTGTATTGAAATGATAAAAGAAGATTATTTTAACGCAAAAAAGCAAGCATAGTAAATAAAAAAGGACGTTCTTTTGATAAGAGTGTCTTTTTATTTGAAAAAATATTTTATTTTTATAAATAACTGAAAGATAATTTTAGCAATTATATCAGGGTCTTCCCTACATCCTGTATTTAGCCAAGCCAATATAATGTTATAAGCGCCATGTAGGATAAAAACATGCTCATACTGTGCAACAACTTGATCTGTACTGGCATGTAATTCCATTTGTTTTAAAATAGCCGGTAAATGAAAGATCTTTTCTTCAAAGTCATGATCTTTATTAGAATTAAATAATAATCGGCATTGTCTTTGATTGTCATAAATAAATTTAAGAATATTGTATAAAATAGTAGAAGTAATTTCATCTAAAACAAGTCTTTCATAGTTTAATTCTTTGTTTACCAGATTTATTAAGTCACCTTCCATCTCTTTTAATAAATCATATTGTGATTTATAGTATTTGTAGAAGGTAGAACGATTGATATTTGCAAGAGCACAAAGTTCACGAATGGATATTTTACTAATATCCTTTTGTTCTAAAAGATCCATTAGAGCTTCTTTTATCATGGTTTTTGTAAGCGATACTCTTCTATTGTTTTTAATATTCATTAGGATTCCTCATTTCTTAAAATAGACAGTTTTATATAAAATGTTTAGTTATTAACCATTTGTAATCCAACTGATGGTTGAAAAAACAACACTATGTATATTATAATGTATTTGTTAACATGTGGCAATGTGAAAGGAGATATGTATGGCATTTATAGAATTTAAGGGTGTAAAAAAAGAATATGATGGCGATATAAAAATTATTGCTGTAAAAAATTGTTCTTTTCAAATTGAAAAAGGAGAATTTGTTGTTGTTTTAGGACCTTCGGGAGCTGGTAAAACAACGATTTTAAATATATTAGGGGGTATGGATAGTCCTAGTGAAGGTAAGATATTAGTCGATGGTGAAAAAATTCATGAGTACAAAAGAAAAGGTTTGATTTTTTATAGAAGAAATGACATTGGGTTCGTATTTCAATTCTATAATTTGGTAAGCAATTTAACAGCTCTTGAAAATGTAGAACTTGCTACACAAATCTGTAAAAATCCTTTAAAACCTAAGAAAATATTGGAACAAGTAGGATTAAAACATAGAATGAATAATTTTCCATCTCAATTATCTGGTGGAGAACAACAAAGGGTATCTATTGCGAGAGCCATTGCAAAAAATCCGAAAATCTTACTTTGTGATGAACCTACAGGGGCCCTTGATTCTAAAACAGGGAAAAAGATTGTAGAACTTTTAAAAAACAATTGTACCAAGTGGAAAACCACAACCATTATGATTACGCACAATGCAGTCCTTGCAGAAATTGCCGATAAAGTCATTAAAATTAAGAATGGAACAGTGGAGGAAGTTATTACACATGAAAATCCAAAAACAGTAGATGAGATTGAGTGGTGATAGCCGTGTTATATAAAAATACAATTAAAAAGATAAAAAAATCTTTTGGTAGATATGCTTCCCTTTTCATAATCATTTTGGTAGGGGTTGGTTTTTATAGTGGAATCCAAGCCTTTGCTCCCAATATGAAAAAACATGCAAGAGCATTTTATGAAAAACAAAATCTTATGGATTTTAAAATAATGAGTACAGTAGGACTTACAGAAGAAGATGTTTCTTCCTTAAAAAAAATAAATAGTGTTAAAGAGGTGTCTCCTGCTTATTCCCTTGCCGTCTTATCAAAAGAGAAAACCGTCCGTGTGCATTCTATTCATTCAATCAATCAAGCAAATCTTGTAGAAGGTAGAATGCCTTCAGAAGATAATGAATGTCTTGCTGATGCAAAAAATTATAAATTAGGGCAAACAATCACAGTTACAAGTGATGTTGATCATCAACTAAAAAATCATACATATAAGGTGGTAGGTACCATGGAATCTGTTTTATATGTAGCCAACGATTATGGGAATGTAGAAGTAGGGGATGGCAAACTAGATTCTTTTATTTTTGTAAAAGAAAGTAATTTTGTACTTCCAGCTTATACAGAAATTTATGTAACAATCAAAGGAAAATATTCTGCCTATTCCTCTCTTTATAAAAATAAAATAGAACAAGTAAAAAAAGAATTAAAAGAAATCAAAGCAACAAGAGAAGAAAGCCATGAAAAGCAGCTAAGAGATACTGCTCGAATAGAAATTTTAAAAGAAAATCCTTTTCTTGCACAACAGCCAGAGATGGTAGAAGAATCTTTAAATAAAATACAGTTTCCTAAGGTAGAATGGTATATCTTTGACCGAGAAGTTGTTCATGGATATGGACAATTAGAATTAGATATTGATGTGGTTCAAAAAGTAGCAGATGTTTTACCCCTATTTTTTATAATCATTGTTGTGCTTATGACCTCTAATACTATGAATAGAATGATTGTAGAAGAGAGAAGGGAAATGGGAACGATGTCTTCTCTTGGTTATAAAAATGGGAGTATTATCAATACCTATCTTTTATATGTCTTATCCGCTACTTTCTTAGGGGTAACACTGGGGTATTTTCTAGGAAGTTACATTCTTCCTAAAATGATTTATAATGTTTTTCCTTATAGATTTCCCCCTCTTCCCCTTCACTATAATTTGTCCGTTTTTCTCTTTCTTCTTATTGCCGCACTTGCTATGATGACTTTGGTTGTCCTTTATAGTTGTTTTAAAGAATTAAAGCAAACACCAGCTAAATTATTTAGACCGATTCCTCCAAAAGGAGGTAAGAAAATTTTCTTAGAAAATATTCATTTTCTTTGGAAAAGAACATCTTTTACTTGGAAAATTACTTTAAGAAATATGTTTCGATATAAAAAAAGGGTTTTGATGACGATTATTGGAGTAGCGGGCTGTACAGGTTTATTGCTATTAGGGTTTGGTCTTAAAGATAGTGTGAATGGAATTGGCAATGTACAGTATAGTAACATTTTTAAGTATGATGATATGCTTGTACTAAAGGAAGAAACGACTTCTATGCAAGAATCTTTACAAAAAAAATTAGAAGCAGAAAAACTGATAGATCCTTTACTGATTAAACAAACTTCATATGAGGCTGTTGATAAGAATAAAAAAATAGATACCTATTTGGTTGCGATAGAAAATGAAGAATTATTTAATAAGTATTATCATTTTAAAGACAAAAAGACTAATAAAGCAGCCCATATAAAAAATGATGGTGCTGTAATTACAGACAAATTAGCCAATGTTTTGCACATTAAAGTAGGAGATACCATTACGATTACAAGCAATGCGAATACATATAAAATTCCAGTATCACAAATTGTGGAAAACTATATCATGAATTATATTTTTGTGGATAAAAAAGTATATCAAAAATACATAGATCAAAATCTTACTTATAATATGATAATTTCTAATAATCAGGGGGATAAAGAAAAAATTTCTACAAATCTTATCAAAAATGGAACTGCTATTAGTGTGGATTTCTCTGAAGATTTAATTTTGAAAGCCAATAGTATTATTGTAGGACTAGATAGTATTATTCTACTTATTATTGTTGTTTCAGCTGTATTGTGTTTTATTGTTTTGTATAATTTAACTTCTATCAATATTAGTGAAAGAACAAGAGAAGTTGCGACAATAAAGGTACTAGGATTTACAGATGGAGAAACCAATGAATACATTTATATAGAAACACTTCTACTTACATTAATTGCTATTGTCTGTGGATTAGGACTTGGAATTTTATTACATAGTTATGTTATTAATATTATTGAAATAGAGACGGTGTCCTATTTTAAAACAATCCATCTTTGGAGTTATATATGGGCAGTTCTTATATCTTTTGTATTCTCCATTATTATGCAAGTAATTACATATTTTAAATTACGAAATGTGGATATGATTGAGTCCTTAAAATCAGTAGAGTGATAGAAAATGATTGATCACTTTCTTTTGCATGGTTTTTATCTCTTCTTGCCCTATGTTATAATGAAATAAGAGGTGACTGTGGTGGCAAAGATTTACATACTAGGAGCTGTTGGAAGTGGAAAAAGTACTTTAGCAGGAAGACTCTCTAAAGAATTAAGTTGTAAACATTTTTCGTTAGATGATGTTATTTGGGAATACCATCCAGAAGGCGATAAAAAAAGAAGTAAAGAAAATATAAAATCTATATTTGAAAAGATACTGAAAAATAAAAATTGGATTATAGAAGATGTAGGAAGAAAAATATTTAGAAAAGGTATGGTAGAAGCAGATACAATCTTATACTTAAAGATTTCAAGACCTATTTTATATAAAAGAATTATAAGCAGATGGTATCAACAAAGAACAGGGAAAGAACCAGCTCCTTATAAACCTACTTTTAAAATGCTGAAACAAATGCTGCTATGGGCCAATGACGAATTAAGAAATAGTAAATTAAAAGAATTAGAACCTTATCAAGAAAAAATAAAAATACTAAATGCAAAGACGGTTAAAACCTATTCATATAATAAAAGATAAAATGAAGGAGATGTATACAATATGGAATATGAAGTAAGATACTATTATCCCAAAACAGAACTACCAAACATAGTAGAAAAGTTAAAAGCATTTACAGAATTACAAGAAAGTGAAAGATGTTATGAAAAAACAACACAGTTTGATCATCCTTGTACTGAAATGAGCTTTTATAATAAAGAAATAGATGGAAGATTTAGAATTAGGGTTACAAAAAGTCCTTCCATTTTTCAATCTAAAATTAGTTGGAAAAGAAGATTACCTTCTACGTCAGAAGCAAGTGTTAATAAAGAAGAAGAAATAGAACTTGCTATTCAATATGAAGAATATGATTCCCTTTTATTTCTAATAAACAATGTTTTAAAAATGAAAGAAATAGAAAGTTATGAAAGATATAGAATAACCTTTTCAAATCAGGACATAGAAATCGCAGTAGATGAATATCCTTTTGGAATTGCTTTAGAGATAGAAAATAAAATTACTACGAAAAATCCAGAACAAGTGGTTACAGAGTGGGTAAATCGATTAGGACTTGATATAAATAAATCATACAAGTTATCTTGGGATGATAAATATACAGAATTGTGTAAAAATCAAAACATACAAAAATTTTCTCATGTTTCTTTTGATTTACCAATGCCAGAAGTCCTAGAATAAAAAAAGCCTATATAAATATACTTTATATAGGAGTTGATTTTATGTGTACAGCAATGTCACTTGTGGCAAAAAAGAATGATATATTTTTTGGACGTACAATGGATTTTTCTTTTGAACTTGATCCAGAAGTATATATTATCCCAAGAGGGTATGAATGGCAGAGTATTGCTTCTGATATAAAAGTAAAAAATCAATATAAATTTATAGGTACTGGGCAAGAAGTAGGACGTCTCCTTTTTGCAGATGGAATGAATGAAAAAGGATTAGGCGTAGCTGCTCTTTATTTTCCAGGCTATGCAGTCTATGATTCAGCTGTAAAAGGAAAAAAAGCTTCTATTGCGCAGTTAGAAATGGTTCCTTATCTTTTAGGCAATTGTGCTTCTATAGAAGATGTTATAAAAGCCATAGAGCCTCTTCAGCTAATTGGAACGCAAGATCCTATTACCAATACTGTGACCCCTCTACACTGGTTTGTTACGGATAAAAAGGGAAGATCTCTTGCTATTGAAAGTACCACTGACGGCATCCAAATCTATGACAATCCCGTAGATGTTTTAGCCAATAGTCCGGGATTTCCATGGCATCTTACCAATCTTAAAAATTATACCAATTTAAGTCCTACTCAAAAAGAGGAAAACAAATGGGGAAATCTTATATTGACTCCCTTTGGGCAAGGAGCAGGAGCTTTTGGTTTGCCTGGCGATTTTACCCCGCCTTCTAGGTTTGTAAGAGTTGCATTTGAAAAGAGTTTTCTAGAAATCTCTGAAAGCAGAGAAGAAACACTTCTTTCTTGCTTTCGTATCATGAATACAGTTTCTATTCCTAGAGGTGTTGTTATGACAAAAAGAAACACAACAGATTATACCCAGTATACAGTTTTTATGAATTTAAATACGGGGGACTATTATTTTAATACCTATTATAATACAGAAATTAAGAGAGCCAATCTAAATACACATGAATCAACAGAAGTTATATCTCTTGGAAAAATGAAACAGCAAATCACAATCCCTACTATATAACAAAAAAGATTTGTAGAAAATATATCTATAAATCTTTTTTATTTGTTTTTATTCTTTTCTATTTTAGCGATAGCTTCTTTAAATAAAGTAACATGGACTTCTTCATCTTCAATAATTCTTTTTAAAACAGCTTGTATATAAGGATCTTTTATTAAAGTTATATGATACTGGTACTGGTTGATGGCTTGATATTCTGATTCTAAATCAGCCTGTAATTGTTCTAATAAATGATGCCCATAATCTACATAACTGCCATTCCATAGTCTATTTTGTGCACAATAAACAGGCTTTTCTCCTAATAAATCAATTAGTTTTGCCAATATCTTTAAATGGTGCATTTCTACAATAGAAATACATTCTAGCATTTCTGCTATTTCTTCGTCTATTCTTTCAGTTACAAAAGAGTGATATACATATTGTGTCAAAGCAGAAAATTCACTAACAAAGCCAGCATAGTCCTCTTTTAATAAAGTAGCGTAATAAATATTGGGTTCTAATACTTTGATTTCTGGATAGGGTGCCTTGCTTTTACATGATTTGTTATAGTGCATATGTTCCATTGTTTCTCCTCCATAGTTCTTCTTTTTATTTAATTTTATTGTAATGCATGATAAAATATGAATAAGGCATATAGCTACAAAGTAATGAAACTTAGATTTTGTATGATATACAGGGAGGCAATATGGAATATCAAGAATTTGCAAAATATTATGACATGTTTTACGAAAATAAAAATTATGAAAAGGAAGTAAACTTTTTAAGATCTTTTATAGAAGAGGAACACTCTGTTTTAGATGTTGGTTGTGGGACTGGAAAACATGCTTCTTTATTAGAAAAAGCAGGCATTAAAAATATAGATGGTGTTAATTTAAATAAGCAAATGCTTGAAATTGCAAGAACAAAGATGCATGGAAACCTTTATCAACAAAGCGTGCTTGCATTATCTCTTCCTAAAAAATATACTTTTATGATCTCTATGTTTGCAGTTATGAATCATTTAAAAGATATGGAAGAATTCAAAACGGCTTTATTACACATGAAAAAACATTTACTTCCAAAAGGTAGAATGCTCATTGATTTACACAATCCAAAGTCTTCTGGTGAAAAAGTGGATTACTTTCAGTCTATAAAAAGAACCATGATTTGGAATTATGATAAAGAAGCAAAGATTGAAAATAGTAAAATTGTGTTTGAAATTGGAGATAAGACATATGAGGATTCTCATGTTTTTCGTATTTTTTCTATAGAAGAAGTAAGACAGTGCTGCGCAGAAACAGGAATAAAAGTAATTGGTATTTTTGAAGATTACAGTATAGATAAAATAGGAACTACCGAATCTAAAAATTTACAGTTTTTACTTGAAAAAGAATAATAATTTTTAATAAAAAAGAAGTTGGAGAAAAAAGATATGAACAAAGCAAAAGTCATTTGTATGTGTGGCAGTCTAAAATATACAGAAGAGCTAATGAGAGAAACAGAAAATTTAACATTGCAAGGCTATAATGTAATCAGTGTTATTTATGAAACGAGAGATAGGGACTCTTACACAAAGGAAGAAATAGACCTATTTGTAGAATTGCACCATCAGAAAATAGATTTAGCAGATGCTATTTATGTGATAAATCCTAATGGATACATAGGGGCTGGTACAAAAAGTGACATTGATTATGCCAAAGCACTTAATAAAGAAATTTATTACTTATATCCTGTTCTTGAAGAAAAGATGGAACAAGAAATAAATATAAAACAAAATCTCCTTACAAAAATAACGAAAAATTTGTTATAATAAGAAAAGGTGATGATATGAAACAAAGACGTGACGTCCTAGCGCCCATACTTTTTATCCTTTTTTCAATCGTATGTGGTTTCGCTACTAAGGATTTTGTCATAGGAATACCTACACTATTAACTGGGTTATTGTGTGCATGGTATACAACGCAAGGCAAATCTTTTAATTACATTATGGGTTTTATCAATTATTTATTGATGGCCTATACTTCTTATGCAAATCATTTATATGGTTTATTTCTCTTTAATACCTTTGTATTTGCTCCATTTCAGTTAATAGGGTATTTCTCTTGGAGAAAGTCTTCTGATGCCAACAACACGGTTATATCGCGTAAATTTACACTAAAGAGTAGTATCATTATTATTATAAGCTGCATAGTATCTAGTTTACTGTTAGGATTTGCTTTATCCCAGATACCAGGACAAAGGTTATCTATTTTAGATGCCACTTCTAATTGTTTAAACTTATGTGGTATTGTATTGATGTGTATGCGCTTTAAAGAAGGATTATGGCTATGGCTTATGAACAATATAGCAGATTTTTTAATCTGGTTATTTACCTTTCTTGCCAAAGGACCTAACTCTACGATGATGCTGTTGGTTTCTACAGGTTATTTATTGCTTAATATTTACAGCATTTATAATTGGTATCACTTTAAAAAATACTTAGTTTTTTCTAAGTATTTTTATTTGTTGTCCCCTGCAAGTTCAGAAAGTGCTAATTTTAAACGTTTATAATCACTAACTGTTAATCTATCTAATTCTTCCTTCTTCTCTTCTACAGAGATTGTATTTACATATTTTGGATAGAAAGTAGTAGGTGCAGCAGGTTCTTTTATCGTACCAATTACGATTGGTTCTAAAGTAGGATTTAAATCTAAATAAAATTGGTTAGAACTTTTTATTTCTGTTGAAGATAATTTATTGATAATAGAAATAATAAGCAATATGATACCAGCAATTACAACGGTACCAATACTAATTTCAATTAAATTAAGTAAATCTTTATCTGTATAAATAGATATTTTAGAAAGAATATCTATTTTATTTTTGACAATCGTATTCAGTACTAAGATAAATAAGAAATGCACAATGGTATATGTTGTTATAATAATTCCTTTGTTATAACTTTCTACTGTTTTACTAAAAAGTACTTTAAATAAAACAACATTTAGGAAAATTAGGATTCCAATATAGAAAGCCATACTTGGGAAACATAAAATCATAATTAAGTTTTCCATAAAATGATCTAAGAATGTTAAAATCACTTTGTGAAAAACAATTAAATTTCCTACTAGTAAAGTACTATACCCAATGAGGAAATATTTTTTTAAATTCTTATTTTCTAATTTACTAGATTGAAATAAGAAAATAGATAGAATAATAAAGCCTATAAATAATAAAGTAAATAACCATGATGAAGAAATCATATCTACAAGGCCTTTTATTTTGTCTATTAAAGAAAGTCTAATCATATTTCCCACCCCCTTAATGGATTATAGATTTTGTTCTTTTATTAATTCTGCAATATAAATGGTTTGGTGCTGACTATCATCTTTTGTACAAGTAATCAGCGTTAATGTTTGTTTGTTTTTATTGCGGTAAATGGCTACCGTTCCTACCTTTGGTTGTAAATATATATTGGTAATTTGGTAGGTGTATTTTTTTTCTTTATAAGTAACCACTGCGATATCATTTTTCTCAAGTTGCCATAAATCTTTGAAAAAAGCTACAGAACTGTTACCAGAATGACCGGCTACAATAAAATTACCATTTGCTTTATCTGGATAATCAGAAGCACTCATAACAGCAATGTTTTTATTGACGTTATTTAATGTATGCCCTTTACTTACAAATCCTCTTTGGAAACTAAGTCTAGGTATTTCTAATGTTCCTATATAGTAACTTTTTGATTGTTGATCATTGACAGCTTGTTGTTCTACAGTTGGTGCATTTTCTACAACGTGTGTTTCTTCGGACTCATTAGGACTGTCACTTTCTTTTTCTGTTGTAGGCTCATTTGATATTTGTGGTTGCTCTGTCTTTAAAAGACTTAAATTCATTGTTTCATAAACATTACTAATTTTGGTGTCTATATAGTTGTAAGTAAGAAGAATAATTCCTATTACCGCACATAGAACACCAATAATTGTAATTTGTCTATGATCGAATGCACTTATTTTATTTTTTAAGTTTAGCATTGTAATAAATCAGTCCGCCGCCTCCAGCTAGAGACATAAATCCGATAATGTAGATGATCATTGAAATACTTGATGCTGTTTTAGGAACTTCAATAACTTCATCAGGTGTAGGTGTTGGCGTTGGTGTAGGAGTCGGTGTTGGTTTTGGTGCATCTTGTTTTTTGTTATACATAACAACACTTTTTTCTACGCCATTTGCAGTTACAGTAAATGATACTGTTTCTTTTGATAAAACATATCCTTTAGGAGCAATAATTTCTTCTAAAGTATATTCTCCTGCTGGAAGATGTGAAATGTAATGTGGCTTATCTGTACTCGTCCAAGTTTCAATTACTTTTCCTTTTTTATCTTTAACTGTTAATTTAGCGCCAGGTACTTCTTTTTTATTTGTTATATCTTGTTTACTAATACTAACTCTTGTAGTGACACCATTAAACTGTAATGATTGTTTAAAACTTTTTGTTACAGGATATAATTTAGGTGAAACCACTCTTTGGTAAGCAGAATTAGATGAAGCATATTTATATACTTTATAAGTAGTAGAAGATGATGTTACATCAAGTGATACACTTGCTTTTAAATTACTTCCTAAACTACTTACAGGAACTCTTACTTTAAATTTACTTCCTGGTGCGAAAGATGTTTTTACATTTCCACTTCCATCAAGCAAAACAGTTCCACTTGGTGCATTTGTAAGACTTACATTATAACTACCAATTCCTACTGAAGAAACAGTAATGTATGCAGATTCAAAATATTTTTGATCGCTTGTAAGAGATAATGTAGTAGAACTTGCGTTTACTGACATAGATGCATTTGTTGTTTTAGCAGCAACTGCGCCACTTACAAGTCTTTGCATATGTGGTCTTAAATTATTTGGATCACTATCTGTTGTTTTAAATGCTGTAGATAAGTTACCAGTACCATTTGGATGATCTAAATACCACCAAACAGCAGAAGCTGTAATGAATTTATCCATAGAAGCATTTCCTGTAAAGGATTTGTTTGGATATCCGTTTTGCATGATGTAAGTAAGACCAGCGTCTCCTTCACCTGTTAAACTCATACCCACACCATTTGGAGTTTGTTTCCAGAAATCTAAACAGTAAACAACTTCTCCTCCTGTTGTTTGAAGTGCTGCAAAGTAAGTATTACCTATATAAGATAATCTTTCTCCAGATGTAACTGTGATAGAAGATGGTGCAGCAGCCTTTACATTTCCTACCATAAAACATGAACTAATTGCAAGTACAATAAATGATAAATATTTAGTGAATTTATTCATAAATATTACCCCCTTCTTTGATTTATGCACGTTATAATAGCACGTTTCTTTTGAAAACGCAAGTCCTTTATCTATGTTTCACACTTTTTTTTGCTATTCGTTATTAAAAAAGGGCTTTTCTATCCTTATTATAATAAAAATTCCTTTTTTAACAAAGATTGTACTTAAATTTTCGTTCTTCAAAAAACAAAAATATGATATGATAATACTAGGAGGAGATTGATTATGTTTATTGGTGTAGTTATTATTGTTGTAGGGCTTTTATTTTTCTTAGAAGCCATTGTTCCAGGCTTTCAAGTTAACTTTCGTTTGGTTTGGCCATGTATTTTATTTGTGATGTCTTTGTATTTTATGTGGAGAAAAAAGAAAATAGACATCTTTAGTAGTTTTCTTTTCCTTGTTAGTATCTGGTGCTTTCTTTATTACTTTGGATGGATTACGATTCGTTTGACAGATGTATTTTGGCCGTTATTCATTATTTTTATTGGTTTTTCTATGATTGCCAATGCTATTCTATTTAAAATAGGTGGCAAAAGTAAAAAAATCAAAACAACAGAGAAAGGCTTTTTACAGTATTATGGTATTTTTAGTGGAATAGAAGAAAAAATAGTAACCAAAGATTTTAAAGGTGCTACTCTATATGCCATTTTTGGTGGAATCGACTTAGATTTACGAGAAATGGATATCAAAGAAGATACTATAATAGAAGGATATGCTATTTTTGGAGGTATCGATTTAATTGTATCTGATACTTATAATGTAGTTGTACAAGGAAGTGCCTTTTTTGGAGGCAATGAGAATAAAGTAAAAAATAAAATGGATGAAAGTAGACCTACACTTTATATTAGACCATTTTCTGTTTTTGGAGGAACCTCAATTAAATAATAGGTTCTTTTTTTTGTAAACTTATCTTTTTATCATTGACAAACGTTTGTTCGTAATATATAATTTGAATAGGTGATAATCATGTATGAAAAAATAGTGATGGATGAAGAATATATAGCTTTTATGAAACAAATTGAGGCCATTCATTTTGTTTCAAACGGGAAATGGGACTGGGAGCATGGACTTGCGCATGCGGTAAGGGTTTCCCATTATGTGAGGCAATTCTTAACAGATTTAAAGGAAGATGAGAATACCATAGAGATGGGTCGTGTTGCCGCTTTGTTGCACGATATTGGACTTGTGGATGGGATAAAAGAGGGGCATGCTAAAAAAAGTGCTGAAAAGGCTTCTATGTATTTAAACAAATATTCAATAGATCCAGCTATGAAACAAACCATTATAGATGCAATTGCAGATCATTCCAGTGGAAAAAAGATGGAAAGTTCTATAGGTGCTGCTTTATTTTTAGCAGATAAATTAGATATGGCTTACCATAGGGTTGTCTCTTCTACCATAAAAGATTCCATTAATACAGCTTTTATGAAGGTGAAAAGAGTTGAATTTGTTTTAACAGAAGAGGAACTTTGTGTGGAATATTCTACAGAACCAGACTTTGATATGGGAATTTTAAAATGCTGGAAAAAGGCTTTAACTGCACCTTTGATGGTTTCTGCCTATTTTCATAGAAATTGTATTTTTAAGAAAAACAAACAAAATATTGATGTTCAAAAGATATTGGAGGAATAACAATGACAGATTTATTAAAAATACCGGGTGTTGGAAAATCAATTAAACAGGATTTTATAGATATGGGTTACCAAAATGTAGAAATGTTAAAAGATAAAAATCCCGAATTTTTATATCAGAAGTTGTGTGTATTAAAGGGAGGACCTGTAGATAGATGTATGTTATATGTATTTAGATGTGCTGTGTATTATGCGAATACAGAAAAAAAAGACCCGGCCTTATTAAAATGGCAGAATTGGAAGGAGGTTTAGTATGCAAGGAATTGAAATAGAAACTATTATAGAAGCAGAAATTGAAAAAGTATTTGATATTGTAACCAATAAGCAGGATTATAGATGGCGAAGCAATGTGGAAAACTTAATTTGTTTAGATAATAACCATTTTGTGGAATATTATAAGGGAGGAGATTCAACGACCTTTATTATTACAAAAAATAAAAGAAATAGGGAGTATGCCTTTGATATTGAAAATAAAGTATTTGATGGAGAATGGCTAGGAAAATTTTATCCACAGGAAAATGGCACTACTAAAATGAATCTTACTGTATTTATCCACATTAAAAACCCTCTTCAAAGATTTCTATCTTACATACTTAAAAATCCAAAGAAAGTGCAACAACAATATATAAGAGATTTAAAAGAAAAAGTCTATCATGAAATATCTTTCCTTACCGTGTAAATCCGCACTGCATTCAGTCAAAAACAATGGTGCTTTTAAGTGGGATTTAAATATATACAGAGGATGCGCGCATGGGTGTAAATATTGCTTTGCTATGTATTCTCACGATTACTTAAATGATGGAAACTTTTTTGACACCGTTTATTATAAAGAAAATGTAGTAGATGTTTTAGCAAAGGAACTCGCATCTTCTAGAAGAAAAAAAGCTGTAATTAGTATAGGGGGTGTGACAGATTCTTATCAGCCTATTGAAAGAACAAGAAAAACAATGAGAGATGTATTAAATCTTATGATTCAATATAAAAATCCTATTATTATCAGTACAAAATCAATTCTGATTCTGAGAGACTTAGATTTGATTGAGAAATTGGCTAAAGTTACTTCTGTTCATATTGCTTTTACGATTACGACAATGGATGAAAACGTTAGAAAATTTTTAGAACCAGGAGGAAGTCCTAGTTTATATAGATTTAAAGCCCTATCAAAAATAAAAGAAACAGGGGCCACTATTGGTGTCCATATTATGCCTATTGTTCCCTATTTAACAGATTCTTATCAAAATTTGGATAGGCTGTATGCTTTAGCTTCTAAGATAAATGCATCTTACGTTCTACCATGTATGTTATATTTACGTGGTAAAACCAAAACATATTTTTTAGATTCTGTTCGTAGAGAAAAACCAGAAATATATTATAAAATAAAAAGATTATATGAAAATAGAGAGATGAAAAAGGAATATGTAAAAGAAGTATACGATAGTATAAATCATTTAGAAAAAAAATATCATATGACACGTAATTATAAGAAAAAGCTTGATTTTTATAAGGAAAATACAGGTTTTCAACAATTGTCCTTATTTGGGTAAAAGCAAAAAATATATTTTTTTGTTTTTTATTGACATTTAGAAACATATATTGTATTATTGTACTAGTCAAGTGACACAAAGGAGGTGGACCAGTGAAATGGGAATTTGATAATAATAGACCCATCTATGTACAATTGGTGGAGACAATGACCTTATCCATCATCAAAGGTGAATTTAAGGGAAACGAAAAAATGCCATCTGTTCGCTCTTTAGCCGAAGAATGGAAAGTGAACCCAAACACTGTACAAAAAGCTTTTACAGAACTTGAAGCAAGTGGTCTTATCCGAACAGAACGCACAAGTGGTCGTTTTGTTACAGGAGAACCACAGAAAATCGAAGAAATGAAGGAGGCTTTAGCCACTGAAAAAGCCAATCTTTATTTATCACAAATGGAATTACTCGGTTTTACGAAAGAAAAAGCACTTGCTTATTTAAAAAGGAAGGATAAGGAATAATGAAAATATTAGAATGTAAAGATTTATGCAAAAATTTTGGTTCAAAAAAAGTACTGAAAAATATTAATTTAGAAATAGAAAGTGGTAAGATAATTGGTCTTCTAGGACCTAATGGAAGTGGAAAAACAACATTTATCAAATTAGTGAATGACCTTTTAACACCTACCAGTGGAAGTATTTTAATCAAAGGAGAAAAGCCTGGTATTGAGACAAAGAAAATAGTATCCTATTTGCCAGATAAAAATTATTTAGATGATAGTATGAATATCTTAGAATTGATTGCTTTTTTCAAAGATTTTTATGAAGATTTCAATGAAGAAAAAGCCTTTAAATTAATGAAAGATCTTCATTTAAATGAAAAAGATAAGTTAAAAAATATGTCTAAGGGTACGAAAGAAAAAGTACAACTTATATTGGTTATGAGTAGAAAAGCAGAACTATATGTTTTAGATGAACCAATAGGTGGTGTAGATCCAGCAGCCAGAGATTATATTTTAAATACAATTTTAAATAATTTAAGTGAAAATTCTAGCTTAATTATTTCAACACATTTAATTGATGATATAGAAAAAATATTAGATGAAGTTATTTTTATTAAAGATGGAAAAATTGTACTAGATAATAGTGCGGATGAAATTAGAACAAAAACATCAAAATCAATTGATGCATTATTTAGGGAGGAATTCAAATGCTAGGTAAACTTTTAAAATATGATGGAAGAGATCTTGCTAAAAAATTAGTTCCATTTTATGGAATATTGCTTCTTGTATCTGTACTTACAAGAGGGATGACAGAACTTGCTAAAAAGGTTGAATTGTTTGATACAATTGCAGGGTTCTTACTTGTAATTGCTATTTTAGGAATGATAGGGGCTTTATTTTATACATTTTTTGCTTCTATTCTTCGTTTCCACAAAGCAGTAATGAAAGATGAAGGATATTTAATCCATACTTTACCTATTAAAAAAAGTAGCTTTGTAATATCTAAAGTTCTTACTTCTACTATTTTTATGGTAATATCTGTATTGGTTGTCATAGGAGCTGTTTTAATTATTGTTCCAGATTACAGCATCTTTACGACAGCTTATAACGCTATTGTAAAAGAAGCAGGACCTATATTTAATGAATTCTTACTATATATATTAGGTATGTCTTTTCTAGGATATATTTCAGGACTTTTATTCTTCTACTGTGCTTTAAGTTTAGGGCAAACACGTAGTGATAAAAAAATGACTTATTCATTTGTATATGGAATTATTCTTTATATAGCAGCGCAAATCTTTAGTAGTTTAACATTATTAGCAGCAGCTGGCATTGATCCAATTTATACAAATGGTAAAACAAGCTTATCAGATAGTGGGCAGATGTTAGCAATCTTTGGACTTTCTTTTGCAATTACTATTGTTTATATAGTTGTTAGCTATTTTATTACAACCATTACTTTAGAGAAAAAATTAAATTTAGAATAATATAGAATATAAAAAGACGTTTAGAGTGAATTTCTAAAGTCTTTTTTTTGTACTAATTTTTTATAATTGAATGCCCTTTATAAAAGTAAAATAGGGAATAAAGACACCCGTTTTGGGAGCTTTTTCATTTGATATATAATAGACCTTTATAACATTGTTTTCTACATTCCTTGTAATGGTTAATCCTTCCGCATCAATACTAGAAGAAAAAAAGGTGTAATTTTGTTTTTTACTTGGGAAAGATACAATTAAGTCACCATAATTTCCTTTTTTGATTTCTGTTTTACTTTCATCTAAAACGGAATCATAATAGTAAAGAATCTGGTAGGTATAAAGTTCTTCTGCTTTTACTTTCTCTATAACTTCTCCAAAAGGAAATAAAAACCACAAGGAAACAATAATAAGCCATAGCCATTTTTTCATAAATTAACACCCTTTCTTTTTTTCGCAACAACGAGTAAAAATGTATTTTCTTGTTCATAGGTACAGGTTTGTAAGACAATAATTTGGTCATCTTCCTTGATAGAAGACTTTGTTTTATACAAGTTAGTTTCTTCAAAAAATTGTTTTCTTTCTTGAAAAGACATTTGAAGATTCATATGCTTTTCTTCTGCTGTAATACTGACATAGACAACTTCATATTCACTTCTGCCTTTTTCACTTGTTATCCAGATTTTTTTGTGCTGCTTATAAAAGTCTTCTTGTTTATATTTAGCCAAATCATAAAAAGGAGAATTTTTGTTGTTGCCATTGTGGCCATATAAATTCATTTGTGTATCGCCTATATGATTTCTATAATCCATAAAAACAGAGCCAAAAATAGATTCTTTTTTAAGTAAATCATGATTCAAATAAAATAAATTATCGTTTGTTTGTACGAAATAATGATGGATACTGGTATTGGGGATATCTATGTAGCCTATAATTTCTTTATTTTGAAATTTTTCCTGGGCTTCCCTTATGGAGGGGTATTTTTTATCAGGAGCGCCCTTTTGTTCTACAAGCATTGTTTTGGTTTCCGTAGGTTTTAAATAAAAAGGACTTATTATAATAAGTAGAAATACTAGAAAAATGACTATTTTTTTCATATCAATCCCCTCTTGTTCTATTGTAACTTAGAAATATATGTAAGGAAACAATTATCATAAGTCAAAAATGGACAAAAATTTTTAAAAAAGATTGACATTATTACCTACTATTGCATATAATATGAATATATGAATACATATTCATATGAGGAGGTACAATTATGGAAAATATAGAAGTTATTGATAAACTAAGTAGTTTTTATAAAGTATTTGGAGATACAACAAGACTACGCATTTTAAATCTTTTAACAGAGGGAGAAAAAAATGTAGGCGATATAGCATTTATTTTATCAATGAATCAATCTGCTATTTCACACCAACTTCAAATTTTAAGGATTTCTGATTTAGTAAAAACAAATAAAGTTGGAAAAACGGTTAATTATAGTTTAAGTGATGACCATATTAAAGTAATCCTGAAATATGGATATGAACATATTTTAGAAAGAGGAAAATAATGAAACATTTTAAATGGAATGAAGATGTAACCAAAATGGTTTTAAGTTTGGTTTTATTTGTCTTATCCCTTTTTATCAAAGACTATGCATTTATTCTTTTACTAGCAAGTTATATTTGTATTTCTTATGAAATCTACATACACGCTTTTAAAAATTTATTAAAAGGAGAAATCTTTGATGAAAATTTACTGATGATTTTAGCAACGATTGGGGCTTTTGTCATTGGAAAAACAGAAGAGGCTGTCATGGTTATTTTCTTATTTGAGGTAGGAGAATATCTTTCAGAACTAGCGACAGATCGTTCTAAAGAATCTATTATGGAATTAATGGATCTTAGAAGTGATACTGCGCATATAGAAAAAGATGGGAAACTTGTCGAAGTAGATGCAAAAGAAGTACCCGTTGGTGCGATTATCGAAGTCAAACCAGGAGAAAAAATTCCTTTAGATGGCATTGTTGTAGAAGGGACTTCCTTCTTAGATACGAAAGCACTTACAGGAGAATCTGTACCAAGAAGTGTTTCTAAAAACGATGCTGTTTTAAGTGGATTTATCAACCAGGAAAGTATGCTTAGAATTAAGACTACTTGTGTATTTGAAAAATCAACGGCTAGTAAAATTATGGAACTAATGGAAAAGGCAAGTGAAAAGAAAACAAAAATAGAAAAATTTATTACTAGATTTTCTAGAATTTATACACCTGTTGTTGTACTAATAGCGGTTCTTCTTATGACAATCCCACCATTACTTGGATATCCATTTGAAACATGGCTATACCGTTCTCTTGTTTTCTTAGTTATTTCTTGTCCATGTGCTCTTGTTATTTCTGTACCACTCGGATTCTTTTGTGGAATTGGTAGAGCTTCTAAAGAAGGAATTCTTATCAAAGGAAGTCATGAATTAGATAGACTGAGTCATATTGAAACCATTTGTTTTGATAAGACAGGTACTATTACAGAAGGAAAATTTGAAGTAACAAGCATAGAGAATTTTCAAAACTATACAAAAGAGGAAATTCTTAAGATTGCAGCTTATGCAGAATACTATTCTGTGCATCCAATCGGAAAATCTATTGTTAAAAAATATACAGAAGAAATAGATAAAAAGGAAATCGATTCTTTTAAAGACATTGGCGGAAAAGGAATTGAAGTTGCTATCTTTGGAAAAAAATACCTTATCGGTAATGAAAAATTGATGGAAGAAAATGAGATTGCTTTCCAGAAAACAAACCAAATGGGATCGCCTGTATATCTTGCGACAGAAGGAAACCATATAGGAACTGTTATTGTTTCAGATACCATTAAGAAAAACGCATCTAAAATGATTGCAGCTTTAAAACAGTTAGGAATAAATCGTACGGTGATGATTTCTGGAGATACCAAAGAATTTGCGCAAGCAGTAAGCGAAAGAGTTGGTATAAAAGAATATTATGCAGATATGCTTCCTGTAGATAAAGCACAGAAAGTAGAGTCACTTAAAAAAGAAAGCGTTCTAGCTTTTGTTGGAGATGGTTTAAATGATGCTCCTGTTATTGAACTTGCTGACATAGGAATTGCTATGGGTGGCATTGGTAGTGATGCAACGATCGAAGCCGCAGATGTTGTTTTAATGTATGATGATGTATATAAAGTTGTAGATGCTATTCAAATCTCTAAAAAAACAAACCAAATAGTAAGATTTAATATTATATTTGCACTTATTATTAAAATAAGCTTTATGATTTTAGGTTTCTTTGGATTTACAAGTGTATGGGCAGCAGTATTTGCAGATGTAGGGGTTACACTATTGTCTGTTCTAAATGCTCTACGTGTTATGAAAGTTAAAATCACTAAATAAAAAGGATTAGAAACGAAAGAGGGTACTTTACTACTTTTGTTCTTTATCCTTTTTTGTTTGTGTATGTAAATGTTTGCTTGTGCATACCTTGTACTATGAAAGAAAATATAATTTTATTTATAAAAGGACTGGTGATTGGAATTGGAAAAATCATTCCAGGCGTCAGTGGTTCTGTTTTAGCTATTTTGTTAGGTGTATATGATAAAGGGGTATATGCACTCAGTCACCTGCAAACTGAATTTAAAAAAAATCTTTTATTTTTATTTAAAGTAGGACTTGGTATATTTGTTTCTATTGTGCTTGGAAGTCAGTTTGTACTTTCCCTACTAGAACACTATTATTTTACAACTATGTTACTTTTTTGTGGACTTATATCAGGGACAATACCTTTACTTGCTAAAAAGAAATCCCATAGAGGAAAGTCTTCTTTTGCTCTTACCCTTGCCATTTTTGCCTTGTTTACACTTCTTTCTTTTATTAAAATAGAAAATGTAAGAATGATTGGTTATGAATGGGGAGATTTTCTTTTTCTTATTTTGGTTGGTTTTATAGAAGCCGCAACAATGATTATTCCAGGTATTAGTGGTACGGCTGTTTTGATGCTTTTAGGTGTATATGAACTTATTCTAACGATGTTTGGACATATCTTTTCCTGGAATTATCTCAAGTATAATGCCTTTATTTTAGCGCCTTTTCTAATAGGAATTGTACTAGGTTTTTTAACCATTACCAAACTTGTCTATTATTGTATGCAGAAAAATGAAGAAAAAGCTTGGTCCGTAATCCTTGGCTTTTCTCTTTCTTCTTTATTTTTACTTTTACAAAAAACATTACAATATAAAGCAAGTTTAATAGAATGGGTACTTGGAATCATTCTTTTCTGTACTGGTTTTTTGGTTTCTTTATATTTTGAAAAGAAATAGTCAAAAAAAAGAAATGTTTTCATAGGATAGTAATAGGAGGAATGTATATATGGATAAGAAATTACCTGGTGTTTTTGTCAACAAAATTAGTAAAAAAATGACCAATAATAAAACGGTGTACTATGGAGGTAGAGAAGAAGAGAAAGTAGAAGAAGTTAAGAAACAAAATTCTTCCTCAAAACCCGAAGTACAATTAAATACAAAACAAAAATTAAATCAAATCTTTAAATCTGTTAATTATATTTATAAAATGGATGTAAAGATTACTTTAAAAGATAAAACCCTAACAAAAAGAATCATTGGTTATAATGATCATGATGTCATTACTTTTGATAATGAGCTAATCCCTATTTCAGAAATCATTGATATAGAAGTGAGTCAAAAGGAATCATAATTTCACAAAAAAAAAGCCTTTAAGCTATTATACTTAGAGGTTTTCTTTTGTTATCACAAATTCTTTAATCCTTTTTTTTAACTTTTACTGGAACAAGTTCTCCGTAACCAGAAAGATTGATACCCGTATTTTCTAAAAGACCAAGCAGTTTTTCTGAAACAATCATTTGTCCATTTTCGAGAGCCATTTTAACCCTAGATAAAATATTGATTTTTTCTCTAATACGCATATGAATCACCTTCCTATTTTCATTTTAGCACACAACTCATATTTTAGTTTGTCCTATTTTCTCATATTTACACTATAAATGTAAACAAGGATAAAATGATAAATAAAAAACAAAAAAAGCAATAAAATGAAGTAGGTGGTTCTTTATGGTGCGATTCTTTTTCTTTTTAATTGGCTTTAGTTTAACTTTACTTGGTTCTATTTTTTGTATTTGTTATTTGAATTTGATGACGATTGGGTATAATTTTAAAGAATATGTTAACTTTATAATTAGAAGCCCAGAATGTATGCAGGCAGCCCTTGGCCTTATTATAATTGGGCTTACCATTTATATACCAAAAGGAGGAGAAGATGAACTATATTTATGATATTTTACTAGATTTAAAACCTATTTTGTATGATTTTTATGAGTGGGATCCAATTGATGAAATTACTCATATTAGAAGAATTCCCATTATAAAGGTAAGTAGAGAGTGCCTCCAGCACTTAAAAGAAAATAAAATAAGAGTAGATTCTTCTTTTATAAACGAATACCGTTATAAAGCAGAAGTATTTCAAAGAAAAACAGTCAAGACTTTAGAATGCGCAGTGATTTTTACAGATGGACACGAAGCTTTTGGTGCTAGTTTCTACAAAAATGAAATGAATTTAAAAAGTAGACTTTTACTAGATGAAGAAGATGATGTATTAGAAATTAGTAAACCATTAGAAGAAAAAAAATTTGACTATGAAATTTTAGAAAAAAATGTAGGCAATCCCTTCCGAACAAAAAAAGAAGAAGAAAAAGAAAGATATATTATGAAAGAAATGAAACATGTTAAAAACAAAGAAAAATTAGAATATATATACTTTGAATGTTTTAATGAAAAACCAGAAGAAAAAGACAACATTATTAGAAAAATATGTAGTGAATTAGAAACGAAGTTTGATAGTGTATCGGATACCATTTATCATGTACTTAAATTAACATCCGCAAAAAAATGATTACTTATTAAAGTAACCATTTTGTACATATTTTGTTTCATTTACAACCACAAAACAATTTTCATCTAATTCTTTTACAAGCTTCTTTAATTCTTCTAGTCTTTTTTTATTGATTTCTATAAAAAGCATGTACTTTCTAGTATCCTTGTCATGGCTGTTGACTTCGATTACGGAAACACCATAACCATTCGCACGAATAGCCTTTATCATACTTTTATCTCTGTGGCTAGTAACCACTTGTACACCAAGTTTACCACCAATGAGTTTATCAGATAAAAAGCCACCAATAAAGGTTCCAGAAGCAAAACCTGCTGCATAAAAAATAGGAATCCAAATGCTATCCATATCCGTATTTAGTGCTTCTTTGACAACTAAAAACCAAATCATAACTTCACAGAAACCAATAAAACTAGCAAAGGTATTTTTACCTTTAATGGTTAAGATACTACGAATGGTTCCCAAAGATACATCTAAAATACGTGCTCCAAAAATTTTTATACAAAGAATTGCAAGTTCCATTTCATCACATCCTTCTAAGCATTGTACCATATTATTCCCCTTTTTTGTTAAAAATATGTATAAATAGTGTATAATAAATAATAGAAAAAAGGTGATAGAATGAAAGCAAAACATTACATAATTTTAATACTAATTATAGTTGCATGTTTATTATTAAAATACGATGTTGATAGAAAAGAACAAAATAAAACAGAAGCAGAAAAAAAACAAGAAGAAATACAAGAAGAAGAAAAAAAGATTGAAACAACAGGGAAACTCATTGCTTCTACTTCTGCACAAAGGGTAATCGGAGCTATATTGATTGAATACAATTTGAAATTGCTGACAGATGCACCCTATGCATATGGGAAAGAATATGATATAAAAGATATTAAAGTATCTGGAGAAGCGCCAGCAAGTGGGACATTTATCATCTATGAAGATGGCACCATTACTTTAAAAGATGTTGTTTTAAGTGGATATACTTGTAATGGAACCAAGGAAACACAAATTTGTAGCAAAAAGATTGACGAATAAAATAAAATACAGTATACTACTGTTAGAACTTTGATGTGGAGAAGTAAGATTTAGAAACAGTTAAGAGAGAGTTAGGCCGGTGGAAACTAACAATATGTCTAAGTCAGAAGAACACCACGGAGTTGCTTACCGAAAAGAATATTCTAAGTAGACTAAGCCGGTCCATACCGTTACATATGAATAGAGATATCCGCTAGGAAAAGAAGGGTGGCACCGCGTACAATATGCCCCTTCTCTTACTGGCGTTTTTTTTATAAAAAGGAGGAAATAAAAATGGATATTAAAGAATTATATGAAAAAAAAGAAGAATATATGGAAAAGGAAGTTGTTGTTTCTGGATGGATTCGTAGCCATCGTAAACAAAAAGAATTTGGTTTTATAGATTTTTCTGATGGAACTTATTTCAAGCATATACAGGTAGTGTATGACAATACCCTAGATTCTTTTGAGGAGATTGCTAAACTTCATAATGGATGTGCCATTACCGTAAAAGGTATTTTAATCCCATCTCCTAAAGAAGGACAAGAATTTGAAATACAGTTAAAAGAATATAAATTAGAAGGGGATTGTCCAGAAGAATATCCTTTACAACCAAAAAGACATTCTCGTGAATTTTTAAGAGAAATTGCTTATTTAAGACCAAGAACAAATTTATTTCAGGCTGTTTTTAGAATTCGTAGTGTAGCAGCTATGGCTATTCATACGTATTTTCAAGATAGAGGATATATTTATGCGCATACACCTCTTATTACAACAACAGACTGTGAAGGTTCTGATCAAATGTTTAAAATTACAACTTTAAATATGGAGCATATGCCTACAGATAAAGAAGGAAATGTAGACATGAGCAAGGACTTATTTGGTAAACAAGCTTATGTAACAGGAACAGGACAATTACACGGAGAAGCATTCGCTCTTGCGTATAAAAAAATCTATACATTTGGTCCTACTTTCCGTACAGAAAACTCTAATACCAAAACACATGCAAATGAATTCTGGATGATTGAACCAGAAATTGCTTTTTGTGATTTAGAAGGGCTTATGGATATCGAAGAAGAAATGCTAAAATCAGTGGTCTCTTATGTATTAGAGAAATGTGCTATTGAAATAGAGTTTTTAGATCAATTTGTTGAAAAAGGATTGCTGGATAAATTGAGCAAATTGGTGCAAGCAAACTTTGTAAGAAAAACACATAAAGAAGTAGTTGATATATTAAAAGAAGCAGATGTAAAATGGGAGTTTGAACCAGATTACGAAGAAGATATTGCTAAAGAACATGAAAAATATATTACAGAATACTTTAGTAGTCCTGTTTTCATTACCAACTGGCCTAAAGATATCAAAGCTTGGTATATGAAAGAAAATGCTGATGGAAAAACCGTTGCGGCAGTAGACTTAGAAGTACCAGGCGCTGGTGAATTAATGGGTGGAAGTCAAAGAGAAGAAAACTATGATACATTAATCAAAAGAGCAGATGCTATGGGTATTGATAAAGATGTAGTACAGTGGTATTGTAATCTACGTAGATATGGTGGATGTGTCCATAGTGGATTTGGAATGGGATTTGATCGTTTACTGATTTACCTAACAGGTGTTGAAAATATTCGTGATGTTATTCCTTTCCCAAGAACACCAGGAAATTGTGAATTTTAAAAAGGTTTATTTATAAATCTTTTTTTTGTATAAAATTCTTTTATTTACGGCAAGAGCAAGGAAAAGGAGTGATTTATTATATAAAATATAAGTATAAAAATGTGTAAAAGTAGTCATTTGAGACACCTACAATTTATTTGGTTAAATATTTTGGTATGGTTAAAATAAAGGAGAAAAAGTAAAATAAAAATTATTTAATAGTATAAGGATGTTATATTATTCGGTAAAAATATTTTGGGGTGTTATAGTACATCTGTCAGGAGGGAAAAATGAAAAAACAATATTTAATATATGCAGATGAATCTTATAAAAAAGGTAGTTTTTATAGTAATTTTTATGGTGGTGCATTGGTAGATTATACGCATTTAGAATCATTATCAAAAATGCTTGAAAATAAAAAGAGAGAGCTCAATTTACTAGCGGAAGTAAAATGGTCAAAAGTTACAGCACAATATCTAGACTAATATATTGAATTGATAGATTATTTTTTTGATTTAGTATCAGATAATAAAATAAAAATTAGAATTATGTTTCGGCAAAATGCACATGTTCCAAATAAATTATCAAAAGCCCAGTTGAATAATAGTTATTTTTTATTATACTATCAATTTATAAAACATTCCTTTGGGCTTGATTACTGTAATAAGGATGCTGAAAACAATAAGGTTTTTATAAAATTATATTTAGATCAATTGCCTGATACAAAGGAAAAAGCTAAGCTTTTTAAAGAACATATTCTAAACTTAAATCATGTGTTAAATTTAAATAATATTTATATATTCTCAGAAGATGTTACAGAAATAAATTCCAAAAACCATGTTATACTTCAATGTATGGACATTATTTTAGGATCGATGAATTTTAAATTAAATAATTTAGATAAAGTTAAAAATATAGAAACAAATCGGCGTGGAAAGACGACCATTGCGAAAGAAAAATTGTATAAAATTATTTTATATAATATTAGGGAAATATACCCTGGGTTTAATATTGGTATAACAACTGGAATGAGAGGAAATATAGAAAATAGATGGTTAGATGCGTATCGTCATTGGAATTTTATTGCTAAGGATAGCACATTTCATGCAAAGTTAACCAAAAAAAAATTAGGGACTCCATCATCTCTAATAGTATTTCAACAATAATGTTAAAACTTCGATTTGACAGAGTCTCTAACTACTAAAAATATAGCACATTGTGTAGGCTATGTCAAATAATTTTATTATAAATTCCTAAAAAAATTTAATAATTAAAAATACTTGTTTTATAAATCTTTTTTTTGTATATTTTTACCAACTTTGTTTCAAACTAGTAATAAGGAGGAACAATATGAAAAAAAGATATATTGTATTAAGTATCATGAGTCTTCTCTTTTTGGTAGCGGGCTGTACCATTGGAAAAGATTTAACCAATACCCCTACAAAACAAGTAGAGATGCTGCTCACTAAATATCAAACCTTAGATAAAGATGTTTTAAATGATTTAGACAAAGTTGTCGCAGAAGATGAAAACTTTGATACCAAACAAAGAGAAAAATATCGTTCTATTATGAAAAAACATTATCAAGATTTGGTATATACCATTAAAAATGAAACGGTTAATGGAGATGACGCTGTTGTAGAAGTAGAAATAGAAGTAAACAATCATGCAGATACTTTAAAGAAAGCAGAATCCTATCGTAAAAAGAATGAAAAAGAATTCTACAAAGATGAAAAATTTAATGCAGGACTTTATATTGATTACAAACTAAAAGAACTTGAAAAAGATAAAGAAAAAGTAAAGTATACATTAGAAATTCCAGTAACAAAAAAAGATGGCAAATGGCAAGTAAACAATTTAAGCAATGATGATAAACAAAAAATAAATGGTATTTATGAGGACTAAAGTCCTTTTTTCTTTTCTTGAACAAAAAAGGGACACGTGATATAATGTTTTAAGAATAGATGGTGATGACATGTACCGAAATACATATGTAAAAGTAGATTTAGATAGAATGAAAGAAAATGTCCAAAGTCTCTTGCAGACTTACCCTGGATACACCTATTATATAGGCGTTGTCAAAGGCAATGGGTATGGACATGGCAGTTATATGGTAAATACTTTAATAGAGTCTGGTGTCAATTATTTGGCAGTGTCTTCTTTAGAAGAAGCACTTAAAATCAGAAAATATAATCAAAATATACCAATTCTTTGTTTAGAACCAGTTGCGCTTACTGCTATTAAGGCAGCGATTGCTAACAAAGTAACTTTAACTATCTCTAATTTAGCGTATTTAAAAGAGTTATGTACACTAGTTCCCTATGAAGCCATTAAAATGCATCTTAAAATCAATACAGGTATGAATCGTCTTGGATTTCAAAATAAAGAAGAAATAAAAGAAGCTTTTGAAATCATTAAAGGACATTATATTTTAGAGGGTATTTATACGCATCTTACTACGGTAGGTGTTAGCGATCCGTACTGGGATAGACAAATCGAAAAATTTAAAGAATTGACAAGTCTTATTTCTATCAAACAAATTCCAATGATTCATCTAGGCAGAAGTTTAACCCTTCTCAATCATCCAAAAATAGAGTTTTGTAATGGCATTCGTTTGGGTGTAATTATGTACGGACTCAATCAAAGTCCTAAACCAAACACAGGTTTTAAAGGCAAATTAAAAGATCTAAAAGCGCAGATGCGTATTCGCAAATATCATATTAGTGAAACAACACTTGTTAGTAAAGCAACTGTTTCTCCTACTTTTTCGCTCTATAGTGAAATGATCGAAATCCAAAAGGTAAAAAAAGGAGACTATGTTGGATATGGACTTGCTTATAAAGCAGAGGAAGATATGACAGTAGGGATTGCGCCTATTGGCTACGCAGATGGTCTTATTAGGCAAAATACAGGAAGAAAGGTTTGGATTGGCAAACAAAAATATACCATTATAGGTTCTGTAAATATGGGTATGATTCAAATCAAAATAGATGATACGATAAAAGTAGGCGCACAAATCGAATTAATTGGAGAACATATTTCTCTTCCTTATGTAGCGTCTTATCTACATACCACACCGTATGAAAGTATGTGTATGATTCATGAAGGCGTACCAAGGGTATATGTAAAAAATGGTAAAGTAGAATATATAGAAGAATGGGAAGTGCGATAAATGGATTTTAAAATATTGATTATTGGAACCGATATAAATGCCTATACGATGGCAAGATGTGCACATGAATTATATGGGAAAAAAGTAGATTTAATAGGTAAGTCAGAAATGAAATTTACAAGTCTTAGTACGATTACCAATATTACATATGAACCAAATTTATGGGATACAGAAGTATTTAAAGAAACATTAAAAAATTATGCTGTAAAACAAGAAGGTAAAAAGATCTTATTGATTGCGACCAATGATTTCTATGTCAAATTGATTGTGGAGAATGCAGAATACTTAAAACAATGGTATGTATTCAATTATCCATCTTTAGAAATTACAAACTCTTTCTTAGATAAATCAAGTTTTTATGATGCTTTTCATGATGTTTTAGATATTCCTAAAACCTTTGTATATTCTTGTAAAGAAAGAAAATTACCGGAAGAAGAATTCCTATATCCTTTGATTATTAAACCAGGAGATGGTGTTGCTTACTATAAACACAAATTTGAAGGACAAAGCAAAGTTTATAGAATTCCAAATAAAGAAAGACTTACAGAGGTCTTAAAACAAATTGAAGACTCTGGGTATGAAGAGACACTGATTATTCAAGAATTTATTCCAGGCGATGATTCTAGACTCTTTGATTGTATGTTTTATGTAAATAGTAAAGGAAAAGCAGAACTTGCTACCTTCGCACAAATTGGATTACAAGAACATACCCATACAGGCGTGGGAAACTGTACGGTCCTTGTCAATGGCTACAATGAATATGGACTAGATGAAGCACTTGTTAATCGTTTGAAAGATTTTTTAGAATCACAAAATTATACAGGCTTTGCTGAATTTGATTTAAAATATGATGAAAGAGATCAAACTTATAAAGTTTTTGAAATCAATCCAAGACAAGCAAGATGTAGTTATTATTTTACAGCATCTACTAAAAATTTAATTGCTTGTTTAGTAGACGATTTAATCAAAGGAGAAACCCATGATTTTAAAATCTCTAAACAAAAACAAATACTAAGTTTTGTTCCTAAAAAAGTAATGCTTACTTATATTAAAAATGAAAACTTAAATAAAGAAATAAGAACTTTATTAAAAAAACAAGGATATATAAATTCATTAAAATATAAAAAAGATAAAAGTTTGAAAAGAAAATTATATCTTTTCTTAAGAGATATTAATTATATAAAGAAATATAGAAAGGTAAATTGGTGGTAAAATGAAAATAGGAATTGCATCCGATCATAGAGGATATGCTTTAAAAGAACAACTTGCTTCTTATTTAGAAGAAAAGTATGAAACAAAAAACTATGGAACTTATGGTACAGAATCTGTAGATTATCCAGATTATGCTTTTAAATTAGGAGAAGCAATCGCAAGAAAAGAAGTAGATACCGGTATTATTCTTTGTGGAACAGGTATTGGTGTTTGTATTGCAGCCAATAAAGTAAAAGGCATTCGGTGTGCCAAAGTCGAAACGGTAGAAGAAGCCAAATACGCAAAAATGCATAACAATGCCAATATGTTAGCCTTTGGAGAAAACACTTCTTTAGAAGCTGCCAAAGAAATGATTGCTATGTATTTAGAAACACCTTTTTCTGAAGATGAAAGACATAGAAGACGTGTTGCTAAAATAGATGGGTATACAAACGTATGAGTTTAAAAGTTCTTTTGTATTGTGTGGTTGTCCCTCTTACTTTATGGGCTTTAGATAGTGTACAAATCAATCAAATCTTTAAAAAAAATAGATACTATGCATCTCGTTTGTTTTATTTGTTAGTATCTGTTGCCTTGTCCTATCTCGTTGTAAATTTCTTTTTTGACTTTTTTAGTGCAAGTACAATTATACAATAGGAGGAATTATGAAAAAAGGAATCAGTGTTCTATTATCCATTGTCTTATGTTTTGTTTTTACAGCATTAATGATTTTATGGAGTACCAAGAGTTTCTTATCTCCTAAAATTATTAGTAAACAAGTAGAAAAAGTAGATATCAAAAAAATTGTGGAAGAAACACCAGAATCAGCTACTTATTACAACACATTAGATACTTTTGGTGTTACAAGAGCAAAAGCAGATTTACTTTGGCAATCAGATTTGATGAAGGAAGCTTCTTCTATAGTCGCTACCAATAGTGCAGAATATCTTATAAATGGCAAAGAAACTTCTTTACTTACATTAGATGAATGGGACTCTTTGGTCGATAAACATGCAGAGCAGGCTCTAAGTGAAATGAAACCAGATCTTACTTCTTCCCAAAAAGGAACCATTACACGTATTTTAAAAGCAGAAGGTACACAAGTGATTGCAAGAATACCAAGTGTAGATACCATCACCACCAGTGTGCAGCCAGAGTTACTTACAACAGTACGTTTTGTCTTAAGTGATACTGTAAAAATGATTTTAATAGGCATTTGTGCTTTCATTACAGCTATTCTTCTTGCTTTACATTACAAAAAAGGAAAATGGATTTTATATATTTTTATTCCTGTTTTATTAGGTGCGGTTCTTATTTTTTGTTTTTCTTTCGTATTAACTGGATTTTTAAATCTTGCATTGGAAGGAGAAGCAAGTACAGTAGAGTCGATTGTAAGTACAGTCGCATCTGCGTACCGTATGGAACTTATTATAAAAAGTCTTATTTTACTTGGGCTTTCAGTCCTTGCATTTATTCTTTATCCTTTTCTCAAAGGAAAAAAAGAGAATACGAAAAAGATACAAATTTAATCTGTATCTTTTTTTTTGACAAAAAAATCTTTTCCTTTATTATAATATGAGTAAAAGAGGAAATACTATACTATGAAAAGAGGAAGTATATGAAAAAGATATTAGCAACCATTTTGTGTATTATGATTATTCCTTATTTAATTGTAACCCTTTTCATAGCGGATGATGAAGTGAAATTTAGCTTTAAAAAAGACCAAGTCATAAGAGTCAAACAAAGTAGTGGTAATTTAATCAGTCTTCCTTTTGAAGAATATGTAACAGGTGTTTTGTCAGGAGAAATGCCAGTAAGTTTTTCATTAGAAGCTTTAAAAGCACAAGCTGTAGCTGCGCGCAGTTATGCACTTGTAAGAATTAGTCAAAATAAAAATAGTGAATATGATGTTGTAGATACGGTTATGAATCAAGTTTATTTAGATGAAAATGCTCTTAAGCAAAAATGGGGAACTTCCTATGAAGCAAATATAAACAAAGTAAAAATGGCTGTTGTGGAGACAAAAGGACAATATTTGGATTATAACGGGAATGTTGTAGAAGCCTTTTTTTTCTCCACTTCTACTGGAAAAACGGAAAACGTAGAAGAAGTATTTAGTGAAAATCTACCTTACTTAAGAAGTGTAGACTCTTCTTTTGATAAAGAAGTATCTCCTGTTTTTGAAGATTCTGTGACCTATTCTTTTGATGACTTTTGTAATTCTTTGAATATTGCGAAAACAAATCCTCTACAAATAGAAGTTTTAGAAACCACAAGTACAGGTCGTATCAAAAAAATTAAAATAAATGGGCAGGAATTTACAGGAAATGAAGTGGCTAATAAATTAAAACTACGATCAAGTTATTTTTCCATTACCCAAAATGAAACTGTCATTGTGATTTCAACAAAAGGATATGGACATGGTGTAGGAATGAGTCAATATGGCGCAGAAGCACTTGCTAAAAAAGGATATAAATATGATCAAATATTAAAGCATTATTATACAGATGTGCAAATCAAAAAACTTTAAAAACATAAAAAAACATAAAAAAACATAAAAAAGTATAAAAAATCAAAAAAAAAGTATAACTTGTACAATATGGGGAACTACTAAATTAGAGGTGAAAAAGATGACAAAGAGAAAGATCAAAAAATCCGTTGTATGCGGGATCTATGCTGCAATTTTTGTATTTATGTTAGGAGCTATCTATTTAGTAGAAGGTGTCTTTAATAAAGCAAGCTTCCATGATGACGAAAATAATTTTGATTATGTTTCAGAGACTATTATAGAAGATGATGTCCCTGTTGTAAATACGAAATCGATTGCGATTCGTCCTTACACAGATGCAGAAGTAACCATAAAAAAAGACTATTATGATTACAAAGCAGAATCTGAAAAACAAGAAAATTCTATTCTCTATTATGAAAATACATATATTCAAAATAGTGGCGTTGCTTATGGAGGAAAAGACAATTTTGATGTTGTTTCTATTCTAGATGGAACCGTTGTAGATGTAAAAGAAGATGAACTTCTTGGTAAAATTGTACAAATCAAACATGATGGAAATGTAATTAGTGTTTATCAAAGTTTAAGTACAATCTCTGTAAAAAAAGGCGATACTGTAACCCAAGGACAATCAATTGGCAAAAGTGGAACATCTAATATATCAAAGGATTTAGGAAGCCATTTGCACTTTGAATTAATTATAAAAGGCAATATTGTAAATCCAGAAGAATATTATGATAAAAACATAAGTGAATTATAGGGAGCAGGGAGCTCCTTTTTAGGTCTAAACAAAATATAGGACTAATATACTTTGTTAGAGGTGGTAATATGAACCTTCCAATTGTAGAAAGGGTTCTTATGGAAGCAGACTACATGATTGAGACTGGAAAAACAATCAGAGAGACAGCTACATATTTTAAAATGAGTAAAAGTACAGTGCATAAAGATTTACATGAAAGATTATGTCAAATAGACAAAGTAAGAAATGAAAAAATAAAACATATATTAACATATCATATGAAGATTAGACATATTAGAGGTGGTGAATCCACAAGAAAAAAATATTTAAAAGAAACACTTCCTTCTATCTCTTAAAGGGAAACTATGATATAATGTAAAAAGATAAGTGGAAATGAAGGTGAAAAAATGTTTGCAAAAGATATAGGAATCGATTTAGGAACTGCTAATGTACTTATTTATATTAAAGGACAGGGCATTGTACTAAATGAACCATCTGTTGTAGCAATCGATGCAGAAACAAAAAAACCACTTGCTTTTGGAACAGAGGCTAGAAATATGCTTGGAAGAACACCGGGAGATGTCAAAGCAATCAGACCGATGAAAGATGGCGTTATAGCAGATTTTGAAGTAACAGAAATGATGCTAAATCACTTTATTCGTAAAGTGAATGGCAAAAGTTTCTTTTCAAGACCTCGCATTTTAATTTGTTGCCCGTCAGATATTACTGGGGTAGAAAGAAATGCAATCAAAGAGGCTGCCGAAAGAACAGGTGCTAGAAAAGTATACTTAGAAGTAGAACCAAAAGTGGCAGCTGTAGGAGCTGGCATGGATATTTCTAAACCAAGTGGTAATATGGTTATTGATGTAGGTGGTGGAACAACAGATGTTGCTGTTTTATCATTAGGTGGTATTGTAAATAGTTCTTCTATTAAAGTAGCAGGAAATGTATTTGATTCAGATATTATTAAATATATAAAAGATAAATATAAACTTTTAGTGGGAGATAGAACAGCAGAAGAAATCAAACTCACAATAGGGAGTGTTTATCCAGGTTCTAAAAATGAAAGAATGGATGTAAGAGGAAGGGATTTGGTTACAGGTCTTCCTCATACCATTACCATTTGCTCAGATGAAATTGAAGAAGCACTTAGAGAAAGTGTGTATATGATTATTCATACAGCAAAAACTGTTTTAGAACAAACACCTCCTGAGTTATCAGCGGATATCATTGATAAAGGAATTGTGGTAACCGGTGGTGGTGCTATGATTTATGGATTTGATGAACTTTTATCTCATGAATTAAAAGTACCTGTGTTTATTGCGGAAAGTCCTTTGACTTGTGTAGCAGAAGGAACAGGAATTTTATTAGATAATATTCATATATTAGAAAAATAGAAGATACCAAGAACCATTGTAATGATGGTTTTTTTGTTGGATAATAAGTCCAATTAGAAACTGTCAATTTTTGTTGCCTTTTGCAAATGATAGTGATATATTTAGTATAGATAGGTGTGATTTGTATGAAAAAAAGAGGGTTTACATTAATAGAATTACTGGCTGTAATTGTCGTGATTGCTGTAGTTGCCTTAATAGCTGCACCTATTGTTTTAAAAGTAATTAACAAAGCAAAAAAAGAATCATTTCGTAGAAGTTCTGATATGATCGTAGAATCTGCCCTTTTAAAGAGTGGAAATTTTTCAGCACTACAAATGGGAAATGCTATCTATGATACAAATAAAGATTTAAAGTATAGTGGAACAAAATACCAAGGATTTGTTTATGTAGATGATAAAGGAAGTACCAAAAGCAATATTTGGGATAGTAAAAGCAACTGGTGTGCATATAAAGGGTATGCTGATACAGTCCCTACCATCAAAGAAAATGTAGAAACATTAGAAGATTGTTTGTTAAATAATGGAACAGATACTATCAAATACAGCATTGGTGAAAATGCAAAAACACCTATTAAAGGCACCTTTATACAACCATGGCTCTTCAAAGATTGGTCAGATGCAGAATGGATACAGGAAATTGCTTATTGGAAAAGTATAGGCATTGAATATCTTATTATGGGTGATGTGGCAGAAAGACAAACAGATGGAACTTGGATAGGATATTATAATAGTAATTTATCTTTTTTAACTGGGCAATACTATGAAATTATGAATACTTTATTTAAACATTTAAAAAATAGTGGTATTAAACTATATTTAGGAATGGGTTCTGACAAAGAATGGTGGAATCTTGATTTAACAAAAGAAAGTGATCAAGCACATTTTAAAACATATGCTGGTGAAAGTGCACAAATTATAAAGGAACTTTATCAAATGTATTATCCTACGTATGCAGATGTTTTTGCAGGATTTTATTTTGTACCAGAAATTTCTAATTCGATAGCGTTTCACGATAGTACTACAAGAACTAAGATGGTTACAGGTATTAGTGGTGGATTAAATATTATTTTTAATCAAATTACTCAATTGAATCCTAAACTCCCTATGATTTTTAGTCCATATATTAATTATTTTGGAGGTAGTTGGGTTACCAAAGATTCTACTGATATTGAAGCCTTTTATGAAGAATTATTTAATACAGCCAATTTTAGAAATGATGATATTCTAATGCCAAAAGATAGTGTAGGCAGTAACGGTATGAGTTTATCTAAATTATCGGAATTTACAAGTGCATATAAAACAGCTACAAATAAAGCAAATAAAAAAATAAAATTTTGGAGCAACTTGGAAGCTTTTACACAACCAAAGGATGAACAGCTAAGTACAACAGATGGGGTAAATTATTGGGGAACAGCCCCTATTAATCGTATTGTTTCTCAGTTAAATATTGCCTCCTATTATACAGATACTGTATTCCTATTTGCCTATCCACATTATATAAGTCCACAAAACAATGTAGAGGGATACCAAGCTGCCTTGTATGATTATTTTACAAAAGGATCCACACAGGAGCTAAAGGTACCAACACCTTCTAGCGTTACCATCGCAAGCAAAACAGTCAATAAGAAGGAAGTTTTAAATGTTTCTTGGACAAATACAGACAATGATTATGGAATATCTCGTATCAACGTTTATAAAAATAAAAAGTTGTTAACTTACCGTACTTCTACAAGAAAAGAAGGAACTGCAGTAATTCCAAGTTATCCTGATAGTTTCTATGATGAAGATTTTAAGGTTGGAGAGGATTCTGCAGTATACTGGTTAGAATTTATCGATTGTGCTGGAAATGTATCTGACAAAATTGCTTTTACTGTGGAAAAAGGTAAAAATAATACAACTATTCAAACAAAACCAATAGGGGATGTTATTTCTTATAAGGAATATAAGATAGGAGACAAAATTACTTTACAGGATGGAAGTACTTGGCATGTTATTAAAAAGTCTGGCGTGACAGAAGATTCTGTAAAAATATTAAAAGATCAAACCATTGGTATTTTCCCTTTTGATAAAGTGGGACACCGCCCAAGTACAGAAAGTACATATTGTACGGCTTATAGCTATGGCGGATGTAATGCATGGAAGGCTATGCAAGGCAAATACTCTAATGGAGGAACCACAGGTACTGTCGTTGAAAATAGTGATTTATATAATTATTTGAACGATACTTATAAAAAGGAACTTGTGAATAAGCAGATAACAGGTATTATAGGAGATATAGAACTGATTACAAAAGAAGACTATGATACTTTAATATCCTCTAACTATAACTGGTTCGCCACCAATATATATTGGTGGACAATGACTCCTGCTCCTTCTAACAATGTAGATGTTTATGTAATTGGAGCTGATAATGATCTTTATACAAGTCTTGTTACCAATAATGCTAATTTTAATGTAAGACCTGTTCTTACAATCAATAAAAAAACAATAGAATAAAATACATATTTTAAAATGATATGTGTTTTTTTAATTTTATTAAAAAAGCTTGTACATATTCTTGTTTTTTGCTATATTATACGTACAAATGGAGGGTTTATGGAAAAAGTAGTAGAAAAAGATTTAGAACCAAGTGATATTTCACTTATAACTATGGTCCAAAATTTAAAAGAAATAGAAAAATTAGAAGTTGATATTGAATCAAACAACGATAAGATTTTACAGATTGCTCGAAATATCGAGATATTTTCTCTCTATATTAAAATTGAAGTCGCAGAACTTGCCTCTATTCGCACAGAGCTCAATCATGTGGCAAAACAAATGAAGGAACTTTCTGAAATAGCGATGGAAGATGCAAAACACACAAAAGCAGAAGTTGATCACAATCGTAAAACCATTAATACTACAATATTAAATTGTAATAAAAACGAAAATGATTTTCATCTTTTACAGGAACTTAAACAAAATATAAAAGAAATAATTCAAATAGAAACAATCATAAGAAAAACAGATGAAAATATTTCTCGTATTGCAGAGCAAGTGAAATTGCAAGCTATCAATATATCAGTAAGTGCTTACAGAATTGGCGAAAAAGGAAAACCACTTACGGCTATTACAGGACAAATGGAAAGTCTTATAATGGAAATTGCTCAATTGATCGAAAAATCAAATAAAGATGTTGAAAAAATTGATGTATTATTACAACCATTGTTGTTATCTTTTGATGAAGAGTATGAAACAGAGTCAAAACAAGTGGATAACACAGTAGGGCACCAAATCCAAAAAAAAATTAAGTAAAAAATACAAAGGTACATAATAGTGCCTTTTTTAGTGAAATAAAAAAACTGTGAAATAGGTATCTTTTAAGGAATAGACAACCCTCTCAAATCATGGTAAAATGAATACAGGTGGTTTTATGGACGGTATATTTGAAAAAATTTTCTTAATGATCTTTATTACGTTTTTATTTGTAGCATTTATTATTCCTTATGTAAGGAAACTTGCTTTACAAATAGGCGCAGTTGATATTCCAAGAGAGAGACACATACATAAAAAGCCCATGCCTAAATTAGGTGGACTTGCTATATTTTCTGGATTTCTACTAGGTTATATGATTTTTGGAAAACATAGTTCTATTATGAATGCTGTTTTGATTGGAAGCTTTATTATTGTTTTAACAGGTGTTATTGATGATATTACAGAGCTTAAGCCTTTGCCTAAATTGATTGGGCAGATAGCGGCTGCAGCTGTTATTGCTTTTTATGGAAACCTATTACTACACGATATTAGTGCGTTTGGATTTTATATAGATTTTGGTATTTTATCTTACCCAATTACCATTGTCTTTATTGTAGCGTGTATCAATTGTATCAATTTAATAGATGGTTTGGATGGACTGTCGGGTGGAATTAGTTCTATTTACTTTTTAACAATTGGTATTATAGCAACATTACAAGGTCAATTTGGACTTGATTTTGTATTAGCCTTTATTATGTTAGGATCTACACTAGGATTTTTAATCCATAATTTTTATCCAGCAACGATTTTTGCAGGAGATTCTGGTGCTATGTTTATGGGATTTATTATTTCGGTAATTGCTTTGCTTGGATTTAAAAATGTAACAATGACATCTTTAATCATTCCTTTACTTGTCCTTGCTATTCCTATTTTAGATACTTTATTTGCTATTTTAAGAAGAGCTTTAAAAGGAGAAAGTATTGCAAAAGGGGATAAATTTCATATCCATCATCAATTATTGAATCGTAACCTATCTCAAAAAACAACTGTTCTAATTATTTATGTTATTGATTTCTTATTTGCTTTTGCATCTATTGTTTATGTATTAAAAGATAGAACGCTTGGCTATGTGGTATATGGACTTTTATTACTCATTGTTGTTGTTTTTGTAGCAAAGACCAATGTCATTATTGATAGAAAAACGTTAAAAGAAAAAATACAAAAGAAACTTCCAAATATAAGAAAAATAAACAAATAAAAAGTCGTTAAGACTTTTTTTGTATGAAATTGACAAATGTTTACAAGGAAAAAGCGCCTTTTTTTATAAGGAACTTCTTTTTTTGTTATAATAAAGATAGTCATAAGGAGGTAACATCATGAGACATTTTTGTGCATCGATTTTTGTAATAGATAAATATACAAAAAGTATTTTATTGGTAAAACATAAAAAATTTAATAAATGGGTCCAACCAGGAGGTCATATAGAAGACAATGAGACTCCAGAAGAAGCAGCACTTAGAGAAGTTTATGAAGAAACAGGATTACGCGTTAATCTTTTAGGACAAAGGGTTCCTAGAGAAAGTGATTTTGTAAGACCTTTCGCCATTCAAAAGAACTGGGGAAAACAAGGAGACTTACATATTGATATTGTCTATGTAGCGGAACCGATGTCTCGTTTTTCAGTACCAAAGTACGATCCTAATGAATCTTTGGATGTAGGATGGTTTACAAGAAATGATTTAGAAAATATATCTGTATTTCCAGATATTAAAATTACAATGGATTATTTATTAAAAGAATATATGAATGAATAAAGAGAAGCTAAACTTCTCTTTTTATAACCATTTCTTTACTTCTTTTTTTGCTTTCGCCTTTATTTTTCTCTTCATTTTTTTACGGAAACGTGGACTGATAATGGAAAAAAGAATAAGTAGTATAAATATAATAAGTAAATATATAGGAGAAATGGTTGTTTCTTTTTGTTCACCCCACATGCCTAATTTATTTATTTTGGCTTTTTGTTCTTCTATTTGTAATAGACTTGTGTATTTGTAATCTCCATAAAGATAAGCTGTTTTTGCATATCCTTTTTCTATAAGTTCTTTTTCTAATAAAGAATCATCTACCCATACCCAGGCAAGGGTACGATTGTATTTATCTACTTTATCACTATTGTCATCATATTCTAGTGCAATCACTTCTGCATTTTTTATTTTTTCACAAGTAAAAAGACTGGCTTCTTTTCCATATGGTTCTTCTCCTTTAGTAGGATGTTTGGTTTCTGGTGTATCCACTGCGAGAAGCCTTACTTTCATTTTCTTGTTTTCCTTTAGGACCTCAATGGTATCACCATCAATGCATTTACTAAAAGTGACTATATCTTTAGTAGAAGCTTGTGCTGTTAAAGGAAAAAAGAAAAGACTTATAATTATAATTGTTAGTATTTTTTTCATGTGTATTACCTCTTATTTAGTATACCTTAAAAGCATGAAATGGTAAATAGTTTGACAGATGTATTAAATCGTGCTATTTTATTGGCAACGAGGTGGAGAAATGGGAGAAGTAAGTTTTGAAGAAATGAGAGAAATCTATTATCAATGCTTTTTAAAATTAAAAAAGAAAGTAGATTCTTTTGAACAAATTAAATTAAATTATGTACCTAGGTATTTACAGGATACCCCAGAGTTAGAAAGTCAAATTTGTTATGATGATAGTCCTTGTACAGACCAGATTGTTTATTTTAGAAATCGTCTTTCTGATTTTAGAAAGAAAGCTTTAGAGTGTCAATACCATAAAGGTGCTGAAAGACTTCTTGAAGAAATAAGAATGCTTGAAGAAGTTGTTGGTAAATTTGAAATATTAAAAAAATGCCAAGCAAGGAAAAATGCGAACAGTTTGCGCTTTGATTCCTCTTTTGATCAAGATGATGATTTTTATGACATGGACGAAAGTCAAAGCTTATTTAAAGATATTATTATTAAAATTACACTTTTAGAAATGCAAATGCCACTAGAACCACTAACAGATCCAGAAACATGTAGAGACATATGTCATGATTTGTATCATGAAGTAGTAAATGGTCATTACGAAGGAAATAAGGAATTAACATTAACAAAGGAATAAAAGCCATTATTTATAAAAATGAAAATATTGTATCTAAAAACATATAGGAAAATCTATATGTTTTTTTGAATAAAGTTATTCTTTTTAACGAACTATGCGATATCATTTGACATATTTAAAAAACAGTGTTATTTTATGTAATATGAGGTGAAAGAATGGGAACAACGTCTACCGAAGTATACATTAGTACAAGAAAAAAATTGTATGAAAAAGCAATTATGGAACTAAAAGGAAATGTGGATCCTTTTGAATGGGAACAACTAAATTTTGTTTTAAAACATTTAGAAGACCAACCTGAACTAGAAGAGGAAGAGTTTTTCGATGATGATTTTTATAATAAAGAATTATCCACTTTTAAAGAAAGAGCTAGCACCTTCACGCAAATCTTAAAAGGGAAACAAAATATAGAAGGTATTGAAAAATTACAAAATCAAGTGTCTCAATTTGAAAACAAAATTACGGCGTTTGAAAAATTATTGAGTCAACGTACAGAAGATTATGAATTTGCAAATCTAAAATCACTTGAACAATCTAATATATTATATGGTAGTTTAGACAATTTTGAAGATGATCTAGATAGAAATGAAACACCATATTTAGAAACAGAATGTGCAGAATGTTACGATGAATTATCAACAATCTTAGCATATTTAGAAATGAAAACAGGTGTACAAGCACCCCTATACACAGAAAAACAAGCATATGTGTGTGAAGAAATTTATGATGAAGTGATCAATAAACACTATAAAAAAATACAAAAAAATAAACATTTGTAAAATAAAAATAATTGTCATATTAAAATAGAAGTATTGCAAAATACTTTTTTTATTTACAAATTTAAAAGAAGTGTGCTATAATACGTTAGGCGAAGAGGAAGTGTATTATGAAAGAAATAAGAAATGTAGCCATTATAGCGCACGTTGACCATGGGAAAACAACGCTTGTGGATAAATTATTAAAAATGTCAGGAACATTTAGAGACAATGAGGATATTGGCGAAAGAGTTATGGATTCCAATGATATCGAAAGAGAAAGAGGAATTACCATTCTTGCTAAAACAACAGCAATTAACTATAAAGATGTACGTATCAATATTTTAGATACCCCAGGTCATGCTGATTTCGGTGGAGAAGTTGAACGTATCATGAACATGGTAGATGGTGTTATTTTAGTCGTGGATGCCTATGAAGGTACAATGCCACAAACTCGTTTTGTTTTGAAAAAAGCATTAGAGGCAGGTGTTACACCAATTGTTGTAGTAAATAAAATAGATAAACCAACAGCGCGTCCTACTGCAGTAGTAGATGAAGTACTTGATTTATTTATTGAATTAGGAGCAGACGAAGAACAATTAGAGTTCCCAGTTATCTATGCTTCTGCTTTAAGTGGAACTTCAAGTTTTGAAGCCGATTTAGAGACCCAAAAAGAAACAATGGATCCTATTTTAGATACCATTCTAGAATATATCCCAGCTCCTAATGTAGAAGCAGATGGTGGATTACAATTCCAACCAGCCCTTTTAGACTACAATGATTTTGTAGGAAGAATTGGTGTAGGTCGTGTTACAAGAGGATCTGTTAAACTAAATGAAATGGTTTCTTGCGTACGTCGTGACGGAACTACTAAAAGTTTTAGAATTGCTAAAATCTATGGATATTTAGGACTTAAAAGAATTGAAATAGAAAGTGCAAGTGCAGGAGATATTATTGCTATTGCAGGACTTCCTGATATTGAAGTAGGAGAGACTGTTTGTACAGTAGGTAAAGAAGAAGCACTTCCTCTACTTAGAATTGATGAACCTACCTTACAAATGACATTTGGTAGTAACAGCAGTCCTTTTGTAGGACGTGAAGGTAAAATTGTTACAATCCGTAAAATAGAAGAAAGACTTTATAAAGAAACGGAAAGAGATGTTTCCTTAAAAATAGAAGCCAACGATGCAGAATCTTTCTTAGTATCTGGACGTGGTGAACTTCACTTATCTATTTTAATTGAAAATATGAGAAGAGAAGGATTTGAATTAGAAGTATCAAAACCTAGAGTTATTAAAAAAGAAATCGATGGTATCACTTGTGAACCATATGAAGAATTACAAATTGATGTACCAGAAGAATATGTAGGAAGTGTTATTGAAGCACTTGGAAAACGTGAAGGAAATATGGATAACATGGTCAATCACGAAAACCAAGTACGTCTTCACTATACAATCCCATCACGTGGACTTATTGGTTTCTCAACAGAATTTATGACAATTACTAAAGGATATGGTATTATGAACCATACCTATAAAGAATATCGTAAAATGGCAGGTATGACAGTTGGGGAGAGAAAACTTGGTGTACTTGTTTCTATGGAAAACGGTAAAGCAACCGCATATGCATTAGGAGGTCTTGAAGACCGTGGTACTATGTTTATTGAACCAGGTACCGAAGTATATGAAGGTATGGTTGTTGGAGAACATACACAAGATAATGATTTAGCTGTTAATGTTGTAAAAGGAAAGAACCTTACCAACACAAGAAGTTCTGGTAAAGATCATACAGTTGTATTAAAAAGACCAAGAATTATGTCATTAGAAGCTTGCTTAGACTATATCAATAGTGATGAATTAGTCGAAGTAACGCCAGAAGGATTCCGTCTTCGTAAAAAAATCTTAAATACTAACGAACGTAAGAAAAAAGGTGGACGTAATTAAAAGACAAGCATTTACTTGTCTTTTTTGTTTTCCTCTAAAATAGAGGTATCATATAATTGATGTAAAGAAATTTCTAAAACATTAGATATATTTAGTAAAAGATCAAAAGAAAATCCTTGTTTTGTCTTACTTTCTACTTTCGCAATCATATTTTCACTACAATCAATGGCTTCTGCTAAAGAAGCCTGTGTCATCTTTTTTAGCTTGCGATATTTCTTTATATTTGCTCCAATCACTTGTTTCCAGTATTGTTTGCTATTTGTCATACTTTCACCTCACGTCTATTTTCTCATAAAATAAACGTCAAAAACATGGACTAATAATACATAAAAATGTATAATCATAATAGGGTGATAAAGATGTATTCAACAACTAATTTAAAGAAAATGAGAAAGAAAAAGGGATTGACTATTTGTGAAATATCCAAAAGACTAAAAATAACCTCTTCTTATTATTGGAAAATAGAAAATAAAAGAAGAAGACTGTATTATGATATGGCTATTCAAATAGCCTCTATTTTAGAAAGTAAGCCAGATGATCTTTTTTATCAAAAAAATAAAGAGTTATAAAAATACTCTTATTTTTCTTTCATCACATTTTCATCAAAAAAGCTTGTAATAGGTGCTTTTAGTTTTTTTGCGATAAGTTCTAAAGTATCAATAGATAGTGTCTGTGGTGTAATCGATTCTAATTTTGCGATAAAACTGTCACTAAGTAGTAGAGATTCTGCAAGTTCTCTTTGTGTCATACCTTGTAGTTTTCTATATTTTTTTATATTCTTTCCAATTACATTGTAAATATTGTAAGTTTTACTATTAGTCATATTTTCACCTCAAGGTTATTGTCCCACAAATAAACAAGCTTTATAATAGACATGTAGTCTAACAATTCCTACTAATACTATGGCTTTTAAAGGTAAACCTATTCCAAGTAAGGGTTCTAACTCCTTACTTTATACAAAAGAATAACAATAATATAGAGGAATAAGATATAAATAGTAGAAAAGATAAAAAAATGGTATCTTTTATTCTCTATTTGCATATCTATAGAATGTATAATAGATTGTGTTTGATTTAAAAATTATTTCGTATGTTCCTAATAGCATCTCCAAATAAGAATTAAATCAAATTTAAAAAGGAGGTCCTATATGGAAAACGAAGAGGAATTAAAGGATATTGAAATCATTTGTAGAGATTGTAAAAAACCATTTATCCACAGTGTGAAAGATCAACTCTTTTATAAAGAGATGAATTTTCAAAACATGCCGAAAGCATGTCCAGAATGTCGTAAAGCTAAAAAAGAAGCAAACAATAAAAAAAATAGATATGATAGCTAGTATTTTATAAGAAACTGTATAACCACATACAGTTTTTTATTTGCCAAAGACATTACTTGTCAAAACTAGATATATTTTATATAATAAGCATATATTCACGTATCTCAATGGATAGAGTATTCCCCTCCGAAGGGAAAGATAGGAGTTCGATTCTCCTCGTGAATACCATATATAGAAAATAAAATATAAGAATTTTAGAATATGATATAATGAAGTAAGGAAAGAAGGAAATGAAATGAAAAAAGTATTAAATGTACTCATTTGTCTTGTTATTTTTATTATAGGATATTTTTGTTTCTTTAAATACATTATGAAAGTAGATTATGTAAGCTTTGGTCCTTACAAATTTTTAGCGATTTCAAGTGAAAGTATGCGTCCTGAAATTTTAAAAGGGGATGCAGTCATAATCAATGAAAAAAAAGGTTTTGAAAAAGGTGACCTTGTAAGTTTTACTTTATCAGGATCTGAAAACATTAGACAAATAACCCGTATTGATGGCAATCAAATTACTGTAAAGGAAACTTATTTAGGTAACGAACAGACCATTGAAGCCCATAGAATCACTGGAACTGTTATACAAATTCTTCCTAAAATAGGGAATGTTTTCTTTCAACTTACAGAACCTTGGACATTTGTTATGGTTAGTATTTTTGTTCTAAGTTATTTTGCTTTTGTTTATAATAAAAGAGTTTAAACATAGAAAAAGAAGTCTTTTTAAATAAAGACTTTTTTTATTCCAAAAAAAGTTTTATGAATAAGTGCAATATAGGGTATAATAAAGATAGAATGGAAGAATAGTATGAAAACAATAACCCGCCTTTTAATAAAAGCTATTTCATCTGTTTCCGTAGATATTGAAAAAGAATATCAAAAACAAAGGAAAATGTATGAAATAATTCATTTAGATTATTTAAAATTCTTAGGAAAAACTGTAGATGCAAATGTTGCCTTAGAAGATAGAGAAATTCCAATTCGTATTTTTTATCCCAAAGAAGAAGGAGAAGGGTTACTTATTTTCTTTCATGGAGGGGGCTGGGTTTATGGCAATGTGGAAAGTTATCACAAAACCTGTCGTACCTTAGCAAAAGAAACCAATCAAATTGTAATTTCCGTAGAATACCGTTTGGCACCAGAATATCCTTTCCCACTTGGATTGGAAGACTGTTATGAAGTGACTAAGAAATTCTTCACAGAAACAGATATTTTGCAGGTTCCCTCTTCTAAAATTACTTTAATAGGAGATAGTGCTGGTGGAAATCTAGCAGCGTCTGTTTCTTTGTTAGCACGTGATCGTGGAGAATTTAAGGTAGAAAAACAAATTTTACTATATCCAGTAACGCACAACAATCACACAGAAAGTTCTCCTTTTCCTTCTATTAGTACAAAAGGAGAAGATTACCTTCTGACAGCCAAAGACATTGTAACGTACGTAAATTTATATAAAAAAGATATAAGAGATGTCAAAGACCCTTATATGGCACCCCTGCTTGTAGAGGATGCGACAAGACAACCTGCAACTTTACTGATAACAGCCCAGCACGACCCTCTTAGAGACGAAGGAGAGGCATATGGGTACAAATTAAAGGAAGCTGGCAATTACGCTGAAATACACCGTATTGATACTGTACATGGTTTCTTTAATTATTCATTATTTCCAAAAGCCAATAAAAAGGCATATACTTATATAAAACATTTCTTAAAAGGAGATGCATTCAATGAACAGAAAAGACAAAAGTAAATGGTATGAATTAGATAATGCAGCTAAAATATTTCCCCCTACGAGTACCAGAAAAGATCCTCGCGTTTTTCGTTTTGCTTGCGAACTTTATGAAAAAGTAGATCCTGTTATTTTAGAAAGTGCAGTCACAAAAACCCTTAAACAATTTCCTGAATTCCAAGTGGTATTAAAAAGAGGATTCTTTTGGTATTATTTAGAATCTACACATAAAAGACCCATTGTAAAGGAAGAGAAAATTCCCCCTTGCAGTCCTATTTACCGAAAAAGTAGCCGTAAACTATTGTTTAGAATTCAGTATTATGACAAAAGAATCAATTTAGAAATCTATCACGCTCTTGCAGATGGGACAGGTGCTTTATCTTTTTTAAAAACTATTTTAAGTTATTATTTGTCAGAAAAATATAAAGAAGAATATCAGCACGAACCAATAGAAGTAGGATATGATGCTTCTTCTTATGAGAAAATGGATGATAGTTTTAAAAAATATTATAAAAAGACAAGAAATATCAAACATAATAAAAAAGAAAAAGTCTATCACTTTAAGGGAGAAAGAGTAAAAAAAGGATATTTGAATATTGTCGAAGGACAAATGGATGTGGATAAAGTACTTGCACTTGCTCATCAACATCATTCAACTTTAACCAGTTTTATTACAGCTGTTTATGTATATTCTATCTACAAAAATATGCAGGAGACAGAAAAAGAGCAAACGGTATCTATTATGTTACCAGTCAATTTAAGAAAATTCTTTCACTCTGCTTCCGCACGTAATTTCTTTTGTACAGTAGACATCAAAAGTACTTTTAAAAAGAAAAAGATAGAACTTGATGATATTATAAAAATGGTTAATAAATCATTTGAAAAAGAATTAAGTCCTAAAAATGTAGAAGCAAAAATGAATGAATACTCTCATTTAGAAAGAAACTTTGTCGCAAGATTAACCCCTTTGTTCTTAAAAAATTGGGTGTTAAAAATTGCCGCTTATATAACAGGTAAAAAAAGTACAACTGTGGTTACCAATCTAGGAAAAATAGATGTACCTGTACAATATAGACACCATGTCAGACTATTTGATGTTCTTGTAAGTACTGGGAAAACACAAATGGCCCTTTGTTCCTACCAAAATATGCTTGTGGTTTCCTTTACATCTGCTTTTGTAGATACAGAAGTGATGAAAGAATTTTTTAGAACCCTTACGACACTTGGAATTCCTGTTACTTTGGTAACAAATCCTAGAGAGGAGTAAACCATGAAACATTGTGATAAATGTCATTTAGATGTTGCAACAAAGGAAGAGTTTTGTCCCCTTTGTCAAAGCAATCTAATCGATATAGAGATGCCTGGGGCAGAAGTATTTCCCTATGTGCCTACCATTTATAAGAAGTATCATAAATTCTTTAAATTTTTATATTTCATATGTGCTTCTGTTACTGTTATAAGTGTTTTAATCAATATTTTATTATTACCACAAAGTCGCTTTAGTTTCCTTGTTTTTCTTGGTGTTGTCTGTTTTTTACTTATTTTAAAAATCGCACTTACGTATTATGACAATATGCCAAGAATTACTTTTCTTTATGTTTTGGTACTGTCTCTTCTTTCTATTCTGTGGGATACTATCACAGGGTATAGAGGTTGGTCTTTATCTTTTGCGATCCCTATTATTTGCCTAGTAGGTAGTACAGAAATGGCGATTGTGGTTACCATTATGAATATTTATATTAGTGAATACCTTATTTATTATTTGGTGATTGGTATTTTAGGGCTTATTCCTTTACTATTTTTACTTTTCTCAATTGTGAGTACGGATATTCCTTCTCTTATTTGTGTGTTTTTTAATACACTTGTCTTACTAGGATTGTTTTTCTTACAAAAAGAACAAGTGCTTACAGAAATTAAAAGAAGATTTCATGTATAAAAGGAGTGGTTAAATGAAAATATTATTTTTATCTGATGTCCATGGTATTACAGAAAATTTAGATTATATTAGAAAAGTAGAAGAAAAAGAAAATTTTGATAAAATTGTTGTTTTAGGAGATTTATACTATACAGGACCTACCTTTCCCAATCATAAAAAAATAGAAAGCAATTCTGTTTTAGATTTTTTAAGTACCTATAAAGAAAAAATAATAGGGGTAAGAGGAAATTGTGATTCTGATGTTGATATTAAAAATAGTGATTTTCCTATTGCTGATTCCTACACACTTCTTTGTGTAGATGGTTTAGATATTTACTGTACACATGGTCACTTATACAATAAAGAGAATCATAAAAAATTTAATAAAAATGGTATTCTTATTTATGGTCATGAACATATTCCCTATATTATAAAAGAAGATATGATTTATATTTGTGTAGGATCTATTTCACTACCAAGAAATAATAGTAAAGCAAGTTATGCGGTATATGAAGATAAAATCTTTACCATTTTCTCTACCAACGGAGATGTCATTGATCAAATACATGTAGAAGAATAAAGACAAAAAGAGAAAAATCATCTCTTTTTTATTTTATTTTTTTAAAGAAATTTTTGTTTGTGTAAAGAGTTTTTGGGATTTAAAGTAAAATCTTGAAAACTTTTTGTTTTATAAAATTTAAATATATCTAACAACATTAGGTGTATAAAGTTTGTCTTTGTAGTAAGGAACAAATTGTT
>JAQUWE010000032.1 GCA_028693035.1 Bacilli bacterium | reverse complement strand
CAGTTTTTATCCATATTTGTTTCGTCTTGTGATAATACACTAAATACTTTATCTGCTGAACTTTTATCTATAATATTTCTTACACCAACTGTTTCTGCCTTTGCTGTTGGAACCATTACCTTAACTTCTCCCGGCATTTTCAATATGTAATATGATTGTTTCTCCCCTAATATATCTTTTTCTTCTATTGAATCAATTGTACCTGCCCCATGCATAGGGTATACAACTTTATCGCCTACATTAAACATGCAAGTCAGCTCCTTTCAGTATTTTTTCTATTTTGCCAAAAAAAGATAATAAAGTTATGTAAATATTTAAATAACTTTATCTATTTTCAACTATTTGTATTATACACCAAAAAAAGGTAAAAGTCAAAGCCTTTACCTTCTTTTTTTTATGTATATATTCCGTACAACCCTCTACTTTGTAAGATTACACTTATTTATTTTTTTATTTTGTTTTTTATTTATATTTTTTTCGTTGAATTAAATAGTAAATGCCCTTTTGCATCCAAAATATACTGTATCTATGATTAAATGCCCGATTTTTAACATTTTTTTATTATTTTTCTTTATTTTTTGGCTTTTTTTTGATATACTATTATTAGAAAATTAAAATTAAATTTATTTTTGAGCAAGACAAACAGCAAAATTGCATTGAATTTTAAAAAAATCTAAAACAAAATGCCCTTTTGCTAAATTCTTATTTTTTACTTATTTGTCTGTTTATTGTTTTTTATTTTATTTTCTATAAGTATTTGCGATACTTATAATATTTTTTATTTATATATTTATCTTTATAAGTTTGTATGACTTTTCGACTTTGTTCATACAAATCTTGCTCTGTATAAATATTTAAATTTTCTCCGAAGTGTTCTGTTATGGTATTTCGGAGTTCTTTATTTATATCAATTCTATAAGTTAATTCCAACCATTTTAAAAAATTTGTGTATTCCATTACTTATCACCTACCTTTAATAATTTGGGCGATAAACTAACTTCATCTGCTTCTATTCTTATTACTCCTAATTTTTCTATTACTTCTTCATCTAGAATTAATAATGTTGCATTATATGGTGTTTTTCCATTTAACGAATCTCTACTTGTACTATTTATATTACTCATTAGTATATTTGTTTTATCCTGTGTTAACTCATTAAATGAACTTCCCTTAGGTAATACATATCTTATGTATTCATGATTTTTCTCTATTGCTCCTTTTTGCCATGAAGCTTCTGGGTCGCAGTAAAATACATGACTTATTATTTCTTCTGTTTCTTCATCTTTTTCTATACTCATTGGATTAAAAAACTCTGAACCATTATCTGTCAATATTACTTCAAATATTCTTTTGAATATTTCTTTTCCTAACATTTCCTTTATTTCTTTAAACGCTTCTTCTACACATTCCTTTGTCTTGTGTTCCATCAAATATATCAACATAAACTTACTCTGTCTGATTAGCAATGTTAGAAATACTTTTCCTCCTTTTTTTCCTTCCACTGTATCCATTTCTACTATTGAACATTCTGGATTTTTTCCTATGTATTCTTTAAAATCTTCATATGTTCTTCCTTTTCGTATTGCCGTTTCTCTTCTTATTCTTTGTTTTTTATTCTCTTTTCTCTTTTTGTATTTTACTTTCCTTGGTAAATCAATGTTTTTAAATGAAAATACTCCTAAATCCACATAGTTATACATTGTACTTCTTGAAAATTTTATTTCATCTGGATGATTTGCATATATATGACTAATACTTTGATGCTTTTCTACTATTAGTGGTGCTATTATTTTATCTAGTTCATATATTTCTTCTTTTGATTGATTTATTCCATATCTTGATGTTTTTAATTTCTCACTATATTCATCGTTTGCAAACTTTGCATAGTAGTAATATTTTATTTTCCTACATCTATTCTTTTGTTCACAACCATTACACACATATGGCGTCCCTGTTAATCTAAAGCAAATTTCTTCTTCATAACACTCTTTTTTTTTACTACAATCAAACTTCTTGCATTCATACCTATTCTTACAGATATTTTTTGAATTGTTAAATCCACTTGGATTTTTTCTAAATCTATGTCTCTGTATTTCCCTTGATATTGTTCTTCTGTTTTTATTTATATCTTCTGCTATTTGTGAAAAACTTCTTTCTTTGTTTAACCCTATTTCTATGAAATCTCTTTCTTCATATGTTAAGTGTTTATTAGGTATATGTTCTACTTTCATTTTTTACTCCTAACAAACAACAAACAGACTCTTATATTATACATCACTTAAGGCTATTAACACAAATTGTGCTAACAGCCTTACAATATTCTAATATTTTATTACATTGTACAATTCCAGAAATGGCATAAAGAAGTTTTTCGGGAAGCTATTTCTTTTTATACATTTCTTTTATTGACAATATATTACTTTTATCCATAACTTAATGCCCTTTTATTATGGTAATCGGGCTTTTAACTTTTTATTTAACCAATTTAGAAGGAAAGAAATATATGGAAGGTTAAAGCAAGATATAGGAATAATATTAAGGGAATTATGTAGAAGAAAAGATGTAGAAATTATTGAAGCAGAGGCATGTCCTGATCATATACATATGTATATAAGTGTACCGCCTAAATTAAGTATATCAAGTTTCATAGGATATTTAAAAGGAAAAAGCACATTAATAATATTTGAAAGACATGCAAATTTAAAATATAAATATGGAAACAGAACATTTTGGTGTAGAGGATATTATGTAAGTACGGTAGGAAATAATAAGACAGCGGTAGGAAGATATGTAGCGAATCAATTAAAAGAGGATATGATATCAGACCAAATAACAATAAAAGAATATAAAGACCCGTTTACGGGTAATAAGTAATAAAAACGCAACTGAAAATGGCGTAGCTGTCAAACTGGGACGCTTAAGCGTAAGCTTGTAGCAAGGCCTTATAGGCCGATATGAAAATCCCCCAGTTATACTGGGGGATAATTATGCTATATGGACTAATCTTTATTTTTGTTATATATTTAGCATGGTGAATTTAATGTGTAAAAATGATAAAGAAAAATTCAAAAAATATTACTATAAATA
>JAQUWE010000006.1 GCA_028693035.1 Bacilli bacterium | reverse complement strand
CAACATAGATAATAATGCCATCTTTGTTTTTCATTTGGTAGCAGCCTGGTTTATTTGGAACAAGGGCTAATTTTTGCTTGATTGAATCCATAGATATCCTCCTTTCTTTTATTATTATACCACATAAAAAAACATAAATAGAATAATTTCTATCTACATTTTTGTCTTGATTTAGGATTAGATTCTTTTACAAGTGATTCAGCTATTTCAGTAATCATTTGTGCTTCTTCAGGATCTTTATCTTTTGTTAGAAGGTATAATTCATATAGTTTCAGTACATTTTTGTTTCTTTCAGCGGTTGCAATTTCACTCAAAATTCTACGACTGCTTGCTTCATCTAAACCGTTTGCCATACTTGGTGCAGCCATAGCTGCTTTATATTCTGTTCCAGCATTTCTATTTGCATCGTGATAATCTCTTCCTACATTTGAAATCCCATATGCATCGTGATAATCTCTACCCATTTTGATTCCTCCTCTTGGTTTTTTATATTATAACCATTTTTTACCATTTGTCAAATTCTCTATATTTGCGTATTTTCCCTCTTTTCGTTATAATGGTTTTGGTGAATACTATGTATACAATAGACGATTTAATTACAAATGAAATAGATATCAAGAAATCACGTTTTCTTACCAAACTCTTTTATGTCACGACAAAAGAAGAAGTAGAAGAAAAATTATTAGAAATGAAGGAAACCTATAGAGATGCCACACACGTATGTTACGCCTATAAAATAGGCACTTATGAGAAGTGCTACGACGATGGGGAACCTTCTGGTACAGCTGGACTTCCTATTTTAAATCAAATCAAAGGTTCTAAACTTGATTTTGTTTTGTGTGTAGTCATTCGGTATTTTGGTGGCATTAAACTAGGTGCTGGAGGACTTCTTCGTGCTTACGGAAAAGGTGCTAGAGAATGTATCAAAAAGGCTTCTTTAAAAAAACTTATTGAAGGAACTTTAGTTTCTATTTCTTTTCCTTATACAAATGAAAAAGAGGTACATTTTTTATTGAAAACAGCAGAAGTGATAAAAAAAGATTTTGATCAAAAAATATCTTATACAGTTAAAATAGATAACCAAGAATACAAAAAAATAAAAAAACAATTAGAATCAGTGGCTGCAATACTTACAGAAGAGTCTATTACTATGAAAAAAGAAAACTAAAATGTTTTCTTTTTTTGTTATAAATTAAATCTTTTTTTATCTAAGTCATAGTTTTGTTTGACTTCCGCATCAGTAAGTGCCCTATCATAAACTCTAACGCTATAAATACGACCATCAAATGGGTAATACTGATCAGGATATGGAACACCTGTTGCAGAAGTTGCGCGGTGTCCTTTTCCTATAAATATCTCCTCATCATAAAATCCTAAAGCGGCACTGATCGCTTGGTTATATTTTTTGTCTCCATTTAAATACGCAAAATAATTGGTAGAACTTGCCCCAAAAGATATAGCGTGTTTTTTATTGAGTGGTACATCGGCTGGTTTCATACTAAGGGCTTGCGCTGGAACTGCTGGAGAAACCAGTACTCCATCCCAATATTTCTTCGATGTAAAATATACTTCATAACTTCTTGTAGATTCCATGGTTGTCCATAAATTCAAATAATGATAACTATTGATACTATCGGTTGTAGAGAATACCATCGCATAGGTATTTTTACTCCCCTTTTCGGAAATCACTTCTATCGTGATAGGATGTGTACTTCCTGCTCCACTATATAAAGGATTTTTTACAGAAAGATAATCATCTTGTCCATCTAGTACAAGAGAAGAAGCATTCCAAAAGGAATTGATACTAGAACCAAATCCTGCACTTAAAGTAGCATCATTGCCCTTGCCACTTAAATCTTGCCAAACTATTTTACTTCCCTTTTTAATAGGTGCATTTAGTCCATCATAACGAATGAGAAGGCCATCTTTGACATAAGAAGAAGATGTGGTTGCATCATTCCCACAAAGATTTTTTCCATCCACTAAAGTATAACTCCAATACTTATTGCCTTTTTTAGTGATGGTGATGAGTAATTCATCTGATAAAAATTCTTTGTTGACAGGATTTTTTAAATCTTTATCTGCAAACCCATCTCTTTTTAATGTACCTAAATCAATATGAATAGAAGCATCAAGCGTAGAAGGTAGACGGTCTTTATGATCAGCTCCCCAAAGTTTCGCAGATTCCTCTATATTAGAAACTTGGCTTTCACAAGCTTTCTTGTTTCCTTCTTGAATGGTCTTGGTAACAGGCACTGCCACTATAAGCGCTAAAACAGCTAAAATAGTAATAACACCTAGCAATTCTACCAATGTGAAACCTTTTCTTCTCATAAAACCTCTCCTACTCTATTTCTTATTATAATTTATATAGATTATAAAGTCAACCAAAGAAAAAAGACGATATCGTCTTAGTTTCCGTTTACTTGTTTTGCTACTTCTTCAGCAAAGTTTTCTTGTTTCTTTTCAATTCCTTCGCCAACTTCATAACGTTTCATTGAAACAATTTTACCACCATTGTTACTTACATAAGTTGCAACAGTAATATCTCCATCTTTAACAAATGGTTGTTCTTCTAAACAAATTTCTTTGTAATATTTTTGTACTCTACCCATTACCATTTTTTCAGCAATTTCTGCAGGTTTTCCTTCGTTAATAGCTTGTTCTTTTAGAACTGCTTTTTCTTTTTCGATTTCTTCTGCTGGTACTTCTTCTTTAGCTACATATTTTGGTCTCATTGCAGCAGCATGCATAGATACATCTTTTGCAACAGCTTCATCTGTTCCTTCAATAACTGTTAAAACAGCAATTTTACCACCCATATGAGAGTAAACACCAAATACTTGGCTATCTGTTTTTGTTACTTTTTCGAATCTTCTGAAACTTAATTTTTCTCCAATTTTAGCTGTTTTTGCTACAACCAAATCTTCAAGAGTTCCATCACTTACTGGTAGAGCAAGTGCTTCTTCGACAGTTGCTGCATCTGCTACTAAAACAGTATTGCAAACTGTATTTACTAAATCTATAAATTCTTCGTTTTTTGCAACAAAGTCAGTTTCTGCATTGATTTCTACAATGATTGCATTGTTTCCATCTACTTTAATAGAAGCTAAACCTTCTGCTGCAATACGATCTGCTTTTTTAGCAGCTTTGCTAATTCCTTTTTCTCTAAGCCAGTCGATAGCTTCTTCAATATTGCCACCTACTGCTTCTAGTGCTTTTTTGCAGTCCATCATTCCTGCACCGCTTTTTTCTCTTAGTTCTTTTACTAAACTTGCACTTATCATGTTTTTTCCTCCTTTATATAAAAACAAGGATGATTATAAAACCATCCTTCTTTTTTGATTTATTTTAAAGCGTCGATCAATTCAGCTTTTTTCATAGTGCTGTACCCTTTTACTTCTTTTTCTTTTGCAAGATTGCGAAGTTCTGTAACTGTCATATCAGTGTGATTTACACTTTTTACTTCTTCTTTGACAGCTATTTTAGGTGCTACTGTTTTGCTTTCTTCTACTTTATTATTTTCAGCTTTTACAAATGGTTTATTATTTTCAGTTTTTACAAACGGTCTATTGTTGTCGTTTTTTACAAATGGTCTATTGTTGTTGTTATTGTTTCTGTTAAATGGTTTTCTGTCTCCATTAAAAGGTCTTCTACCATCTCTATTATCACGATTAAATTTAGGTCTTCTGTCTTCTTTTCTTTTAACTGTTTCTAAAGCTTTTTGCATGATTTCTTCTGAATTTTCTTCTCTTTGTGCATTTCCTGCTGTGAAATCAATCATTTTTCCACCTTGTGCTTCTACAATTGCATTTGCCATAACACCAATAATAAGTCTTACTGCACGAATTGCATCATCGTTAGCTGGAATAACATAATCTACCATATCTGGATCACAGTTTGTATCTACAATACCAAATACTGGAATATTTAATTTACGTGCTTCCCTGATTGCAATTTCTTCCTTAGTTGGATCTACGATAAACATAGCACTTGGAATTTTGTACATTTCACGGATACCACATAATAATGTATTTAATTTTTCATGTTCTTTTTTAAGTCCGATAACTTCTTTTTTAGGTAGAACATCAAATGTTCCATCTTTTTCCATTCTTTCAATTTCTTCTAATCTTTTTACACGTCCACGGATTGTTTTGAAGTTTGTTAAAGTTCCTCCAAGCCATCTTTCGTTTACGTAGAATGAATTAGAACGGATTGCTTCTTCTTTAGTTGCTTCACTAGCTTGTTTTCTAGTACCTACAAATAAAACTTTTCCTCCGTTTGCTGCAATTTTGTTAAGCGCTACATATGCTTCATCAATTTTCTTTGCAGTCTTTTGTAAATCGATAATATAAATATCATCTCTTGATGTAAAGATATACTCTTTCATTTTTGGGTTCCATCTTTTAGTCTGATGACCAAAGTGAACACCTGATTCTAATAAATTGTTCATTGACACTACTGCCATACTTTCTTCCTCCTTTTGTTTTTTCCTCCATTACTTTCATCTTTTAGCAACCACCATTCGGCACACGGCACTAAAATCGGTAATGTGTGTATTTGAAAAAGCCAATATCATTATACCATACCTTGTAGCAAAAACAAGCATTTTTTATATGGTTTTCTTATTTTATGATTATAATTCTTTGATATTCTTTCCTATTTTATTCTATTTTGACCGGAAAAAGCACTTTTAAAACAAATTCTCGTTCTTTTTCACTCTTTTTTGAAGCTGGAATCCCTTTTGGGTATCTTCCTCTCCTATTTTTTTAATCCTATCTTGCGTAGCTAAAAACTCTTCTCCATACTTGCGTTCTAAATAGGATACTACACTTTCTTCTTCATACTTTTTTGATAACTCTAAGTATTCCTGGTGAATGTTATTAAATAATACACTTCTTCCATGAAGTCCTAATTCCAGCTTTGTCAAATCAATTACATGTTTTGGTTTCCATTGTAAACATTTATAGTCTGCATAATAAGGAGAGGCATCACATTCTACACATAAATAGCGAAATTCTGTTTTTGATCCTTCGGGTGAATCACCATATCCATCTTTGTCTACGAGTGCATAAAGCGGATGGGTACAATTTTCTTTAATCAATTTTTGTTGTGCTTTTTTGTTTTCTTCTAGTTCTTGTATATGATTTTGTAAAAATAGGTCTCTCTCTTTTTTAGATTCGAGATATTCTATCACTACAGGATCTTTTTCTAATTTTTCAAAAAATTCTTGATTTTTATAATGCTTCTTTTTTATTCTTTTGATTTTACTTTCTAATTTTTGTAAATGTTCTATTGTATTTTCATTCATTTTTTTATTCTTCTTTCTATTTTTTTCTTGGAATATTTTCTAAATGCATTTGATATATTTTGCATTCTTTTTGAAAAGAGAGTTCTTTCTCTGCATATTCTTTTTTTGTCATATGCGCTTCACAAAGAGATTTAAACGCTAATAAAGGTTCTATATCATAAGTAAATAATTTTTCTAGAGAAAAACTTTGTTCTAGTAATCTTGCATAAGAACCTATTTCCTCTTCTTTATATAAGATATTAAGATTCTCTAACATTTCAAAGTTCCCTTTTTTTAATTGCTCTAAAATTTTATAAAGTTCTGGCAAAGTATATTCATCATAATCTAGTCTGTAAATTTCTTCTCTTTGTGTATAAAAATCATTACTTTCAACCGATTTTCCAGTTGCTTTATAGCTAAAATTTTTGATGATTTTATCCCCATTACTGATAATCAGATTTTCCATATGTGGAAAGTTAATGCTCTCATATGTTTTGTGCTCATGTGGACTTTGATAAATAAGTTTGGTTTGTAATGTATCTACTTTTTTATATATTTTAAATCGGTACCCTACTATTTGATTTTCTTCTGCATTTAAAATAAGTGTATTCATTCGTTATTTCCCTTCTCCTATTATATTTTTTATTTTCTACTTAAATTTGTAGAGCTTGGCTGGCTTGTTTCCTTCAAATTTTTTGGTCTTTAAAGTATCTATAATGAAATGAGAAGCAAGCATCTTTTTTCTAAAGTTTCTTCTATCTAATTCTTTTTCTAAAATAGCTTCATACGTTTTTTGTATCTCTGGTAATGTGAAGCCATTTGGATATAAATTTTTTAAAATATCTGACTCAAAAATACTTTCTTTTAATTCTTCAAGTGCTTTTTCTAAAATTTCGTTGTGGTCATAGGCAAGAGCAGGAAGGCTTTCAATAGAAAACCAATCACAGTTATTTGTTTTTTCGGTTTGTTTTAAGAGTGTTACTTTATGGATGTCTATAAAACCAATGTAAGTAACAGCAATCATCCGCATGACAGGAGATCTTTCTACTCTACTAAAGTTTTGAAAAGCTTTTAGAAAAATATTTTCCAATCCTGTTTTTTCTTTGATTTCTCTATGCATACCTTCTTCTAATGTTTCATCATTATATAAAGCGCCTCCTGTAAGGGCCCACATATTTTTATAGGGTTCATTTTCTCTTTTGATTAATAATATTTTAGTGATGCCTTTATCTACTGTAAAAAGTGCACTTATTACATGTATGCCTTGATTTTTATATTTTGTATTGGTTACTTCCATTTTTTATCTCCTTTTATGAAGGACTGTTTTCCTTTAAAACTTTTTCGATATAACAAGAACCACATAAAGAATCATAGGTAACTTCTTTATTAGAACCATCAATCACAACAGTATCTCCTTCTGTTGTATATTTATGATCTACCATTCTTGCATTAAATCTTGCTTTCTTGCCACAACTACAAATTGTAATCAGTTCTGTAAGTTCGTCTGCAAGTTCAAATAATCTTTGACTTCCTTCAAATAGATGGGTAGTAAAATCACTGCGTAGACCGTAGCAAACAACGGGGATATCTTCTTGTTTACTTATTTTCCATAACTCTTCTATTTGCACAGGTGTTAAAAAATGGGCTTCATCGACGACAATGGCATCCACCTTTTGTATCTTGGAAAAATATTTTTCTTCAAAAAAACTTTCTTTAGGACCTATATAGATATCTACTTTTCTTTTTAAACCAATTCTAGATAGTACAAAATCATTGGCTTTTGTATCTGTCTTTGACTTTAACAAAAGTACTTTTTTTCCTCTTTCTTCATAGTTATAAGCCACTTGTAATAATAAGGTGGTTTTTCCGGCATTCATTGCCCCATACCTAAAAACTAATTTTGCCATTCTTTTCTCCTATTCTACTTCTATCTTCTTCTTTATTATAAGTGTATCTATGTACACATGTCAATATAAAAAAAAGAAAAACTTAATTTAGTTTCTCTTTTACAATTTGGTTAACAAAAGCCATGTCTGCTTTTCCTTTAAGAGAAGCAAGTTCTTTCATGATTTTACCAATATCTTTTTGTCCTTCTGGTTTTACAAGTTCAAAAACTTCTTCTACTTTTTTTGTAATATCTTCTTTAGACATTTGTTCTGGCATATATTCTTCTAAAACAGTAATTTCAGATTGTGTTTGCTCAATAAGATCTTCTCTGTTCCCTTTTTTGAATTCTTCAATAGAATCTTTTCTTGTTTTAATTTGTTTTCCAACTAAAACAGCCATTTCTGTATCTGTGAGTTCTTTTTTCTTGTCTAATTCTTCTAGTTGCATAGCACCTTTTACCATTCTTAGAACAGATAAACGGTTTTTATCTTTTGCTTTCATTGCACCTACTAAATCTTTTAATATTTTTTCTCTCATATTTTATCCTTTCTTAAAGAAAAAAGCCTTATACGGCTCTTGATAATTTTTCACGTCTGTGGCTATTTTTGATACCTTCTTTTTTAGCCGCTCTTCTTTTTTCTCCAGGTTTCATATAACCATCTTGTCTACTTCTTAATTTTTTATAAGAACCATCTTTTAGATTTCTTTGTTTAAAAGTACGGAGTGCACCATCTACATTACCATTTCTGACAACTACTTTACTCATAATACACCCCCTTTTTTTTGACTAAAAGTATTATAACACTTTTTTATACAGGTGGCAACGGTTTTTTTGAGTATTTTACATGAAAAAAAGCCATTTTACAGGCTTTTTTCTTAAATTGAAATACTTTTTTCTAATAAAACTACCTAATAAAATACCTGCATCTAGCAAAATATGGGTACAAATGGTTAGTAAAATCATTAAAAACGGAAAAAATTATAAATCTTTTTCAAAGACATATTGTGCTTGTGCGGTAGGAACATTTCTTTCAAAATAGTTTATTTTTCCTTTGTCTACACCATCAATATTAAAAATAATAAATCCATAGGTTTCCCCTTGGTATTCCTTTTCTATTTCTAAATGTTCTATATTTGCTTTTTTTATATCTTCTATTCCAGCAAAATCAAATACTTGCACCATCAATTTAGGCTTATAACCTTGATTGATATAAAAAGGACAGGCTCTAAATCTAGCACCTAAATCAATATGTGCAATTCCTTTTTCCTTACATGCTTTTTCAAACTCTTGTATTAGTGACCTTGCGTACCCTCTTTTTCTGTGCGATTCAGCAACTACCATAACACCTAGCGTTATTTTTTTAGATTTTAAATCCATATTTTTAGATGTTAATGCACCTACTATATTTCCAGCTTCTTCTATGTAAATTATTAGTTCTTTATCCTTTTTATATTGTTCTTTCATTTCTTCATATCGTTCGGACATAATAAAATAGTGTTCTTTGTGTGAAAGGGCATCTTCGTAGAAGCTTTTTGATAAAAAAGTGAAAATTTCTCTTAATTTTTCTTTTGATTCTACCGATTTTATATTAATCAAATTCATTGGTTTCACCCTTATTTCTATAATTGAAATTGTCATTTTACGAACTAAACTATATTTTTTTCTTTTACATTGAAATACTTTTTCTAATAAAACTACCTAATAAAATACCTGCATCTAGCAAAATATGGGTACAAATGGTTAGTAAAATCATTAAAAATGGAAAAAGTAAAATGCCTAAAATGAGTTTATATTTTTTACTTTTTTTTATAAAGGACCACATATACTTCCTTCTACCCATCTTCTTACGGCTGTGCCTAAACTTCTGCCAACCTCTAATAGTGCTTCTATTCCTTTTACAACTGCATTTATGTAAGTGCCTGTAATGGCACCACCTTTTATTTCTAATAGTTCTTCTTTATTTAATACTTGCATGCATTCCTCCTTTTAGTCGTATGAAAAATCACATACACTTTTCATTTGTTTTATATAAATTATTATTTTTTATAAAGTTTTTCTAATATAACATTTTGAAACTCAAGTTTCATTTTGCCAAATAATTCGTTCGGATAATACATTTCTAATGTTGTATCTGGTTCTATAGGTTCTTGAACTTTGTCCTTAATTTTTCCAGTATATATATCAGCAATATTATGACAATATAATTTTTTTCCTTTTGAAACAATATCGTAGTAAGTTTCTATAGTTTCATAAAATTCTAAGGAATCTACACTATAGCCGATTTCCTCTTGCACTTCTCTTTTAATGGTTTCTTCAGCAATTTCATTTTTTTCTTTTTTACCACCTAAAAAAATCAATCCCCAATCAGTATGTCTTACTACTGCAATTTTTTCATCAGAAGTTTCTAATATTGCATAGCACGCTCTTCTCTCTGAATTCACTTCTTTTATTTTTTTATTTAACGTTATCATTATAATTTTCCTTCTCTTAAATCAATCCAAGATTTTACTACTATATTTATAGTATACTGTAGTCCTAATTGCATTTTAAAAGCCTGTATATCAATCTAAAATACAGTGATCATAATAAATATTTAAGATATCACTCTTTATCAAAATTAAAATTATCGAACGATACTAATTCTGTAAAAATGTATTCGCCATAACCATTATTATTTGTTGCTGCCGCCATAAGGATGCTATCATTTTTTTCTTCGTTACTAAAATAATGTTTAAGACAAGCAAATGATGTTGGTGGCATTTTCTTAGAAAATAAATCTTCAATATTTACCCATTCAAAAGTTCCTTCATCACAATCTTTTAAAATAATATCTTTATCTTTTAATTTTGCAAAGAAAAGATAATTTTGCGTAATATAATTGCCATAATTTCTAAAAGAAACATATTTTAACTTTATATCAGTCAAATGAGATTCCAAAAGGCCACTTTCTTCCTCTAATTCCCTCATAACACATCTAAATGGATTATTTAACTCATCTGGTTCAAATCTTCCACCAATGCTATAATATTCATTTAAAGATTCAGTTTTACTCCTCTTTAATAACAAAATTTTATCACCATCTAAAATGTAAATACCAGCCATATTTTTTAAAATCATACTATTTCCTACTAATAATTATATTATATCACAACCCTAATTACATTTTAAAGGTCTTGTATAGACATCTATACCACAATCATTATATAAAATAATTTATATCATATTAAATTATAATCGTTAATATATTTGAAAACAAAATAATAATCTGGAACAAAAAGCTCATTGTTATTTTTCATTAAATTTAATATTTCATCTTTTGTTAAAAACTCTATTCCTTTAACAGCAGATTCATCATACCTAAATTCTCCATTCCATTTTCCAATAAATAACTTTTTAAAAGAATTAACATTGTGTTTGTTAGGATTAAAATACATCAATTCGTCTAGTGATGTTTCTATTCCCAATTCTTCTTTTAACTCTCTATAAGCAGCTGTATTATAATCTTCACCCACATCTAAATGACCAGCTGCTGAAAAATCATATCTATTAGGGAAAACTCTTCTATCAGCAGTCCTTTTTTGAACTAAGACTTTATTTTCATCGTTAATTATTAAAATGTTAACTGTTCTGTAATTTTTTAGTCCTTTTTTATATATGATATTTCTATCTTCACTTCCAATTACGTTATCTTGTTCATCTACTAAATCTAAATATTCAATCATGATATTTTCACCTCAAATATATTACATCACAACCCTAATTGCATTTTAAGGGCCTTGTATAGCCATCAATAACGCCTATCAAAAATATAACCCCCCCTGTGATTGCTAAAATAGCACCTACAGATAAAGAACCCCCTTCTGTTTTTAACAGTTCCTGTTTACTTAATTCTTTCATATTGAAAAACCTCTCTTTCCCTTTTTTATTAATTCCTCCATAATTGTTGTCCTTTTTTTATCAAAGGCAATCCAAATAATATTTTGTTTACTCTCTATCTTTTTATTAAGATATAATACGAGAACAATACTATTTTGATCCCCACTCATTTCCATACTTTCCACTTTAAATCCATATACTTTATTTGCATAATAAAATTTGTTTTTATCAATCAAAGAAATCTTTTTCGTGGGAATCACAACCATTAAAAAATGTTGCTTTTCTAATTTTGCGACAAAGGTTTCTTGTTTTGTATAAGGGTATAAACAAAACAGTAGCAAAAGAATACAAAAAACAAGAAAGCAAAGACCATAGTTTCTATAATGGGGTACTTCTGTTATTTCATCAAAAATTGTTACTTTTGTATACATATTTTCCCTTATCATTTTTTCTGATTTGTGTAACCTTATACCCTTCCTCAAAACGGATCACCTCGTCAAATAAATCTAAATTATCGACTCTATGTGACACAAATAAAACAGTTTTTCCCGGAAAGGCTTTAAACATATTTTTTAAAATTTTTCTTTCCAATCCTAAATCCATTTGGTTAGTTCCTTCATCAATTAAATATATTTGAAATTTTGATAATAAAAAACGCGCTAAAATAATTCTTTGCTTTTCCCCTCCAGATATACTGGTACTTCCTTCTTCAATCTGCATATGGATACCAAGCGTAGATCTTTTTAGTAATGGTTCTAGCTCACATATTTTAATAACACTTAATATATGTTCTTCTTTCACTTCTCTATAAAGCGTAATATTATGATATAAAGTATCGGTAAACAAGACTTCTTTTTGTGAAATATAACCAATATCACGATTTATAGCTTCGCTACTATATAAATGGATATCGGCTTTATCTAAAAACAAGCGACTGCCTTCTACTTCGTAATATCCCTTTATCAATTTTAAAAGAGTACTTTTTCCTACCCCACTTTTCCCTAATAACATTGCTTTGGTACCTTTGTTTATAACAAGAGATAAATCTTTAAATATATAGTTTTGCTCATCATAGGTATAATGCAATTTCTGAATACAAATATCTCCCTTAATTTGATTGTGCAGAAAACCTTTTTCCTTTTTTTTCATAAAAAGATTGCTTATATTTTCAAAAGCTACTTTTGCTTCTTCATAAGAAGAAAGACTTGTTAAAAAGTTCCATGCTGGCTCTAAAAAATAAGTAAGAAGAAAAGAAGCGGTTAAAAGATTTCCTAAGGTTATTTTCTCTTCTAGTACCAGAAATGCACCCACTGTAAAAAGGGATAAAGTACTTATGCTTCCAAGCATTTCTTTTATAAAATGAATATGGGTAATAAGGGTACTTAATTTCTTTTGAATTTCTAAAGTTTTTATATGCTCTTTGGCATAAAGAAGTGCTCTTTTTCTTTGTAAACTAAGAGCCCCTACTGTTTCATACCCAACCAAAGATTCTATCATGACAGTCGTTTCTTTTGCTTTCTTCTCTTGTAAAATTTTAGAAGCAGAATATAGAATTTTAGAATAGATATAAGAAAAGACAAAAGCAAGTACTAGAAAAAGGAAAGCCAGTATGGACAATATAAAATGAATTTTATAAAGGAAAAGAAAAGAAGCTACCATCAAAAAGAAATCAATAAAAAGAAAGAGAAAAACTTGTCCTATGACATTTTTTACTTGTTCCACTTCTCCCATACGAAGTGCGATTTCTCCTATCTTATGATTGAAAAAATAGGAATAAGGAAGTGATAAAATAGAATAAAAAGTCTCCGTTGTGATTACAAAATCTATCTTCTGATTTAAATAAATTAAGATCTTTTTTCTGCAACTATTAAATATATTTTTGAAAATATGAAAAAATAAAAATAAAATGGAAATAAATAAGATATAGTTTTTGTCTACTCCCTCTTGTAATGCAGATGTGAAAATATTTATATAAAAAGCTGTACAAATAGCAAGAAAAGTATATAAAAAAGAATAAATAAGAAAAGGATAAAAATCATTTCTATATTTTATAATGCATCCTTTAATAACTTCAATAAAAGAGGTCGATGCAAAGGAAACAAGTTCTTTTGGTGTAAATAAGACAATGGTTTCATTATAAATGAGAGAAAACTTACTCCATTTTATTTTTTTTATTTTATCAGCTGGATCTGCAATCAAAAGATATTCTTTTAAATAATTAATTTCATAAATAACAACAAAATGCTGATAAGTACCATGCATAGTAACATGTGCAATCAAGGGGAGTTTCACTTTTGTATGAAGGAGTGTTTCCATGTCGCAGTGCATTCCTTTTGCTTCTATTCCTAGCTTCTTAGCCGCTTCTATAATATGAAAAGCGCTGGTTCCATTTCTTGTGATTTTACAAAGTTCAGAAAGAATATCTAAAGAGATATTTCCTTTATAATATCTTACAACCATAAGTAAAGATGCAGAAGCACAATCTTGCAAACCTATTTGTTTAACAAACGGATACTTTATTTTATCACCTCCTTACTTGCAATATATTTTAAGAAAGTGACAAAGTCCTTGCAAGGCATAAAAAAAAGGAATTAATTTTCCTTATAGATTTTAATATTTTTAGAACCATAGGTTCTTTCTTTATAAAGAGTAAATGAATTTGATTCTAGTTTTTCTTCTTCAAATTCACAAACAATCATACCATTTTCTTTTAAAAGATTGCCTTCTTTTATTATTTTTAAAATAGCACCTATAATACAAAGATGGTATGGTGGATCTAAGAAAATAAGATCAAACTGTATACCTTGTCTTATAAAAGATTCTAATGCTTTTTTATAGTCTTTGCAAAGATAGGTTATTGGTTCTGTAACCCCTACTTTAGAAACCGTTTCTTTCATTGTTTTGATAGCCTTTGGATTGACATCGACGAAAGTACAGCTTTTGGCACCATTGCTGATAGCTTCTAGTCCAAGAGAACCTGTGCCACCAAATAAGTCTAATACAGTACTATCCCTTACTTCTGGACCAATCATGGCAAATAAGGACTCTTTCACGCGATCCATTGTAGGTCTTGTTCCTACCATGTCAAATCCTTCTATTTTTCTACCTTTATATTTTCCACTTATGATTTTCATGTACATCACCCAAATTATTGTATCATTATTTTAGTGTAGAGACAATAGAGTTAATCATTTCCATAGTACTTAGGAGTTTGCCAATCTTATCTGTAGGTCTTGCACCATAATGTTCTTTGGCTTTGTCTTCAAATTCTTTAATCCTATCTGGATTTCTAGACAAAACTTTATACCAATATGAGTTTTCTCTTAAATAATTTTGATACATTGGGTTATTTTTAATACGAAATTGTACGTCTAATATCATCAGTCTTCAAAATGTTTATATAAAGGTCTTGGTTTATACGTATCGGTTGCGGTTTTGACAGCTTCTGGAGCCGCTAAATCACTTAGGAGTCCTACTACTCTTTGTAAACTGTTTACACCACTTTGTACGCTATCTAAATCAATATTTTTTAGCCATGTCATTATATCCGCTGGTTCTTTTTTTTCTGTTTCTTCGGCTTCTTTTGGTTCTTCTACACTTCTATCTTCTGTTTCGGTATATTCTTTCCATGCTTCGTCCTTGTCCCCATATAAATCGTATATTTCATAAAACTTTTGCCATGTCATGTCTCCTTTTTTGACAAAACTAAGGAGTCTTGGATTTTCTTTTACAAATTCTTTGAATGCCTCTTTTTTATCCATGATTATCACCTAATGTAGTATATGCAAAGGGGCTAAAGATTTGACAATAAAGGTTTGTCTCTACAAAAAAAAGACTTTTTATTCGATTTTAAAGTCATCTAAAAAGTCTTCTATGGTGTAGATTTTTTCATCTACTTTTTCTAATGTTTCTAATTTTGTTTCTTCTTTTAGTTCTTCTTTGGTATCTATTACTTCTACTACTTCTGGCACAGATTCTTCTTGCATCGTTTCTTTTATAGGGATATTTTTTTCTATAAAGGTTTCAATGATTTCTTTATTGCCAAGACTGGTTCCTGCGGAATATCTGTCTGCAATAGGAAGTTCTGTGATTTTTAAAGTACCAAAGTCTTCTTTATATTTAATTCCTACATGGATTTTATGAGAAATAATATACATATTTTCAATATAATAAGGATTTGTTTTGACATCACGGATAATTTGTAAACCGCGTCTTGCACGAGCTGTTGCTTCAAAATCACTTATTTTCATTCTTTTTCCAGTATTTTTAGAAGTAAATACAGTAATATATTCTGCACTATCATCAAAGAGGGTTCCACTTACTACCTCATCTTCTTTAAGTGTAATGGCTTTTACACCTGCTGCTTTAAGTCCTGTTACAGGAATTTCACTTGCTTCGTATCTAAGACCATAGCCTCTTCTCGTTGCGATGAAGACATTTTGTCCATTGCTTTCCGTAACACTTACGACTTTGTCTTTATCTTTTACCTTAATTGCGACCATTGGTTTTGAATATCTAACAACTTTATAATCACTTAGTTTTGTCTTTTTGACCATTCCATTTTGTGTGAAAAGAGTGATTTCTTTGTCAGCACTGAAATCAGGTACTAAAAGAGAATATACAATGTTTTCATCAGGATCTAAAGGTACTAAATTACTTACATGTTTACCAAGTTCTTTCCATTTTAGATCTGGAATATCGTATACAGGTACATATAAATAATTTCCTTTGTCTGTGAAAAGTAAGAGAGTATCTAAGGTATTGGCCTCATAAAGCCCAATCGAATAATCTCCTTCTTTTAAAAGGGTTTCCTCTTCTTTATTGTAACTACGCATAGACACTCTTTTTAAGTATCCTTCTTTGGTCGCAACCACAATAACATCTTCTTTTGGAATAAGATGCGTTGTATCAATTTTAATTTCTTCGATTTCATCTCTGATTTCTGTTTTTCTTGGTACAGCGTATTCTTTTTTAATAGCTCTAAGTTCGTCTTTCATTTGACTGTGTAGTTTATTTTCATCTTTTAAAATAGCTTCTAAACCACTAATGATAATCGCTAAGTTATCTCTTCTTGTCATAAGTTCTGTGACATCTGTATTAGACAAACGGTAAAGTTGTAAAACAACAATTGCTTCTGCTTGTCTTTCTGTAAACCCATATTTTTCTGATAAATTTTCTTTGGCATTGGTTTTGTTTTTACTAGAACGAATGATACGAATGACTTCATCTAAAATAGATAAAGCTTTGATAAGTCCTTCTACAATATGCATTTCTTCTTTGGCATGCGCTAAATCAAAGGAAATTCTTTTGGTAATAATCTCTTTTTGATGGGCTACATAAGCATCTAAAATAGGAAGGATGCCTAGTGTCATTGGTCTTTTATTAACAATCGCTACCATATTATAGTTATATGAAATTTGTAAATCGGTATTTTTTAATAAATAATTGATAATGAGTTCACTGTTGGCATCTTTTTTTAGATCAATCGCGATACGTACAGAATCTTCTCTATCCGATTCATCTCTTGCGTCTGCGATTCCTTCTATTTTTTTATCAATTCTAATGTCATTGATTTTAGCAACTAAAGCTGCTTTATTTACATCAAAAGGAATTTCTGTAATAATGATTTGTTCTTTTGCTTTAGTTTTTTCTACTGTATATTTTGCTCTTATCATCATCTTGCCACGACCTGTTTTAAAAGCATCTAAGAGTCCTTTTCTTCCAAGAGCAATCCCGCCTGTTGGAAAATCAGGTCCTTTTACGATTTCTAAGATGGTTTCTAAATAACAATTAGGGCTGTCAATTCTTTTGATAGTAGCATCAATAATTTCCCCTAAATTATGAGGAGGAATATTGGTTGCATACCCCGCACTAATGCCGTTGGCTCCATTGACAAGAAGGTTTGGAAAACGAGCTGGTAGAACAGTTGGTTCTGACAAAGTATCATCAAAGTTAGGGGCCATCATAACCGTTCCTTTTTCGATATCTTTGTTGATTAGTTCATTGCTCATTTTAGAAAGTCTTGCTTCTGTATAACGCATAGCAGCTGCGCCATCGCCATCCATGGAACCATTGTTTCCTTGCATATCAATTAAGATTGCATTTTGTTTCCACCACTGGCTCATACGAACCATAGCTTCATAGATAGAAGAGTCTCCATGTGGATGGTATTTACCCATGATATCCCCTACACAACGTGCAGATTTTACAGTTGGTTTATCATAGGTATGTCTTTCTTTATACATCCCATATAAAATTCTTCTTTGTACGGGTTTGAGTCCATCCCTTACATCTGGTAAGGCACGATCTTGTATAATGGATTTGGAATAACTAGAGAATCGTTTTTCCATAATTTCTTCTAATGAGTAGTCAAATATACGTTTTATAATGCTTTCCATCTTACATCACCTTTGTTTATTATATCAAAAAAAAAAAGGAAAGCCAATGTTTTCCTTGTCTTTTCCTTATTTTTAATACCCTAAGTTCTTTATAACTTCTTCTATTTCTTTTTTATGTTTGCTATCTGTACTTGCATAAAGAACTGTATTGTCTACTTTTGAAATAACGGTATATACTTTAGAAGATTCTAATGTATAGTATACATAATTTCCTTTTTTAACTTCTTTTTCTTTAGCATCTTTTGTTTTTTGGATTGCAACTCTACTCTTATTGAAATCATAAGAACTTTTTGCACCGTCCCCATTCTTTAGGGCATAGAATTCAATTTGGTATTCTGTGTTGACAGCAAATAATGCTTTACTTGTTGTTTCTTGATCATAAGTAGCGGTTACATCTTGGACTGTATAAGCCTTTTTTTCCATTTCTTTTCGGAAAGAATCAGCCGGTATGGACTTTTTATTTCCCCCACATCCTGTTAAAAAGAAACAACTGATGATAAATACACTGACTATTTTTATTACATTTTTGTTCATATACGACCTCTTTCCTATCTATTACTATTAGTATAACATGGGTTTTCTCTCATCACAAGTTTTTTAATCGTTTTTTTGTCTTTTCTTTTATTCTATTTCTCTTATTATTATTCTGTGTCTCTTTTTGTGTTTTATTTCATAAAAAAGTACTCTATAATAGAGTACTTTCTTTTATCCTTTTAAAATATATGGATTTTTGAGGGTTCCTTCCCCACTTATAACTGTTAAATCGTTTTTTAAATACCAAGATGGACGTACTTTTGCTGAAGTATCAGCAAGTGTTGAACTGAGTGTTTGGGCCGGGTGACTATTGATAGCCATAAACTGGCCACTACCCCCTGTATTCCGGCTGGTTGTCATCGTCCAAATGAGTTCATTACTTCCTAGTAAAATATCATTTCCACAAAACCAGTCCGCTACTCTTAACAGTGCAATTTTTCCTTGCCAAATCGAAGTTGCATTTGGCCAACCCGTCCTGCCATCTACAGGATTATAAAGGGTAGCATTGTAATCATGATTTGCTGTATCTACATAACCTGTATGCAATCCATTATAAAAAGTATTTAAATAATTTTGCATAACAGTTGCTGCTGAATACCAAGGGGCTTTATTTGTGTTCATTACAGAGCTTCCATAGGTATCGTTTAAAACAACTTTAGGTCCATCCTTTTTATCAATGAGTCTTACCAGATAATTTCCGTCTTCTTTTTTTGGAACACTTATATAACTTCCTACATCTATATCTGTTATATTTGTTTTCTTTGTATATAATTGATATGGTTTTTCTTTTGTACCATTCCCTTTATTAGGAACGAAGGATACAGTGGTGATCACTGGACGAACGCCATGGATATTATAATAAGGTCCAGCTTGCACTATTCCTTGATTGTCTGCATAAGCAAGCGTGGTAGATGTTTTATAATTGGCTAAAAAGAAGGCTCTTTGATTGTTTAAATAAGAATTACTTTCTCCTGCTTTTGTATATTCCTCTTCAGTAAGCATTCCAGCAGGATTAGAACTTGACTTTAAAGAACAATTATTTAGTGATGTACCAATACAAAAACTCTCATTTTGAATACTTGATTTTGCTTCATTAGATAAATTTTCATAAAAATTAGTAGATAGCCATTTATTTAAACTACTATCTTTATAATAGGCAGCATTGCCACTCCACAAATATTTTTCCTCAAAACCATGAATGGCTGTTAAAGGAAGTTCACTAATCATTCTTACATTTCCGTTATTAGAAACAGATAAAACTCTCCATAGCAGTCCACTATACCAAACATAGTTTTTATTGATTTCTTCTTCGGTTCCTTTGAAATAGCAATTTCCTGAAAAGACACCACTTGCCTCTGTACATACTGTTTCTGTGTTTTTAGTGATTTGTTTTTGCATTAAAACATTTAATTGTTCTGTATTATTTTCTGTATCTACCTCTCCACATGTATCTGTGTACTTTTTGATAGTTACTTTTTCGTCTTTATCTTCTTTACTAGCACACCAGTTTTTTCCTTTATCAAAAATGGATAAGGTGGTTTCCCCTTTGCTGCCTATAAAGAGAGTTCCACCTCCTGGTTTTTCACCCGATAATTTTAAACTGCCAGCATCGTCTGGGAAGGTAAAAGTTTCTCCTGTAAATGCATCATTGTTAAGATTTTTGGCATAGTATAATTTGCCTGCTTCTAGTACTCCATAAGAAGCATCTAAAAAAGCATTCTTTTTAGATTTATTAATAACACCTACTATAATAGGGGTCGCAATAAGGGCAATAATAGCAAGTATTACTATTACAGCCAAAAGTTCTATCAAGGTAAATCCTCTTTTTCTATTCATTCTGTACTCACTCCTCTATTCTTTATATAGTGTACCATACTCCCTATTCTTAGTCTATCATTATATAATAAAAAATATAGTAAAAAAAAGGAAGCTTTTACACTTTCTATTTTTCGATTGCTTGTCCGCAAAGTAAACATCTTTGGCTATATCTTGGAATAGTTGAACCACAGTTTGTACAAGTTCTTACTTGTCCAATTCCTGGTTTAACAAATTCTTCATGTTTCACTTCTTCCACAACAGGTTCTTCTTTTATATAAGGAGCTTCGTCTACTGGAAGTTTTTCTACTTTTGGAAAATGTGCGGTTAAATCAATTGGTTCATTTGGAACAAATGCAGGTATTGAAGTTTCCTCTAAAGGTACTTCTACTGTACTTTGTTGTCCAAATAAATGTGCACCTTCTATTTTAGGAACATTTACCTCTTCTGGTACATAAGATTCTTCTTGCTTTTCTAAAGCGGCATTCATTTCGTTGATTTTTTCAAATAGATCATCTTTTTCTTCTGCCTTAGGAGTACTGCTTTCTTCTTGCATATAAGGTTCTGGTTCTTGTTCTTCTAAAGCGGCGTTCATTTCATTGATTTTTTGAAATAAATCATCTTTTTCTTCTACCTTAGGAATGCTTACTTCTTCTGGTATATAAGGTTCTATTTCTTTTTCTTCTACAGGAATATTCATTTCATTTGCTTTTCCAAACAAATCATTATTTTTTTCTACACTAGGTGCACTTGTTTCTTCTGATGCAAAAGGTTCTGCTGGCATAAAATCAAATTGTGTAGATGGAATTTCCTCTTTTACAAAATTGGTTGTAATAGGCTCTACTGGTACAACGTCTTCTTTTGTAGCTTCGTTTTCACTTTTTAAATGAAGCAATTCTTTTACAAAATCATCTACTTCTTGTTCTAATTCTGCTTCCTTTTCTTTTGGAAGTTCTGTTTGCACAAGTGGTTGTACATCTTCTTTAGAAATAAGGTTTTCTTCCTTAGGAAGATCGTCTTCTTCTTTTTTCTTATTTTCTATATTTGTATATAAATTGTTGTTTAATTTTAATATTTCATCAAGTGTTTTAGAAGACGCTTTATATTTATAAGGTTCTCTACTTTCATAAGGTGCCTCTTCCACTTCCGGAGACACTGGTTCTAGAGGGGCTTCATCCGTGTTATATGCATTTACGATTTCATTGATATCAAAATCATTGGTAGGTGCAGCTGGCACTTCTTCTTCCACAAAAGAACTTGGAATTGGTGTGACAGGTATTTCTTCCTCTTCTATATTAGAATATACAGGTTCCTCTTGTTTCTCTTCCATTTGAGGCGCTCCATAAATAGGATCCAAAGCTGGTTCCTCTATATTTTCTAAAGAAGGTGTTTCTTCTTTTTCTTCTGTTTCTAATGTAGGCATTTCTTCTAAAGAATTTTTACTCATTTCTTCTTTAGCAAGTTGTTCTAACACTGGTACTTCTACTGTTTCAGCATTTTTTGGCTCTACTTTTTCCCCACATACAAAACATTCTGTAGCATCAGGCGCTAAAGTGGTTCCACATACAGAACAGATAATAGGATCCTCTTCTTCTGCAAGTGCTTCTTTTTTGTGTTTTTTTACTTCTCTTTTTTCTTTTACTTCAGAAGAAGAAAAAGCTAAGATTGGGTAACAGATAAATGGAAAGAACAATAGTCCTATCGCAAATCCTGCTCCCTTTTCAAATTTATTCGCAACTCTTACACTTACTAAAGCAAGGACAAATAAATTTACAATCGGAATAAGGAACAATAAAACCATAGCTGGATTCATACCTACAATCTCCATAAGCACGCATGCATTGTAGACAGGAATAAAAGCCTTAAATCCTTTTTCTCCATTACTTTTGAAAATTTTAGACCAACTAATTCCTAAAATCAAATAAATCACAAATCCAACGATGGCTACTGCAATTATAAGACTCATTAGGAAAGTGGATGTTTCATTTGACATATTGGCATAATTATTTAACATACAAAAACCTCTTTCTTATTCTTCTTTACTATATCTTTATTGTATCTTAAAAAGAATTCATTGTAAACAAAAAAAGTACCATTTACGTATGAAGTACTTTTTTTCCTTATTTTTATTGGTATTTTTACTGTACGTTTTTTTGTAAACTTTACGTTTTATGGATTTAAACGTGTTGGTCCTCTATAAATAAAGGTTGCTTCTCTAATGTTATCAATATGGAATAGTTGCATCATAATACGGGCTACCCCAACACCAAAGCCACCATGTGGAGGACATCCATATTTAAAGAAATCTAAGTAAAAGGCTAAAGATTCTGGATCTACTCCTTTTTCAATAATTTGTTTTCTTAAAATATCATGTCTATGTTCTCTTTGGGCACCTGTTGTAATTTCAATGCCTCTAAATAATAAATCATAACTTTTAGTAAGTCCATCTTCTCCTACCATATGATAGAAAGGTCTTGCACTAAATGGAAATTTTGTAACAAAAACAAAATCACAATTATACATTTCTTTTGCATATTTACAAAGAAGCATTTCTTCTTTTCTTTCAAAGTCATCTTCTTTTTCGCCCATATAATGATACTTATCTTTTAAAATTTGTTTAGCTTCTGCAAAAGTAATTCTTGGGAATGTGATACTTGTATCTACTTTTTGTACTTTGAAAGCTTTTTCAATTTCTTCTCCATAGGCTTCCCACATTTTATCAATGCCGTATTTGATCCAGTTTTCTTCTTCTTCCATGACATCTTCTACACCGTCTACCCAAGCAATCTCTGCATCTGCCATATGAATTTCAGTGGCATGGTAAGAAGTATGTGAATTTTCTGCTCTAAAAACAGGTCCCATTTCAAAGACTTTATCAAATCCACTTGCCATAGCCATTTGTTTATAGAATTGTGGTGACTGTGATAAACAAGCCTCTTTTCCAAAGTAATCGATTTTAAATACCTCTGCACCAGATTCAGCTGCTCCTGCTGCAATTTTAGGGGTATGGATTTCTGTATATTGATTTTTTGTCCAGTATTCTCTAAAACCTTGTTCCAATACAGTTTGGCAATTGAAAAGGAGATTGTTTTCTTCTCTTCTTAAATCAATAAAACGATAATCAAGTCTTGTTTCTCTTAAACTATTGTCCTTGCTTTTGTTATCAAAAGGAAGTTCTGGTAAAGAAGTACTTGTTACAATGATTTCTTCTGGAATTATTTCCATGCCATTTAATTTTACAGAAGGACTTTCTAGTAATTTTCCTGTTACTTTTACAGTACTTTCTAAAGTTAAATTGGCTACAACTTCTTGTAGTGCTTTTGTTTCTTCATTTTTTTCAATTGTAAGCTGTACTTTACCAGTACCATCTTTAAGTACTAAAAATTGTACATATTGTAAGTCTCTTATTTTTTCTACAAAACCTTGGAAAACGATGGTTTCACCAAAGTGTTTATTTAAATTTTTCGCATATATTTTATTCATGTTCTTCCTCCATTATCTGTGTATCTAAAAAGTCTACAATTTCTTCTTTATCTATTTTGTATTCTTTTTTCTCTCTATTGTCTTTAAGGGTATAGATTCCTGCTTTTCTTTCTTCTTCTCCTAGTATCAAAAGAAATTTAGCATTTAAACGATCTGCTTGTTTAAAATTGGCTTTTAAATTACGATTCATATAATCTGTTTCAGCTGTAAAACCATTCATTCTAAGGGTTTGTGTGTAGAAGAAAGCTTCTTCTTTATCTTCTTCTCCTACAGGAATGACATATACATCTAGGCTTTTCTCTTCTACAAGTGATATTTTTTCAAATTCTAATGCAGAAAGGAGTCTTTCCATACCAAGAGCAAAACCAACACCAGGCACTTTTTTGTCTCCGATGACTTCTACCAAACCGTCGTATCTGCCTCCCCCACATAATACATTTTGTGAGCCAAAGCCTTCAATACTAGCTTCTATTTCAAATACAGTATGGGTATAATAATCAAGTCCTCTTACAACAGAAGGATCTACTTCATAATCAATACCTAAAGCATCTAAATATTTTTGTACGTTTTCAAAGAAAGTTTTACTTTCTTCATTTAGATATTCTATTGTAGTAGGTGCTTTTTTCATATAGTCTTTGTCTGCATCTACCTTGCAATCTAAAATACGTAAAGGATTTTTTTGGTAACGTTCCCTGCAGTCATCACATAAATCATCTAAATGCGGTTTAAAGTAAGCAAGTAAAGCATTTCTATATGCTTCTCTTGATTCTTTATCTCCAAGACTATTGATTTTTACTTTCACGCCTTTGAGTCCTAATAATTTATAAATACTAACAGGAATACTGATAACTTCAGCGTCCATCATTGGATCACTTGAACCAAACACTTCTACGCCAAACTGATAAAGTTCTCTATAACGACCTTTTTGTGGTCTTTCGTAACGGTACATAGGTCCATAATACCAGTTTTTACTTGGCATATCTGGATCTGCATACATTTTGTTTTCTAAGAAAGCTCTTACAACACCAGCGGTTCCTTCTGGTCTAAGGGTCATATTACGGTCTCCCCTATCTTTGAAGTCATACGTTTCTTTGGTTACGATATCGGTTGTTTCTCCAACCCCTCTATGAAAAAGTTCACTGGCTTCAAATAAGGGTGTTCTAATGTAATTATAATTATAATTATCCATCACTGTTTTTAATAATTTTTCTATATATAAAATTGTTTCACTTTGTTCTTTGGTAACATCATAGGTACCTTTTGGTTTTTGGATCATATTTTCATCTCCTTTTTATATTTTCCATTCTGTAATTGCATCGACTAAGTTTCTTTCTGGTTTATTTGGATATTCTTTTACATACCCAAGTAAGACAGCACTCATTAGACGCATATTTTTGCCAAGTAATTTTTGTATTTCATCTTCTACTTTGCATACATTTCCTACCCATAGACTGCCAAGACCATGGTCAGTTGCGGAAAGCAGCATATTTTGGATAGCAGCGCCTACTGATAAGGTATTCATAAGGGGTTGTTCTTCATATTTGTTATAAACCAAGATACATACAGGTGCTTCTTTAATGACACGTGCTGTATGACTTGAAGAAGATTCTTTTCCCATGCGTAAATCTTTTTCAATTAAAAAGGACGCTATTTTATTTTTAATAAGTTCGTTTTTAATCACTATAAATTCCCATGGTTGTTTATGATGAGCAGAAGGTGCCATCGTACCATCATATAAAATATCTTTGATGATACTGTCTTCTATTTGATCTTTTTCAAAACTTCTGATACTTCTTCTTTTTTCAATGATTTCTTTTGTTTCCATAGTCTTTCCTTTCTAAAAAAAAGCCCCTATATACTTTCGTATATAAGGACGGTTATTTCCGCGGTGCCACCTTATTTCATAGCGATGCTATGCGCTTTGGTTCTTTAACGCAGAAATACGATTATTGTTTTTATTTGGTGTCTTTCTTATATAAAAATATAGATGTTCTCATTTGTTCATCTTCCCTGTAATATTTTTTTAAATAATACTCTTCCAATCAATATTGCTTTTATTATAATATATTTTATTTATTTCGTCAATTGTTTATACGGCATAATCGTCTTCTAGTGTGAAAACAATATTTTCTTCGATCCATTCTTTTCTTGGCTCTACTTTATCTCCCATTAAAACACTGACTCTTTTTTCTGCTAAAGCAGCATCGGTTATGCCTACTTTGATTAAACTTCTGGTTTCTGGATTCATGGTGGTTTCCCATAACTGGTCCGCGTTCATTTCACCTAGTCCTTTATATCTTGAAGTTTCTAATTTGATTTTACTTTTGCTTAATATTTTAGCACGTTCTTCATCATCCCAAGCATAATGAATTTCTTTTCCGTTTGCGAGTTTATATAAAGGAGGCATTGCGATATAAAGATGTCCTTCTTCAATAAGGGGTTTCATATAACGGTAAAAGAAAGTAAGTAAAAGGGTTTGGATATGGGCTCCATCGACATCGGCATCGGTCATAATAATGACTTTATCATAATTACAATCTGTGATATCGAAGTCACTTCCAACACCTGCGCCTACGGTATGAATGATGGTATTGATTTCTTCATTTTTTAATAATTCTTCTAGTTTTGTTTTTTCACTATTGATAACTTTACCACGTAAAGATAGAATGGCTTGGAATTTACGTTCTCTTCCCGTTTTCGCTGTACCACCAGCTGAATCTCCTTCGACTAAGAATAGTTCGTTTTTAGCAGGATTTCTAGCTTGGGCTGGTGTCAGTTTATTACTGATCAATCTTTCAATTTTGGTTTTATCTTTGCCTTTACGAGCTGCTTCTCTTGCTTTTCTTGCGGCTTCCCTAACAAATTTACTTTTGATCATTTTGTTCATGATATCTGTCGCAATTTGATTGTTTTCTTCTAAGAAGAATTGAAGTTGTTCACTCGTTACATTTTCTACAATGTTTCTAGCTTCTGGCGTACCCAGTTTTCCTTTTGTCTGCCCTTCAAACTGAAGAAGAGATTCTGGTATTTGTAAACTGATAACAGCTGTAAGCCCTTCTCTTGTATCTGGTCCTTCTAAGTTCTTATCTTTGGCTTTTAAATAGCCATTTTTTCTTGCGTAATCATTGTAAACTCTGGTAAGAGCTGTTTTGAATCCAACTTCATGAGTTCCCCCATCTGATGTTTTTACATTGTTTACAAAGGAAATTAAATTATCATTATAGGTATCAGAATATTGGAAAGCTATTTCTACATTGATACCGTTTTTAACACCTTCAAAATGAACCGGTTTATGTAAAGTACTTTTTCCATCGTTGATATATTCTACAAAAGATTTGATTCCATTTTCATAATGAAAAACATCTCTTTTATCATCTTCTTCATCAATGACTTCAATGGTAAGACCTGATAGTAAGAAAGCACATTCTTGCATTCTTTCACATACGGTTGTGTAAGAATATTTTGCTTTTCCAAAGATTTGGTCATCTGGTAAGAAGTGTACTTTGGTTCCTGTCTTACTTGTTTTTTCTAGTTTTTTTAATGGAACTGCTACTTTACCACCATCTTCAAAACGAATATAGTGTTCAAATCCATCTCTTTTGATAAAAACTTCCATATGTTTACTTAAGGCATTTACTACAGAACCACCCACTCCATGGAGTCCTCCAGATACTTTGTATCCGCCTTCTTCAAATTTACCACCCGCGTGGAGTACTGTATAAATAACTTCTGGAGTCGATTTACCACTTACATGGCGTCCAACTGGGACTCCTCTTCCTTCGTCTTCTACTGTAACACTATTGTCTGCGTGTAATATTATTTTAATTTTATGACCGTATCCATTTATCACTTCGTCTACTGCATTGTCTACGATTTCCCAGACTAAATGGTGAAGTCCTCTTTTGTCAGTTGATCCTATATACATACCAGGTCTTTTACGAACGGCATCTAAACCTTCTAGTATTTTTATGGAATCTTCGTTGTAGTTTTTCATCTTTATCACCTTATTCATTATAACAAAAAAAAAGGAAAAGCTCAAATGTTTCCTTTTTATAGTTATATTTTTTATGGATATTGTGTTATTTTATACTGACAATTAATAGGGTTCTGTAAATTTAGATAAAAAAAAGGATTATACTTCCTCTTTCTTACTTTCTTTGATTGAATCAATTTTTTCATAAATGTCTTCTTTGTAAAACTTATATGTTGTGATAAGTACAATCGCAACAGGAAGAGAAATAATAATACCTAGAATGCCTCCTAATATACCTCCAGCAAATACAGCAGATATAACCAAAATTGGATGTACTTGGTTTGTTTTTCCATAAACAAGTGGATTGATTACATAGCCGTCTAATCCAGATAAAACAGCAAAGGCAATTAATGTTTTTACGAATAAAGAAGGCGATATAGCAAAGGCTGTAATAGCCGCTATTGTATTATTTACAATCCCTCCAAAATAAGGAATTAGGTTTGCTACAGAAGCCAATATAGCAAGTAAGAAGGCACTTGGATGTCCTATAATTGCATAAGCAATTCCGTATTCAAACAAACTAATAAAAGCAATTCTGATAAAGCCAGACAAATAATTTTTCATTTCATTGTCTACCTTTTTAAAATAAGTAAATGTTCTTTTTGATTTTTTTCTTAATACTGTTTTGATTCTTTTACGAATGGCATCCATATCAAATAAGAAATAAACAGATGCACTAAAGGCAATTAAAGCTGTAGATAAAACACTTAAAGATCCATTAATAAAAGAGATGGCTCCATTTGATACATTCTTACCAACAGAACCGATAATGTCTTTAAAAGCACTCGATAAAGAATTTTGTAGTGGACCTAAATCTAAATCATAATCAAGAGATATCTCTTTTATAAAAGTAATGATTCCTCCAAATAAACTAGACAATTCATTGGTTAAGATGGGGAATACAATAATGCCTATAAAAGCAATGAGTCCTACGACTAAAGCAAGCGCAATAAAGTTGCTTAGTTTTTTAGGAAACTTATGTCTTCTTAAGAACAAAGTAAAAGGATATAAGGCATAAGCAAGAATAAAAGCAATTAAGAAAGGAAATAAAATTTGCCAAGCTTTTCCTATAATACCTAACCACAAATTTCCTGTCTTATAAATCAAATAAATAATAACACACAAAAGGGCCATATTGACTAATTTAAAATTTGTCTTTTCATTATTCATTTTTCTTCCCACTTTCTAACCAAATTGTTACAGGACCATCATTTGTAATATGCACTTTCATATCAGCTCCAAAAATACCTGTTTCTGTATGAATACCTGTCTCTTTTAATTTCTTGTTCCAAATATCATACAAAAGAGTTGCTTTTTCGCTATGTAGAGCATTTACATAACTAGGTCTTCTACCTTTAGAAGCATCTGCATATAAAGTAAACTGTGAAATACTTAAAATACTGCCATTTATATCTTGCAAAGAAAGATTCATTACTCCATTTTCATCATCAAAAATTCTTAAGTGAATGACTTTCTTTACCATTTCATCAATTTCTTTTTCACTATCGCCTTCTGTAAAACCAACAAGAAGCGTTAGGCCTTTGTTTATTTCGCCTACTCTTTTATTATGAACCATTACATGAGAGTCTAGTACCCTTTGTACCAAAACACGCATTATTTGATCAATCTTTCTACATCGACTACATTTGGCATACTTTCAATATCATGAATGAATTTATATAAAACTTCGTCATTGGGTACTAAAATAGTAATTTCATAGGCAAAGTTTCTTCCTTTAGCAAGGTTTGTAATATTTTGAATCATGTTATCATTTCCTGATGTTTTTGCGATAATATCTAATAAAAGGTGTTCTTCACTAGAAGCTCTTACCATAAGAGAAGCTTGGTATTTTTGATCCGTTTCTTCGCTCCAGTGTACACTAATAATTCTTTCTTCTAATTCCGCAACATTTGGACAATTAGAACGGTGTACTGTAATACCATACCCTTTGGTGATATATCCAACGATATCGTCTCCTGGAAGAGGTTTACAGCAAGCTGCAATATTGACTTTGATGTCTGTTGCACCTTCTACTACAACATCTGCATGACTAACATGTGGTTTTTTAATTTCGCTACTCTGCGCTTTTTTAAGTAAGATTTCTGCTTTTGTATCTGTTTGTTTATTAGCAAGATGAATGGTACTTAAAGCATTAAGCTTTCCACCACCTATCATCATCATGACTTCATCCATACTATCCATTTTTAATTCTGTTAAGACTTTGTCTATATTTTCATTTGTGAAGAATTCTGTATAAGCAATCTTTTGTCTTTTTAATTCTTTATTAAAAATTTCTGTTCCTGCTTTTAAGTTTTCTTCTCTATCTATTTTATGAAAGAATGATTTTATTTTGTTTTTAGCACTATTGGTTTTTGCAAGGGCAATCCATTCTCTAGATGGCCCAGCTGAATTATTATTGGTATTGATTTTGATAATGTCATTGTCTTGTAATTCATAATCCAAAGGAACAATCGCTCCATTGACAATGGCTCCAACCATTTGGTCTCCTACTCTAGAATGCACTTTGTATGCAAAATCGATAGGGGTACTGCCAACTGGAAGCTCTATTACGTTACCAAGAGGTGTGAATACATAGACTGATTTTTTTAAAATATCATTTCGTACGGAATTTACAAATTCTTCATCTGTTTCGCCTTCTTTTTGTAATTCCATTAAAGATTGGAAGAATTGTAATTTTTGTTCCATTTCATTTTGCATATCAGCTTTTACATTGCTTCCCTTTTCTTTATAAGACCAGTGAGACGCTATTCCGTGTTCAGCAATTTCATCCATCTTATAAGTACGGATTTGGATTTCAAAGAGATCCTCATCTACTCCAAAAACAGTGGTATGTAAAGACTGGTACATATTGGTTTTTGGCATCGCTACATAATCTTTAAAACGTTTTGGAATCGGTCTAAATTTAGAATGAATAATACCGAGTGTACTATAGCATTCTGCATCTGTTTCCACAAAAACACGAAGGGCTAATAAATCATAGATTTCGCTGAATTTTTTTCCTTTATCTAGCTTTTTATAAATACTAAAAATACTTTTACTACGTCCTTTGATTTCATGTTTGATATTATTTTTATCAAGTATTTCACTGACACTTTCAATCATATCCAAAACATGTTTATCTCTTTCTGCTTTTGTTTTATTTAACTTTTCTACAACAGAAAAATAAACATCTGGTTTATAGTAACGTAAAGATAAATCCTCTAATTCACTTTTAAGCTGATTCATACCCAATCTCTCAGCAAGTGGTGTTAAAATATCCAAAGTTTCTTTTGCTTTTTCTTTTTGCTTTTTAGGCGCATGTACCCATAAAGTACGCATATTGTGTAAACGGTCTGCAAGTTTGATAATAATAACTCTTACATCCTCAGAAAGTCCTACTATAATTTTTCTATGGTTTGCGTTCATTGCATCATTGCTTCCAGAAAAGTTTAATTTATTGATTTTGGTTACACCATCTACTAAGTTTGTAATTTCTTCTCCAAACATCGCAGACATTTCTTCTTTTGTTACTTCTGTATCTTCTAAAATATCATGCATCAAAGCCGCACAAAGTGTAGCGGCATCTGCTTTAATATCTGTAAGAATATAGGCAACGTGTAAAGGATGATCAATGTAATCTTCACCTGTAAGTCTTTTGATTCCAAAATGCATCTTTGCTGCAAAGGAATATGCTTTTTCTATTGTTTCTAATTCTTCTTCATTTTTTATATATGTTTTGACTTTTTCTAATAAACGATCAAATGTGATATCTAATACTAATTTTGTCATCCTTTTCACCTACTTTACTTACTTTATATATATGAAGGAAGTGTAGAAAACTTGTCTACACTTTTTTTATCCATTTACACCTTTGACAGTGAATTCTTCTACTTCTTTTTCTTCATACCATTTTTGTTTTGTTTTTTTGTTTAAGTTCTTCTTTTCCATATCATACCAAAGACAACTTGCGATAAAGATAGACGAATAAACACCCGCTACTAAACCAACTAAAAGTGCTATATTGAAATTGATAATTTCATGAGAGCCAAATATAACTAAGCAAATAACAGGAATTAAAGTAGTCATAGTTGTAATGATAGAACGAGTTAATGTGCTTCTAAGTCCTTCATTTACCACTTCTGCTAAATCTTCTTTTGTTTTTACTTTTTTCTTATTTTCATAAACTTCTCTTGTTCTATCAAATGTCACGATTGTATCATTAATGGAATATCCAATAATAGATAAAATTGCTGCAATAAAGATAGAAGATACTTCAAATTTAAATAAACTAAAGAAAGCAATAATCATGAATGTATCATGAAGAAGTGCGGCTACTCCACTTACTGCATAATTAAATTTAAATCTAAATGACACATAAATAATAATACCTAGAGAAGCTAAGATAACAGATAAAAAGGCATTTTTGATAAGTTCTTGTTTTACAACATCAGAAACAACACCAATATCTGTTTTTGCTTGATATTTTTCATTGAAATATTTTTCTGCTTTCGCTACATTGTTTTTATTTAAAGTTTCATTTACTTTAATAGCAATGGTACCACCTTTTAAAAACTCTATACTTTGGTCAGTTAATTTCAGTGTTTTTAAATCTTTAGCAATATCTTGTTTTGTAAGTTCTTTAGCGGTTTGCATAGTAATGCTGGTTCCACCTTTGAAATCAACTCCTAAAACAAGGCCTTGGGTACAAAGTGAAATAATACCTATAACCGCAAGGAATACTGTAATTACATATATTTTACCCTTCATCTTTACAAAATCTATTTTTTCAAAAGGACGAAGTGATTTTGGATTTTTATTATAACTACTGATCACATCTTTATTACGAACTCCAATAAATAAATTTAATTTTTCATCAAAGTATTCTGTATCTACAAACATTTTCATAAGTTTTCTTGATAAAGCAACCATAATAATCATCGTTACAAAGGTACTGATAATTAGCATTGTTGCGAAACCCTTGATACTGGTTTCTCCGAAGATAAATAGGATAAAAGCAGCAATAAGGGTTGTTAAGTTTGCATCGACAATACTTTTTAAAGAACTTTTATTACCCATTTTACATGCTTGTTTTAAAGAGTTTCCTTTAAATAGTTCATCCTTGATACGTGCATAGTTAATGACCGTAGAATCGGCTGCCATACCAATACCAATTACCATTGCGGCAATTCCTGGTAGTGTAAGAACCCCTCCAACTAACCAGAATACAAATAAGGTTACAAAAGAGTAAATACCAAGAACCAAAGCAGCGATAAATCCAGCAAAACGGTAAATAGCAATAAGGAATATAAGAATTAAACTAATACCTATAATACCTGCTGTAAAAGTTCTATTAAGAGAATCTTGTCCAAAAGAAGCAGCTACTGTTTTAGAAGAAACTTCTTCTAGTTTTGTTGGAAGAGATCCTGAATTGATTAACTCTACCAATGTTTTTACTTCTTCTTCTTTAAAGTTTCCTTGGATGATAACATCACTTGCAAATCCTTGTGAAACAGTTGCAACTGACAAACATCTAGAATCATTTAAACTACCACATTGTGCTCCATTTTTAGCAAAAGAATCTGATGTTGGATCAAAGTCTAACCAAATAACAATACGGTTGTCTGATTTTTCACTGACTTTTTTGGTTACATTATAAAATTCATCTTTGTCTTGTACAGATAAGGATACAACTGGTTTGTTATATTGATCTTGTCCTACTTTAGCGCCACCTGCTTTTAATACATCCGCTGCCATTAAGAGTTGATCACTTGTATCTCTAAAAGATAAAGTTGCGGCTTTACTTAGAATGTTACGGGCTTCTTCTTTATCTGTAACGCCTGCTAATTGTACACGAATACGGTCATCCCCTTCTACAATAATAGAAGGTTCACTTACGCCTAGTACATCGATTCTTTTAGCAATCGTTTTATAGGTACTTGTTACCATATCTTTGGTGACAGGGGTTCCATCTAAACTTTTTACTTCGTATAGAACCTCAAATCCACCTTGTAAATCAAGACCAAATTTATAATCTTTTAATAATGGAAATAATATAGCTGCAAGGGCTGCAATAATAACCACTACAATTCCTAATTTTTTTATAACTTTCATACCTTTATTCATGATGACTTTCCTCCTCGTCTTCTCCTAAATATCTTTTTCTTTTCATTGTTCTTAATTCTTTTTTAAAGAAATCATCGATGATATAACAATCGGTATTTAATACATCATCTATGATATCAAAAAGGGTTAATTTTTTACTATTTTGCCATTTCTTTTTTTTGAAATAATTCCATATATCTTCTTCTTTGATATAGGGAAAACCATTTCTCCGCATCTCTTCTTTTTTGGTTGTGAGTGCGGGCAAAATTCTTTGGTATAATTCTTCTGCTGAATTAAAAGTTACATCCATATTCACCCTCCATAAATATATTTTGACATGCTTACATAATATATTATATATGAATTTACAGTATTTGGAAAGAAGAAATGATAAAAAGTTGTAAATAAAAGAGCAAAGGAAGATAGCAAATGAGAAAAAGCAAATTTATCAAATCAACAATCATTCTCCTTATAGGAGGATTTGTTACAAAAATCTTAGGAATGTTTATTAAAGTTGTGATGGCAAGGAATTTAGGAACAGAAGGAATGGGTCTTTATATGATGATTCTTCCTACTTTTACTTTGTTTATGGCTTTGGCACAAGCAGGACTTCCTACTTCTATTAGTAAGTTAGTAGCGGAGGATAAAGGAAACAATAAGAATCTTATTTTTTCTATCTTACCGATTACCGTTTTATTTAATGTAGTGATTTTAGTATTACTGCTTTTTACAGCCCCCTTTTTGGCTAATTTTTTATTACATGAAAGCAAATGTACGTATAGTATTATGTCCATTGGTTTGGTTTTACCTTTTATCTCTATTTCAAGTATTTTAAGAGGGTATTTCTTTGGGAAAGAACAAATGGTCCCTCACGTGGTTTCTAATGTTGTAGAGGACTTTGTGAGACTCATTTTAATTATTATTGGTATCCCTATTTTTCTTTTAAAGGGTGTTGAATATGCGGCTGCTTTTATCGTTCTTTCTAATATTGGAAGTGAACTTGCTTCTATTTTGGTTTTGTTTTTCTTTTTACCAAAACATTTTAAATTAGAAAAAAAGGATTTTATTCCGCAGAAACAAAGTATCAAAAATATTTTAACGATTAGTATTCCAACGACTGGTAGTAGATTAATTGGTAGTATTGGGTATTTCTTTGAACCTATTATTTTAACCTTTGTTTTATTGAAGGTAGGCTATTCTAATTCTTTTATTTTAAATGAATATGGAATTATCAATGGATATGTTATGCCTCTTTTATTACTCCCCTCTTTCTTTACAATGGCTATATCACAGGCTTTAATTCCAACGATTTCTTACCATTATAGTAGAGGCAATAAAAAGTATACAAAAAAGAAAGTCAATCAGGCCATTTTCTTTTCTCTTTTAATAGGCGTTCCTATTACCATTCTCTTTCTTTTGATTCCTGAAGTTCCCCTACAACTTCTTTATAAACAATCGCATGGTGTTTTATATACAAAGGCTCTGGCTCCTATTTGTCTTTTGTATTATATACAAGCACCTTTAACTGGAGTGTTACAAGCAATGGGGAAAGCCAAGGAAGCCATGCAGAGTACTTTAGGCGGTATGATTATTCGGGTTTTACTTTTGTTTATTTGTTCTAGTTTCAAAATTGGGATGTGGGGACTTGTGATTGCGACAGGCATGAATATTATCTATGTAACACTGCATCAAGCTAAAAAAGTAAAAGAAGCGCTTACTTGATTATTTAGAAAAAAAAAGATAAAAGAAACATTTGCTTTCTTCTATCTTTTTTAATTGCTGATAACAATACGCCACGTACTGATATTAAGTCCACCACCACTGTTCTCCTTAAAACTAAAAATACCTGAAAGTGTACCACCATTATAAAGTCCACCACGTATAAACCAGTTATAAGTGGAAGATGGAAAATATGAAGTATCCTCATACCAACCACCAAAATCATGATCTAACTTTCTTAAAGTTTCTCTTGTGGAATCTCCAAGCATTCCTCTTTCTCGACTCGAATAACTTGTGTCATATGCGTAACTGTCATAATACTTTGCCTCTGGATTTTTAGGCTCATTTGTTCCTTTAAAGCCTGAACCACTTGCATAAAATTCATTTTCAGCATTTCTCGTAGTTCCCATTACATATTCCCATAGGCCGCCATTCATATCATAAATACCTGTGATATTATTGGTCGTGGATTGATTACTATTATTTTTATAGTCACCACCACCTGTTAAAAAGTCGGTATTATAATTGAGTCCTACAGCCGTACATATTCCATCTGTACATGTACCATACTTAGAGTGTGAAAGATAAGCTACCCCTCCCCACTCCATATTCTTCATCATATGGGTATTGACTTCAGATGCTTTAAGTCCATATACATTATTTGTAATAGTACTCATACTTCTTGTCGCATAAAAACTGCTGGCCACAGCCGCATAATTAAGACTTTTTATATTTGGTTTTACGGTAAGGTTTGCTGTCGTACAAGATTCATTGGTACAAGCCTTAGAAACGGTTCCTGCTGTTTCAAATTTTCCTACCCAGTAACCATCTAGTTCCTTAGAACCAAAGGTAAAGGCTGGGTGTGTTAGGTATTCTCCATTTGTACTTCCATTAGATTTGGAAGTACCCTTACTTTCAAAGACTACTTCAATTTCTTGTTCTACTACTCCTTCATTATTTGTATTAAATAACTTATATTTATATCTAGGTATCCATACAAAGTAGCCTAGTATTTTTTCTTCTGGAATAGTATCTCCATTTTGATAAGTACTTCTTACATCACTACTTACAAGAACGGCATTGGCCCACTGTTTACCCGCATAATCATACCATTTCTTACTAGTATCCGCTTTTTTTACTGTCCCATCGGTTGCAATCGTAACAGGAATCATACCCTCTCCTAAAGTAGGATCTGACCCTTTTAATTCTGGTGCTTTATAGCCTGTTTCACTAGTAGCAGAACCACATTTGCCTTCTTCATATTTTACAACACTTACTTTAGAATCGTCATCACCCTTACTTGCACACCAATTCTTTGCCTTATCATAAATGGCTAAGACTTGTTTCCCTGTCCCCGTCACTTCTAACGAGCCACCACCTGGTTTTTCTCCAGATAGTTTAAGTTCTTCTGCATCTCCAGGAAAAGCAAATGTTTTACCTGTAAAATCATCATTTCCAAAGTTTCTTGCGTAATAAAGCTTCCCAGCTTCTACTACACCATAGGCGGTATCATTAAAAGCATTTTTCTTTGCTTTATTTATAACACCTACTATAATAGGGGTCGCAATTAAAGCAATAATTGCGAGTATGACAATGACTGCTAAAAGTTCTATTAACGTAAATCCTTTTTTACTTTTGGTACCCATGTTTTCACTCCTCTACTGTTATTTCTACCTGAACAATATCATATTGTGAAATAGCCTGTCAACGAAAACCGAAGAAGAACTACCTTGTTTTACAAATAGTTTACTTTCATACAAAAAAAGACTTTACGCCTTTTTGATTTTTAATTTTCTTAAAACCATATTTACAAACCCTTTGTTGATATACATAGAATAAAGAGTTACTACAAGTAAAGTAAATAGGCAAAGTAAATTGTTTTTATAATAATAAGTCAAACTTACACAGATTAAACAAAGCAAATGACAAAGTGTAAGTGTATCTTTTTCTAAATGAATGTACTTTTTCATTTTTTGTCCTCTATACAAATAAACAGAGAATGTAGAGACAAACGTTGCAATAATAGCTGCATACACACCAATAAAATGAACAAGCGATAAAGTAAGGGCTAAATTGATAATAGCGGACCAAACGGTACTACTACCCATAATTTTTGTTTCTTTGTAGGCAGCAAAAATACCCCCATAAAAACTAGATAAGTTAGAAAAATAGATAGAAATAATAAGTGACGGGATATAAGCGTAGGCTGCTGTATAATCGTTTTTAATTAAAATAGGAAAGACAAAAGGAAGGACCCCTATTAAAACCAAGCTCACTGCCATTAAGAAATGTTTTAAATTGATATAAATACTATTATAAAACTCTTCTTTATTTTCTTCCTTTACAATTTTAGAAGCAGATTCTTTCCATGCCATATAAAAGAAATTATAAAAAGTATTGATAATCGTTGGAAACTTATTCGCCATTGAATAAATACCATTTACAGCAGCTCCTAAAACACTTGTAATAACAATTCTGTCTGATAAGTTAATAATGGCCCAAGAAACACTATTAGGTACTAAAGGAACGGAATAAGAAACCATTTCTTTCATCAATTTTTTATCTAAATTTTTAATGGATACATATTTTGGAACTCTAAGCCTCCATAAAATCCAAAGAGATACTAAAGAATTAGAAATAATATAAGATAAAAACAATCCATGAATGCCTATTTTTAGAACAACAATAAAGATAATGTTTAAAAAGACATTGAAAAAGCTAGATAAAAAATTAAAAACAGCATAGATTGTATATTTGCCTTGTCCTCTACAAAGAGAACCTGCAAGTCCTGATAAAATAGATCCCACTATAAAGAAAATTAAATATAAAGTATATTTATAATGGAAAATAGAACCTATGATAAATATTAAAAGAGAAGCGACTGTCATACTGATAAGTGAAAAAATAACAGTTTGACTAATGACCTTTTTCTTTTCTGCTTTATCTTTTACATCTATTAAGAAACGGAACATGGCTTCTTCCATAAGCATAGTAATAAATGGAATTGCAAAAATAGAAATCGTATTTAATAAATCATATTCCCCATATTCCTTAGTAGATAAAATACTTGTATATAATGGTAGCAATAAAAAGGTAATAACCTGTGTACTACATCTTCCTATTGCAATAATAATGGTATTTTTAATGAGTTCTTTTTTATGTTTCAAATGTGCCACCTCTTACTCTTTTACCATTATAAAGTCTTTTTATACTTTTAGCAAGTCTTCTCTTCTTTTCTAGAAACCAAAAAAAATACATTGTCTGACAAACAATGTATTTTCTAGTTTGGAATCAACCGTTTTCATAACCTGTCAGCTTATCAAAAGGTTGCCTATCTATATGAGTTTCTCTCTCGCTCGTGCACAAGCTCTTAGTAAGTAGATAAGGCTTCACAGCATTCTTTGATAGAAATTATTTTAAAATAAATTATTCTCTAACTTTTTCTAAAATAAGGAACCAAATGGTTATATCTATTTTTCAAAATATAACGTTAAGAACTATAAAAATGTATGAACACTTTTATAATAATAGCTTTTCTATCTTGCTTACTAAGTAACTCTATTATAAAAAATAAAATACTTTTTGTCAACAATAAATTTGCTATTTGACAAAATTAGATTTTTTTTGACATTTGTTTTTTTATAATAAATCACTTTTTTTAATAATAAATGTTTTTTTACTTGTATAAAAGGCATAGAAAACATCTTCTAAGCGAATTCTTTTTTCTTTTAATATTTCGTAGATCCATATTTCTTCTTTTCCTATTTCTTCTAATACTTGAAAATCTATTTTGCCATCTAAAATAAGGGGCAATGGATAATCTTTTGTTTTCTCAAAAACAGATAATTTTCCATTGTTTTCTAAAACAGCATAATCTACTTCTTCAATGCTTTTGATGCCTTGTTCTCTAAGTTGTCCTACTAAATCATCCAATGTATAACGCAGTTTTGTCATTTCATTAAAGTTTAACTTTCCTTTTTTTATAATAACAGAAGGTTTTCCATCTATTATATCTCTAATAGGTGCGTTTTTTAAAGACAAATACCCTACAATCAGTTGGATCGCAACAATGACCGCAATTGGAATGACAGAGACCAAAATAGAGGCATCAGAGTTTTCGATTGATAAAGCTCCTAACTCTGCAATTAAGATAGAAACAATGAGATCGACAATTCCTAACTGTCCTACTTCCTTTTTTCCCATGATGCGATAGACAAACGCAATGAAGCAATAGATAAAAAATGTTTTTGCTATAATAATTAAATACATATGTATCACCTATTTTCATTATGGGTAATGGTATATTATTTTATACATTCTATATACTTAAGTAGGTGATATTATGGATAATATGAAAAAGTTTGGCTTTTGTCTTGCTCATATATTTGGAATTTTAATTGTTTCATTGTTTTTGATTACTTTACTGAATTATTTTGGCGTAGTAAGTTCTGTAGGTATGAATGTTTTTAAAATGATTTTATTATTCTTTTCCTTATTTATTGGGGGATTTATCAATGGCAAAAGAAGTGAAAAGGATGGTTGGTTAGAAGGTCTTAAGTTAAGTGGAATTGTTATACTATTATTTTTCTTACTTTCCCTACTATTTTCTACTTATAAATGGGGTCTGAAAACCAATTTGTTTTATTTGATTATTATAGGCGTTACTACTTTTGGTAGTATGATCGGTATTAATCAAAAAAAGGAAAATGCATCTAAATAAAAAAAATAATGTTGTTGAGTAAAATCACGACATTATTTTTTTTGTGTTATTTTATAAACCTTATATTTATTTACTGATAACCAGACGCCATGAATGGCCAGCGCCTCCACTACCGCTCCCTCTGCTGAAAGCAAAAACACCACAAAGTTCATTACTGCTCATGTGTCCACCACGAATAAGCCAGTAAAAGGAACTGTTTGGAAAACTTGCATAGTCACCATACCAACCCCCTGTAGAGGAACCAAAAGTGGATAAGGTTTCTCTTGTAGCATCGCCAAGAGCGCCTCGTTCCTGCGTTGTATAAGTACTATCATAGGCATAACTGTCATAATAGATGGTATCTGGACTCTTTGGTTCACTTGTTCCATTAAATCCCGCAACTCCTGAAGAAAAGTGATCCGTTTCATCTCGCATGTTCCCCATCACATATTCCCAGGAACCACCACTCATATCATAAATACCTGTAATATTTCCTGTAGTAGATTGATTGATATTGGCTTTATAATCTCCATTTCCTGTTAAATAGCTGGTACTGGTATTTCTAGTCAATTCTGTACATACCCCGTTTGTACATCTTCCATATTTAGATTGAGTGAAATAAGCTGTTGCACCCCACTCCATGTTCTTCATCACATGGGTGTTAATCTCTGGTGCTTTTAATCCATATATATTATTGTTTACAGTGCTCATGCTTCTTGCGGCATAAAAGAAACTACTAAGATTCAGATTCCTCATACTTGTTATATCTGGCTTAATGGTTAAATCCATTGTTGTACATGACTCATTCACGCAGGCTACACTCATAGAACCTGTGGCTTCATATTTGCCTACCCATATTCCATCTAATTCTTTAGAGGCAAAGGTAAAAGCAGGATGGGTCAAGTATGTTCCATTCGTACTTCCTGTTGATTTTGTTTTATTTTTACTTTCAAATACTATTTCTATTTCTTGTTCTGGTACACTTTTATTATCTACATTAAATAGTTTATATCTATACCTAGGAATCCATACCAGATACCCTAGTATTTTTTCTTCTGGAATAGTATCTCCATTTTGATAAGTACTTCTTACATCACTACTGACTAAAACGGCATTGGCCCACTGTTTTGCTTCATAGTCATACCATTTACTATTGATATCTGCTTTTTTAACTATACCATCTGTCCCAATTGTAACAGGAATCATGCCTTCTCCCAAGGCTGGCGCACTTGCGACTCCATCTGGCTCCTCCTCTGAAGCAGAACCACATTTTCCTTCTTCGTATTTTACAACACTTACCTTAGAATCCTCTTCTCCTTTAGAAGCACACCAGTTCTTGGCCTTATCATAAATAGCAAGAATCTGTTTCCCTGTTCCAGTTACTTCTATGGTTCCTCCACCGATCTTTTCTCCTGATAGTTTTAATTCTTCAGAGTCTGCTGGAAATGTAAATGTCTTTCCAGTAAAATCATCATTCCCAAAGTTCTTGGCATAATAAAGTTTACCTGCTTCCACGACTCCATAAGCTGTATCCATAAATGCATTCTTTTTAGACTTATTGATAACGCCTACTATAATAGGAGTTGCGATCAAAGCAATAATCGCTAATATGACAATCACTGCGAGTAATTCTATTAATGTAAATCCTTTTCTACTTTTCTTCACATTTCATTCTCCTTACTTTATTCCATTAAAAGTGTAGCACACATCTCCTTTTATATCAATCAAAAAAAAGAATGAATTTTATCACTCTTTGTTTTATTTTTTTGTATATTTTTCTATAAAATCTGTTTTATAAGAAAGATAAGTATCTGTTTTTATAGCTTCTCTAAGTTCTTCTGTTATCTTAATTAAAAAACGAATATTATGAATGGATAAAAGTCTTCCACCAAAAGTTTCATTAGAAGTAATTAAATGTCTAATATAAGCTTTTGTATAATGCTTACAAGCATAGCAATCACAACCTTCTTCTAAAGGCGTGAAATCCTCTTTAAATTTAAGATTTCTTAAATTGATTTTACCTTGTCTTGTAAAAGCATTGCCATGTCTTGCGATTCTAGTAGGTAAAACACAGTCAAACATATCGACACCACGTTCTACCCCTTCAATAATATCAAGTGGATCTCCAACACCCATTAAATAACGAGGCTTATCTTCTGGTAAATATAAAATGCCATCTTCCACCATTTTATACATAACCTCTTTGCCTTCACCAACAGAAGTGCCCCCTATAGAATATCCATCAAAATCCATTTTTACCGTTTCTTTTGCACTATAGTGTCTTAAATCTGTATATTCTCCACCTTGTACAATACCAAACAAAGATTGTCTTTCATTCTTATGTACATCTTTTCCTCTTTTAGCCCAACGTAAAGTACGATCTGTACTTTTTTTAGCATATTCATAAGAGGCAGGATATGGAATACATTCATCAAAACTCATCGCAATATCACTATCTAATTTGTTTTGTATTTCAATAGAAAGTTCAGGGGTTAGAAATAAAGGAGAACCATCTAAATGATTTTTAAAATGTACCCCTTCTTCTACAATATCTTTTTCTTTATTTTTTGCTAAAGAAAAGACTTGGAAACCACCACTATCTGTAAGAATGGGTCCATCATAATGCATAAAGGTATGAAGTCCACCTGCTTTTTCTACAACATCAGCACCTGGTCTTAACCATAAATGATAGGTATTAGATAATACAACAGCACTATGCATTTCTTTTAATTCTTCAGGAGAAAGTGTTTTTACATTGGCAAGAGTTCCGACTGGCATAAACATAGGCGTTTCAAATGTTCCATAGTTGGTTTGCAAAGTTCCATATCTTGCTTTTGTATCTTTTTCATTTTTTAATAAAGTATATTTTATTTTCATTGTTATCACGTCCTATACCATTATAACGAAAGCATCTACTTTTTACAACACTTTTATTTTTTTAAGAAAAAAGATGCCTTTAGCAAGCATCTGTACAAACGCCTCCAATTTTAGTAAAAGCATCTGTATATTTCTTTAATAATTCTTTATATTGATCTTCTGTTAAATTTTCATAAGGATCTTTTTGTGAATCAACGGTAGACAAATGTGTATCTATCACTTTTCCATCTTTAAAAGTAATGACAAGTGGCACATAAATTCTTTTGATATTAGGATCTTTTAATCCATCATACTCTGGTAATGCATCATGAAGAAGTTCTAATAGTTCTTTATATTCCTTAGTTCCCTCTTTTGTGGTAACAATATTGCCATTTTCATCTAACTTCTTTTCATCTCTCATATCAAATACATTTAAATAATAAATATGAGAAAGGTCTGTTTGTTTGGCAGCATCATTTAGTACAGAAACAGCATTTCTACACCAAGGACATTCTGGAAATCCAAAATAGATAACCCCTGTTCCTTTGATAACTTTTTTTATTTGGTCCATATCTGCGTAGACAAAACGGTTGTCTTCTTCCATGTCTACCTTTTTATATTGTTTGCCACTCTTACTTTTTTGATTGTTATAGGCTGCATATTCTTCTTTGAATTTTTGTCCTTCTACATTTTCTTCTTTTACATTTTGTTTTTGTACTAGAAAGAAAACAAGAAGTGACAGGCCTACAATAATTAAGGCAACTATCCCTATTATGATTTTCTTTTTCATATGTTTACTCCTTTTATTTTATAATATTATTTTTCTTAAAGAATTTTTTTAATTCTTTTGCTTCTGTATAACCTTCTAAATCCGCCACTGTTTTTTTATTTTTTATAACAAGTGTAAGCGGTGTACCCCAAGAAGAGTTCTTATCAAAATAATCAATATTGGATACTAATTTTTTAGAATCTTCTTCACTTAAGGTTTTAATATCTATGTAATTTATCGTTACATTTTCTTCTTTAGAAACTTCATTCATAACAGGTTTAAACTGGTTACAATACGTACATCCTGTTTGTCCTATTACAAGTACAAAAGCATCTTCTTTATTATATAATTCTTCGAATTGTTGATAAGTGGTTGTTGTAATATTAGGATATTGTTGCTCTTCTGTTTGACTGCTTGTATTTTCTGTATAGTCAGCGTCTTCTTTTATAATTTTCTTTTCTTTTAAATATTCAAATAAAGGTTTTTCATCCAAATACCCAATATGTGTATCTAATACTTTACCATCTTGCATAACGACTATAGTTGGCGTACCAAATTCATTTGGATCAATCGTAAGCTTATTTAAAATCTTATTTAATTTTAACCCACTATATAAATCAGTATCTATATATTCATAAGTAAAACCATAAGTATCACGTAAGTAATTTAAATGTGGTTCAAATTTTTGTGACCAAGAACATGTATCTCTTCCTAAATAAACCAAAGAAATTCCTTTTTTAGCAAAGACTTTCTCTAGTATTATTTTTTCATCTGCACTTTTTTTATTTTGTACATGATTGGATACAATCACATTCGCAATGACCAAGCCAATTATAATCAACACACAAACAATCACAGACATGTATTTTTTGTTTTGTTTTTTAACTTCTTTTTTTCTTTTCATATTCTACCTCTATACTTATTTTATCATACCTGTACTTTGTAAGAAAGAAACAAAGGTATTCTCTTCCATATATCCAATATTACTGTCTATTACTTTACCATCTTTCACAACTACAAAAGTTGGGGTTCCAAAACTATTTATATCAACCTCGAATTTCTTTAATACTTCTTTTAACTGTACGGCATCTAAATTTTCTGTGTTAATATAAGAATATTCAAAATTATATTTCTTTGCGGTAGCCTCTAAAACTGGTTTTTGTTTTTCACACCAAGAACAACCAGGTCTTGCTAAATAGATTAGCTGTGCTTCTTTAGAATCAAATGCTTTTTTGACGATTGCATTTGCTCCTTGTTTTTTTTGCATATAAGCAAATAAGAAAATCATTGCTAGTAAAGCAATAAAAATAATAACGATCCATTTTCCAAATTTATTTTGCATGTACTTCTTTCCCTTCTACTTCTGCAATGCAAGATTTTTAAATCTTGGTGCAATTTCTTTTAATAGTGCTGACGGAATCATAATGTTTCCATCTTTCATTTCTCTTTCGTCTTCTGAAATAGGAACTGGGTTACAGCCACCTTTTTCTAAACCTAATTTATCAATGTGGTATTTGTTTCCACAGTTTTGACATACCAAGTAATCTCCTTCTCTTACAAAGTAAGCCTTTGGTGAGGGATTACATACCTGACAAGTGTTAAATACAGTTCTTATGGTACCATCACTTGCTCTTACAATAATAAGTTGTACATTGATACTGTCTACTTCTACATTATAAAATGTTATTTCTTTTTTTACATCTTTTTCAGGAAGAACAAAATTTCCTTCTGCATCTAATTTAGAATCAATTACTTCTGTTTTGGTTTGTTTGTTATTTTCGCAACCAGTCATTACAAATACCATAAGACCAGCCATTATTAAAAATACTACTTTTTTCATTTTTTTCTCCTTTTTTATTTAAGTGCTTTTATATCGTCTACGACTAAGATGTTATTTTTAAGCATACCCATCCAGCAGGTATATGTATAATTTCCTGTTTTATTTGGTGTGAATTCAATTACATTGTCTCCGCTTACTAAAGATTTTTCTACTTTAAAAGCATTTATTTTAATAGCGTTGTTGCATCCAGTTAAGGAAGTTTGGTCTGCATGAATAATCATTTTTACAGGCACATCTTTTTGAATGACAATATCTTTGTATCCACTATAAGATAAATCAAATTTTACTTCTTGATAATTTTCTTTTATCTCACTTTTTAAATACCCATCTGTATTTGGTTTGAATGGAACCGATAGATCGACTCCCATTCCTAGCAAGCCCCTATTTAACATAACAAGTGATAATAGAAGAATTAAAACCGTAGATATTTTATTTAATATAATTCTATTTTTTTGATTTAAAAAGTTAGATAAAATGCCTACAAATAACATAAGAGGAATCGTGCCTAAACAAAATAGAAACATAGAGGCTGCCCCATAGAAGAAGGAACCTGTCGAAAGTGCATAAACCTGCATAGCTTGCAGAGGACCACAAGGCATTAACCCGTTTAAAAGTCCAATCGTAAAAGGTCCTTTTCCTCTTATCTTTTTCATCCATTTTGGCCACTTTATTTTAGGTGTAAATGAAATAACCCCCATCATATTGAGTGCCATAATAAACATACATACAGAAGCTACTATAATAACAAAGCTTTGAAAATAAATGTTTATTTTAAAGATACTTCCTAAAAGTCCGATCATACCACCTAATACCGTATAAGAAGTAAGTCTTCCTAGATTATAAAAGATTGGCTTTTTGTAATTTTTATTTTTAGAAGAACTTACAGCTAAATTGATAGCGCCACACATAGAAACGCAGTGAATGCTTGTTAAAAGTCCTGTTACAAATAACATAGCAAGAGTTGTTTTACTATCAATGACAGGAATCATATTAAAAATATTGAATCCAAATAAATAGTTTAGGGAAAAGGCAAGTAAAATAAGAATACCTCCTATTTTAGCAACTTCCATCCAAGATATATTGTTTTTTATATTGTTTCTCTTCGCACTCATCATTTTTTCATCTGTATAATAGTCAAGTGCTTTTACTTTTTTTTCTATTTCTTTTTTACTGATTTTATTTTTGTAAAAAAGTTCTGCTATATGGCCCTGAAAAGAAACAGATTCAACATTCTCTACTTTGAGAAGTGCTTTTGTAAGTTTGCTTTTACAGTGCTCACATGTAATTCCATCTATTTTTACATATATCTTTTTCATACAGGACTTCCTTTCCCTACTTACGCGATATCATACCCTAGATCTTCTATTGCTTCTTTTATTTGATCAATACTTATTTTAGAAGCTGCAAATTGAACTTCTACTGTTTTATTTTCTAATTGTACTTCTACTTTCTCTACTCCATTTAAAGAAGTAAGTGCTTTTGTGATAGAAGAAACGCAGTGTTCACATGACATTCCATCTACTTGTAAAAGAATATTTTCCATTTTTATGCCTCCTTTCCTTCTGTGAGTGAAAAGCTTTTGATTAATTTATATACTTTCACTGTTTTTCCATGATCCATATGCGAGACTTTTGTATAAGACCATCCTTCTATTTGATTGACATTTACGCCTGCTTTTATAAAAGGTTCAGGGTTTAATACAAAAACAAGATCTTTGTCGTTTTTTTCTATATCTCTTGCCCATTCTAACATATTTCCATTCATAAAGTCGATACCGTAATGATCTAATGATTCATGATATTTGATACTTTCTCTATTTAATTCCATAATATTTTTATAAGAATTGGTAGCTGTTTTGCTTTCTTCTAAAGAAGTTTTTGCTTTAAAAGTTCTTTCTATTACGATTTTGTTGTTTTGAATTGTTTTAGAAGGTAATTTTTCTATATCCAATCCTGCTTTTTCAAAAGGTTCTAAGGAAAAAGCCATTTTGATAGAATAAGATTCGTTTTTCTTTATATCTTTACTCCATATAAATTGTGTTTCTTTATCTTTGGTAGTTAAAATAAAATGATTCTTTTGGGTATCTGTTATGACACTATTTTCAGAAGCATTCGCTACTTTTTGAAAAGCTTTAACAGAATCATTTCCTATTGTATCCATTTTTTGTAAAAGACCTGGAAAAAGGAAAACAAAAGCAGGAATGAAAATGATATAGAGAATGCCTATTATATATATTTTTTTATGATTCATTTTTTTCCTCATTTCTTCATTTTAAATCTTTTCAAACGAAGGGCGTTTGTAAGTACGGAAACAGAACTTAAACTCATAGCAAGCGCTCCTATCATAGGATTTAATAATGGACCACCAAGTAAGTATAAAAGACCTGCCGCAACGGGAATACCAATTACATTATAGCCAAATGCCCAAAATAGATTTTCTTTGATATTTTTTATTGTTTTTTTACTAAGTTCAATTGCTACTGGGACATCCATTAAATCACTTCTCATTAAGACAATGTCAGCAGATTCAATAGCTACATCTGTTCCATTTCCAATCGCAATCCCAATATCTGATTGTGCCAAAGCAGGAGCGTCGTTGATGCCATCTCCTACCATTGCAACTTTGTTTGTTTCCGTTTGCAATTTTTTTATTTCGGATGCTTTATCTTGTGGCAGAACATCTGATAAAACTCTTTTTATTCCAACCTCACTTGCAATCGCCATAGCGGTTTTATGATTATCTCCTGTCATCATAATTACTTCAATCCCCATATCGGATAGCTTTTTAATAGCGGCTTTACTACTTTCTTTTACCGTATCCGCAACAGCTATAATCCCTACTAAGGTGCTATCAATGGCTACATACATAGGTGTTTTTCCTTCATGTGCAAGGTTTTCTGCCATGGTTTCTTTTGTTTGCATTTCTATATGAAATTCATCCAATAATTTTTTATTTCCAATCAATATTTCTTTTTGACCAATCCTAGCGGTAATTCCTCTTCCTATTAAAGCTTTAAAATCTTCTGCTTTTTGAAATTGGATACCAGAAGAGATACCTTCTTCTACCATGGCCTGTCCAAGAGGATGTTCGGAATATTTTTGGGCGGATGCGACTAAAGTAAGAAGTTCTTCTTTAGACATGGAAGTAAAGGTTACAATATCTGTAACTTTTGGTTTTCCTTCTGTAATGGTTCCTGTTTTATCAAAGACAATGGTATTGATTGTGTGAGTGGTTTCTAAAACTTCGCCACCTTTGATTAATATTCCATTTTCAGCACCCTTTCCGGTTCCTACCATAATAGCCGTTGGTGTTGCAAGTCCTAACGCACATGGGCAAGCAATTACAAGTACTGAAATAAAGATTTTGATAGAAAATTCTAGATTGCCTGTACCTATAAACCAGCCAATACCCGCTACAAGGGCAATCACACATACAATAGGAACAAAATACCCAGAAACAGTATCTGCCATCTTAGCAATAGGTGCTTTAGAACCTTGTGCATCTTCTACAAGTTTAATGATTTGCGCCAAAGCTGTTTCGTTTCCTACTTTGGTTGCTTTAAACTGAATCATACCTGTTGTATTTAAAGAAGCTGCAAATACACGGTCTCCTTTTTTTTTATCGACCGGCATACTCTCTCCTGTCAGCATCGATTCATCTATAGAGGTATTGCCTTCTATAATAAGACCATCTACTGGAATTTTAGTGCCTGGCTTTACTAGAAGAATATCTCCTACTAAAACGTCTTCGATTGGAATTTCTTTTTCGGTTCCATTTCTTTTAACAATCGCACTTTTTGGCGCCAATCCCATCAATTTTTTGATAGCTTCACTGGTTTTCCCTTTAGAAACAGTTTCTAAATATTTCCCTAGTAAAATAAGGGTTATAATAACGCCTGCTGTTTCATAGTACAGAGAATGTGCAAGCATAGGCATACCTTTTGCAATCATAACCGTATTATAAAGACTATATAAAACAGCTGCTGATGTACCGATAGCAATTAAAGAATCCATATTAGGACTTCTCTCTAAAAGGGCTCTAAATCCTACGGTATAAAACTTATATCCAACAACTAATACGGGTAGTACTAGAAAAATTTGTACACAAGCATACGCCAGTGGATAGCGCATAGAATCTATCATACTTGGGAATGGAAGGCTGATAAAACTTATCATAGGAGCCATTGCTATATATAAAAGAGGAACTGTAAATATGGCTGCAATGATAAACTTTGTCCAAAGTGTTTTGATTTCCTTTTCTTCTCTGGCTTTGTCATCATCTACGACATTTGTCTTTGCTGTTTCTATTACTTGATATCCTGTTTTGATGATGGTTTTTTTTATTTCTTCTTTAGATACCTTTTTTTCATCATACTCTGCCATCAATTTTTCTGTTGCAAAGTTAACATTTACATTTATAATTCCATCTAATTTTTTTACATTTTTTTCAATACGACTTGCGCAGGCGGCACATGTCATACCTCCAATTTGTAGGTTTTCTTTCTTCATCCAATCACCTTTCTATTTATTTTTATGTATTACTATTGACTGTTTTAGCAATTACAGTTATAATTATAACACTTGATACATTTATTACAAGTATGTACTTTTATGTAATATACTACCCAAAAGGATACTAAGGAGGTTATAAGTATGGGGTGCTGCAATTCTAATAATTCTGTTATTTGTCCTGTTGATATTACACTTGATTTAATTGGTGGAAAATACAAGTCTTTAATTTTATGGCATTTAGTGGATCGTACCTTACGATTTGGTGAACTTAAAAAATTAATTCCTAATGCAACTCCTAAAATGCTGACGCAGCAATTAAGGGAATTAGAAAAAGACAATTTAATCATTCGTACTGTATACCCTGTGGTTCCTCCTAAAGTGGAATATTATTTGTCTGAATTTGGAAAAAGTATTAAACCCATTTTAACAACTATGTATGCATGGGGAGAAGATTATCTAAAAAAAAATGGTTTAGAAGCTTCTTGTTCTATGGTAGTGGATCAATAATTTTCCTATAACTAGTCTTTCCTAAATATTTAAAACTATATCAATTCTTCTATTGTTTTAGAAAATTGATATTTTTTTATTATTTTTTATAAATTTGCATAAAAAAAACAATAGAAATTCTATTGTCTTAAATTATTTTTTCTTTAATCCTTTTAAGAATGCAATAAAAACTGGAACAAAAGAAATAAAGATAACTGCAAGGATAATTAAACTAAAATGTTCTTTTATAAAAGAAATATTTCCAAAGAAGAATCCAGCTCCATACATTATAGAAACCCAAAGAAGTCCTCCTATAATATTAAATTTTAAAAATTCTGCATATTTCATTTTACTTACACCTGCTACAAAAGGAGCAAATGTTCTGATAATAGGAACAAATCTTGCGATGGTAATAGCTTGATGACCATGCTTATCAAAGAAATGACGCGTACGTTCTATATATTCCATTTTAATAAATTTTAATTTTTGTTTAGATTCTACTCTTTTTCCAAGACGGGTACCAATTGAATAATTTAAAGAATCTCCAGCAATGGCTGCTATATATAATAATACCAATACCAAGACTGGATTCATAAGTCCTGTTTTTGCTATAATAGCACCAGCTGCAAATAAAACAGAATCGCCAGGTAAAAATGGTAAGATAACAACACCAGTTTCTATAAAAATAATACCAAATAAAACAAAATATGTTAAAAGAGGATAACTTCCTATAATGGTTTCAATATATTTATCAATATTTAATATAAAATCTATAAGTTGCATAATCAGTTGCATAATTTCTTCACTACTTTCTACGTTTGTTTAACTCAATCATTTTATCACAATCTATAAAAAGAAACAATGCATTCGAAAGAAAGAAACAAAAAAAGTTTGAAAAAAATATTTATTCTTCCAAACTGTTTCTAATTTCTTCTAGATGGATTCCTCTAGAACCTTTGATTAAAATCAAGGTATCTTTTTTAGGGACTGTTTTTAAATAAGCAATTGCTTCTTCATTAGAGAAAAAGTGATGACTATTTTTAAGTTTAATATGTTTGGTTTCTTTGCCTACCAATATATTTTCTTCTGCATTTACTTTTTTGATTTCTTTTCCTAGTTTTTTATGATATTTAATACTATACTTTCCTAGTTCTAGCATATCCCCTACTATAAGTATTTTCTTTTTTGGTAGTGGTTTTATAACATGTAGAACACCTTTGAATGCTTCTAAATTAGCATTATAACAATCATCAATAATTGTAAAATCAAGCTTTTGAATGACATTCATTCTTTTGTCTAATGGCTTATATTTTTCTAATACTTTCATCATATCTTCCATTTTAATACCTAAAAGAATACCCATTTCAATTGATAGCATAATATCATTTAAGAAGTGTTTACCAATTACAGGTACAAAAAAGTGATATTGTCTCTTTTCATAGTATAGAGAAAAAGATAAACCATCTAATGTTTCTTTTACATAATAAGGAATCAAGTGATAGGTACTATTATAGCCACATTTAATGACTTCATATTGTTTGGTATTTCTTACCTTTTTTAAATATGGATCATCGCCATTTACAAGTAAAATACCATCTTCTATTCCATCTGTAATTTCCATTTTGGCTTTAAAAATATTTCTTTTAGATTTTAAATAGCCGATATGAGAAGTACCTATAGAAGTAATAATGCCCACACTTGGTTTAACAAGATTGGATAATTTACTGATTTCGCCTTTATGATTCATACCCATTTCGATAAGGGCAATATCATATACTGGAGACAGTTTGGTTAAAGTAAGGGGTACCCCTAAATGATTGTTATTGTTTTTTTCTGTTTTTAGAACTTTGTATTTGGTAGATAAAATAAGAGAAAGCATTTCTTTGGTAGTTGTTTTGCCACTACTTCCTGTAATCGCAATGGTTAAAGGATTGTATTTCTTTTTATAGTAAGATGCGATTTGAAATAAAGCATCATAGGTATCCTTTACTAAAATAATTGGGATTCTTGTTTTGCATTCTACTTCTTTTTGCACCAAAATACAAGAAGCTTTTTTAGAAATAGCTTCTTTGATATAATCATGTCCATCTGCTTTTTCTGTAACAAGACAAAGAAAAGCATCTCCTTTTTGTAATGTTCTTGTATCAATAGAAAAGTTTTTTATCGTTTGTGATTTTGCTGTATTTAACTGTTTCCCATTTACACTTTGTAATAAAATATTTGTATTCATATTTCACCTCTTACAAGCTTCTATAAATGTTTCTATTAAAGCTTTTTCTTTTATATCGTATGCGACCATATCTTCTGGGTGCCACTGCACACCAATAAAAAAAGTTTTTGTAGGATCTTCTATTCCTTCTATAAATCCTTCTTTGCTTGTTGCATTTACTTGTAAAGAAGTACTTGTTACAATTTCTTTATGACGACTATTGACTAAAATTTCCTTTTCCTTAAAAATGTCGTACAGTTTTGTATTTTCTTTAATAGAAACAGAATGGGCGTAATCAATCCCTTTCTTTTGATGTGAATCATTTCCTATTTTCTCTAATGTGCCATTTTCTAACATAGCCATGGTTTGCATTCCTAAGCAAATGCCTAAAACGGGGATGTCTTTTTTATGTGCATACGCAATCATTTTAAGATCATAGTCATAATAATCATCGCCACCACCTGCTATTACACCATCACATAAATCGATTTGTTTTTGTATATCAAGTTCTTCTTTTTCAGTAAGTTTTTCTATATGGGGTGGCACTAAAATAATAGGTATGCCGCCAGCGTTCCAAACCAAGTAGACAATTTCTTTATAGGCAGAAAACATATCCCTTCCTGTTGCATTTATAGTAGGTCTTGGTACAAGTCCAATGATTGGTTTCATATTTTACCCTCCTTTTTTATCCTCATTATATGTAAGTCAAATAAAGAGGTGTGCAAAGAAAAAAACAATTACAAGAATTGTTTTAGCTCTTCGATTTCATTTTGTTGGAACTTTAAGAAAGAGTATGCAAATTTTAAGACTTCTTTATTGGCTTTTTCTTTTTCTTCTTTTATCTTTTTTTCTATATCATGACTTCCCATTTCTAATCCTTTAATGAGCATATCTGCAATACTAGAATCACTATTGTCTTCTTTTACTTCTTTATGAATTCCCATATCTGCGCCTATTTTAGATAGAAACCCTACTTCTTCTGGCTCTAGTTTGTTTTCTGTAAGCCTTTGCTTGGTAGTGTGAATAAAATCCTCATATTTCTTTATCAATTCTTCTATCTTATCTTTTATTTTGTTATCTTTTCCTTTTAAATCTTTTTCTAATTTCTGTAATGTATGTGAAGCCATTTCTGCATCTTTATAGATATGTTTTATAAGTTCTGTGCCACCATTCATAGTATCCTTCCTTTCTTTTATATAGTGTTCTATTTTTATTTTTCTATACAAAAGGATAATTATTTAAACAAAAAAAGATTCTTACGAATCCTTTCCTTTTGTTGTTTTTTATTTTATAAAAGATGTATAAGATTTTGTTTTATCTAAGGAAACACCTTTTATTTTAGCCATTTCTTCTACTGTTACAAAGGCATATCCTTGCGCTTTTAATGTATCAATTGCTCTTATAGCACCTTCTACTGAGGTGGCATATAAATCATGTAATAAAACAATGGAACCATCTTTGGCGTGGTCTATAATATTTTGATAAACCATGTCTGCATTACGATGTTTCCAGTCTAATGTATCAATATTCCAAAGAATGGTATACATATTGCTGATTTGTTTTACTCTTTCATTTGTACTTCCATAAGGTGGTCTTAAATAAGTTGGTTTATCACCTGTTATTTTTTCTATTTCTTCACTAGCTCTTGTAATTTCACTTGTAATCACTTCTTCTGGTAACTTCACTAAATTTAAGTGACTATAGGTGTGGCTTCCTACCAAATGCCCTTCACTATACTCTCTTCTTACTTCTTCGGTAAACTGACTCGCACGGTTTCCTAATACAAAGAATGTGACTCTCGCATCTCTTTTCTTTAATTCATCCAATAGGTACGCTGTATTATGACTAGGTCCATCATCAAAAGTAATTGCCATCAGCTTTTTGCCTCCTGCTTCTTTTAAATCTATTTTAGGTCTTGTAATATTAGGAAGTTCTGTTTGCCCCTCTACTTTTCTTCTATATACTTCTTTTAAATAACGATTGATTTTTGTAAAGGGAATGGTAATACGTACTTCTCCATCTGCCCAGCTAGAAACCTGGTAAGGTGGGAAAATAATCGTTAATCCACTATCATTAAAGAAAAAGTGTTTAAAGTTTTCTTCTTTTTCTTCTGTACCCTTATTGACCCAAGCTTCATCAAAAGTCTTTCCTTTACTAGATGCATAGTTTAAAACTTCTTCTTTGGCATATTTAGAGAGTTCATGTAGGTAATCTTTTCCTTCTAAGAAAAAGTCAGATAAACGAAGTTGTTTTTTTGTTTTAAAATTAAAATAATAACTTTTTTCTTCTCTCGCATAGTGATTGCCACCTGTATATTTATAAACTGTAAGTTCTAAAAAAGTAATATCTTGATATGTATTTTTAGCATAACTTACATTCAGTTCATAAGGTTCTTTTGGTTTATCTGTTTCTGCTTTTTTTACAAATTCTGCTTTTAAATTTTTTATATAAGATGTGATAGAAGTATCTAATTCTTTAAGAGAAAGAATGGGATAAGAAACTTTGTAAGTATAATATTTTTCTTGTTTGATATGATTTCTTTCTGTTCCATTTTTTGTTTCTTTTTTAAACAAAAAGAGGCTAAGTAAAATCACAAAGATCAATAAAAAAAGACCTATCAGTAATTGTATTTTTTTATCATATAATTTTTCTTTCACTTTTGCCACCTCAATTCTTTTCTATTATAACAAATATTGGGTAAAGAGGATAGGATTTATTGGTAAAAAAAGAAGACTTTACAATTCTTATTACCCTACTTTTCATATTCTATCCAACCCTTTAAAAGATATACAAAAAAAACAATGATTACATGTTTTTGTTCATTGTTTTCATCATTTGATTGATTTGTTTTTGACTTGGTGTTCTTCCCATTTGTGTCATCATTGTTTTAATCATTTTTTCATTAATAGGAGGGTTCTTTTTCATGTACTTTTGCATGTAACTACGTGCGATAAAAAAGCCTGCGACTGCACCTGCAATAAAACCTCCAAGTACTTTAACCAAATCTATTAAAAATGCTCCCCAGTTCATATTATCATCCCTTCTTTTACTATCTTACTAAAAAATATGCTTTTTTTCAAGTTTTTATTTGTTTTTATGAAAAAAGAGACGTTGTTTTTATGAAAAAAGGGTCAATGTTTAAATCATAAACTTATTTATACGGTTATAACAGGGCGAATACCATTGAGAGTGTGTTCTGCATTATTAAAACCCATGTTCCCAATGTTGCTTACGTACCAAACGGTATAAGAATCATTAAATACAGAAGTAGCTGTCCAGTAGCCATACGTCGTATTGTCTGCTATATTACAACCAGAACTCGTACAATCTCTTGTATAATCATATAGCCATGCATAATGACTTTCTCCTTGACTTGTAGCTGTTTTAGTTTGGGTATTGCTGTCGAAATAAAAGCGACTAGCTCCAGTTGCTGTTGTTTCATTAAATGTTGTATTACCCGTAATTTCAGCTATTTCATTTGCTGTAATAAGTCTGGCTTTTAAAGAAGTATCCCATGTTTTTGTATCATTTGTAAGCGCTACCGTAGCTTCTTTCATTCCTCCCGTAGTACTTCCACTTGTATTCCAAACAACTTTTGCCGTTGTATTATGGTCTACTATTAACTGGTAAGTTCCATTTCCATTATCTTTATATACATACCATTTCATGCATCCTGCTTTTGTCCCTGTCGTACTTATGGATTCTGCTGCTTGGCATATACTTTTTGTTTCGGGATTTAGATACACAGCAGTTCCCTTGGTCAACCCTGAAGGAAGAAATCCTTCTGCCGCCGATTCTGCTTTACATTTGCCCTCTTCGTATTTGTTTATTACAATTTTAGAATTATCTTCACGTTTAGTAGCACACCATTTTTTTTCTTTATCATAAATAGCTAGAATTGGTTTCCCATTGGTGGTCACTTCTAAAGAGCCACCACCAGGTTTTTCTCCTGATAATTTTAAATCTTCAGCATCATTTGGGAATGTAAACACTTTTCCAGCAAAAGTATCGTTACCAAAATTTTTGGCATAATAAAGATTCCCTGCTTCTACCACCCCATATGCGGTATCCATAAATGCATTCTTTTTAGATTTATTAATGACACCTACTATAATAGGTGTTGCTATTAAAGCTATGACTGCTAATATGACTATGACTGCTAAAAGTTCTATTAATGTAAATCCTTTCTCTTTCTTATAAAACATTCTTACACACTCCTACTCTCATATTTTACATATAGAATAGCATGTACCTTAAGGAAATGTCAACATAGATTTTTTTCTTTATTTTTTGTAATGATTGGATAACCAAAAATAGTCTTTGTTTTTAAAATCACAAACAAATAAGTAATAATTGTAATAATTTAATATTTTAAAAATACGGGGTACATTTTTATTTGTTACAACGATAAGTCTTGAAGGTTTGATAAAAAGAAATGTTTTTTCTTTTCTTTTTTCATTGAATAAAATATAAGACTTTCTATAAGTAGGAAACTTCTTTTCTCTAAAATATTGGTTTAGTAAATCTTCATTTTGATATTCGCAAAGTTGATGAAATAAAGCTGCTCCAAAAGAAGCATCTTCTCTTTTAATTTGATATAAATTTTCTAGTGTTTTATATAAAGAAAAAGAATGCGTAAGATACGTTTGATAAAATTCACTTTTTATAATAAACAAATGATAGGTCCGCATATTCATCACCTATTTCATTATGTTATTTTTTTTCTTGCTTTAATCAAAAAAGCCTCTTTAAAAAAGAGACTTTTTACTTACATCATATTTTCTAGCTTACTATCTGCTTTTTTCAAAGCTTTGTTGGCAGTTTTTTCTACCTTTTTCATTACTGGTTTACTATACTTTTGATAAGCTAAAACAGCTCCTGCACCTAATGCCATAAGTGCTACATTTCTACCCATTTTCATTTTCTCACCTCGCTAAAGAAAAATATGATCCGTATGTATCTTACATACATTAGTAGTGTGCAGCTATTTTAAGATTTTATACAAATATTTTGTAATTTTTCTTTAAATTTTGTTTTTCTTATATATTCAGCATTATGGGAAACACTATAAATAAGAGCTTCTTCTTCTCCTATTAAAATTAATTTTTTTTTGGCTCTTGTAACTGCAGTATAAATGAGTTTTCTATATAGCATACGGTGGTAAGATTGCACCATTGGTAAAATAACAAAATCGAATTCACTACCTTGTGATTTATGAATACTGATGATAAAACCATGTCTAATTTTATACATATCTTTTGGAAAATAAAGAACTTCGTTGCCATCGAAATCAATGTAGATTTCATTTTTTTTGCTTGGAGAATGACTGGCTTTTATAATTTTGGAAATGACACCAATATCGCCATTAAAAATGTTTTCTTCTGGCATATTGACAAGTTGTAATACTTTATCGTGTTCTCTAAATACAACACCTTCTAGTTCAATTTGTTCTTTGTCCTCTTCTTTTGGGTTGAATACTTCTTGCAAAGCAGCATTTAAAGCATCAATTCCGCAAGGTCCTTTGTACATGGGTGCCATTAACTGTAATTTTTTATAGTCATATCCTTTATCTATGATTTGTTTACAAATCTTTTTAAGGTTTGCAGGCAAAGTAGAAGCTCTACAATCTAAAAATTGGTAATCTTCTTTGGGTTCTTTAAAATCCGTAAGTTCTCCTTCTTTTATCTCTTGCGCCAAAAGAGGGATATGTGAATTTTGATCTTGTCTATATAAAAGATTTAATTCTGTTTTTGGAATGACATCACTTTCGATTAGGTCCTTTAAAACTTGCCCAGGTCCGACACTTGGTAACTGATGAAAATCACCTACCAAAACAAGTTTAATGTCTTCTCTAAATCCCATAAGTAGATTATAGAAAAGAACAGTATCAATCATACTGACTTCATCGACGATAACAAGTTTACAGTCAGAAGGATCCATTTCATTGATTGCGAAATCTCCTGTTTCTTTATTCCATTTTAAAAACCGGTGGATGGTAGAAGATGGAAAAAAAGTGCTTTCACTCATACGTTTACTTGCTCTTCCAGTGGGCGCTAATAAGGCAACTTCTTTAAAAAGGGCTTCGCCTTCTAGTTTATGTAGTTTTCCATAAATTTCTAAAATGGCTTTAATGATGGTTGTCTTCCCGGTTCCTGGACCTCCTGTAATAACAAAAACATTATTTTGTAAAGCTTCTGTAATGGCTTCCTTTTGTTTATCATTATATAAAATCGAATAATCTTTTTCTAACATTTCTATATAAGTAGACATTTTTTTATATTGTTTTTTTTCTTTATGTAATAGTTTATATAAAGTGTACGCTATTTTTCTTTCTGCTTCATAAACATCATATAAATAGTAGGCTTCTTCTTCTATCACAATTTTATAATCGATTTGTAATTCTTTTAAATATTGTATAAAGTCTTCTTCCTCTATGAAAAAATGGGTATAGGAAGTAACTTTTGTATAAAGAATTTCTTTGCTTGCATAGGTATCTCCTGTATTAAAACTGTGTTCTTTCATCATATATAAAATACACGCTTTGATTCTTTCTGGTGCTTCTTTTGGACTTTCTATTTTGAGTGCTATTTTATCTATTTTAGGAAATGATATTTCTTCTATATCTTCAATAAGACTATATATATTGTGTTCTATTTTCATAATGGTATTCCCTTTATACGTATTATAAATCAAAAGAGCATCTCTCATGGAAAAACCTAAATCTGTTAAATACACAATGGTAGCGCTGCTTTCTTCATGTTTTACAAGACTTTCATAGACCACTTCTTTTTTCTTTTTTGTAAGACCTGTTACTTTATTTAAGCAGTTAGGATCTTTTAAAATTTTATCAATCGCATCACTTCCTAAAACATCTACAATTTTGGTAGCTTGTTTTTCTCCAATACCTTTGAATAAATCACTTGATAAAAACAAAACAATCCCTTCTTTATCGGTAGGTTTTACTCTTTCATAATGGCTTACTTCATATTGGAAACCGTATTTAGGATGGTCTACAATTTCTCCTTCAAATTCATAAAGGTCATCTATTTCTAATTCATGAAAATAACCTGTAAAAGTAAGACTGCTGCCAATTAAATCTTGTAAATCTTCATCATTTGTCTCTTTGACTTTCATAATACCAATATGGTATCCTTTTTCAGATACAAAAATACTACGTCGATAGATTCCTTTTACAGTTGTTTTCATGTTTATCACCTTTTCCATCTTAGCACATTTTCACCCTTTTTTCTAGGGAGAGTGATTGTTTCTTACATTCTTACATGTACTACAAAAATATTTTTAACAAAAGAACTACTTTAGACATTAAAAAGAGGAATTCGAACTGTTTTTGTAAAAAAAACAAAGTTATCCCTTATAATGGGAACCGTGCTGTGAAAATAAAATTTCTATTTAAAACTTAACTACCTTACTAATAACCAAACTTTTAACTATAATAAAATGCAGTAACAAACATTTCACAGTTATGCAGTAGTTTAAAATAAGCATTATGTCTTATTTTTTATTTGCCCTTTTCATGCATATTTAAAAAGCTTATGCATACTGTAGTAAAGTCTCTTTAGAAAGGAGGAAATTATGGAAAACGAAATAAATATTAAAAACATATATATGCAAACAAGAATTGATTTTGATTCTTTTAAAGAAAAAGAAATTGTAAAAAACTGGGGTCCTATTTATACAACAAGTGATTTTTTTACATGGCGTGATTTTCTCAAAACAAGTGAAAAAGAAAATAGTGAGAAAAGAAACAAGTTAGTAGAAGAAGCCATTGCTAATAATCCATCTTTAGAACTGCTTTATAGTTGGACAAAATTTTCAAGGGTTATTACAAGAACAAGAGCTGCTGCCTATGTAGATATAGAAAATATGAAGAATTCTAATTATTATAACAATGCTTTATTAGAAAGAAAATACTTTAATCCAAATACAATTGCGACTTCTTATTTAAGTTCACATACTAAAAATAATGAGAAACAATTATTTGAAGCGAGGAAAATACTTTCTATGAATCCTAAAACCTTTTATTCTGTTTATGAATTTCAAAAACTAATCATGACAGATGAAGAATCATCCATTCCTTGGAATGTAGAAGATTTGGTTATTTTATTAAATGCTTATGGCATTACCAAGAAGGATTTACTTACAATGGCGCAACGTATAACCAGATCCTATTTTCTTTTTATCAATCATGTGCATCAAACTTGTTTATTAAAGAAAGAACCTCATACAGTTATTAAAAAAATGGTTAAGGTTAAACAATATAGCATTTCATAGAAAAACATTCTCCTACAAGAATGTTTTTTCCTTTATTTTTGTTTTAAAATTTCTATTCTTTTTAAAATACGATCTTTTCCAAGAATTTGAACAATGTCATATAAATTAGGAGTCATAGCTTTGCTTGTAAGTGCGACTCTTAGTACCATACTAATGTCTCCAACATGTCCTTTGTAATTTTCTGGATTGTTTTTATATTCTTTGACTTCTCTTGCATATCCAAAATGTTCTGCAACATCTTTAAGTCTTGAGAACCAAGTTTGTTCATCATCTGCTTCATTGTAGTATTCATTTATATAGGTTTCTAACATAGATACAATTTCTTCTTTATCATTGATTTTATCAAATTCATATGTTTCTGGTGTAAAAAGTTCATCATACATATACCAAATTTGATTTTTAATATCACTATAAGCATAGAAATCTTTTCTTGGTTTCTTTTGTTCTCTTTCGATATTTAAAACTGCAATTGTATCATCCTTATAGGTTTGGATAAGTGCATAAAAGTCTTTATCATGTCCTTCTGTATAAGTAAGTAATGCTTCATAAATATCAGTTGCTTTTAGAGTGCTTAAATAGTTTCTAGAAATGTTGTTTAGTTTTTCTAAATCAAATAGTGCCCCACTTTTACTCATTTTCTTGAAATCAAAAGTGAAATCCGCAATTCCTTTTCCTTTATTCTGTAGTAAAAATTCTTCAAAATTAGAATTGGCAATTGTCATTAAATATAGCATAACGGCTTCTGGAGGAATTCCCTCTTCTTCGTAGAAACTTACAGCTGCTTCTGGGTCTTTTCTTTTTGATAGTTTTCTTTTAACACCATCTTCTTCTTTCATCAAAGGAGAAATGTGTGCATATTTTGGTTCTTTAAAACCAAGTGTTTTCCATAATTCATGATGGATAGGTAGAGAGGAAAACCATTCATCTCCACGGACTACATGCGTGGTATGCATTAAATGATCATCGATGATGTGGGCAAAATGATAAGTAGGAAGTCCATCTTTTTTCATAATGACATGGTCAATATCATTTTCTGGCATTTCTACTTTTCCTTTTACTAAATCATTACATGTAAACTTTTTGAAAAAATCACCGGTACTTTTTAAACGAATGACAAAAGGTTCTCCTTTGTCTAAACGACTTATTACTTCTTCTTCTGATAAGTTACGATCTGTTGCATAGGCACCATAGTAACCAATACGGTCTTTGGTTTTTTCTTGTAGGCTTCTGATTTCATCTAGTTCTTCTGGTGTCGCAAATGAAACATAAGCTTTACCATTTTCGAGTAAGTCTTTTATATAAGAATGATAAATTTCTCTTCTTTCACTTTGAATATAAGGTCCGTAGTTTCCACTCTCACGGTTTCCAGACATAACACCTTCGTCAAATATAATTTTGAAGTTATTTAAATCTTGTATAATTCCTTCTATTCCGTTTTCTACTTGTCTTTTTTGATCTGTATCTTCTATTCTAAGATAGAAAATACCGTTTGTATCTTCTGCTATTTTTTTAGATACAAAAGAAGCATAAAGTGCGCCCATATGGATAAATCCTGTTGGACTTGGTGCATATCTAGATACTCTAGCACCTTCTTTTAAATCTCTTTCAGGGTATTTTTCTTCATAATAAGATCTTGGTTTCACTTCTTCTTTAAATATACGTTTTATAATTTCTTCATTTTTCATGTGTTCATCCCTCTCTGCTTTTTTCATTATACCACGAATACTCCCTATTCTCAAATGAAAATAAGCCTTTTTATTTGTTTTAAATCCAAAAAAAATGACTTTTAATCGTCGTTTTTTATTTTTTTAAAAGAAGTGATTTATTTGTATTTTCTTGTGGTTCTTCAAAAGTTGTGACTTGCTGTTTTTTAGTAAATAGTTTGTTTTTATATAATTTTAATCTTTTGCGTTCCTGTGCGTTTAGAACAAGAGAAGCCATTTTATTTTGACAAACCAATTTCCTAAGTTCTTCTAATTTTACAGGATCTTTAGTTTGGGCAGAAAACCAATTATAAAGCTTAATCTGTGTTTTTATAGATAAATAGATAGATACTGGATTTCCATAACAACTTGAAAAAGAATGAATACTATCAACATCTAATATAAGTTTTATAACTTCTTCTCTTTTGGCGTATGTTTCTAACTGATAAATAAGGCCTGGCAAGTTAAAATTAAAATATAAGGCTTCCATATCTTTGGGATCATCAAAGAAGAATTCCAATATTCTTGCTATTTTAGCCTGTGTTTTATATGATTTGATTTTTCCATCTTTGTTATAAATTTTTGAATTCAATAGTTCTGTATATCCTTCATTGATTCCATACCCAACACTACCCTTTTCTGTTCGCTGAAGAAAACCGCTATATTCAATTTTCTTAATAAAATCATACAAAGAGGAAGCAAGATGTAAAAACTCATGACCCAATGCTGATTTTACAGAGTATTTAATCTCGTTGTTTTTTGAATTATAGTTACCAATAATGTCATTTGAAAGTAGTTTGATTTTTCTAGTAACTTTTGCAGTTTTTAAATTGTAATAAGCACCTGACAAATTTTGAATGCCTGTATGATTTTCTAACTTTTTTATATTTGGTTCTAAAATTTCAATTTCTGGATTCTTAATTTGTCCTTTTAATTCTAAACAATTGTCCATAAGCAACATAGGTTGTTTGTTTATTATTTTCCCATTGTATTTTGACAATTTATATACCCTTATTTGATTGGATAAAATGGATATAATATTATTACTTATAACAAGAGATGTTATACCAATTGAAGCTGCTACTCCTATTCCTAACCCTATTATCATACTACTGTCTCCTTTGTTTTGCTATTATAGTACATGTTAAACAAAAAATCTAGTATATCATTTATATTTCCACATAAAAATAGATTGCCTCTTTTCTAAAGTAACAATCTATTTTTAAATACCTATATTATGTAAAGGAGTTTTTATATGCATCCTTATTCCATATTTGGTGACCCGTATGGGGTTCGAACCCATAAATGTAGCCTTGAGAGGGCTATGTGTTAACCATTTCACCAACGGGCCGGCTGCCCCAACTAGATTCGAACTAGCGCTCACGGAGTCAGAGTCCGATGCCTTACCACTTGGCTATGGGGCAAGTACATATTTATTTTATCACATTTTTTTTGTTATGACACTATTTCTTTTACTTTTTTATTATTCTTTATAAAAAAAAGAAACCCTTAATATCTCTATTAAAAGCTTCTCTATTTATTTTTTTCTTTTCCTTCTGGTATAAGACTACACTTTATACTTTTTGAAAAGTCTATATTTTGCATCATATGAGAAAAATCTTCAAATGTAAATGCTTCAATATCTTCTACCTTATCTATAACATCATAATCGTATAATAAAACATTCTCTAGATACGGTTCTATAGTAGCGGCTACCGATTCAGGTCTAATGGCAATTTCTACTTTATCATTTTTCTTTCTCATTAAAAAGATTTCTTCATCTAAAATAGGATTCTTGATTGTTTCTTCTACTTTTTTCATAAAAGCTTTTTCATCTTTTGTATAGCTTCCTATTTCTATACAAAAATAAGCATCTATTTTAAAAGCATCGAAAGAAGGTTCTTCTGTAATTAGTTTTTCTTTAATTGCTTCTTTATAAAATTTTGAAGTTACACCAAATAACATATCTAAGAAATAACTTAAATAATAAGTAAGTTTAACTTGTTCTTTTGGTGTATAAGGCTCTGTATCTATCTTACAGCATACAAACCCAATAGGCTGCGCTAAAGGGATTTTCTTTTTTATATTTTTTTTGTTTATTTCTTTTGGTTCTTTTAAATCTATTTTTTGGAAAGTTTTAGAAGATAAAGCAATTTTATCAAAACCCGTTTTTAGTACTTTTATAATTTTATCTCTATCAAAGTTTCCTGCAACTACGAAGATTTGATTACTTGGTCTATAAAAGGCTTCATATACATTTTGTAACATTTCATAGGTAATACTTTTTACATCCCCGATGGTTCCTAAAGTACTTGCGTAAGGAATGTTTTTAAAAAAACCTTCATTTTCCAAAACACTAAGTTGTTTCCATTTGTTGTCATTGCCTCTTCTAATTTCTTCATAAATAGCAGGTTTTACTTCTTCTATGTCTTCTTTTGTAAAAGTTGCTTCTCCAATTCCTTTTATTAGAATTTGAATGGCTTCTTCCACTTGCTCTACTCCTTCTACAAAATATCTGGTGTGATACGGATATGTAATACCATTACAAGATAACTGCATTTCTCCGAAGGTATGTAGCAAGTGTCCACAAGAACTTTTTTCAATCAAAAGATGTTCTAAAAGATGGGCAACACCATCTGGAATATGATGTTCTTCCTTGTCTAAAGAGAAAGCACTATCAATGCCCCCAAACTTTGTAATAAAAGAAGCATAGGTAGAATGTTTTGTGTTGTCTTTATATAAACAAATGGTTAGTCCATTTTCTAATTTTATTGTTTCTATTTTAGGATTCATTTTTGTCACCTGCTAAGAAATAGACAACATCTAATTCTATTCTTTCTACAAATTCTTTTATCTCTTTGGTTGTAATTTGAGAGGCTATTTCATACTGTTTTTCTAAACTATCCTCTATTCCAAAGCAAACATCCTCTTCGCCGCCTAATAAAGCAAATTTTTTATCTTGTTTTCTAATTAAAGAAAGTCTTGCCTTTTCTTTAATATTTTTTAATAAGGGTTCTATAAAGGTTTCATCTTTTAAACTTTCCATGGCTTCTTTTACACTTTTTATAGCTTTCTCTTTGTTTTCTTTATAAAGAAGTGCGGTGATCCAAAGAATGCCTTGTGTGGTTTTACAAAAAGACCCTGTTTGATAAACAAGTTGTTCCTTATCTCTTAAAAATTTGTGTAATATCATAGAGGAAATAGAAGACAATAAAGCATCTACGGTTCTTAATAAATAATTATCTTCTTTCTTAAAGTCTTTTACTTTATAAACCATCTCTAGAATAGATTGATGATAAGGCCCTGTCTCTTCTTCTATAATGGTTTTGGGACTCTGTGACAGGTAACTTGTATAAGGCTGATTGATTTCACCTTGTTTTAAAGAACGATTATCTAAATTTTCATTTAAAATACTACGAAGATGTTCTTCCTCTACATTGCCTAAAACAAATACATAAGGACGCACATTCTCCATTACTTTTTTATAGAAGGTATAGACTTCTTTAGCGGTTACATTGTCTACTAGTTCTTGGTGATTGAATAAAAGATTTTGTTTTAAAAATCCTTCTCTATCGATAAGATTGACTACTTTATTATAGCTATAACTTCCAATTTCTTTTTTTTCGTTTTCTAAAGCAAGAATTAGATTTTCTTTTTCTCTTAAGAAATCTTCTTCTATAAAAGCTTCTTCTTTTATATTTGGGTTATAAATAGTATCTACACAAAAGGAAAAAGCACTTTCTAAATTGTCTTCTTTTAAAGCTTCCGCATCTGGTAATACTAAAGATACTTTATAAAAAAATTGTTTTCCTGCCCTTTGTTTACGGCACCCCATACTTAATATAGAACGCTTAAGTGCTTCTTTGTGGTGCAGGTCTTCTTCTGGGTATGCCCTACTTGTTTGCATCAGCAATTGCGGTAACATAGTAGCGGCTACTAGATCTTTTTCTTCTAAGGGAAAGGGATAATATAAATGAACAACAACAGTCTTAAATCTATCTGTTTGGTATAGTGTTGTGAATGAATCTATTTTTTTTGTATGCATATTTACCTCCTTCTTCTATTTTATCACAAATGCATTGCATATATGATTTTTTTATATTATAATAAATGTATGCCGCAATAGTATAATGGTATTACGAGGCCATGGTAAGGCTTTAATCGGTGTTCAATTCACCGTTGCGGCACCATATTGATAGTAAACTCTATTTTTTAGAGTATGTAATAAACGCTAACTAGAAATAGTTAGTTTTTTATACTAAAAAAGAAAAGAAAACAAGGACTCACTGAAGTGATATGATAAAAGTAGACAAAGTCAAAAAAAGACTAAGTCTACTTTTTCTGTGTTAAAATTTTATTAAGGAGATGTTAGGAATGGGAAGACCAAGTGGTACTAAGAATCAAATGCGAAGTT
>JAQUWE010000026.1 GCA_028693035.1 Bacilli bacterium | reverse complement strand
TTAAACAATTTGTTCCTTACTACAAAGACAAACTTTATACACCTAATGTTGTTAGATATATTTAAATTTTATAAGACAAAAAGTTTTCAAGATTTTACTTTAAATCCCAAAAACTCTTTACACAAACACGCCTTATATAAAGCGTTTCTATTTTATTTTAACTTACAATAACGGTTCTTACTAAAGAACTATCTGTTACGCCACTATATTTAATGGTATAACGAATGGTATAAGTGCCAGCGGTTGCAGTAAGGGTTGTGCCTGTAAACTCGGCTCCAGTACTGTTTTTAATCGTTTTGGTAACCGTATATTTTGAACTTGCTACAAGAGCACCGTCATCCATAACAATCACACCTGGATCGGTATAAGGACTTCCTACTGAAGCTACATCACTTGTTTTTCCATCTAAACTAAAGGTTGGAGCAGATACTTTTTTAGCTGTTAGAGTGATTTCAGAACCACTACTTTCATAGTCTTTTTTATTTGCATATGTCGTTTTAACAACGTATGTAGCAGACGTATCATTTTCTCCTAAAGTTGTAGAGAAAGAATTTGTTGTGACAAATTTAAGAAGTGTTAAATTGCCATTTTCTTTTTTATAAACATTATAACCAAGTTCTCCATAGGTAGAAGTATTCATGCTTGTAATACCAGCTGCTTTATTCCAGCTTAGAGAAACTTTTTTATCAGAAATATTTCCTGTTAATCCAGAAACATTTTGTAATTTTAAATAGGTTGTAGATATTTCAGTTGGTTCAGTTCCTGCTTTAAATAATTCTGTTTTTTTCAAATTATCAGGGGTTCCATCACTTGGTAATTTAGCAGGGTTGGTTCCGTATTCAACAGTTACATCTTTTACAGAATCAGGTCTTGTAAAGTTTCCATCTTTTGCTGAGAAAATCTTTTTCGCAACAGCTTGGAATAAACGTACGTTTTCTCTACTACCATAGTGTGTATAATGATCTTTATAAATTTTATCATAGCCATACCAAACAGCGATAGAGTAGTTAGGGTTATATCCTACACACCATAAATCGTTGATAGCATCAGCTGAAAGACCATTGGCTTTTTTTGTTTCTTCTGAGAAGTTTGTTGTTCCCGTTTTTCCTGCATAAGTAAGTCCATTTACATCTGCATAACGACCGAATGCTTTGGCAGTACTTACTAAGATATCTGTCATCATATAAGCAGTAGAATCACTCATTACTTTTGTTCTTGTACTTTTGTTTTCATATGTTTTATCTGAATTACGATATTTTACTTTCGTAAAGGAATATGGTTTGACATAATATCCTCCACTTGCGAATGCGGTATAAGCAGCAGATAGAGTAAGAGGAGATTCTCCATTGTATCCACCAATTGCATGTGCTTCATGAAGAACACCATTTGAACCTAATTCAGGAGAAAGTCCTAAACTAAGAACAAATTTTTTCACATTGCTGTTTTTGTTTTGTTGGAATGCTTTTAATGCTGGAATATTTCTAGAGTCTGTAATCGCTTCTCTAGAAGTTAGGAATCCTTTGTACTGTCCATCATAGTTTTTAATAGAAGTACCATCACTATATTTATAAGGTTCATCTACAAATGGTGTATAAGTAGACCAGTTATTGAATTCCATACCTGGTGCATAATCATAAAGTGGTTTAGCAGTAGATCCAATCTGTCTTTTGGTCATGGTTGCTGTATTATAAGATTTAGCACCTGTTTTATTACGGCCACCACCTACGGCTACAAGAGCACCTGTTTTAACATCTAAAACGGTAATACCTGCATTGACAACTTCATTGTCCCATTTGTAAGCAGCGCCACTCATAATTTCATTGATAGAGTCTTGTTTTGCTTGATCCATGGTTGTATAGATTTCCATAGCAACACTATATGGATCATGGCCTGTTGCTTCGTTGACATCACTTGCTACAGTATCTAGGAAAGATTGATATTTGGTACTGTCTGAAACTTGTTTTTCAATAAGAATTTTATCAACTGTTAGTTTCTCAGCTTCTTTCTTCTCTTCCTTGGTTATATATCCATGTCTTTCCATTAGGTAAAGAACGGTTTTTCTTCTTTTTTCAGCACGATCTGGATGGTTATAAGGATCTAGTGAGTTTGGTGCATTGAAAAGTCCTGCGATTAGGGAAGACTCTGCTATATTTAAATCTTTCGCATGTTTTCCAAAGTAATTTAAGGAAGCTTGCTCAACACCATAAGCACCACCACCTAGGTAGTTAGAGTTGGCATAAAACTCTAAAATTTCTTCTTTGCTATAATTCTTTTCTACTTGGAAGATGGACATATAGATATCTGTGAACTTACGTATAACCCCTTTAATCCCTCTATCTTCTGTAGATGTAAAATGATTTTTTACAACTTGCATGGTAAGTGTAGAAGCACCACCTGCTGAAGATTTACCTAAAAGTTGTTTTGCAGAAGCGACTGCAAATCTTGGTAAGTCAAATCCGTTGTGTTTAAAGAATCTTGAATCTTCGGTTGCTACAATAGCATTGATTAAAGATTCACTCATTTGATTGTATTTAATAATCTCTCTTTTTTCAGCACCTAATTTAGCAAATACTTTTCCATCTTTATTATATACGATGGTTGATTCTTGATGATACAGTTTATCTGGATCAAAAGTAGGGGCTTTAATAGCTATATAAAGCATAAATAAAAGTCCTAAAGCAAAGCAAACAATCATAGCAATTAGAATGCCTAATAGTATTTTTTTACCAACACTTTTTTTCTTTTTATCTGTTTTTTTCTTCTTTTTCATGGTATCACCATCCTTGTTTACATGATATGTTTTTGGTTTACTATTCTTTTTCTGTTTGATGAGAGGTGGGATAAACCAAATACCATCCAATACGGCAATAAGCGCTATCGCATAGCCCCAGCCAATGGTAATACCTCCTATCACCAAGGTAATGATGCTCAAAATGGCAATCAATAGATTGGTACTATTGTTAAACATGAATTTTTTAAATCCCTTTTTCATTCTTTTATCCTCCAAAATATAAAGTGTCAATTATATCTAAGTAGCAGACCCTTGGGTGAAAACAATCTTTAATTAGGTGTCCCTTTTCTTCAAAATAAGAAAGAGGAATGGATTTTCTTTTTTGTGTTTCTATAAAAGAAAATAGATCTTCTGCTTTTAAATAAAACGTCTTCCCTAATTGGGTAAAACGAATAATAATAAAAGCAATCCCACCGTGTTTTACTACTTTTTTTAAATGTTCAATTTGGTGTATATGTATATTCGCTAAAGGAAAACTTGTATTCTTGGTTTCTTTTGCTTCAAAATCAATATATCTTCCTTTATAGATTCCATTGTAATCCGTTGTAGAAGGTGTTTTAAAATAAGCTTCTTTAATCACAGCTTCCAATCTAGATGGATAATCCACTTTTTGTATGGTAATAGGGGTTGGTTTTTTGTGGATAATCGCTTTATCATGCACTAAATAATATGCGTTAGAAAGATTTATATCCCCTTCCAGTCCCATTCCACGATTCGCGTAATTGACCATTTTAGAATTGTTTTTTACAATACCACAAGGGTGCTTCATATGTATCACCATCATAATTATACTATAGATTCAAAAAAATTTCTACTTGAAATGTATCAAATGAAAAAATTGTCACAATAGAACTCTACGCATACAAGTTTTCACTAGTTTTGTCGAAAAGGCCTTTTCTTTTTTATGACTTTGTTACAATATTTTCAGGTGATAAAAATGGGGAAAGATAAAAATATTTGGAAAGTTTTCAATGAAATGTTAGAAGATGTAGAAACCATTAAAAAGCTTACCTTTTTATCTGGAAAAAAAAGGAAAAATATGGGGAAGTAGTATAAAAGAATTTGCTTTCTTTTTTATAAAGAAAAGTTGACAAATTCTTTTTTTTTTGAGAGAATGAGTGTGGAATGGTAGTGGAGGTGTTTATCGTGTATCAAGATAGAATCATTTTGACAACTAAAGACATATTAGAAAAAGAGTTCAAAATCGATACAAGAGGGTATAGACCACAAGAAGTTGACAAATACCTAGACATTATTATAAAAGATTTAGAAGAGTACCAAACGATTATAAGAGAAGTAAAAGAAGAAAATAGAGAGTTAATCGATGATAATATGAAACTAAAGCAAGAAATTAGAAGGCTTAGAACCAAATTAGATGCGATTAAGGACTATCCAGTAGGAGAAGTCCATAATTCTGATTTACTTAGAAGACTCTCAAATCTAGAAAAAATTATTTATGGAAAAGAATAATAATATTTTGGCAAATGCTGCATTCTTAGTAATGTAGAGGAAAGTCCATGCTCGCACAGCCTGTGATGACTGTAGTGATTGTGTATAGGGAAAAAATAACCTATAGTAGTGTTTACACTAACGGCACCGAGGAAATCTAAACCTTATAGGCATGATTTTAGTAGGTATAAAGTGCCATAGAGACGAGCTTTTTTAGAAATAAAAAAGGTGGAACGTGGTAAACCCCGCAAGCGAGAAACACAAAATTGGTAGGGGAACTTAGAAGAGAGAAACGAATCAATTCTAGGACTGGTAACAGTAGATAAATGTTTGCCCTCTAGTAATAGAGACAGAACATGGCTTATAAAATATTATTTTTTTTTATTTATAAAACCAGAAAGTGGTGAATACAGTTGAAAGAAATCGGGGAAAGGTTTAAAGAAGCCAGAGAATCCATCGATATAACAGTAGAAGAAGCAGCTGAAGATTTAAAAGTAGACAAAAGTCAAATAGAAAACATTGAAACAGGGAATATTAAAGCTTGTGAAAATGTTGTGGCTTTAAAATACTTAATCAAAGATTATTCTAAATATTTAGGATTGGATGCAGAAGAGATGTTAGATGAATACAATGAGTATTTATTTGATTGTACTTCTAAAATATCCTTAGAAGATATCAAAGCAGCAAAAAGAAGATTGGCAAGCAAACAAAAAGAGGAAGATAAAGTAAAATCTCCTTATACACAGTTTCGTTTAGAACATAAAAGATATCATTACTTATTAATTGGAGCCGCTCTTTTGATGCTTTTTATGGCGATATATGTAACAGTAACATATATTGATGCCCATAAAAATCCAAATAAAAACAATGAAGAATTGAATGTCATTAGATAGGAGAATATTATGAAATTAAATTTACCCAATAAGCTTACTATGCTTAGAATTGTACTATCCATTGTAATTATTATTATCTTGTTATTTCCTTTTGATGCAACCGGTATTAGTATGCCAACGCTTTTCATCAATGAATCAATTGTTATGGATATCAAGTATATCATTGCAGGCATTCTCTTTATTTTAGCCTCTTTTACAGACTTTCTAGATGGATACATCGCTAGAAAATATAATTTAGTAACAGATTTTGGAAAAATGATCGATGCGATTGCAGATAAAGTACTTGTTAATTCTGTACTTATTATTTTAGCAGCATCAGGATTCATTCATCCTATTATAGCTGTTGTTGTTATTTTAAGAGATACAGTTGTAAACTCTATTAAAATGGTAGCTGGTAACAAAGGAAAAGTAGTAGCGGCTATTAAAAGTGGAAAATTAAAAACGGCTTGCCTTATGGTAGGTATTGCTTTAACACTTTTCTACAATATGCCATTTGAACTATGGAATTTAAAGGTATCTGACTTTTTACTTGTCATCGCAGCTATCTTATCTATCGTATCAGGATTTGAATATTATAGACAAAACAAACATCTTATTTTTTCATAGGTGTTTTTTTGTAAAATAACGTAAATAGTAATCATTACTATTTATTTTTTTGATAAAATAAGATATACTGTAATAGAAAGGAAGTGACTTAATGAATTTTTATAAATGCTTAAGTTGTGGAGATATTGCTTTAAAAATTGGAGAAAAGGATGGTTTACTAAGTTGTTGTGATGAACGAATGAAAAAAATCGTTCCAGGAGAAATAGAAGCTTCTGTAGAAAAACATATTCCTGTTATCAAACAAGAGGAAAATCAAATTACTGTAGAAGTAGGAGAAACAGAACATCCTATGATAGAAGTACATTATATTATGTGGATTGTTTTACAAACAGAAAGTGGTTTTTCTTTAAAATATTTAAAACCAGAAGAAGCGCCTAAAGCTGTTTTCCACACAGATGAAAAAGTAGTAGCTGCTTATGCATACTGCAATTTACATGGTCTTTGGAAAGCTACTGTATAGAAAGTCATTTATTAAAAATGGCTTTTTTTTATGGAAAAAAAGTGTATAAAATAAGTAAAAGTTCTTCTTTATTCTTGATAAGATATCCTTTTTCCTATACAATGAAAATAGGAGTGTGTTACATGTCAGAAGCGTTATTAGAAAATGTATATATAGATTGTATAGAATATAGCAAAAAAATAAAAAATCCGATTTTAAGAGAGTGTTGCCAAGAAATTTATAAGGATTATAAGGAAAAATTGATGAGCTGTCCTGCTAGTATGCACCATCATCATTATAAAGGTGGGCTTTTATTCCATTCGTATTCCGTTACGAGGAATGCACTTGTTACAGCCCAGTTATATCCCCATTTACATATAGATTTAGATTTGGTTATCTTTGGTTCTTTGTTGCACGATATAGGAAAAGCAAAAGATTACTTTGATGAAAATGCACATATAAGTATGGAAAGAAAAAATAACAGTATGGAACTTTTAGGGCATTCTTATATAGGTACACATATTGTGGAAACCTATTTAGAAAAATACGAATTACCCATTCATTTTAAAAATCAGGTGCTGCACATGATAGGAAGTCACATGAAAAACATTAGTGAATATGGTGCTTTAGTAGCTCCTAAAATGTTTGAAATACTTTTAATTAACTATAGTGATACAATTGATGCGAATGTGGATAAAATTTTAAAAGGAATTGAATTTGCTCCTAAAGGAAGTCTTTATCAAAGTAGTAGTCATGAATTGGAATATTATAAATCTTTAAACGAATATTATGATAAATAAAACTAAAAAAAGGAAACAAAAAGAGACTTTAAAAATCTCTTTTATTTTTTTATTTGACCGTTATCTAATAAAAGATTAGGTAGCTTTTAGGGTAACTTCTTCTCTGGTACCTTTCTTACGAAAGATAATTTCATAATCACATAGATCTGCAATATTTTCAATTGTATCAAATTTTGGATTCGAATAATTGGTTTCATAACCAGATAAAGTTGTTTGTGCAATATTTAAAAGGCAGGCAAGTTCTGTTTGATTGTAGCCTTTCTGCGCACGTAAATTTTTCAGTAATTTTCCGATCATACTTTCCACCTCAATAAAATTATGGCATTTACATGGTTTTTACAGATAAAAAGCGAATGAATCTATGAAAAATCGGTTTAAAAGCTTTATTTTTCTTGCTTATCTAAGATTTTATCTACAATTCCGTAAGAAAGAGCCTCTTTAGCACTTAAAAAATAGTCTCTTTCCGTGTCTTTATCTATTTCTTCGATTGGTTTTCCTGTATTACTTGCTAGTTTTTTATTTAAATTTTCCCTTAATTTTAAAATTCTTTCCGCTGCAATTTTAATTTCAGTAGCTTGCCCGTTTGCGCCACCAAGGGGCTGATGGATCATAACTTCACTATTAGGGAGAACACATCTTTTTCCTTTGGTACCACTGGAAAGAAGAAAGGCAGCCATAGATGCAGCCATACCAATACAGATGGTAGACACATCGCTCGCAATAAAATTCATCGTATCATAAATGGCCATTCCCGCCGTTACACTACCTCCTGGGGAATTGATATAGATACAAATATCCTCATGATTTAAAGAATCTAAATATAACAGTTCTCCAATCACAACACTAGCGGTTTTATCATCTATTTCATCTCCCAAAAAAATAATTCTATCTTTTAATAATCTAGAATATAGGTCATAAGCTCTCTCCCCATCTCCTTTTTTTTCAATAACAGTAGGTATCAACATTTATTATCATCTCCTATATTTATAATAAGTATATTCTTTTGGAAATATTCAAAAATGATGTGACAAAAAAACAAATATTTGGTAAAATGATAATAAGAATAAAGAATAAGAGGGATATAATGAAAAAGATGATACGATTAAATTATAAAAACAAGGTCATAAAAGAATATGAAACAGATACACCTATATTAGAAGTTGTGAAAGATTTCCAAAAATATTATAACTATGATATTGTAGCGGTTAAAGCAGATAATGAAATTATGGAACTTTCTGATGTAGTAACAAAAGATTGTATGATTGATTTCTTTGATCGCAGTACCAAAGTAGGAAATAATATCTATGCGAGAAGTTTACAATTTATGATCGTGCTAGCTGTCAAAAGAGTGATGGGCTATGATACCGAAATCATGATTGAACATTCTATGGATAAAGGGGTTTACTGTGAAATTCTAGATAGTGATTTTGACAAACCTGTTTTAAATAAAATAGAAGAAGAAATGCACCGTATTGTAAAAGAAGATTTGATTTTTACAAAACTGAGTGTCGCACGTATTGATGCGATGAATTATTACAAAAGAAAAAAGCAAACAGATAAAGTAAGTGCTTTAAAATATATTAGTAATACCTATGTCAATTTATATAGATTAGATGATATTTATGATTACTTCTATGGAGAAATGGCTTATAGTACCAAAGCTATCAATGATTTTGATTTAACATATATCAAAGACAATGGTTTTGTTTTAAGTTATCCAGATTTATACAATCCAGAATGTACTTTAGAATACAAACATCATAATATGGTATTTAATACTTTCCTAGACTATACAAAATGGGGAAAAATGATTGGTATTGAAAATGCAGCCGATTTAAACCAAATTATATCAAGAGGAGAATATGAAACGTTAATTCATTTAGCAGAAGCATATTATAACAATCAACTTTCACATGCTGCAGCTAAAATATATGACAATAAAGAAAATATCAAAATGGTTTTGATCGCAGGACCTTCCTCTTCAGGAAAAACAACTACTGCTAAAAAATTAGAAATATATCTTCGTAGTAGAGGACTTAATACATATCAAATTTCTGTAGATGATTATTTTGTTAATAAAATAGATACACCACTTGACGAAAATGGAAATCTTGACTTAGAGTCATTAAGAGCTGTTGATGTACAATTATTCAATCAACATTTAACCAAATTATTAGATGGGGAAAAAGTCTTACTTCCACAATACAATTTTATAACAGGTGAAAGAGAATACCATAAAAAATGGGTACAACTCAAAAAAGATGATGTGATTATTATTGAAGGACTTCATGGATTAAATGAGGAATTAACACTTTCTGTAGAAAGAAGAAATAAATTTAAAATTTATATCAGTCCACTTACACAACTTAATATTGACAATCACAACCGTATTCATACCAGTGATACGAGAAGACTTAGAAGAATTGTAAGAGATAGTAAACATAGAGGATATAGTGCAGCTGAAACATTAAAACAATGGGATAAAATTAGCATGGGAGAAGAAAAATACATCTTCCCATACCAAGATGATGCTGATATGGTTATCAACTCTGCTTTGGTTTATGAACTTGGTGTTTTAAAAACTTATGTAGAACCCTTATTGTTTTCGGTAGAAGAAGATGATGAAATGTATCCAGAAGCACTAAGACTTATCAATCTTTTAAGAAACTTACTTTCTATTCCAAGTGATACGATTGCACCAGATTCTGTTTTAAGAGAATTTATTGGTGGAAGCTGTTTTAAAGATTAAAAAAGAAAAGAGGAATGTACTTTGATAAAAGTAGCAATTAATGGTTTTGGAAGAATTGGAAGACTTGTATTTAGACTTATGGAAGAAGATCCAGCATTTGAAGTTGTCGCTATCAATGATTTAACAGATGCAGAACAGCTAGCATATTTGCTTAAATATGACAGCAATCACCGTAACTATAAAAAAGATGAAATTACATTTGATGAAGAAGGCATTCTTATTTCTGGAAGAAAAATAAAAGTTTTTGCAGAAAAAGATCCTGCTAATTTACCTTGGAAAGCATTAGAAATTGATGAGGTATTTGAATGTACAGGTATTTTTACAAGTGCAGAAGCTGCAAGTGCCCACAATAAAGCAGGCGCTAAAAAAGTCATTATTTCAGCCCCTGCTAAAGGAGATTTAAAAACGATTGTTTACAATGTTAATCATGATATTTTAGATGGAACAGAAGAGGTTATCAGTGCTGCTTCTTGTACAACCAATTGTTTGGCTCCTGTTTTAAATATTATTGAAAATCATATCGGTATTATCAAAGGATATATGACTACTGTACATGCCTATACAGGAGATCAAGCTCTTTTAGATGTTGCGCATAAAAAGGGAATTAAAGCTAGAAGAGGTAGAGCAGCGGCTATGAATATTGTGCCAGCTTCTACTGGAGCTGCTAGTGCAATAGGACTTGTTATTCCTTCTTTAAAAGGAAAATTAGATGGAAGTGCTCTTAGAGTACCTACACCTACTGGTTCTGTTATTGATTTAACATTAGAATTAAGTAAAAACACTTCTAAAGAAGAACTCAATGCTTTATTTACAGAAAACCAAAATGAATCAATCGAGATTACAATGGATCCAATTGTATCTAGTGATATTATTGGTTCACATTTAGGCGCACTTGTAGATGGAGAATTAACAAAAGTACTAGAAGTAGATGGAAAACAAATGGTAAAAGTTGTAGCTTGGTATGACAATGAAATGAGTTACAGTAGCCAGATGGTTAGAACAGCAAAATATATTGGAAAACAAATGGGAAGATAAAAAAATATCTTCTTTTTTTATTTCAAAATAATTCACTTTAAAACAAAGCATTCCTTGTAAAAAAGTATTTTTTGTTATAAAATGTTAATAGGGTGATAAGATGAAAAATAAGCGTGCATTTACACTAGTTGAAGTGATTGCGGTTATCGCACTTTTGGCTGTGATTTCCTTGGTAGCTGCCCCTTCTATTATTAAGAGTTTAAAACAAGCAGATGAAAATAAATACAATGATTTTTTAGACAATTTATATTTAGCAAGTGAAACCTATCTACAACAAAACCAAATGCAATATCCAGAATTAAAAACAGCAGGTGGGAATATAACAATCACAGTAGGAAAACTACGAGAAGAAAATTTAGTGAAAGCAAAGTTAACCAATCCCAAAACTGAAAAAGTAGTTACAGACAATTCTACCATTACTGTAACAGTAGAATCTGATTTTACCTTTTCCTATAATTTTGTAGAAAAACCATAACAGGAAACAAAGAAAGGAAAAGTAAAGATGAAAAAAACAATAAGAGACTATTCTTTGTATGATAAAAAAGTTCTCATGAGAGTGGATTTTAATGTACCTATAAAAAATGGTGAAATTTTAGATGATAATAGGATTTTACAAAGTTTAAAAACCATAGAATATGCGGTAGACAAAGGCGCTAAGGTTATTTTATTTTCTCACTTAGGTAGAGTAAAAACGGAAGAAGACAAACAAAAGAATACCTTAAAACCTATTGCAGACCGTCTTTCTATACTCTTAAAAAAAGAAGTTCTTTTTATTCCAGAAACAAGAGGTTCTCTATTAGAAACAAGTATCCAAGGTATGCAAAAGGGTGATGTTCTATTAGTAGAAAATACACGTTTTGAAGATATAGATGGTAAAAAAGAAAGCAATAATGATCAGGATCTTGGTGCATACTGGGCCTCTTTAGGAGACATTTATATCAATGATGCCTTTGGAACCTTACATAGATGTCATGCTTCTAATGTAGGCATTGCAAGCCATCTTCCAAATGGTATTGGCTTTTTAGTAGAAAAAGAATTACAAGTATTTGAAAAAGTTCTACAAAAACCAGAAAGACCTTTTACTGTTATTTTAGGAGGATCCAAAGTTTCTGATAAAATAGAATTGATAAAACATTTAGTGACAGTCGCGGATTATTTACTCATTGGTGGTGGTATGGCATATACCTTTATAAAGGCACAAGGATTTTCCATTGGAAAGTCACTTTTAGATGAAGAACATTTGTCTTTCTGTAGGGAAATGTTGCAGCAATATAAAGATAAAATTATACTTCCTGTAGATACAACCAATACAAAGGCCTTAAGCGAAAACCCATCATATAGAATTTGCTCTATCAAAGAGACAAAATCAGAAGAGATAGGTGCAGATATTGGTCCCGAAACTGCCACTCTATTTATAGAATATATCAACAAAAGTAAAACAATTATTTGGAATGGTCCAGTAGGAGCCTTTGAAACAAAACCTTTTGACAAAGGAACCAAAGCTTTAGCAGAAGCACTTACCCATAACCAGGGAACCACCATTATTGGAGGAGGCGATACAGCCTCAGCCATCATTGGTTTTGGCTATCAAAATAAAATGAGCCATGTTTCAACCGGCGGTGGGGCTGCACTTTGTCTATTAGAGGGACAAGAATTAAAAGGAATAGGTGTTATAGAAGAAGCATGAAAAAAAGCAAAAAAAACATCATAAATGTTCTAGTCCTTATTTCTATTACTCTTTTGGTCCTATATTTTAGTTTAAAAGATAATTTTAGTGAAATCATGAAACAAATCCTAGAATTAGACATGTTTTGGTTTCTTTTAGCACTTTTCTTGGTATGCTTATACTGGGGATTTAGAGCATATTCTATTCATACCGTCATTGTGAAGTTTAAGAAGGACTATACCATTAGAGAATCTATTAAACTTACCATGATTACCCAATTCTTTAATGCAGTGACACCTTTTGCGACAGGGGGACAGCCCTTTCAGGTCTATGCGTTAAAAAAAGATGGTGTTGGTATTACAGATGGTACCAATATTATCATGCAAAACTTTATCGTTTATCAAGTCGCACTTGTATTACTCGGCATCTTTGCTGTTACTTATAATAGTATTTTTGATATTTTCAAAAGTGCTATTCTATTAAAACAGTTGGTAACCATTGGCTTTTTAATGAATACTTTAGTCGTTGTTTTCCTTTTCCTAGTTGCTTTTGGAAAAAGATTTAATACCTTTATTATAGGATTTTCTATCAAGATATTAAATAAACTTCATCTGATTAAAGACAAAGAAAAAAAAGTAAAAGAATGGAATACTTATATTTCTAATTTCCACAAAGGTGCTAAAATATTATTACAAGATAAAAAAACATTTGTTTTAACAACACTTGCCAACTTCATTTCTCTTCTCTGTCTATATGCAGTTCCAGTCGCTCTTTTATATGGAATGGGCAATCATAGTGTTGGCATAGTAGAAGGGATTGTTGCTTCTTCCTATACCATGCTGATGGGTGCTTTTGTTCCAATACCAGGAGGAACAGGGGGACTTGAATATGGGTACATGCAATTCTTTGGAGAAATGGTAACAGGTCCTACATTAAATGCTTCCATGCTTTTATGGCGAGGCATTACCTATTATTTAGGAATGGTCGTAGGTGCTATTTTCTTAAATATCAAAATTAAAAAGAGGTGAATTCTATGAGAATAGGAATTTTTACAGATACATATCCACCCTACATCAATGGTGTTTCAACCAGTATTGTGATGTTACAAAGGGCATTAGAAAAAAAAGGACATGAAGTATTTATTGTAACAGTCAATGCAGATACCATGTCATACAAATACGAAAATGAAGATAAAGTCATTCGCATTCCAGGTATTCCTATTGGTATTTTTGATTATAGGTTAACAGGAATTTATCCTCTTAGGGCCATTGAAAAAATCAGAAAATGGAATTTAGATGTAATCCATTCTCATACTGAGTTTGGCGTCGGTACCTTTGCTAGAATCATTGCCAAACAATTTGATATTCCCATTGTTCATACGTACCATACGATGTATGAAGACTATGTACACTATATTACCAAAGGCTATTTCAATGGTACTAGTAAAAAAATAGTAGAATATTTAACCAAGTTCTACTGTGACAAAACCGCTACAGAACTAATTGTTCCCACTAAAAAGACCTACGATTTATTTAAACAAAAATATCACGTAGAAAGAAATATCCATATCATTCCAACAGGGATTGAAGTCGAAAGATTTTATATAGAAAATTATAAAAAAGAAAAAACAGATGCTTTAAAGAAAAGCTTAGGTTTTGATAAAGAAGATTTTATTATTTTATTTGTAGGAAGAATGGGAAAAGAAAAAAGTGTTGATTTTTTAATTGAAATGCAAAAGGATATCTATAAGAAAAACCCAAATGCCAAAATGTTGATGATTGGGGATGGTCCTTATTTAGAAAATTTCAAAAAATTAACAAGCAAACTTAAATTAGATAATGCAATCAAGTTTTTAGGGAAAATACCATGGGATGATATTCCAAAATATTATGCCCTTGCAGATACCTTTGTGACTGCTTCCAAAACAGAGACCCAAGGTCTTACAGTCATAGAAGCCATGGCTGCCTCTATTCCTGTAGTAGCGATTGAAGACGAAAGTTTTAGTTCTGTTATTGTAGATGATTTAAATGGACGTATTTTCAAAAATAAGAGACAATACAAGACTTTTATTGAAGAATTGATACAAGATCCTGCCAAACGCTTAAAAATGGGTAAACAAGCCCGTATCAGTGCGGAGACACACTCTTCTAAATACTTTGCAGAACAAGTGTTAGATGTGTATAAAAAGGCACTAGGAGAAGAAGGTCTTCAACCAAAACCACAAACTTTTCTAGGAAGACTGAAAGCACAAATAAAGAAAGGGTTACCATGGAAAACAAAATAATCATTGCCAATTTAAAAATGTATATGGATGCAGAAGAAACCTCTGTTTATTTAAAAGAACTAAAACAAATGCCCTATGCCAAAGAAGTGATTTACTTTCCAAGTGCTTTATACGTACCCTTTTTTATAAAAGAAGGATATAGGGTGGGTATACAAAATATAAGTACCCAAAAAGAAGGGGCTTATACAGGAGAAATAGCAGCAGGGCAAGCAGCCTCTTTAGGCGTTAAGATGGTTTTGATTGGACACCATGAATGCCGCAATCATGCAGAAAGTGAAAGTATAGAAATCACTAAGAAAATAGAGAGAGCTGTAGAAGAGTATATGCAAGTCATATTATGTATTGGAGAATCTTTGGAAGAAGAGGAAAATACAAGTGTAAAAGAAATTTTACAAGAACAACTACAGGTTTTAAATACTATTTCTAAGCAAGATATAAAACAAATCATGATTGCTTATGAACCTGTATGGGCAGTTGGAACAGGAAGATTTCCTAGCAAAGAAGTTTTACAGCAAAGAATTCTATGGATAAAAGAAATCCTAGAAAAAATGGAAATAAAAGAATCTCTACCTCTATTATATGGGGGCAGTATTTCCAAAGAAAATATTGAAGTATTATGTAGTATAAAAGAAGTAAATGGCTTTTTAATTGGGAAAGATAGTACCGATAGTAAGAAGCTATCAAAGATAATAGAAGTTGCAGTAACCGTGTGACTTTTTTTGCGCTTTTTCGTCAAACATCGACAAAAGTAGAATAAAAAAACCCTAGTAAAGTAAGTGTCAACCGTAGTATAATTAATATCGTAATAGTAGTACTTGAAGGGAGAAACAAAAATGGAAAAAATGAAAGTGTTAATGATCGATGATAATGTAAGTTTAGTAGAAATGGTAAAAGAATATTTTAAAGCAAATGAACATATAGAAATAATAAAAGAAGCGTATGATGGAGAAGAAGGAATCCGTGCGCTTGAGATAAATAAAGACAAAATAGACCTTGTTTTATTAGACCTTATTATGCCAAAAAGAGATGGACTTTATGTATTAGATGAAATGCATAAAAGAGGCATCGATAAAAAAGTAATTGTTTTAACCAGCTATAATTCAAGTGATGCAATCCGTAAAGTATCAGAGCATGGGGTAGGATATTTTATGCTAAAACCATTTGAACTTTCTGATCTAGAAAAAAGGATTTTAGAAGCCAATCAAAAAGCATCCGATAATAAAGGAATCGATTTGTATAAAAACAATTTAAATGTTTCCATTACAAAAATCCTACATCAATTAGGAATCCCTTCTCATATCAAAGGGTACCAATATATTAGAGAAGGCATTGGGATTATCTTTGAAAGACCAGAGACCATTGGAGGCATTACCAAAGAGCTATATCCAGAACTAGCCTCTAAATTCAATACAACCGTATCCCGCGTCGAAAGAGCAATTCGTCATGCTATCGAAGTTTCTTGGAATAGAGGAGACTGGGATTTAATGGAAGAAATTTTTGGACACAGTGTAGACATTGATAAAGCCAAACCAACCAATTCAGAATTTATTGTAACCATTGCGGATAAACTAAGACTTGAATATCATAAAGTAGGCAATTAAAATTTATAAGCACTTTTCCTTGTGGAAGGTGCTTTCTTCTTTTTATAAAAACATGTATAATGGAATTAGAAAGTAGGTTATTATGAAGAAAATCGCAATTATATGTGCTTTTGATGAAGAAGTAGAATATTTTATCCATAAATATAATTTAGAAGAAAATAAAAGAGTTCATGCCTTTATAGTAGGAGAACATGAAGTCCTATTAACCAAAACAGGTGTAGGAAAAGTAAATGCAGCATCAGCTGTACAGAAAGTAATAGATACTTTTAAACCAGACTGTATTATCAATAGTGGTTGTTCTGGAGCCATCAGTAAAGATTTACCTATCTATGGTGTTGTTATTTCTGATGAAGTTTTTTATCATGATTTTTATCCAGAAAATATTATGAGAAAATATACACCAGGTAATGGAGAAGTAAAAGCTTCTGAAGAACTGATAGAAGTTGCTTTAAGAGCTTGCAAACTCCTTCATGTAGAAGACTATGTGGTAACAGGTATTGCTACAGGAGACTGTTATGTTACAGAAAGTGGTAAGGTTGCAGAAATTACAAAACTAGGTGCGAAAGTCGTCGATATGGAAAGTGCTGCAGTAGGACATGTCTGTGCCTTAAACGAAGTTCCTTTTGTTTGTATTAGAAGTATTTCTGATTATGCAAATGGTACTGATGTAGATGAAATAGAGTCTTCTAGAAAAGCTGCAAAAGTTACAGAACAAACCATTTTACTTCTATAAAAGAATCTATTAAAAATAGATTTTTTTTTATTCTTTATCCCTTCATCGAAAAGAAAATATTTACAAAAAAACAAACAAAAAATCCTTTCCAATGTGTTAAAAGTTTCACACTGTTTGTGTAAAGAGTTTTTGGGATTTAAAGTAAAATCTTGAAAACTTTTTGTTTTATAAAATTTAAATATATCTAACAACATTAGGTGTATAAAGTTTGTCTTTGTAGTAAGGAACAAATTGTTTA
>JAQUWE010000005.1 GCA_028693035.1 Bacilli bacterium | reverse complement strand
CCATATTGTAGAAGTCTTCTATAATACGGTCTCCAAATCCTTCTATATTCATCGCATTTCTGCTTGTAAAATGGATTAGTTTCTCAATATTGCGGGCTGGACATACAGGATTTTCACAGTAGTAGGCAGCATCCTTTTTGTGTAAAGGAGAAGAACAAATCGGACAAGTCTTTGTCATTACAAACTCTTTTTCTGTCCCATCTCGCCTTTCTTTTTTGACTTCTACTACTTCTGGAATAACATCTCCTGCTTTGCGAATAGAAACTGTATCCCCTATTTTAATTTCTTTTGTTACTACATATTCTTCATTATGGAGGGTCGCTCTTGCTACTACGGACCCTGCTACTCTAACAGGCTCTAAAATTGCATTAGGTGTCACTTGCCCTGTTCTTCCTACTGTAAATTTAATATCTACAAGTTTTGTTAAAACTTCTAAAGCAGGAAATTTATATGCAGTTGCCCATTTTGGAGTCTTGGCTGTAAAACCTAGTCTTTGCTGATCCTGGATATGATTGACTTTAATAACAATACCATCTATTTCGTAGGGTAATTTATCTCTGTTTTCTGTATAGTAAGAAACATATTCTAAAATGCCATCAATACCTTCTACTAATTTATTATTTTCTGCATTGGTATGAAGCCCTAGTTTTTTCATATACTGTAGTGCATCCATATGGTCTACAATGCCATAATCTAAAGGATTGGGCAAATGATAAATCAAACAGTCTAAATTTCTTTTGGCTGCGATTTTAGAATCCAATTGTCTTACCGATCCAGCAGCAGCATTTCTTGGGTTTGCAAATAAAGACTCTCCTTTGGCTTCTCTTTCTTTATTGCTTTTTTCAAAGGAAGCTTTGCCCATATAAATTTCGCCACGTACTTCGATATCAACAGGTTCAGTAAGCGTTAACGGGATTGTTTTAATGGTTTTGACATTATGTGTAATGTCTTCTCCAGTTACACCGTCTCCTCTAGTCGCACCTCTTACTAAAATACCGTTTTTATATAATAGAGATACAGAAAGCCCATCTATTTTAAGTTCGCAAACATATTTTGGATTGGAAACCACTTTTCTTACACGTTCATCAAAAGCAACAATTTCACTTTCATTAAACACATTCCCTAAAGAAAGCATAGGAAGTTCATGTGTTATTTTCGTAAAACCATCAATAATTTGTCCACCTACACGAATAGAAGGAGAATCATCTCTTTTCCACTCTGGATGTTTTTCTTCTATCTTAAGAAGTTCCTGCATATACCGGTCATATTCCTGATCCGTAATGGTAGGTTTATCTAAAGTATAGTACTCATGCCCGGCTTTATTTAAAATATCTATTAAGGTATTCATTCTCTCTATTGTCATGTTATCACCTATTACTATTATACCATTTTAGGTCATAAATATATAGAAAAAAAATAGGATAAAAAAATTTTTTTTAGTTGCATTCTAACGAAAAAAGTGATATTATAGATGCCCGAAGGAGGAAAGACTTATGGAACTTTTAGGTACAGAAAATATAGTACAAGATATACGAGAATTGAAGCCTAAAATAGAAAAAAAATTATGGCTTGATATTGTAGAAACTTTAAGAAATTCCTATACAAAAAGAATAGATGAAAAATTATATATTAAAATGGACTCTTTCCTCTACGAAATCACTATTGGAAACCCCATGATTGTTGGTAGGAAAAAAGATGGTAAGGCAGTACAAATAGAAGAATGTATCTTGATTGACGGGCCGAACAATTATATCCAAATTGCGCATAGGGAAAAAAGTATGCCAGAAATTACACAAAGTTCTTTTTTTAGAGATGATAGCTCTGTTATAAAAAGAATTGCTTTTTTTAAAAACAATAAAAAAGCCTTTGATTTAAATGAAGAAGGAGAATTATATACACCTAGTGCGAAAGGACCTATTAAAGCATTAGACAGTTATCCACCTACATGGGAATATAGTAGTATTGTAAGAGCCATCGCACTTACCCACATCATAAAAAAAATGATGAAAAAAGTAGAAAAAGAAACAAAAGAAAAAGAGAAACAAAAACAACAAGGACCTACTATTATTGGTTTTTAACAAAAAAAAGAACAAATATCGAGTATTTTTCACTCTTATTTTGTTCTTTTTATTATGTATTTATCTTTCTACTAAGAATACATTTGTCAGCATTTCATGAAATGTTTGTCTATAGGGATTCATATAAACCATGATATATCCAATATATAATATTTTTGAAAATATAGAGGAAAAATATCTAGCATTGGCTTTTCTAAAAGAAATTTTATTTCCTGTTTTATCAATTTGCTTAATTCTACAAATAAACTGCCCTGGTGTAGAAAAAAGAGAGGTTGAGGAAAAGAAAGTAAAATAAAACCAATTCAAAACAATAAATTCCCCTAAAACAAACCAGTACCAATGACGGTCTACAAATTCAGACCAAGGTAAAATACCTGTGAAAAACGTCAGCATTTGAATGATCAAATACACAACATAAATAAGTAAAGATAAAATACACATATCTAAAAAATAGGCAACAAATCTTTTCCATATAGGCGCATATGTATACGTAAAATAACTCCTATATAGATTTGGATGGTCATGATTTTTTATATCATTCATATTCTTTCCTCCTATTTTTCTCTTTGTAATGCTGAATACGTAAATTGGAAAACCAAAACACCTATTACAAATAAAGCAAGCCATAAAATAGGGTTATCATAATGTTCTACGATAAACTTTTTAAAAGGTTCCATCATTTTATTTAAACTATCTAAAAAATTAAGTACATACATTGTTTTCATATTCTCTACACCTTTCTAATACTCTTATGTCCCTTCATAAGTTTTTTAATACCTGTTGGATGTGGAAAAGCAATTGTCAAAATCATTTTATCCACACTGACTACAATACCATTTCCAAAAGAATCATGGACAATGTGATCTCCTACAGCATACGTTGCATTTGGATCTATCTTAGATTCTATTTTAACTCTAGCACTTGGCATTTTTTCTTCTTTTTGTAGTGCCTCTAAATAAGAATCACTAATTTCTCCAATAAAACGACTGGGTGGATTGCAGCTTTCCATACCAAAAATGGTTCTTCTTCTGGCGTTTTCAATCCATAATTCTTTTTTAGCTCTTGTAATCGCTACATAACAAAGTCTTCTTTCCTCTTCAACACCTGATAGTTCCATCAAAGAATTATTATGTGGAAAAATCCCCTCTTCAACACCCGCCATAAATACGTAATCAAATTCAAGTCCTTTAGCAGAGTGTACAGTCATAAGAGTAATAACATCTTTTTTATCTTTGTATTCTTCTACATCAGATACAAGACTAATTTCTCCTAAGAATTCTTCTAAGGAAATTATACCATTTTTTTCTTCAAATGTCTTTGTAATGGATTTGAATTCCTCTAAGTTTTCTAAACGAACTTCTGCTTCAATTGTTTTTTCTGCTTGGAGTTCTGCACGCATTCCTGATTTTTCTAGAATCAAATCAACCAATTCTGTTAAAGATAAGCTCTCTTTTAGTGCCATCATTTCTTCTATGATATTTTTAAAAGATAGTTCTTTTCCACTTTGAATTGCATCATAGATACTGCTTCCTCTTAACGTAGCATTTTCTGTTATATTGGCAATGGTTCTAAGACCAATTCCTCTTTTTGGAACATTGATAATTCTAAGAAGATTGACATCATCTTTAGGATTATATAACAGTTTTAAATACGCAATTAAATCTTTAATTTCTTTTCTATTGTAGAAGTAAAAACTTCCTATCACTTTATAAGGCATGTTGTGTTTTAACATGGCTTCTTCTAGTACACGTGACTGGGCATTGGTTCTATATAAAATAGCGATTTCATCCCTAGTTACACCTTTGCTTAACAAAGATTCTATTTCATGAAGAATATCTTCTGCTTCTTCTTTTTCAGTAGAAAGTCTGTGGTAATGAATTTTTGGTCCTTCTTCATTATCGGTCCAAAGAACTTTTCCTTTTCTCTCTTTATTATTTTTAATAATACTATTGGCTGCATTTAAGATATTTTTTGTAGAACGGTAGTTTTCTTCTAATAAAACTACACTTGGATTTTCATAATCTTTTTCAAAGTTTAAGATATTTTTATAATCAGAACCTCTCCATGAATAAATGGTTTGGTCTTCATCTCCTACTACACAAATATTTTTATATTTAGCACTGATCATTTTGGTTAAAAGATACTGTGCTTCATTGGTATCTTGGTACTCATCAATCAGTACATATTCAAATCTTTCTTGATAAATTTTTAATATTTCTGGATACATTCTAAATAAAATAATGGGTAGCATAAGTAAATCATCAAAATCCATAGAATTGTTTTTTAAAAGTTTGGTTTGATATTTATCATATATTTTTACTACTTTTTTTTCAAATTCTGTTTGGGCATATGCTTCATATTCTGCAGGAGATAATAAACTGTTTTTTGCTCCACTTATTTTAGAACGAACCGCTCTTGGATTGTATTCTTTACTATCCAAATCCATATCTTTTAAGATTTTTTTAATAACGGTTAGGGAATCATCACTATCTAAAATAGTAAAATTACTTTCGTAACCTAATTTTTCAGCATGTTCATGCATCAAATAAAGTCCAAACGAATGGAAAGTAGAAATTTGTATTTTGTATCCTATATTTCCTAAGATATTTACAACTCTTTCTTTCATTTCTTTGGCTGCTTTATTGGTAAAGGTAATGGCTAAAATAGAAGAGAAAGAAATTCCCTTTTCTTCTATTAAATACGCAATTCTCGTAGTTAACACTTTTGTTTTACCAGAACCTGCTCCTGCGATGACAAGAAGGGGGCCTTCGGTTGTCATAACGGCTTCTTTTTGTCTCTCGTTTAATTCATCTAGTTTCATCTTATCACCATAAATATCATACCATAAAAGAAAACATATGTCCTTGTATTCTTTAAAATAAATGTCTGGTTTGACAAATTATTGCATGAAAAAACCACTTTTATAAAGTGGCTTCTTTTTAGTTTTGTAATTTATCTAAAACTTGCACAAGTTCTTGTTTTTCTTTTTCTAAATTTTCTCTATCCATTTCTACTACATTAGCAGGTGCTTTATTAACATAGTTTTCATTAGAAAGTAAATTTTCTCTTCTTTGAATAGAAGCTTCTAAACGTTCTTTTTCTTTTAGTAAAGATTCTTTTTCTTTCTCTTTATTGTCTTCGTTATTAAACATAAAGCGAATTTCATAAGCACCATCCGCTGAAGTAAAATGAATACCATCATCGTTAACGTCTTCTGTGAATCTATCATCTTTTACTTTTAACATTTTTAAGATCAGTTCCTTTCTTTCTCCTTTAAAATACACCATTGCATCTTTAGGAACATTGTTTTCTACTTTTAGATTTCTTACTCTTGTAATAAAGGCAAGCATATCTTCCATAATACTTTCTTCATTTGAAATCATAGAAGCATCTTCTTTTGGATATGAAGAAGTCATAATAGAGTCTTCATGAATAGGAAGTTTTTGATAGATTTCTTCTGTTACATATGGCATAAATGGGTGTAGCATTTTTAGAATATCTGTTAAAACTTTTAATAAAACAGATTTGGTAGTATTGTTCATTTCTATTTTAGAAAGTTCAATATACCAATCACAGAAATCATTCCAGATAAAGTTGTAAAGTTCTGTACCTACAATATTAAACTCATAACGTTCCATATGTTTTCTTACTACAGAGATAAGTGTATTTAATTTAGATAAAATCCATGTGTCTGGTAAAGATAGATTTTCTAAAGTATAGTCTTTTTCTGTAAAGTCTTCCATATTCATTAAAACAAATCTAGAAGCATTCCATAATTTATTGATAAAGTTCCAAGTTGATTTTACTTTTTCTTCATCATAACGAAGGTCTGTTCCAGAAGCTGTAGAGGTAGCTAAGAAGAAGCGTAAAGAATCCGCACCATACTCTTCTATCACATCCATAGGATCCACACCATTGCCAAGTGATTTACTCATCTTACGGCCTTCTTTATCACGGATAAGTCCGTGGATTAAACAATCTTTGAAAGGTCTTGTGTCTGTAAATTCAAGTCCTTGGAATACCATACGGCAAACCCAGAATGGAATAATGTCATACCCTGTTACCAATACGTCATTTGGATAATAACGTTTTAATAAATCAGTGTTTTCAGGCCAACCTAATGTACTAAAAGGCCATAAGGCACTTGAGAACCAAGTATCCAGTACATCTTCATCTTGTACCCATCCTTCTTCTTTAGGTGCTTCTGTACCTACATATACTTCATTCCCTTTATACCAAGCTGGAATTTGATGCCCCCACCAAAGTTGTCTTGAAATACACCAATCATAAGTAATTTCCATCCAGTGATTTAGAATTTTTTCATAACGTTGTGGGACAAAATTGACTTTTCCCTCTGTGTTTTGATTTTCTAAAGTACGATCTGCAAGAGGACGCATTTTAACAAACCATTGTTTAGAAAGACGAGGTTCTACAATCGCATCACTTCTTTCACTATGTGGTTCTGTATGAATTCTTTTTTCTATTTTAATCAAAAGTTCTTTTTCTTTTAATTCTTCAATGACTTTATTTCTACATTCAAAACGGTCAAGTCCTGCGTATGCAAGGGCATTTTCATTCATTGTAGCGTCTTCATTCATAACATTAACGCTTTCTAGATGATGTCTTTGTCCTACTTCAAAATCGTTGATGTCATGAGCAGGTGTGATTTTAACAGCGCCTGTACCAAAAGCGGGATCCGCATGTGTATCTCCTACTACTGGTATTTTTTTGCCTACAATTGGTAGGATTACGTTTTTACCAATCAAGTCTTTATATCGTTCATCTTCTGGATGTACGGCAACAGCTGTATCGCCAAATAAAGTTTCGGGTCTAGTGGTTGCGATTTCTATATAAGAATCACTGTTTTCGATAAAGTATTTTAGGTGATAGAAAGCACCTTCTTCTTCTTTATAAATTACTTCTTCGTTAGAAAGCGCTGTCTTTTGAACAGGATCCCAGTTAATGATACGTTCCCCTCTATAAATAAGGCCTTTTTCATATAAATCAACAAAAACCTTATGTACAGCTTTTGAAAGACCATCATCTAAAGTGAATCTTTCTTTACTATAATCTAGACTTAGTCCCATTTTAGCCCACTGTGCATGAATGTTTTCTGCATATTCATCTTTCCATGACCATGCTTGTTTTAACCATTCTTCTCTTCCCATAGCACGTGGATCCATATTCATATCACGAAGTTTTTTGTCTACTTTAGCTTGTGTTGCGATGCCAGCGTGGTCCATGCCTGGAAGCCATAATGCATCATAGCCATCCATTCTTTTATAACGAATCATGGCATCTTGTAACGTTGTATCCCATGCGTGTCCTAAATGAAGTTTACCTGTTACATTAGGAGGAGGAATTACAATAGCATATGGTTTTTTTTCTAAATCTCCTGCTTCAAAACACCCTTTTTGTTTCCAATTTTCATACTTCCCAAGTTCTACTGCATGGGGATTATATTTTTTATCTAACATTCTCTCACTCTTTTCTACTTTGTCTTATTTCTGCTTTTTTATAAAATATCAAGTTCTATATTCTTAACTTCATAACCGAATTCCCTATCTACAAAATCTATACTTTCAATGAATAAAGTAGCACTTAAATCTTTTTTTGCATGTTCTATTGCATCTCTTAAATCTTTATCTACCGCAAGTGATATATTTTTTATTGGTGTTTTCAAGGAAACATTATTGATTGTTTTAACACCTCTTGCTTGGCTAAGTATATCCATTATCTTATCACCATTTTTAATCTCATTCAAGAATTCAAAAGTAAATAATTTAATTTCTGTTAAATGAATAGACTTAGAACCTTGATATAGTTCTTGATAGATTTCCTCTGTTATAAATGGAAAGAAAATACTAAAATTCTGTAATAGTTTATATAATATAGTATATACTGTTTTTTGCCCTGAATATCTTGGTATTTCACCAAATTCTTCTGGTCTATACAATCTATGCTTAACAATTTCTATATAGTTATCACAAAAGTTCCAAAAGAATTTTTCTAGATGATTGAGTGCTAAACCAACTTCATATTCATCAAGGTATTTGATAAACCCTTCTTCCATTTCTTGATACTTTCCTAAAATCCATTTATCTATATATTCATAGTTTGTAAAATCTTGATCCACATAATCAGATAAATGCATTTCTATAAACTTTGATACATTCCATAATTTATTAACCAGTTTACGTCCTCTAAGTAACGTCTCTTCGCTAAAGACTATATCAGTACCAAGACGGCCGGAACCTGCCCAATATCTAACAACATCCGCTGAATGTTGATTGATAATATCTATTGGTTCTACTTTCGCATTTCCTTTACTTTTGCTTATTTTTTCACCCTTGTTTGCCATTACAAATCCTGAAATCATAACATGATCCCAAGGTCTCATTCCAAAGTGATAAAAACTTTTAACAATTGTATAGAAATCCCATGTTCTAATAATTTCTGAAGCATTTGTTCTTATACTCATTGGTTTTAAAATAGCTTCGTAATTTTCTTTTTCTCCATATTTCATATTAATCAATGGAGTTACAGATGAAGTGGCCCAAGTATCCATTACATCTGTTTCCGGAACAAATTCTTTACATCCACATACACAACATTTATCTGGTGGTGTATCCGTTAATGGATTGACTGGCAAATCCTCAATACGTGCAAAAGTAGGTTTTCCACAATCTTTACAATACCATACAGGAAATGGTACACCAAAATATCTTTGTCTAGAAATACACCAGTCCCACATAATGTTTGCTACCCACTCATTATATCTATTATGCATATGTTCTGGATGCCATTTTATTTCATTTCCTATCTTAATAAAATCATCCTTATGAGACATGGTATCAACAAACCATTGTTTCATAACAGAATATTCAACTTCCTTGCCACATCTTTCATGTGTTTGTACTTCGTGTTCAAATGCTTCAATTTTAACAATACAACCATTTTCTTTTAAATCTTCTATTATTTGTTTTCTAGCATCTTTTATTTTCATTCCACCGTAATTTGGTACTGTATCGATTATTTTCCCGTCACCAGTAAAAATATATTTAAGTGGTAAATTATATTTTTTCCACCATTCAATATCTGTTTGATCTCCAAAAGTACAGCACATTACTATACCTGTTCCTTTATCTATAGCAACTTTATCATCAGCCATAATTGGTACATTTATATTTAATAACGGAATATGCGCTGTTTTACCAATCAAATGATTGTGTTCTTCATCCTTTGGGTTTACAAATACTGCAACAATAGCGGGTAATAATTCTGGTCTAGTCGTTGCAATAGTAAATTTATCCTCATCTCCTACTGTTGTAAAAGTGATATAGTTAAATGCTGTTTTAATTGTTTTTGTTTCAAGTTCTGCTTGCGCAATTGACGTCAAACATTCACTACACCATAGTGCAGGACTTTCCTTGTGATAGCAATGCCCTTTTTGAATCAAGTCTAAAAATGAAGCTTGACTAATTTTAATGGTTGAAGGACTTACTGTTTTGTAATGTATTTTCCAGTCAGTACTTACACCCATTCTACTAAATAAATTTTGAAATTCTGCTTCATATTTATCTGTCGTTTCATAACACAGTTTAGAAAATGCTTCTCTGCCAATCTCATGGGCTTTTTTTTCCTGCTCTTTTTCTACTAATCTTTCACTAGGAAGTCCATTGTCATCAAAACCAAACGGATAAAAAATATTAAATCCTCTTAATCTTTTATACCGAGCAATCATTTCTGTTTGTGAATAGGAAAAAATATGTCCTATATGAATTTTACCATTTACTGTTGGTGGTGGTGTATCAATTGAAAAAACTTCTCTCTGATCTGGTTTAAAATCATAAACACCATTTTCCTTCCAATAATTTAACCATTTTTCTTCTTTTTCCTGTGCATTATATTTCTTATCTAACATTTTATCACCATCTTCTTTTACATTCTATTTCTTGTATACCCTATATACGAATAAAAATGCTTATATATACAAAAAAAATCACATCCATATAAGGACGTGATTACGTGGTACCACCTTAGTTTACAAAGTTTTACTTTGCCTCAAATATGTAACGTATATCTACGGAATATCTTACTTTTTGTTCAGACATTCAGCTCCCAAGCTACCTTCTATCCTATCTTTTTATCTACTTCCATCAAACATAGACTTTCTTTAAAAAAGATATAATATACTCCTCTTGTTCTTCGCTTATAACCATCCAAATAATTTGTGTTTTTTATCGTCTTCTTGTTCTTCTATAACATTAAAGCCTAAATTACTTAAGAATTTATTTAGAATAAAGATACTTTTTTCTCTTTCATCTAAAGGAGGCATATTATAGAATACTTTTAATCCTGATTCATATTCAAAGTCTAATACATCTTTTCTGGTAAGTAAACTTTGATTTAAAATAACTTTTTCATTTTTAAGTGATTTTAATATAGAACCATTGATTGCCATCATTTTATTTAATTTAATAATAGAAGGCTCCAGTAAATAAATAATTTCTGTACAAAGTTCTTTGGCTGTTTTACTACTATTCATATCTACTAAAATAACGTCTGCTTTGTTATTCCTTGCGATTGTTCTTTCTAATTCATCACTAGAAGTACTAATAAGTTCTGTATCTCTGAAGAAAGTAAAGTCTCCTTTATCGACTTCAATAGCGACGACTTTATAGTATTTTTTTAATTGATTTTTAACCATATAAGTAAAGGTTGTAGCACCAGACTGTTTTGTAACATTTTTAATACCAATGATTCTTTGTTTATTGATGCCAGAGTGTGCGGTTAATGGTGTAACAGCAGATCCTTGAATGGTTTCAATTCCATTGCTTGCGATATTTCTACCCGCTTCTGCTGATTCGAATTGATGATACTGCGCTACATCTCTATAAGAATTTGGATGTTCATATAGGTACATAATACCATCTACATTTTTGGTAAAGTTATAAATACCCATAGAAACCAAATCAGATAAGTAAGCAGGGGAAGAACTTTCTGGAGACTCATCTAAAAGTAAAATGGTTTTATCCATATCTAAAGAGATAGATAATTTTTGTAGTGTTGTTATTTTTTTATAATCTTTAATGGCTGTAATATCAATGATAATTCTTTGGTAAAAGAAATTTCTAAATGTTGCGATAATTTCATCTACTGTAAATTCACCATTTAAAGATTTAATAATATCTACATTAAGTCCTTGTAGTGCTTCTGCATATTTATTTCCAATAATTACATTCATAAATGGCTCCTTTCTATTTATATATTTTCTTCTATATACCTTCTGATATACACAAGAAAAAATATAAAGGAGAATATATAGAAATTAATCTATATATTCTACCTATTTTTCACTAGCAAGTTGCTGACGCTCCCTTACATGCATTGTTTGTCCATTGACCACCATTGTTTGTACAACAACTTCTTTGAGAAGATGTTTTCATCATGTTTGTGATTAAAGGTGTTGCGACTGCTACAATAACACCTATCAAGATGATAGTAATTACTGTCATGTTTGCTTCTCCTGCTGCCTCTTTCAATCCTATCACCACCTTTCAATCTATTTTTTTCATTATACCATAAAAGAAAACAAAAATGCAATGAAATATTCTATATACTATATTTGTACATTATCTGTACATTTTTTTATCTTGTTTTAAATAGAAAATAGTCAGTACAGAAGCTAGTCCACTCAGTATAACCCCATACCAGACTGTATTGTCTTTATATATAAAAGTAATATGGTGTTTTCCTTTAGGAACTTGTATACCTAAAAAGGTATCAAATATAGCTTTTGTTTCTACTTCTTTGCCATCTATATAAGCTGTAAAGTTTTTAGAATATGGTATAGTCATTAATAACATCTTATCTTTGTCTACATGCAGATTACCTTCTACTTTATTCTTTTGCATACTTGTTATTTCTAAAGAATTTTCTTTTAATCGTTCAATTATTTTATTGTATTTCTCTATGTTTAATGTATATAAATAAAATTCATTTTGATTTTGCTTATTAAAATCTTTAATTTCTAAAACAACCTTCTGTTTACGTTGAAGATTATAAAGAGGAATAACACCCTTCTTTTTCTCACCTGTGTTATCACGGGCATAGGCATCTATCTCCATTTTCTTACCATCCATATAAATTTCTATGTTATAAGAATTATTATAATAAAGGTAAATGGGGTCATCATTTTCTACTATAATTTCATATTTGTTATCTCCTATTTTTTGATAATTAACCTTATCAAAAACAGAATCCCCACCTAAATACTTTGTAAAGTTATTTTGGAATAAGAATAAATTTTCATTTTGTGTTTTTTTATAAGGACCAGGTACAAAAGCATATCCTAAACTTAATGCATTGTCGTTTTGATATAAATAGAAAGAATTCTTTTGTATTTCTTTTATTTGTAAAGAAGGAGGTAGGGTTACTGGTTGCTTGCTATAGAAATACTTTACACCTAGAAGACTGTTCATTAATGGCATGTTACCATAGTGATTCTTTATATAGGTAGGACCCATTTCAAAACCAACCTTTTCAAGAAAAGCTCTTTCCTTTTTATTGTTTGTAGAAATAAATGCACTTATCTTGCTATTTCCACAAATTAAATCTTCATTACTACTGTAGAGTTCTCCCTCTATCCTATAGTATGGATCCAATTGTTCTAACTTATAACACAAACCATCGTTTTTATCATATAAATGGTAAGGTTTTACAAAGTTTTGATTGGTGATAAAAGAAAGTTTTAAATGTAGGAAAAGTTCGATTATACATAAAAAGAATAAGGCATACTGATATTTTTTACTTTGGTATTTAATAATTATTTTAAAGAACATATGATATGAAAAGATAAAAAACAAATTCAATAAAATTAGAAAATATGGTATTTCAGTTGTAATAAGACAAGTAGCTACAATATAAAGGAGAAATAGTAGAAAAGAAACAAACCATAGTTTTTTTATATTAAATTCTTTTATTTTTGAAAAAGAAATATAAGCAATTCGGCATAGAAATAAAACAACTAAAAAGGAATATCTGTAATTAAAAATGGCAGGATTAGAAAAACCATGTAATACGAAATTTATAAAAGGAAAGACATAACCAAGACAAAGTACCCCTAGTGTAATACCACTTATTCTTTTTTCTTTTTTATTTATTTTAGGGTTTAAAAAATAACAACAAACAAGAAAAATACCTAGGATGGTAAAGTACATAACAGGACTTTGGTAATTTTGAACAAGGGAAGGCCTTGTTAAAAAGAAGCTTTGCAAAAATTCTAAAATAATTTTAAAGTCTGTTATCCCTGTGGTGACAGAAAGAGTCACTCTATCTACAAGCAAAAGTTCTTTTATAATAGGAGATAAACCTATACTACAGAGTAAAACGGATAGGATTGTAGAAATAATAAATCTTATTATATATGTTTTTTTATTGATTAAATCTGTTATAAAAATTTTATATAAAAAATAAACAACACACATTATGCATAACATATAAGCCATATAATATTGACTTATTATAGAAACAGAAAGAAATATAATATAAAACAAGGGACTTTTTCCTTCAACAACTCTATCAATTCCATATAAAACAAGAGGCGCTAAATAGACAATATCAAGCCACATAATATTAAAATAATAAAGAGTTGTGTATCCCATTAATGCGTAAAGTAAACTAAATAAAAGAGTTCCTATATCCTGTTTATGAAATATATTTTTCAGGAAAAGATGCATCGTAAAACTAGATAAACCTATTTTAAAAAGAATCAAGAAAATAATAAAAGGAAAGATATATGACTTTGGAATAATGATTAGTAACAAGTTTAAAGGTGAAGATAAATAGTAAAAGAATGTTCCTAACATCTCACCACCCATTCCTTTATGAAAGGAATAAAACAGAGATTCTTTTCCTTCTAATACATTTTTTAAATAGTAGAAAAAATTACTATACTGTTCCTGTAAATCTGAAACAAATAAATCTTTATATGAAATCTTATGAAAAAGAAAATAGGTAAGTAATAAAATAATGGGTAATAAAAAAGATAAAATACTATATTTTTTTATTTTTACTTTTTGCCATAATTTTTTCATAGTATCACCTATTCCTAGTATATCATAAAGGTTTTTTAAGCACAAAAAAATACTACTTATAGGAGTATTTTTTCTTCTTTTTGTAAAAGCCTATACTATTGTTTATTTTCCTTGTTTACCAGGTCTATTTCTTCTGTAATCTTTTTTTGCTGGAGACTTTTTTGTAAAATCTTTATTGCCTGTTTGTTTTCTAGAATTATTACTTTTTCTATTTTGATTGTTATTTTTTATCTTAGTTGTAGGTGTTAGGTTCTTCATTGGAAAATCATGAATTTCATTGATATCTACTGTTTTTTTAATCAATCTCTCAATTGCTATAAAATCTTTCTTTTCGTTGATATCACAAAGGGAAATAGCAATACCTTCTTTTCCGGCACGAGCAGTTCTACCAATTCTATGTACATACGTTTCTGCTTGTTCTGGAATTTCATAATTGATAACATGAGATAAATCTTTGATATCAATGCCTCTAGCTGCTATATCTGTTGCGATTAAGATATTGGTTTTTCCTGTTTTAAAATCTTCTAATGCTTTTACTCTCGCACTTTGCGATTTATTACCATGGATAACACCACTTTTAATTTTTTCTTTCTCTAAAGATTCTGAAAGTTTATTTGCACCATGTTTGGTTCTAGTAAAGACAAGTACACTTTTGATACTTTCTTTTTTGAGAATTGATACCAATAAATTTGTTTTATTTTTCTTATCTACAAAATAAACTTCTTGTTTGATTTTATCAACTGCTGAAGATACAGGATCTACTTTTACAATTTTAGGGTTCGTTAAAAATCCTTTAGCTAAATCTAAAATACTATCTGGCATCGTTGCTGAAAATAATAATGTTTGTCTATCTTTAGGAATACGGCTAACAATTTTTTTAATATCGTGGATAAATCCCATATCAAGCATAGTGTCTGCTTCATCCAATACCAAATATTTAACATCACTTAAACTTGCTAATTTCTGGTTGACTAAATCTAGTAATCTTCCCGGTGTCGCAACAATAATATCCACACCTTTTTTTAAGACTTCTTTTTGTGATTGCTGATTGACACCACCAAATATAACACTACATTTTAATTTGGTTCCTAAACTATATTTTCTAATATTATTTCTAATTTGCATAGCAAGTTCTCTTGTCGGTGTTAAAATTAAGAAAGTAATTTTTTTATGTCCACTTGCTTCATTTTCATGCATAGTTTGAATAATCGGAAGAGAAAAAGCTGCTGTTTTTCCTGTTCCTGTTTGGGCACATCCTAATAAATCATTTCCTTTTAATATAAGGGGAATTGATTGTTCTTGTATCGGAGTTGCCTCTATATATTTTTCATTTTCTAAAGTTTTTAATAAAGGATCCTTTAAACCTAATTTTTCAAATTTCATATTTTACCTCTTTGTTTCTTGTCTTGAAGACGACTTATTATAGCACACTTTCTCTTAAATAGATATACAAAATAGAGCGCAAAAGAAAAACCGTAATAAAACGGTTTATTTTTCTATTTGGTACAGGAAATGGGACTTGAACCCACACAGTATTGCTACCAGTGGATTTTGAATCCACCGCGTCTACCATTCCGCCATTCCTGCATATATGAATTATATCATAAGATTATAATTTGTTGCAATAGAAACAACTGATTATCAATAGATTTTGTTCTACGTTTATTTAAAAAATTTAATATAATTATTAAAAAAGGTGAACATTTGTCCACCTTTTATACTTGATACATATACGCAGTCGCTTATATGTGATACTGTAAAAACAGAACACCAATCAAAGAAAGGGGGTGAAGTTTATGAAAATCACCTGTGCATGTCCTAAATGTAACAAAGAAATAGTAATAACTTTTGACTATGTTAGTACAACTACTAGTTCTGACACTGTTCCAACATTTATCAAGAATAGACCTACAATTATTCAAAATTGTAAATGCATAGAAGCTCAGGAAAAAGCACGAGAAGAATATGCAAAATTTTAGTTAAAAAAAGAAAATTCTTTTTAAATTCTCTTTTATGCTTCTTATTTAGAAGAAGTATACAATTCTCTTTCTTCATTATTTTCTTCTACTTCAATACTTGGTAAATCCTTTACATCTGATAGACCAAAATAATCTAAAAATAAAGAAGTGACTTTATATAAATTGGGTCTACCAGGAAGTTCTGCTTTTCCTATAATTTCAATTAAATTCTTAGAAAGTAATTTACGGATTAAATGAGAAGAAGAAACCCCTCTTATCTCATCTACCATACTTCTAGTTACAGGTGCATTATAAGCAACAATCGCTAACACTTCTAAAGCAGAAGTAGATAAAGTACCATCGTCTTCTACACAAAAATATTTTTCATAATATGCTTGGTGTTCTTTTTTTGTAACAAGCTTTACTTTACCACCTAAAACTTCTAAAGTAATACCCCTATTTTCTTTTCCATATTCTCTTTTTAAACTTTCTAAAAGAGAGATTACTTTTTCTTCAGAAACTTCTAGGGTATCTTCTAATTTTTTTAGTGTTAGACCATCATCACCTGCAATAAATAAAAGGCCTTCTATAACAGCTTCCATCTTATCTCTCCTTTCTTACTAAAACAATCTCATCAAAATTATCTGGTTGTTTTAATTCTAATTCTTGTTTTTTCGCTAAATCTAAAATAGATAAAAAAGTAACAACAATATAATCTTTTTGATAGCAAGTAAACAATTCTTTAAAAGTAACCTGTTTTTTAATTTTTAATAAAGAACGTATTTCTTCATTTCTTTTATGTACAGAGTATTCTTTTGTTGTAATTTTGGTAGGCATTGGCTTTTCTAGTTCTCTTCTATCTAAAAAGTTTTGAAAAGCAGAAAGCAATTGGTCTAAAGAAATACCTTCTTCTAATGTGTCTGGCTTTCTATACTCTTCCATACTAGGCTCTTTTGTATATATTTTTTTTCTTTCTTGTTCTAACTCTTTAAAAAGATGTGTAACTTCCTTATAACGATTATAATCAATTAGTTTTTGAATCAATTCTGCTCTTGGATCTTCTTCATATCCATCTTCCTCTACGACTTTAGTAGGCAGTAAGGTTCTCGATTTCATTTCGATCAATTCTGATGCCATCACCAAATATTCACTCGCAACATTTAAATTTAATTCTTCCATTTTTTCAATGTATTCTAAATATTGCTTTGTAATTTCATGTACTTGAATATCACAAATATCAATATTAGATTGTTTAATTAAATGAAGCAATAAATCAAGAGGGCCATCAAAAGCATCTATCTTTACTGTATAATCCATAGTATCACGTCCTGCTCAAGATATTATATCATATTTTGTTCATTTGTGATATAATTCTTACGAAAGGAGGCTCTATGAAAAAATTTACAATGAAAGATGAATCCTTTATTTGTGAGCACTGTAAAAAGGAAGTAGAACCTCTTCGGTATTCTGCTAGAGATCACTGTCCCCACTGTCTATATTCTAAACACGTAGATGTATTTCCAGGAGATAGAAACAATACTTGCCATGGAATGCTGAAACCTATTGGTATTGAAAAACACAAGGATACTTTTAAAATTCTGTATACTTGTACGAAATGTGGCCAAGCCCATAAAAATATTATGGCAAAAGATGATAGCATGGAAAAGATTATTGCACTTTCTACACAGATATAAAAAAAACTTTCTCTTAGGAAAGTTTTTTTCTATACATATCTTACCATAAATGGTAATAACATAATAAAAATTAAAATAATAAGACCAAAAATAGTAATAAAAACAAGGCCCGATTGATTTCTTTTTTCTAAGTCAATATCTTCTTCGGTTTTTACTGGTTCTGCATATTCTTCTAATTCTTCATAATCCTCTTCTTGACTCAATACATCTACTGCATTCAAACGGATTGGCGCTACTTTAACATTAGGATTTTCCTGCATAACAGGAATTCCTTCTTCTTGTATATAAGGAGTAGAAGAAGGTTCTTGCACTGTAGGGCTGACAGGAGGTGCTACTGGAATAGCCGTAGGTTCACTAGGTACTGGTGCACTTGCAAACGCACTAGGTTGTGCATAAGCTTGTGGTTGCTGGTTTTGTGCTTCCATGCTTCTTCCCATTCCCCCTGCATTTTGAAAAATAGGTTCTCTAGTTTGTGGTTCTAAAGGAACTGCCACAGAAGGCATAGCACCTACATAATTTTCGTTTTCATTATTCATATCTCAGATCCTTCTCCTTCTATTCTGCTATTAGTATATCAAAAAAAAAGAAAAAAACAAACCTTTTTTATTTGTTTTTCTTTTCATTTACATTTTTAAACCATAAATTTTATAACTTTTGTATGTTATTAATTTATACAGTCCTTTTTTACTCTTTTACCCTATATGACAATGTGCTTCTGTTTCCTTCTTCCAGTCGTATCCATTATCATTGTCAATCATCATTTCTTTGGGTAAGAAAAAAGCATCTGCTGGGTGAACCGCTTCATTTATCACCCAGACACCTTCTTCATTTTTTGCCCAACCGTTTCCTTTAAAATGTCCTCTTCCTACTTCTATATGCACATGGATATTTTCTACATTTCCACTCGTTCCTTGCATATAGTAAGGGGTTCCTTGTTTAATTTCTTTGCCTACATATAAAGATTCTACATTGTCATCATGTCCCGTTAATACTACCATATAATCTGTCTTACCATCTGCCCATAAAACTTTTTCTTTGCTTTCAAGCCATACAAAATTACCACTTGTTTTGTATACCTTTTTTATAATACCTGTGAATGGTGCATATAAAACTTCCTTATTTTCCTTACACCCTAAATCGATAGCCATACTGCCCTGATGCGTAAATCCGCCATTTACACCTTGGGTAATATTCATATACCGAAGCGGAAAGATTGCCTTCTCCATATCATCCCTCCTTCTACAGTGTATGAGCACAGAAAAAAAAGTTTCTAAGAAACTCTTCTTTGACAAATTAAATGTTTTAATCTTCGCTTTTACAATATTTTTTAGCAAGTCCACCGGTACTGGTTTCCCGGTAATGAGAACTTAAATCTTTACCTGTTTCATACATGGTATCCACTACCATATCAAATGATATTTTTTGTTTTCCTTCTAGTGAATCTGTTAAGTTCACTGCATCGAAAGAGCGCATTGCAGCAGCGGCATTTCTTTGAATACAGGGAATCTGGACAAGCCCATAGATTGGATCACAAGTGAGGCCCAAATGATTTTCCATAGCCACTTCGGCAGCATCTTCTATTTTCTCCAAAGACAGATTTCTAATATGGGCAATTGCGGCTGCGGCCATTGCTGAAGCACTCCCTACTTCTGCTTGACACCCACACTCTGCACCACTAATAGAAGCATTGGTTTTGATTAAATTGCCAAATAATCCAGCTACTGCAAGGGCTCCTATTATTTTCTTATCTTCTATTTTTTCTTGTTTTTTTAAATAGTATAAAGAAGCTGGCAGAACGCCTGCTGCTCCGCAAGTAGGTGCGGTGACTATAGTGCCACCACAAGCATTGACTTCTCCTACAGCATAGGCATAAGCGGATAAAAATTTCACATATGTATTTGTTTCTTCTTTAAGTGCTTTTTGATATAGATATTTAGCTTCTAATGGAATCTCTAGGGGACCTGGCAGAAGACCTTCCATTTGTAAACCTTTTTCTATACACTTTTGCATGGCTTCCCATACCTCTTCTAAATAAGAGGAAATGGTTGGTTCTATCGATTGTACATATGCAAAATAATCCATAGAATGGGCTTTACAATATTGTTTTATTTCTGTTAAAGAGGAAAGAGGATAAATAGAACCTGATTCACTAGAAGGCACTCCCTCTATCTCAATGGTACCCCCACCAACAGAATACACCGTCCATCTTCCTATTTCTTTTTTATTTTGATAAGCAATGCATTCCATTGTATTTGGATGCACTTTACAAGGTTTCTTTGTATCAAAAATGATTTGATGAGAAATGGTTTCTAAGGCTTCATCAATGACTTTATCGGTCAAATGTCCTTTTCCTGTTAAAGCAAGAGAACCATATAAATAAATTTCTATATAATCTGCTACTGAATATTTCTCTTTGAACTGCATAACGGCTTTATAAGGCCCCATTGTATGAGAACTGGAAGGACCTCTTCCTATCTTAAATAATGCACGAAGTGATTCCATATAAATCTCCTTATCTAAGCATATCTTTAAAGGCACGTGGCATATCTGTTTTAAAAAACATTTTTTTATGCGTAAATGGGTGCATAAATTCTAGTTCATAGGCATGTAGGCCCATTTGTTTGCCTTTCTTTTTAGAAGTACCATACTTTAAATCTCCTATAATAGGATGACCAATTTCACTAAAGTGTACACGGATTTGATTTTTTCTTCCTGTGTCCAAATGTACATCAAGTAAACTGTTTACACGTCCTTCTTTTAGTACTTTAAATTTTGTAATAGCCAACTTTCCTTTTTCTTTGGTTGTACTATATACTTTATAATGCTCATTTTCTGTTAAATAAGTCATAATAGTTCCACTTTTTTTCTCTAATTTTCCTTCTATTACTGCATAATACCCTCTTTTTGTAACATATTTACTCCAATTTTCTTGTAAAGCTGTTTTTATTTTGGTATTTTTAGCAAAAACAACAATGCCTGATGTTTCTTTATCTAGACGGTGGATGACAAATAAAAGATTGTTTTTATTTTCTTCTTTTACATAAGTTACTGCTTTATGATATAAAGTTTTTTCCTTTTCTCTTTCTGTTGCGATTGTAAGAAGTCCTGCTCTTTTGTATAGAACAAGTAAATCTTTGTCTTCGTATAAAATATCTAAATCTACTTTACTTTTATGACCACTTAGTGAAATTTCAATACGATCCTTTGGTTTCAATGGATAATTATATTGACTTACAATTTTTCCATTGATTTTGATTTTTTTAAAGGTAAGTAAATTTTTAATTTTTTTATGTGACAACTCTGCATTTTCTTTTTCTAAAAAAGAAAGGAGGGTGTCCTCTTTTTTACATATATATTCTTTCATAGTTTTTTCCTTCTTTCTTTTAGTGTCTTGTTCTTTACTAGCGCAGTAGTATCCTACACCACTTTTATTTTTTATCATTAAAATATTTTTCTTTATATTCTTTAAACCTGTCTGAAAAAAAATCATTGGGAATATAGTTTTTAATATCTATATCAGCTTGGTATGCTTTTTCCGTAACAAACTTAATAAAATGATCAAGATGATTTTTTCTATCTTTCATACTGTATAATAACAATTCGCACCATTGGGGCGCTGCTTTACAATACGCACTATTTTGATAGTAATGATACAATTCCTCATAGTCATATTCTACATTCTTAATTTCAAAATTAATTTCATCATCTTTTATTTCTAAAATTCCATATTTATATGGAAACTCATCAGTAGGCATTCCAATGGATCCAGGATTTATAAAATATTTGTTTTTGTAAAAAGTACAAAAGCTTTTATGTTGATGACCAAACAGATAAATATCACAATTATATTGTTCTATTAATGCATCAAACACATGAAAACTATCCTCTAAAACTGTCCCACGAACATCTTCTGGCGTTCCATGTGAAAGACATATTTTTTTATGATTTAAAGTGATTATTTTAGAGATATCTAAGGATTCAATAAATGCAATATTATTTTTATTTAAACATTCATACCCAAATTTCATATTGTAATATTGAATATATTTACTCCAATCCTTCTTTTTCTTTTTATCATATTCTATTAAGGATTTTTCCCTATTTCCACAAATAGCAAAACCTTTGGTAGATTTAATAATATCCAATACTTTGTTTCCATCAAAACCATCTGTTACATAGTCCCCTAAAAATATATACGTATCTATATTTAAGTTTTTAGTTTGCTGATATGCTTTTTTAAAAACCAAATAATTACTATGGATATCGGCAAATACTGCTATTCTCATTTGTTGTTTTCCTTTCTTTCCTACGCTATCCTTTTTTTCTTCACATATTTGTTTTTTATTTTGTTACAGTTCATTATATCTTTTAGTTTTCTGGTTCTAAAATTTCTTCTTTTAATTTACCTATCCCACTTTTAATAAGGGTTCCTTCTCTTAAATACTTCTTCAATTTTCTTTGCAATGTTGTTTCTTCAGAAAGACTATTATCTTCTTTATAATCTAAAACATCAAAAACAAACTTTAATATATCTTCTTTGCAATTTTTTCCCTCTTTTATTTCAAATAAAGATTGAAATTTCATAATATTATTACTTGAATCCAGAATTCTTTTTACTTGCTGACTAAGTAACCAAGAATCACAATAATATGCAGTCCCTTTATAACCAAAATATTTTTGTATATATTCCCTGGCATTTTTTAACGAGTTTATAACTTCGATGTAATCTAGATTTTCTCCCCTAGGAATATGTATTTTTATATGCTCACCACAATCTTCATATTGTAATCTACCCACTTCAATTAATTTTATGTTAACAAAGTAAGCTCCCCATAACATTTGAGATAGTCTTATACTATTACAATTTTTCTTATATATATCATTGGTTAAGCATTCTTTCACTCTCTTTTTATGGATTGTAAATTGATTTTTATCAAAATTCTTAAATTCCATAAGAAATTGGTGTTGTTTAAATCCCATTAATAGACAAACATTGGTAATAAAATCACAAGACTCTTCTCCAAATACATCGTTTATATTCGGGTATCTCCATAATTTGGATATTTCATCATGAGCCTGTTCATAAAGGATATGGACAACTTCCATAAACCTATTATATAATTGAGGATTTGTTTTGATTTCGTTGATACAATTTATACATTGATTCTTGTATTCTATATCATCAATTTTATAAAATTTTAAGGCTTCCCCTATATATTGTTCTGATAAATTCACAATAATCTTAGTCCCTTAACTTTTTTAAATTCTTCCTGTAAGACATCTATAATTTCATCAAAATTGCTGAATTGATGATTCGATAATCTATTGATTTCTTCTCTATCGCCATCTGAATATTTATCATATACTACAGCAACATCAATATGCGCATTTGTCCCCGCTTGTACACCTATTAAAGAGTCTTCAATAATCAAACAATCTGTTGGTTCCACATTTAACATTTGTACTATTTTTTGATGAATCTCTGGATACGGCTTTTTCATGGCAACATCCTCTTTACATAAAACCACATCAAATATTTCACTCACATTGGCCTTTTGTACGATATTTTGATTTATATTTCTATATATATCCAATTGTCTCTTAGTCGTAGTGGTTGCGATAGCAAGAGTGAATCCTAATTGTTTTAGTAAATGTAATAAAACATCTGCCTTAGGTTTATAGTCTACCTGCTGTTTGGAATACACATCCGATATTTGGTTTCTTAAACCCATAATTTCTTCGGGTGACAAGGAGGAACCATATTTTTCGCCTAGATAAGCACAATATTCTAGATAAATATCATCTGATTTACATTGCGCTAAAACACGATCTCTCATTTGTGCGATATTACCAAATTGTATTTCACTATCTTTGGCTATTTTCCTTATAAGTTTTTCATCTGTTATATTCCACATTCCAACAGAGTCAATTAAAGTGCCATCCATATCAAATATTATGACCTTTTTTTCTTTAAACACAATTATAAACCTCCTGCCATTTCAATTGCCTATGTGTATCGGGAATTTTTTATGATTTTTTTAACTGTAATAGAGTTACACATTCTGTATGATATGTGTTAGGAAACATGTCAACTGGTGTAATTTCTTTTATTTCAAAATCACTTGAAAGTAGCTTTATATCACGTGCTAAGGTAACAGGGTCGCAAGATACATAGACAATTTTACTTGGTTTTGTTTCCTTTAAAAAAGAGATTGTATGTGCGTCAAGTCCTGCTCTTGGAGGATCGACAATAACGACACCAGCTTTATCCCTTTCATTGACTTTGCTTGCATCTTTACATAAAAACTGGATATTTTTAACTGCATTACGTTCCTTATTAGCAAGTGCATCTAAATAGGCATAACGGTTAAGTTCAATCCCAAGAACTTCTTTAGCAAGTTTGCTTAAATAAATACCTATGGTACCAGTCCCACAATATAAATCTAAAACTATTTCTGTTTCAGTAAGAGAAGCATATTCTAAAACTTTTTCATATAAAACTTCCGTACATTTTGAATTGACTTGGAAAAAAGATTCTGCAGATACTTTAAATTTATAAGGCCCTATTTTTTCTGTAATAAAACTATTTCCTTTGATTGGATAATATTTATTGTATTCATGCACAATAATTGTACTGACAAATTCTCCAAGAACACGTGTAATATATTCCTCATCTATTTTACCTGTTACATGTAAAACAACCATATTTTCAAGTGTACTTTCAGAAATACGAATGATAATTTCATCGATATTTTCTAAAGGCAAATAATCATTTAAATATTCTAGTGTTTCATTGATTTTAGGATGGGCATTACTACATGCCTGTATTGGTACAATTTTATTGCTTTTTCTTTTATAAAACCCTATTTTTTTATCTACTTTTAAAGTGATTTTATTTCTGTATCCTATAGCTTCCTCTGTAAATAAGATTGGTTTTATAAGGGAATCATCAATACCTGCAAATTTTAATAAAATCTCTTTTACTTTATTTTCTTTATAAAGTCTTTGTTCTGTGACATCTAAATGTCTAATTTGACAGCCACCACACTCTTTATAATAAGGACAATTTGGATTGATTCTTTTTTTTGACTCTTCTATATATTGGGTAACAATCGCTTCTGCAAAATTTTTCTTAACTACAGAAATTTTAATTTCGACTTTTTCAGTAGGTAAAGCGTTTTCTACAAAAACTGCTCGTCCATCAATATGACAAACCCCTCGTCCACTATGTTCTAAAGATTCTATTTCAACGACATATACATTACCCATTTTCATACCAAACACCTCATTTCTTATTATACACTATCCAAAAGAAAATAAAAACTACTCTATGGTTTTAATAGCTTCTTTGATGATTTTTTTAGAATCTTTCATCTTTTGTTCTTCTTCATTTGTAAAAGAACTTTCTATTCTTTTTTCTATTCCTTCTTTTCCAATCATACAAAGGGTACTTATGTATAATTCATTTTCTTTGTCATAATTAGAAACTGGTAAAACGACTTTTTCATCGTTTAAAATAGCAGAAGTAAGGCGTGCTAAACAATAGCCAATTCCATAATACGTAGAACCCTTTCTTTTTACAATTTCATAAGCCATTTCTCTCACGCTTTGTTCTAACGCTAGTCTTTTTATAGAAGATATATTATAATTACCCTTTTCATTTGAATCTTCTTTATCCCAAACTATAAAACTAGAATCCCCATGTTCCCCAAGAACACATGACTTATTATCTTGGTATCCCTCTTCTTTTAATAAACAATGCAGTCTTGCTGTATCTAAAAGGGTCCCTGTACCGATTACTTTATTAGGTTCATAATTTGTGTATTTATAAGTAAAATACGTCATTACATCTAAAGGATTGCTGGCAATTAGAAAAATACCATTAAATGCATTTGACATGACTTTATCTAAAATAGATTTAAATATTTTACAGTTTGCTGAAAGACCATTCATACGGCTACCCATTGTCTGCGCAGCGCCTGCTGTAATACAAACAATAGAAGCATCCTTGCAGTCTTCATAATTCCCTACTTTGATTGTAAGAGGACGCGAAAGAAGAGGAATACAGTTTTGCAAGTCCAGCACTTCCCCTTCTATCCTCTTTTGGTCCATATCAATTAAAGCAATTTCATCTATAGGCATTTGACTATTTACAAGCGCATATATGTAAGCCATTCCTACATTTCCACAACCAATTACAACGATTTTATTTTTCATACCATCACCTTTTTCTATTATAACATAAAGAAAAAAAGAAGAATACAGATTCTCCTTTAATTAGGCTTTCGTTTTACATATGTCATAACCAGATCAGCGCAGAACAGAAAAAGAAACAAATAAGTAATAAGGGATGGTATTTTTAAAACAAATTTATCTAAAAAGGGTTTGATAAAATAAATTAAAACAAGAGAAAGGATCCCCCAGATAAGTGATATTTCAACAGAAATATATTTACCAATACTTCCTTTCATATGGCTATAATCCCAGAAAACAACCCCGAAAATCTTTTCAATTAAAATACCACCTAGCCATTCCATCAAAGTCAAAACAATAATGAGAATAAAGAAAACAATAATGGTTTCTTTCCATCTTGGTAAGTGTAAATTCATAAAGAAGTATTTTGATATTAAAATGATTAAAACAACGCCTATTCCATAAATCGGTGTCATTGGTCCATATAAAATTCCACTTTCAAAACGGTTTCCTGTTACTTTAGCGACAATAGTCTCAAATAGAAAACCAATAATAGAGTAAATAAAAAAACAATTTAAGTAATACATAGTAATCACCAATATTAGTTTGTATTAAATTGCCTTATTTATACATAAAAATAATTACCCATCTGGAAAACTATCTTTTCTTAATTGTATCAACTCTTGTTTTATTTTTAAAATTTCTTCTTCTAAGCTATTTGTTTCAAAACAAGGTTTAATATTTTGTTTTTTTGATCTTTCTTGCTGTAAAGTAGTAGCTTGTGCATTTACAGTTAAAATCACTTGCCCTAAAAGTTCTAAGAAATTTCCTAAGGAGTTTTGTTGATTGACAGTAAGTGTTGAGGAAATAAAGAGACCAAGAGCGGATGCAATTATACTAAATTCATATGGATTCAGTGAAAATAACCAGTCTGAAAAGGATGTAAAATCCTGATTCATAAAGTCTTCATATGGTTCAGAGTTCATATAAATCACCTGCCATGACTATTTCCCCCTTATCTTTATTATTATATGTAAAAAAAGGAACAGTCCTTTTTTCTTGTAGTATATTATTTTTACTTTATTTTTCATTAAGTTAAAGTCATAATTGAATATTTTTATCTATGATAATCAGATTGTTGTTCAACGATTTGGTATTCACTATATAATTGATTAAATACTACACTTTCCTTTTGTGATTGAATTCGGAATAAATTTTCCATACTAGAAAAATCACTATTTTTTATATACTCATGATAATATGGCAGTAAGTCATCCGTTATAATTGCGGGGGCAATTCCCTGACATAAAAGATTGTAGTTTAGTAGTAACCGACTTGTCCTTCCGTTACCATCCTCAAAAGGATGAATTTTAATAAACTCTATATGAAATTTTGCTTCTCTTTCAAAAGGGTCTAGACCTGCCCACTCTATACTATAACGCTTTAGAAGTTCTTCCATTTTGATTGGAATTTCTTCTGGAGGTGTTATTTCAATATTTGTTTCAGCCAAGTAAGTACCACTTTGACGATAATATTCTGATATATACAACGCGCTCTCATTTACCTTTGATGCTGTTTTCATTATAATCTGTTCTGAAATAGGCTGACCCTTTTTTCTATAATCCAATAACAATTTAAATGCATTCATATTATCCCTCAACTTAATTGCATTTTTACTATCATCTGGATTTCCAAGATCTTCCTCTAAAGACATATTGGAATGCGTCAACCTATTTAATAACAGTTCAAAATAATCTTGATAAAATTCTTGATTTTCATAATTCAAAAAATTAATTTTATGATTCATATTTATTCTCCTTTTATTTTATTAAATATTTTTATTTTGTAGGTTGATAGGAATAGCAATCTATTAGTTCATCAATAAAAGTGTATTTTTGTCTATGAATTTCATAGGTACACACCTGAGACAATTATACCATAAAATAGTGAAACAAAATATTTTCTATGTAATTTCTTTAATCTTATTTAAAATGACATTCATTTTTAATACCTTAAAATAAAGTTAACTGTGTGTAACTGGTAGAAACTGTCCTTTTGATACATATATAATATTTTCTCCAATAAAAGTTATTTTTCCATTATATTCCCTTATTTCAGACATATCTGGAAGCAAATAGAAATCACCATATTTCTGATTGATAAATAACAAATCAGATTTTTTTGTTTTCTCATACCCGCTATCAAATACTTTTGGTACCTCTCCCTTACTATTGTAGTGAGGATAAATACTAATCGTTGATAGATTCATAGCCTCTCTAATATCCATATCAGGATATTTTTCATTGACTGGAAGAAGTAAAGAATATTTAGACATACACATAGCACCAGCACTTGTCCCAATCACGACAGCGTTGGTATTTCGGATACTATCCGCTAACTGATATGTATCGATAATGTCTAATTGGATACTTGGATGTCCACCCATTAAAAATACAACATTGGCATTTCTAATGTGTTCTTGCATTTCTTCATTTACCATATTTTCATTCAAAACTACAATGTCATTAAAATAAAATCCTGCTTTTTCAAACATTTCTATCGTGTCTTTTGTATTTTTTTTGATTTTATCCTTATTAAAAAAATCACTTGGAATAAAAACAATTTTATTTTTCTCTTGAATATCTTGTTTTAAAAAGGAAACTAAATTATCTGGAAAACCTTGTTCTTTATCAAATCCACTAAAGTAATATCTTGTTTGCATTTTTATCACCTGTTCCTATTATACTATATTTACATTTAAAAACATATTCCCAAAATAAATATGTTTACTTTTAAATAGAAAGACTTTGTTTACTTAGAAATTAAATTCAACATAAGTTTTTCTATTTCATTTTCAGAAAGTACAAGTTCCTTGTCATCAAATCCAATTTCTGGTCTTAATCCATCACTACCATGATAGTCAGAACCGATTGTTTTAAAAAGATTATATTTATCCGCAAATGTACACCATTTTTTACTATCATTTATTTTTTGATCATGACGATCTACGTATAAATAGTAGGCTTCAATCCCATCAGGCTTCATATCCTTTACTATATCCAATATATCTTCTTCCTGTAAATTGTCTTCATAGAAGTAGGCAACCGGGTGCGCTAAAACGACTTTACCACCGGCTTTTCGAATCATATCAGCCGCTTGTTTTGGTGTAACCGTTTGCTTTTCAGCATAGGCTTTGCATCCTTCATTCATCACCATTTCAATGAATTCCCCTTTGGATGGAATATACCCAAATTCCCGCACCAATAACTCTCTGTTTTCTTCATTTTCAATAATATCTAGGGCAATATGTGCTTTTGTAACAGACTCTATTTTATCAAGCGATTCTATATGTAAGACATAGCCTATTTTCTTTAATTTGTCTGCTACTTTATATAAATAATCATGTCTAGCATTTCTAATAGAGAATAGTTTTTCCCTAAATTCCTGATTGTTCATATCAAAGTTGTACCCTAGTACATGAATTCCAGACTTTTCTGTTTTGGTAGAAACTTCAACTGCATTTATCAATTTTATGTTTTTCTTTTCTGCATACGCATAGAGTTCTTCATTATAAGCGTCAACCGTATCATGATCTGCTATCGCAATAACCTCTACTTTATTTTCTACCGCTTTATCAATCACCTGCTTAGGAGATAAAACCCCATCTGAATAGGTTGTATGAATGTGTAAATCTATTTTTCTAATCATAAGTTTTTTCCCCTCTTTTTTTCTTATTATATCATTTTTATTTTGATAAACAATAACCAGCTAATATTTCCTATTTCCACTAAAACAAGAAAAGACATTTTTTATAAGAAGAGCGTGCTATAATATTATAGGAGGGAAAACTATGAAACTATTTGATTCAATTTATAAACGCAAATCATGCAGAAAATACAAAATGGAGGCACTAAGTAAGCAAAAACTAGAAGAGATAAATGATATAATAAAAACCTTTGACTTTATCCTGCCCAACCACTCTATAAAACACCGCTTTGAAACAGAAATAAAAGGAAAATTTCTTGTAGAAGCTCCCCACTACCTCATCATTAGTGGCAAGGGAGAACCTAATGAGCTAGAAAATATAGGTTTTCTCTATGAACAACTCATACTTTGGTTTAGCGAAAACAATATAGGAAGTGTCTGGCTGGGTTCCGCTAAAGGATTAGAAAGTAATAGTGAGGACATTATTGGTATTGCTTTTGGGTATAGCCCAGAAGAAATTTACAGAAATGAAAAGGAATTTAAGAGAAAAAAGATAGAAGAAATTACCAATGACATAGATAATCCTTGTATAAAAGCCGTTCACTACGCACCATCTGGAATGAATTTACAACCATGGTACTTTGAAAAACAGGGAAACAAAATACTTGTCTATAAACAAAAATTGAAACTTCCTATTTCCAAATTATATAAATTAACAGACTTAGATATGGGCATTGCCCTACTACATTATAAACTTGCTTGTACCCACTTTGATAAAACATTCTCTTTTGTACGAAAAACAGATGACAAGTCTAAAAAAGGGTATGAATTATTTGGAGAAATTACAGAATCATAAGAATTCAAGTTGTAAAAACTAAAAAGATATTATATAATGATAGAGGACAGATGTCCTTTATTTTTAGATTAGTGTTAGCTTAAGCTAACAAAGGAGGCAATATGAAAAAACTATTACAAGTCAGCAATTTACATGCTGGTGTAGAAAATAAAGAAATTTTAAAAGGACTTAACTTAGAAATCAATCCTGGAGAAATTCATGTCATTATGGGACCAAACGGAACAGGAAAATCTACCCTATCTTCCGTTATTATGGGAGACCCTAGTTATACCGTTACAAAAGGAACCATCTCTTATAATGAAAAAGATTTGTTAGAGATGAGTGTTGATGAACGTGCACGTGAAGGTGTATTTTTAGCCATGCAATATCCAAGTGAATTGAGTGGTGTCAATAATTTACAATTCTTAAAAACTGCTATCAATGCCAAAAGAGAAGAAAATGATCCAATCAAATTACTAGATTTTTATAAACAAATTACAAAAACAAAAGAAAAATTAAAAATGAAAGAAGATTATGCAGAACGCTTTGTAAATGTAGGATTTTCTGGTGGTGAAAAAAAACGAAATGAAATATTTCAAATGATTCTATTAGAGCCAAAACTCATTATTTTAGATGAAATTGATTCCGGATTAGATATCGATGCGATTAAAATCGTGGGAGAAAATATTATGGAATACTATATGGAACATAAAGAGGAAACCGGTATTATCATTATTACCCACTATCCAAGACTATTAGAGTACATCAAACCTGACTTTGTTCACATTATTAAAGAAGGTGTTATTGTTAAAACAGGGGATGCTTCTTTAGCAATGCATTTAGAGGAAACTGGCTATGACGAAATCTAATAGACTAAAAGATATACCAACAAAATATAAGCCAATCGCAATAGAAGAAAACAATACAATCGAAATTACAAAATCAGGAATTTATACAATTTCTATAAACCAAAACACCAATATTCATATTTTTACAAATGTGCAAGCTATTTTAACAGTGGAAGTATTCAGTTCTGATTATGAGATTCATCTATATTTAGATACAAATAGTTCTATTGGATACTATGCTCTAAATAAAGGAAATACAATCTATACAAATGCCTTTCTAAAGGAAAACGCATATTTAGAAACTTATGAATTTTTCACAGCAGAAACCAGTAAAACAGAATACAAAGTTGACTTACTTGGATACAATGCAACCTTACAATACAATGCAGGTATTTATGCCAAGGGGAAAGACAACCATACCCATAAAGTGATGGTAAATCATTTGGTACCAAGTACCCATTCTAACATAAACAATAGAGCTGTTTTAAATGATACAGCACAAGGCAATTTTGATGTAGAAAGTTTCATAAAAAAAGGTGCTTCTAAATCAAGTGCTTATCAAAAAAGCAAAATCATCAATCTAAGTGATACAACACTTTCTAACGTAAACCCTGTCTTACTGATTGATGACTATGATGTAATGGCAGGACATGGTGCTACAGTCGCAAAAATAAGCAAACAAGACTTGTATTACTTACAAAGTAGAGGCCTTACTGTTCCTAATGCTCTAAAACTTATTACTTTAGGTTTTTTACTTGAAATTGTTCCAGAATATATGTTAGAAGAAATAGAAGAATTGATAGAAAGGAGAATGCAAAATGCATGAATATAGAAACGACTTTCCCATGTTAAAACAAAACTATATTTATTTCAATAGTGCCTCTACCGCATTAAAACCACAAAGCGTAATTGATGCGATGAATGAATACTATGAAAAATATAGTGTCAATACCAATCGTGGTGTAGATTCTCTCGGATATATGGTCACTAAGAAATACGAAAATGTAAGAGAAGATATTGCCCAATTTATGAATGCCAAGGCAGAGGAAATCATTTTTACAAGAGGCACTACTAGTAGTCTCAATATGGTTGCTAAATTTCTAGAGCCTTCGATACAAGAAAATGATGAAATTATTGTATCCATTCATGAACACCATGCAAACTTTGTACCATGGCAACAACTCTGCCATAGAAAAAAAGCCATTTTAAAAATTGTGAAAACAAAAATAGATGGCACAGTAGATTTAGATGATTTACAAAATATAATGAGCGAAAAAACAAAAATAGTCGCACTCAATCATATTTCAAATGTTTTTGGAGGTATCAATCCTATCAAAGAAATTGCTAAAATTGTACATAAGTACCCAGCCTACCTTGTTATCGATGGTGCCCAAGGCATTGTCCATGAAAAAGTCGATATGCAAGAGATGGATGCTGATTTCTATGCCTTCTCTGGTCATAAGATTTATGGTCCTACGGGAATTGGTGTTTTATATGGAAAATACGATATTTTAGAAAAAATGGAACCTGTAGAATATGGTGGCGAAATGATTGATATTGTTACAGTTGATAAAACCACATACAAAAAACCACCATACTGCTTTGAAGCAGGAACCATGATGATTGCAGAAGCAATAGGTCTTGGTAAAGCCATCCAGTATATTAATTCTGTCGGGTACGAAAAAATGAATACCCATGTAAAAGAAGTACGAAATTATTTAATAAAAAAGTTAACAACAGAAGTAAAAGATATTGTTATTTATAATAGAAATATTGTAGATAGTAACTTAGTCACATTTACAATCAAAGGAATTCATTCTCATGATGTCGCATCTCATTTAGATAGTAAAAAAATAATTGTAAGAGCTGGACATCACTGCGCTTCTCCTCTTATGGAAAGTTTAGGGGTTACCTCTACCATTAGAGTAAGTTTAGCTTTTTATAATACCAAAGAGGAATGTGATAAATTAGTAAATGCCCTAAAGGAAGTAGGTGACTATTTAAATGTCTTATTCAAATGATATGTATAAAGCCATTATTTTAGATCACGTAGAAAATCCAAGAAATAAACATAAAGACCATACTAATTACTTATATCAAACACTGAAAAATCCTAGTTGTGGAGACATCATTACTGTCTATGCAAAAATGGATGGTACTACAATAGAAGACATTACCTATGATGTTTCCGGATGTTCTATTTGTTCAGCGAGTGCTTCTATTATGAGTGATTTATTAAAAGGGAAAACCATAGAGGAAATGGAAACCATTCTTTCAAACTTTAATCAAATGGTCATGGGCAATGCCTTTGATGAAGATTTATTAGAAGAAGCCATTTGCCTAAAAGGCGTAGCCGAAGTTCCAACCCGTATTAAATGCGCTACCCTTGGTTACAAAGCCTTGAAAGAGGCCATTTCTAAAGGAGGTGCTATAACAAATGAATAATGAAGAATATAAATATGGATTTAATGATGGAGACGTTAGTGTCGTAAAATTCTCAAAAGGACTAGATGAAGAAAAAATAAGAAATATTTCCTCTTTAAAAAAAGAACCAAAATGGCTACTTGATTATAGACTTAAATCTTATCAAAACTTCTTAAACATAGAAAATCCTACCTGGGGTCCCAGTTTAAAGGACATTGATCTTGACGATATTTATTATTTTGTAAAAGCAAGTGACAACACCAGTGATAAGTGGGAAAAAGTACCTACAAAAATAAAAAACACCTTTGATAAATTAGGGGTGATTGAAGCCGAAGAAAAATTTTTAGGTGGAATTGCGACCCAATATGAGTCAGAAATGGTCTATCATAGTTTAGAAAAAGAATGGCAAGAAAAAGGTGTTATTTTTACTGATACCGATACAGCCATTAAGGAACATCCAGATTTATATCAAAAATATTTTGGAACCCTTGTAAAAAATGATGATAACAAGTATGCAGCTTTAAATAGTTCTGTCTTTTCGGGAGGCTCTTTTATTTACATACCAAAAGGTGTTAAATTAGAAAAACCACTTCATTCTTACTTCCGCTTAAACTCTGACAAGATGGGACAATTTGAAAGAACCTTAATCATTGTTGAAGAAGATGCAGATGTAACCTATATAGAAGGCTGTACGGCCCCTTCTTATTCTAGCAATTCATTACACGCAGCTGTCGTTGAAATCTTTGTCGGGAAAAACGCAAGATGCCGCTATACAGCTATCCAAAATTGGTCCAGCAATGTTTACAATCTAGTAACCAAGCGTGCCATATGTGAAGAAGGTGCCATCATGGAATGGATTGATGGCAATCTGGGATCCAAAGTAAACATGAAATATCCTGCCATTATTTTAAAAGGCGATCATTCTGTGGGTACAACTATTTCTATTGCTGTATCTGGCAAAGATCAAATTCAAGATGCAGGTTCTAAGATGATTCATCTAGGCAAAAATACATCTTCTAATATTATCTCTAAATCCATCTCTAAAAACGGAGGGAATTCTATTTATAGAGGACTTATTTATCATGATAAGAATGCTATCAATGCCAAAACAAATGTAGAATGCGATACTTTGATTCTTGATGAATTATCTAAATCTGACACCATTCCTATGAATATTGTCAAAAATGGAACCTCTACCATTCAACATGAAGCAAAGGTTTCTAAAATATCTGAAGAATTACTTTATTACATCCAAAGTCGAGGAATTACAGAAGAGCAAGCCAATGAAATGATTATTATGGGATTTATTGAACCATTTACAAGAGAACTTCCTATGGAATATGCGATTGAATTAAATCAATTACTCAAAATGGAGATGGAGGGATCGGTTGGATGATTGAGTTAACCCCTTCACAAATTGAATATTTAAGAGCTATTTACCTACTTTCCCTAAAAGGAAAAATCACTGTCACTGGGATTGCAGAATTATTAGACTACAGCAAACCAAGTGTAGTAAAAGCACTTAAGACATTACACAAATTAGAGCTTCTAGTTTATGATAATACGGGAATTACAATTACTTCTTTTGGAAAAAGATATGCCAAAAATATTATTCGTAGGGATTCTGTTTTACAAAGATTTTTTACAGAAATATTAGAAATAGATCCTTCTGTAGCTAAAAAGGATTCCGATAATTTAAAAAATGTTGTTTCCTGTTATACCATTACAAAACTTGAGAATTATTTAGATAATCTCTTAGGAGAAGATTCAAATAAAGAAGAAGAGTATTGTATTTGTAGCCGAAACATATCTACCTGCGATTGTACGCATAAAGAAAAGTAAATCAAAAAGAACTATATTAGAGAAAATAGTTCTTTTTTTTATACAGTTTTTTTAAACATCTACTTAAATATATAGCCTGTCATAGAAAGAGATCCTAGAACACATTTTTCATTGAAGACTTCCACTTCATAATTTGTACCTGCTGCTCCTAGTGCATATAAAATAGGAACAAAATGCTCTTTGGTATAAAAGGCTTTTTCAGAAGAAGCACCTGCCTTCTCGTAATGCACAACATCTTGTATATTATGTGTTATAATTTTATCCTTTATATAAGAATCAAATTCTTGTGCCCAAGAAAATCCACTCTCCGCATTCCAATCTAAAAGTTGTAAATTGTGTACAATATTGCCACTACATAATAATAAAACACCCTCTTCTCTTAAAAAACGAAGTTCTTCTCCAAGTTTTAAATATTCTTCGGCAGTCATATTATGATCAATACTTAATTCTAGTACAGGTATGTTGGATTTAGGGAACATATGAACAAGAACAGACCATGCGCCATGATCAATCCCCCACTCTTTATCTTTTTCTAACTTTACAGAAACAGATTCAATAATTTTATCTGCATAGTAAGAAGAACCAGGTGCTGGATATTCTGTTTCATACAATTTATCCGGAAAGCCGTACATATCATAAATCATTTTAGGTGTATCACTATATACAATTTTAGTTCCTACAGTATAGTAATGTGCAGAAATAACGACAATGGCTTTTGGTTCTGGAATATTTTTACCAATTTCTTTCCACTTATTACTAAACGCATTATCCTCAATCGCATTCATAGGCGATCCATGTCCTACAAAAATAACGGGCATTTTATTCATTTTTATTCTCCATTCTTTTATTTTATTTATCTATACTTAAATCCGTTATGATTTTATTTAAAACTTTTTCTCTATCTTTGGAAACATCATAATTTTTAATATTGTATTCTTTGAACATTTTAGCAAAGTATTGATTTTTTTGGATAAAATATTGAACATTTCCTTTTAGTTCTTTCTCTGTGCACCAGTAGGTCCAATCATCTTCTGTATCATATTTTTTAATATTTTGATAAAACTGGTCATAAGAAATTTCATTGTAAGTGAGTCCTATTACTACATATTTATCTAAATCTATATTTTTCATTATCTTTTCAAAGTCAATATGTGTCCCCTCTATAACAAATCTATAACCGTTATAATAGTTGGGACCCTCTGACAATTCCCGTAAGTAACGAATCAAAAAGGGAGCAAAGTTTTTAGATACCTCATCATCATTCCCATCATGACGGATACCTAAATTTGGAAAGGATTCTTCAAACGCGCAAACAATATCGTCCAGACAAACAATACTATATCCGAATTGCTGATTGATTTTTCTTGATAAAGTTGTCTTCCCAGATCTACTAGCGCCTATAATAAGGATATTTGCATTCATTTCTTTATCACCACCTATTCTATAGTTTTTTATTTTATATAACTTTTTTCATATATTTTTAACTTTTTGGTTACATTCATCTGCATATCTTTACCACATAATAGCTCTTCTCTCGGAACACCAATTGCATCTGCAATATCAAAAATAAGCCATTCACAAATACATTGAGATTTTCTTACTATCTCTAAAAATTTCTGTGTAGATTCCACTCTACTTAGACCAAACTTACTTTCAATTGTTTCCAAACACCCTCTTACAAATAGATATGAGGAAAAATAAGTGAAATCAAAGGAGCAAGATTTATTAGGCAGGATGGCACCTTTATTAAAATCATGATGACGTTCTAATTCAATTAGTTCTTGTGCAGAAAGTATTTGTTCCTCCGTTAAACCAAGCAGCATTTCTCTATGTTCATCAAAACAACTTTCATAATTCATAGTATACAACGGAAGGGCTTCTGCAAAACCTTCTGCTAAAATCCTACTTTTATTATAGAAAAACATACCATGTACAAGATGTGCAAATTCATGAATATTGTTTACTTCTTGCATAGAACTCATCTTATTTTCTCTTTCTAACAAATTGCTACTGATGCCATAAGCACTATTAAAGCCATCTAAATCATAGGATAGAACGGGCTTACCGCCACCCTTACAATTTCTATGTGATGGAAACTGCAACAATTCTCTAAAATTTTCGTCTGGAACAATATAAACATAAAAGACAGGATCTGCATTGGAGGGATATTTTATACCTAATTCTCTTATTTTATTTATATTGTTTAACATAAAAGCCAATTGCTTGTTGTATAATCCCTGTTTATATTTTTCTAATAGTTCCTTTGATAAACGAATGTGTAAATAGGGATTTATAACGAGCATTTCCGTTTGCTCTATATACATTTTTAATTGATTAGTTTGATATTCCTTCATATTTGTCTCTCCACATTTTAAATTTACAAAATCAAGATTTTATAATATTTTGTACCATCATCTTTTAAAAGAATTCCACCATTCTTTTCAATAACCTTAGAAGAACCAACATTTTCTTTTGCGCTTTGTACGTATGCTTCTTTAAAACCAAGTTTTTTTAGTTCTAGTAATCCCAATGACAACATTTCTGTAGCATATCCCTTATTTCTTTCACTTGGTCTAACACTATAATAAACATTCCCTGACCACTTTAACCAATCCTCGTTTATTGCTGTTCTTATTCCTACATATCCAATAGGATATTGATTGACGTACATGATATATGTAACTGTTGGTGTTCCATATTTATTTATCTTCAAGTATTTATTAGAAATTAGTTGTTCCAGATAAGAATGAAATACTTTAAATGAAATACCGTGACACAGATTGGTAGCGCCTGATTCATGGGCAGGAATTTCCTGAAACATAAGATACTCCTCTTTTCCCATCATTAAATCAACTTCTCTTAATACATAAGATGGTTTTATTTTTTTCCTCTAATTTCATACTTTTCACCTATTTACATTATACTATAGATAAAGAAAAAAAACTAAGTAAAATTTAGTTTCTCTAATTATAAAAGGTAATTAATATTCCACTTTTTCTTTAATAAAAGTTCCGTTTTCTAATTCTTCAAATGCCAAATTAAGTTCTTCTTCAATATTCATAACGATAGGGCCACCCCACGCGATAGGTTCTTCTAATTTATCTGAGCTAATAAATAGGATTTGGGTATCTTCATTTAAGGATTCAATATCCAAAGTATCCCCACTTGTTACTTTTACCGCCGTTTTTTCACTGATGGTTTCTCCTGCTACTTTAGCATCTCCTACAAGTAAGAATACCATAACGGATTTGTCTTCTTCCATCTCAATAGTAAACTTGCTATTGGCATTCAGTAGAATATGATAGTAATCCAATGGTAAATATTTTCCTTTAAAACCTTCATGGTCTTTATATGTTCCACTGATCAATCTTAAAGTCCCATTTTCTATTTGGATTTCTTCTATTTCTTCTTTTCTTATACTACGATATTCTGGGGGCGCCATTTTATTCTGTTTTGGCATATTTAACCACAACTGAACTCCAAGCATTCTCTCTGATGCGGGCAACATTTCTTCATGTAGAATTCCAGATCCAGCTGTCATCCATTGTACCTCTCCATCACTAATTGCTTCCGCATTTCCTAAACTATCCTTGTGAACCATATTTCCTTTGACAATCAAACTAATGGTTTCTATCCCACGATGTGGGTGTAAGGGAAAACCTGCTGTATAATCTTCTGGATTTACACTATCAAAAGAATCTAACATTAAAATTGGATCATAGGTTGCGGTTGTTCTACCACCTAAAACCCTAACTAAACTTACGCCCGCACCATCTGTAGTTCTATAACCTTTTACTTGCTCTGTTACTGTCCTTTTCATTTTTAAACAATCCCCTTTTCTATAATAAAATATGCTATCCGCAATATGTATCTCTATTTACATTATATAGGTTGCTCTATATTTGTCAATTCTTTTTTGTATGATCATTACACTATTTTCGCTGTTTTTTAATAGTATCTGTTTCTACACTTATTATATCTTTATCGTATCTTTCATACAAAGGTTTAAGTCCTTTACTGATTTCTATTTTATCTAATTTTTTATACTTCCACTCCTTATTGTTACTACATAAGTATTCTTCTACTTTTTCTGCTGAAAAAGGAAGAAATGGTTTTAATAAATGATTTATATTAAATATGATATTGGTACATGTACTGAGCACCTCCGCACATCGCACATTATTTTCTTTATACAACCTCCATGGTTCTAAAGTATCAAAATATTTATTAGATTCCGCTATAAAATCAAAAATGGTATGTAAAGCTTCCTTAGTATTTCCATCATCAATTAGATTCCCCACTTTCTCATATAAATGAATCATTTTATTTTCTATATCACTGTCTATGTAACTTTCTAATTTTCCATCAAATGATTTATTTATAAATACAAGAGTTCTGTTTACAAGATTACCCCATTTACCTAGAAGTTCTCCGTTATGAGAATAAATGAAATCTATCCAAGAGAAATTTGTATCCTTTTTCACTGGTTCATGACTTATTAAATAATACCTTAAACTATCAGCTGGATACCTATCAAGTAAATCATTAATAGCAATATAATTCCCTTTACTTTTCGATAACTTTTGACCTTCAATGGTTATATATTCATCCGAAATAATTTTATCAGGCAATTTGTAATTTTCATCTACTCCCAGTAGCAAAGAAGGAAATATAATGGTGTGAAAAGGAATATTATCTTTGGCGTGGACTAAATAAATTTTATTATTTTTGCCTTTTTTCCAAAATTCTTGCCAATCCAATTGATTTTCCTCACAATATTTTTTAGAACCAGAGACATAGCCCCAAACGTTTTCTGTCCAACCATATATTTTTTTATCCTCATATCCTTTAATAGGTAAATCAATTCCCCAATGCAAACTTCTCGAACAACACCGATCAGGAATACCTTCATTCAAGTACTTTTCTGTAAATAATACTGCATTTTCTCTCCAATTATTTTTATTTTTTTGTACCAAATCATTTAAATCCCTTTGAAATTTAGAAAAAGAAAAATATAAGTTTTTAGTGTTTTTTAAAACAGTAACACCCCTACAAATAGCACATCTTTTATTTTTTACTTCTCCAATTTCTAAGAGGCTTCCGCACTTTTCACACTCGTCCCCCTTTATATCATTGTCACATTTCGGACAAGTACCAATCACATAACGATCTGCTAAAAAGAGCTTGCAATGATCACAAAATAATTGTTCTTCTGTTTTTTCATAAAGTATTTTATTTTCATAGTACTTCTTGAACTGTTCTTGTACAAATTGTTTATGATAAATATCATCTGTTCTTCCATATGAGTCAAAACTAAACCCTAGCCTAGAAAAGGCTCTAGATAAATCATAATGGTATTGATCCACTATTTCTTTTGCTGTTTTACCCGTCTGAATGGCCTTTATATCGATAGGGGTCCCATGGCAATCACTTCCAGACACTAAAATAACAGGGTTTCCCTTTAAACGATGATATCTTGCTATAACATCGCCACTTAAACTGCTTGCCGCATGACCTAAGTGCAGTTCTCCATTCGCAAAAGGCCAACTTATTCCTACTAATACATTCATCTTAATCACTTTCCTTTCAAAAAAAAACCTCCTAGGCAAAAATTGCCTAAGAGGTGAATATATTCACGGTACCACTCTTACTTCCTAATACATTACTATATTAGGCTCATTTCCTACTTATGTCTTTGCATAGTTATAGGTTTGTGCTGTAACAGGCACACCTGTAATAACTTACTTTATTTCAGTTATTCACCTTGAGGGCCATGTTCAAAAAATATTACATCCTCTTTTCCACCTACCAGAGTTCTCTATTATGTTTTTCTTTTTCTACTTCTTCCTCGCATTGGTTTTTCAATACAGAAATCATACACCAAAAGTTATTTGTTGTCAAACACTTATAAAATCAGTAATATATATGTACTTTTTCATTTATTATTATATGTTGTATTTTTTATTTCATACAGTAACTAAACCCATATTATCTATCTCTCATTTTTTCTAAAAAGGAATTAATTCACAAATAAATTTTTAATATCAGATAAGTACTGGCCCTTTTTTAGTTTTACTTTATAGGAAGGATTTTGATCCATTTCATTATTGAGATAAAACTGATTCCATGCTTCTTCATTTGTCATTTCTTCTATAAATGGAGAACTGTTTCCTCTGTTTTTCATCCTGTTGGCATATTCTGTGCATAAATCTTTGTCAGCATATACCAAACAATATGAAATTTTATTATCCATTACATATTTCAATAGTCCTCCCTTATATGTTAGCAAAATGATATAATCTTGATTGATTTTTTCCTGTAGTATCTGAATTGCATACTTTGTAGAGTCATGATGAACAATAGAACCCCTATTTAACTTTCCTGATTCTTTTTCTATAGTAGACATATTTCCTAAGTTATACTTATAATCGGCCTTAATTCCGTCCAAATCTATAAATCTTTTATCTGTTTTAGCCAGGTAAGTTTTTCCTATTGCTGGGCCGCATACAATTACATTACAATCTATTTTTGCCACTTTTATTCACCTCTTACCAAGATTATATCACGTTAAATGATGTTGGTACCCTAAAATCCTATCTATTTAATAAATAAACACCTAGATTAAGATATCCCGCAAATAATAACCATATTAAATAAAATATTTGTAAATAGGCTGCTTTTTTGTCTATTTCATAAAATAACTTTATCATATAAACAACAAGAACTATTAATAAAATTAACCATATAAAAGCAAATAAGTAATTCTTGAAAACAAAGAAAACAAAAGACCATAATAAATTAACAAGTAACTGCAAGTTATAAATATACAAGGCATTGTTTTTTAATGAACTAGTACTTTTTCTAATAAAATAAGCAGAGATTCCCATCAAAAGGTATAGAAGAGGCCAAACAATGGAAAAAAGAAAAGATGGGGGGCTTAAAAACGGTTTATTTAAAACTGCATATTGACTGGTATAATCCTTAATAATAAAACCGATAATACTACCTAAAATAAGGGGCAAAAAGATTAAAAAAATAGATTTTGCTTTTTTGATATTCATCAAATCATCTCCTTAGTAATAGTATACAATCGCTACCTTCATTAAATACCATTAATTAAATAAAATAGGCATACATTTCTGTCAATTATCAGTCTTATATTTTTTATCATTTATGAAAAAGAATATAAATTTGAAATAATACAAGGTTTTATTGCATATATTTATATAAGCAAATGACTTTTAAACACATTCTAATGAAATAGTACAAGGGAGGAAAAAATGAAATTAATTGTAGTTGGAGCTGGCTGGGCTGGTGTGGCAGCGGCATATGAAGGCGCAAGGTGTGGATTTGATGTAACTCTAATTGAAAGAACCGATATGCTTTTAGGTACTGGGTTAGTCGGTGGAATTATGCGTAATAATGGAAGATTTACTGCACTAGAAGAAATCAGGGCAATGGGGGTTCATGATTTGGTAAATGTTATTGACCAAAACTGCCTTCATAAAAATATCGATTTCCCAGGTCACAAACATGCAAGTTTATATGATGTTAATAAAATAGAAAGAGCTATCAAAACTCTTTTATGCCAGTCCAATGTCACCATCCAATACCAAACTAGAATCAATAATGTTAACCTAGAGGATACTAGAATTAAAAGTGTTGTATCTGATTGTGGTGAAACATACGAAGGTGATGTATTTATTGATACGACAGGTACCTTTGGACCTATGAATTTTTGTAGTAAATACGGGAATGGATGCTCCATGTGCATTATGCGGTGTCCTTCCTTTAAAGGGCGCGTTAGTGTAACAGGGCTATGTGGCATAGAGGAAATGCAAGCAAAGAAAAAAGATGGTTCTATAGGTGCAATGAGTGGTTCCTGTAAATTAAATAAAGATTCACTAAATAAAGAAATCATAAGCAGATTAAATAAAGAAGGAGTTGCAATCATTCCACTTCCTAAAGAATTCATTGAAGACCATCTCGATATAAAAGCCTGTCAGCAATACGCTTTAGAAGAATATAAAAACAATCTTATTTTACTTGATACAGGTCATGCCAAATTAATGACCCCTTTTTATCCATTAGAAAAATTGAGACAAATTCCTGGGTTTGAAAATGCTAGATATATAGATCCTTATACAGGTGGCAATGGGAATTCTATGCGTTTCTTTGCCATCGCACCACATGAAAACAATTTAAAGGTAAAGGGAATTGAGAATCTATTATGTGCTGGAGAAAAAGCTGGAATGGTAGGTCATACAGAAGCTATCATTACAGGTATACTGGCTGGTTATAATGCCAAAAGAATAATAAACAGAAAGGCCTTATTGTCGTTTTCTAGAGAAACGCTAGTAGGAGAGGCTATAGCATTTACAAATGAACAATTACAAACAGAAGAAGGTCTTTCTAAAAAATATACAGTATCTGGATCTGTTTTATTCAATAGACTGCTAGAATGTAATCTATACACGACAGATATAGAAGAAATAAAAAAGAAAATAAAAAAATTAGACTACAAATTATAAATATAATAAAAAAAAACAAACTAAATAGTATATATATTGCTTCAGAAAATAAAAAAAAGTTTCTAATTGAAACTTATTGCTGATATTTTATTAATAAATATAGTTTGTTTTTTCTTTGTTTTTATTCTTTCTTTTAAATCTTTTTTTACTTGCATTTGTGATATTCCAAGTAGGAAGGCAATTTCTTTTTGTGAATACCCATCCATTGTCATTTTGTATTCTAAATCTGTCATTTTTTCCTTATTTTCCATATAAATACCCCCTGATGGGTTATTAGTATAACACGTTTTTTTATTTTGTCAAATCCTATTTTTTATATACTTTCTGCAAGTCTGGTTCGCTATATACATATTTGTAAAAGTCATCTGTATCAATATACTTGTATTCTTTTGAAAGTGTATTTAATTGATCGGTTGTATCACTTTTTACTTTAACAAATTTCTCACCAAAAACTGTTTTTTTCTTTTCAATTTTGTAAGCATAATATTCATAAGAAACATCTCTTGTTACTCCGGTTTTTCCATCTATATTTTCATCTTTGATAAAATCCTTTCTTGGAGATTTTTTATATACCGGCATATTAATAACTGTTTCTGTTAAAGGTCTTCCACTACTATCGATAGAAGTTTTCACTGAAACGGATGAATAGGCAATGCCTCCACTTGGAGAAAGATAATATGCAATCTCATCTACTTCATATACATATTCATATTCAATAAAATCAGTATTATCATGAACAATACTGTCGATAATTCTTTGATTCATTGCTATTGGAACTAAATTATTGTCTTCTAGAAAATCCAATTTTTTCTTGGTAGCTTCGTCTATAGAAATTGAATTGGGAGTCCATTTATAACCTGATCTAGTTGCATTTTCTCCATTTAAATACGTATAAAAATGGTTTTCATTTTCATATAAATGAGCATGGTCTTCCTTAATATCACAATCCATTTTTTTACTACACCCACTGTTTAACTGCATAATACCTACCAATGATAGTATTAATACTTTTTTATATAATTTATATTTTTTGTTGGTATTTTTTTTCATATATATTTTCATTTCTTTCCCCTTTTTTTATTGTGCTATTCTAATATAAAAAAAGTAAAAAGTCAATAACTCTTTAGTTTTGAGGAGGATTACTATGCAGTGCTAAGTATTTTTCTTTGGTTGCTTCTCCACCTCTACTAGCACGTTCTTGCTTGTTCAACTGTAAGTATTGTACAGCTTCTTCATATAATGCATAATTATACTCCTTTAACTTTTCAGTCAAATCCTTGTATATAGTACTCTTAGATACACACATTTCTGGTGCTAAACTGCGTATTGTTGGGCGATTAAATGGATTCTCTCTACTTTGTAAGACAAATCTTCTTCCTGTTTCGAGTACTCTTTCTTCAATTTCAATCTGCAATCTTAAATTTTTTACTCCCATGTCATTTTTCCTCTCTTTTTAGTTGAAATTGTACAATCTATATAAGGCTATCCTTTGAGCAATAAACAATACAACTTTCCTAATTGGTTTTATTATACTATATAAAAACAAAAAAGCAAATTTATTTTGATAAATTACAATTATTGTAGTGTGGCTGGACTTAATAGGTTTTTTTCTTATACTTTATTTCTCAATGAATTTTACTATTTCATCGTTAAATTTATCTTGTGCACCATAAAAAAGAAAGTGACCCCCATTTTCAAACTTCACAAGTTTACTATTTTTAATGGCTTCTTTTTGAGCAAGTGCTAGTGGAAATAGACAAACCTTATCTTTAACACTATGTAATATCAAAGTTGGAATATTTATTTTCTTTAAATCATCGAAAAGTTGTTCTTCACCCAACCAAGTATTAGCAATTGCAATGGTTCCCCAGCTTGATGCTTCTAACCCTAATTCTAAAATCCAATCATTTAGTTCTTGTGTTACATAATTATCAAAAATCATATTACCAATATTTTTTAACATTTTTGGTCTGTCATTATAAGTAGTATTTATAATATCATAGACCGCTTCCTTTGGAAGTCCATAAGGAAAATAAGATCTCTTAACCAAACTAGGAACAGCTGCAGCTGCCAATATTAATTTACTAATTTTATATCCATTGTGCCGTGACATATACCTAACTGCAATAGCTCCACCTGTTGAATGTCCTAATAAAATTACATCATTTAATTCAAGTGTATCAATAACACACTTTATATCATCTGCCAAACGATTATAATCATATCCAAAAAATGGTTTATCTGATTTACCAAAACCTCTGCAGTCGATGCCTATACACCTGTAATTCATAGTAGGAAATTTATTGAACTGATACTCAAATAATTTGTGGTTGCCTGGCCAACCATGTATAAAAAGAATGGTTTTACTCCCCATCGGATTAATATCTTGTACATAGATTTTAACACCATCCGATGTATAAATATAATGTTCCATATAATAACCTCTCCCTTATAACTATTCAATGTAATTGTATAGTTATATATGATTATTTTTTTAAACTTATACCTATATCTTTTTATATATTTTAGATGATTTATAAATAAGAATTCGTGAAGGAATTGCTACCTATATGAATGCTACTTCCATTCAATATTTTGATTTACTATTTTCTAAAATAATTATATATTTCTAATAAATTTGCAACTGATTCTAGAAGAAAATAGAGAAAAAAATATCTGTATGATTCAATTTTTTACTGTCAAAATTTATTAATGATTTTTTTATATGAATAGACAACCTCGTTTTTCTCTAAAATGTTTTTCTCTAAATTTTTTAATATATTTGTAAGAGCTTTTTCAAATGGGGTTCTATAGCCATTTCTAAATACCACTGTTTTGTTTCTATAGTATATTTATTTATCCATTTACTAGAAGCAAAATGGGCTTGAGATAAATTGTGAACTCTATCTGCCAGTTTGACCATTTTAGCAATTTTATTTTGTTTTATAAAAAATTATATATTTGAAATTTGATAAAATAGTGTATAATTATACTAGGTGATGAGTAATATGAATATTTACAATTTTAAAGTAAAAGATGCAGAAGATAAGAACATTCCACTTTCAATCTATAAAGGAAAGGTTTTATTAATTGTGAATACTGCTACTGGATGTGGATTTACCCCGCAATATGAAGGTTTAGAAAATTTGTATCAAAAATATAAGGATAGCGGTTTCGAAATACTAGATTTTCCTTGTAACCAATTTGGCCATCAAGCACCTGGTAGTAATCAAGAAATAGTATCTTTTTGTCAGCTAAAATATAATACAACTTTTAAAACATTTGCTAAAATAAATGTAAATGGAGAAAACGAAGAACCTCTATATACATTCTTAAAAAAACAAAAAAAGGGAGCAATAAATTCCAAAATAAAATGGAATTTCACTAAATTTTTAGTTGATAAAAATGGTACTGTTATACAGCGCTATGCGCCTACTGTAACTCCTGAAAGCATTGATAAAGATATTAAGGTTCTACTTGCTATTTAATAAATCTAAAAACACGATTTTATGCTTCGTGTTTTTTATTGTGGAAAAATAAACCCCCTAGGGAGGGGGAGGAATATTATTATATCTGTGACATTACCATAAGATTATAGTCATCAGTAACAAAACAAGTAAATAATTGATGCATCTGTCATACGATGCTATCATCCAATTGGAACATTTTTTCTAGTTTCTTTTTATACTTTTTAGATATTGCGCCAATTGATTTAATTGCTTCAAGATTAAATCCACTACCATGATTGGCTCTAATTAGTATTTTTCTTCTTGATACATACCCATTACTAATAAAAAAATTATTTGTTAAAAATATACCATTATGAGTAAGAATAAATTCGATAACTTTTAAATTTTTTTCGAAATTTCTTGATAAATATTTAAAAGAATCAATATAAAAGAAAGAGGTTGTTCCATCTAATATACCCTTTAACAAGCCAATAAGACCGGCATCAAACTTTTCACTTATGCCACTCATTATAGTTTTTACAACATTTTGATCAGGCTCTTTATATAATTTTACTTCCTCAATAATATATGGCTTATTTTTAATAATTTCAAAACTTTTTTCTGATTCTACACACGTACACTTACTTAATTCAAATAAAACTTTATATGCATTGGGATACTTTTGTATTACATCTAGATAATAATTTTTTTCAGAAACTATATTAGATGATAGTTTATTTAAATCTACATTTTTAAAATAAGTTATTGCATTAGTGGTAATTTCTTTTATATCTTGATCACTCATACATTGTTTTAAACCAAACAATTTATAATCAACACTCGCAATTGTTTCTAACAAACTATTCCTAATTCCTAAAACAACTAAACCTTTTATTTTATCATCTGCAATTGGATTATAAAATGATGCTTCTTCAATCACTGTCAGAAAAAATATATTTATTAAATCATGATTATTCCAATTTTTTATTATGCTATTCAATTGATTTTTAACATTATCAAGAATAGCATATAATCCATAATTACTTACTTTTAATTTCTGCAATTGTTTTTTCAATATATTATTAACATAATAATCTACTTCATTTTTTGCCATTTAAACTCACCTAAAACAATTATATAACAAATTTATAGAATATCAAAACAAATAAAAGCGGGTAAATTAGATAAGGGCCGTTTTCGTATGCTTCTTTATAAGTTACCTACGTTATATTGGAAAAACTGCTAAATTATTACATTCATTTTCTTATCAAAATATTCTTTTTTTTATTACAATATTCCTTTTCGGTAATGCCGTAGGAATAACAATCAACTAATTCTTTCATAAAAGTATATTTTTGTTTATGTGTCATGTTTCCTCTTTTATAAAATCCTAACTTTTCCATAAATCCAAAGGATGCAGGATTACAAATTGCAGAGGATGTTTCTATTGCTTCAATACGAACTTCATTAAACATAAAATCTATTATTTTACTAGCTGCTTCATAAGCATAGCCTTTTCTTTGCTCATTTAGGTCTATAAACCAACCTATATCTCTTATTTCAACAGGCGAATCTTGTTTTTCTTGAACACTAATTTGACCTATACACCTATTATCTTCTTTTTTAACTATACTCCACTGAAAAACATCTTGATTATGTGCTCTTTGTAGTTTTTTCAATTGCCATTTATGATCTTCCTCAAAGCTCTTTCCTATTTTAGTTGTTAAATAGTATTTATTCACTTCAGGAATTAAAAGAATATCAAACAAAATTTTTAAATCTTTTTTCTCAGTTGGTCTTAATATTAATCTTTCTGTTTCGATAATCTTTGATCCTATAAAATTCATATAATATCACCTAAGCTAATTATACTACAATTAAAGAAAAATCGAACTAAATAAAATTAGTTCGATTATCTCATATTGGTTGTATTTACAAGACCCAGTAAACTTAATTTTAACTGTTATTCATTTCTATTACAAAAAATATATTTATAAATTATCAATATGAAGACTATTACTTTTTTCACAATGTTTATAAAAATCAATAACACTCATACCATATTTTGGTTTGCTATATTCATAAAACATTAAATTGTTTTTATTGTAATTGTTATTTAATTCTGTTTTAATAAACTTGTTTTTAACATCAGCTAGTAATCTTTTTAAACTATTATATTTATGAATTCCTTTATATTTATTCCAAGAATGTTCAAACCAATAAAAGTCACTATCCTTTTTATATACCAAAAACGTATGTGTAGGACACATATTGTCATCATAATGACATAAAAAATAAGTATTAACATTAACTCCTATATTTTCAAAATAATATCGTTCTAACTCAACTTGATCCCAACAAACCCCGGTTTTACTATTCATTGTTTCTTCGGGTCCTTGTAAGATATAATTATCAGAATAGAATTCATCAACTATACTATGTTTGTTGTTATTTTTGTCAACCCATCCATATTCAATGTTATTCATAAACTCCATTATTTGATTCTCATTCATTTCCTTCACCAATTTAATTATACAATTAATTTTACTTTCTTCCAATATAAAACCCACACATATTTAAATGTGTGGGTACTTCTCAAATAAATGTGGCGTATTTCAAGGACCCAGTAAACTGGATATTATATATATTTTTTGATTTAATTCATTATTTTACAATTGTGTCTATCACAATTGATTCCTATTTCAAGTAGCCTATTTTTTTGAAGAAAATAATACTAGGGGGCACAAAATCATATTCAGAAAGTTTTTCTATTGGAATCCATTCTAATTTTTCAATATTTTCTTTTTCCCCAATTTTCAAATCCCCATTCAAATAAGTATACAACGAATCTAGATAAATAAATTGTTTTTCTTCTCCATCTAAATCTTTTTTGATTTCTGTATCCCAACCTAAATTTTCTTTTAGATCTATTTCAATTCCTGTTTGTTTTTTTATCATGCTTTTAACCGCTTCGTCAGGAGATATCCCTTCTTTTACTTCTCCACCAAAACAATACCAGGTTTCTTTATACGGTACTGAGCCAGCTGGTTTTTTTCTCATTAATATTTTCCCTTCATGTTCAATTACTGCTATACTTAACACTTTTGTTTTCATATAAACAATACCCCATAATTTCTTACTAGCCCTTTTCAAGGGTAAGCTAATCTTATATATAATTATACTTTATTTTCTTTTTTACTTGAAGTAAAAACCTACATAACAAGTTTATGTAGGTACATCTCAAATAAATGGGGCAACTTTATAAGGAGTCTGCAATGTTTTCCCATAGACATCGATTTATTAGATAGATTATAGCTCTGTATGGGGATAAATGCAACTAGTTATGTTATTTTTTTATTAATAAAGTAACTATTTAAAAAGAAAAAGTAGTTTTTACTGATAAATGTCGTAATTTTTTATTTATTCCACGAATTATATTTTGTTGCGTTTGGTCATTATTAACACTAGATAACCAATTATATATTTTTTCAACATCAACCATTTTTATAGAGTATGCATAATCATTATTTGCCTTAAAATTTCCATCTATGAAGCATTTAAAAAAATCGTTATATTCCAATACTTTTTTGTCTAATCTATTATGAGATAAATATAATTTTAATCTAGAAACCATAGCCGAATATTTGTCTACACAACGACAGTTTGAATTTAATTCTATTATATATGTTTCAAATAAATTAGTGAAATTTTCAAAATTAGTTCGCAGTTCATCAATATCAACAGCTAAATAATGATTTTTATTTTCTTTTATATTCTTTATTGTTAAAAAAGATGCTATTCTCTTTGAATAATAATATTCCGCCATTTTATATAAAACATCAGTATTGCAAAAATCATCAATTCCTGATTTTTCTAATATGTCTATTAATAGTTTTCCAATAAAATATATTTCTGTTTTGCTATCATATTTTGGCTTTTCATCTTTTAATTCTTCTGGCCAATCATATAGATATATTATTAGTTGAGTAGAAGAATTAACTGAATTACTCTCACTAACGTCTTTTACAAAACCAAAATCAATTAATTTAACTATCTCCTTATTTGTTATTAAAATATTACTAATTCGTATATCTCGATGGCAAATATCATTAATTTCTAAATAAAAAAAACATCTATTATTTGTTCAAAGATATCATTGATTTTATCCTTATATTTTTGAATATATTTTAGAATATCACTTCCATCTATATACTCCATAATGTAATAACCAACTTGTTTTTCTATATCAATTTTATAATCGTAAATGCTAACTATATTTTGGTGATGTAAATCAAACAAAAATTGTATTTCGTTAATAAACTTTATAAAAAAACTTTCATTTTTCTTTTGATCGATCATTCCACTAGAAAATTCTTTTAAAATAAACTCCTTGTTTAAATTAATATATTTAACTAAATAAGTTATCCCAAAAGAACCCGATCCGATCTCTTTAATTATTTCATATTTTTTCTTAATAGTTAAAAAACCTTTGTTTATTAACGTATGCTTTTCAATATCCTCCTCTTTTTGCTTTATAAATAAATCTATCCGTCCCTCGATTAAATTTCTCCATTCCGTCCAATTACTACACTCATTTATTTCTGTCATTAACTCATTATTTAAATTATCCAATATTTTTTCTTCAGACCAGCCTTCTAGTTCTAACTCCTTAATATATTTTTTTAAAATTATTGTTGCTTTTCCTTCATTCCAATAAAAGAAACTTTTTGCGCATATATTTTTTATATGTCATATTTTTTTATCTATAGGTGATAAAGCATTATTATGAGCTACACCCCCCTATTTTTTGTAGAAAATTATTAATAGACTGTATTGGTGGTATTCCATTTTCGTCTAATACGATATAAGTTTTAAAACTTATGTCTACCGCTTCATAAAGTTCATCAATATTAAATTTAGATAATAGTGCAAAAAGATTATTTATTCCGCTCATCGAAATATTATGCGGAACAATTTTTTCTTCAATATAATTTAATAAGTCAGTTAAGTTTGTTTTTGTTACTGTCATATTTCACCTTTTTAAATTCTTTCTGCTAAATTTTATTTAAAATAAATTTATTTTCAAATATATCTTCTAATAAAAAAATTAATAATTTAACATTTTAATTTTAGCAGGATATTTCCATTGTTTAGTTTTGTAATATTTTATATTATACATTAGTTTATCAAAAAATAAAACTAAACTTTTTTTGCGCAAATGATAGCATTGTGGCTTCATTCCAAAATGGACAATAATAAATTAAAAAAATCTTTCAATTTTTAATTTTATTGATTTTAAAGAAACTATTATGATTAATTGAAAAAGTTTATCGAAAATTTGGAATATTATCCATAGAAATTAATTTATTAGATAATTTATGTTATAATTTAAGAGAGGTGATACTTTATGTCTAAACAGAATATTAATTATAGCAGACAAAAAAATCAAAATAACATTTTGGATCTAGAAGAAAAATATATGCATATAATAGAAAATATAGTTACTTCTAGAACCTTTCTTGAAGATTTGAAGAATATTGAAAGTGAAACACAAGAATACTACGAAATTTTACAAGAAGTTTGGGGAAAAAAGAATAAAATAAAAGATGCTTCAGAAAGACTTTTAAGACACCATATGTATACTAATTTTAATGGGGTAGAAAATTTTTATCCATCTCCAATAAGCTGCGATATTGCATTAGAGTTAAAAGATATAATTTTAAATTTAGATGTTAAAACAATTGATAAAGTAGGAAATAAAGGAGAATTAGATTCTACTCAATTTGAACATAATCAAACCTCCTTTTTAAATGATCCTGTCGATGGTAGTGGTAGCTTTCCTGGTTTTAAAGTTAAATCAAACTTGCAAGCAATTGATTCTAGAACTGGGAAGCCATTACTAACATACCTAGTAAAAATTGGATATTCAGATGATGGACACGGAAATTTTAAATTAATTAATGACAGCAAATATCCTAGTATTGTAGTAACCTGCCTACCTAATGGTATTTTAAGTAATTTATTTGATAACAATCTTTTCTTAAACTTTAAAGACTATATATATTATGCTGCTCATGATGGACCATATTATAAACCAAAATATATTACATCTAATGATGAATTTTCTAATTTAAACCAAAATAATAAATTTTCTAGAATTGAGCAAAATACTGACATTCCAGATCATTGGGAAAGAATTATTGGAAAAAACAAAATTGGATATTATGACAATGAAAAAAAACAGTTATGGTATACAGTACAAAGAAAAAAGGATAATCATAAGGATATTTTTCTGGAAGCTGTAAAATACGGAAATACTGCTCGTTTTAATGATGTCTGGTTGGAAGAAAGATATAACTCCAAAAACAAATACTGGTGCGGAGAAAGGAAATACTATAGAATTTATGACAAATTAAATGAAGAGTTCAATTAGACTCTTCATTTTTTAATACTTCATAAATTTTATTAGCTACTTGTTCAGCAAGTTTCACTGGAACAGCATTCCCTATTTGTCTGTAAACCACATTTAAACTCCCAACAAATTGATAGTCCAAAGGAAATGTTTGTAATAAGGCGCATTCCCTTGCACTGAGTCTTCTTTCTTTATTAATATGAATTTCTGGACTCGTTGCTGTTATTGTATCACTGGGTCTTTCCCAATTTGTAATTCTTAGAGACTGTTCAAACTTTATCTCTTTCTCAATCATAGTAGTGACTTTTTTGTCATACTTATTATCAAATCCTAATATTTTTTTTAATTCCCACCAATCAGATGGTTTTGGAATACTTCCTGAATTATTATCTTTTCTAAACCAGTGTCCTGCTGTATATTTATATCCAAAATGATCATCCACTTTTTTTGTTGTATAACCTGCCCTATCCCTCCATATTTTCAAATAATCACATACTTCATGCTGTTTAACTTTATATTTTCTTCCCCAAAATTTGTCATAAACATTTGTAGATGCTACATGATTATATATAATCTTTCCATCATCCAAAGTTATTGGGTCCTCACTTAACTTAATATTGCTTAAGAAATCAATTGTTTCTTTTACAGTAACTGCTTTTTTCAATCCTTGTTTCGTCTGATATTTTTTACTATCTACCCAATGGGTTATTTCGGGATAAGGATTTTCAACACCTATTCTATTTCCTATAATTAAGACTCTTTCCCTTGCTTGGGGAACTCCATATTCTGCTGCGTTTAAAAGTCTTGCATCTACTTTATAACCCAGTGATTCAAAGTCTTTTTTTATCATTTTAATTACTTTCCCTTTTTTCATGGAAAGTATCCCTTTTACATTTTCTGCAACAAAAAATTTAGGTTTTTTATCCTGTATCACTCTTAACATTTCCTTATATAAAAAATTTCGTTCATCCTTCATACTTCTCTTAGTGTTAGCTATTGAAAATCCTTGGCAAGGGAATCCTCCAATTACTAAATCGATGTTATCCGGCATATCACTACTTTTTATCTTGGTAATATCTCCATAAACTATGTTTTGATCCACATTTTTTTTATATGATTCTACTGCTTCTTTAAAAAAGTCATTTGCCCATACTATGTCAAATCCAGCTCGAATGAATCCAATATCCATTCCACCGGCTCCAGAAAATAAGGAAATTACTCTATATTTATATTTTTTATTCATTAAATTCACCTACTACTAAGTATAACAATATTTGTCAAAAATTGCAAGTGCTGCTATAAAGAATATTATACTATTTTTATTGTATTTTTGCAATAACGGCAGGCGAAAATAATTTTATTATTTTATTAATCAAAAAAAGTTATAATTCAGGCATTTATTGGACAGGAAATCACTCTTGAAAAATATTTTTGATTTCAACTTTATACCCTTTTCTTTTCAATCCATCTATAGCATATCGAATTGAAACCTTACTAAAAAAAGGAATTTTTGGTATTGTTTCATCAGCTTTTGTAATTATTGCTAAAATTATTTTATAATCATTTGGATTAAAATTAGTACCAAAGATTTTTTTGCCAATCTTTTTATTTGCTTCTTCTCTAAATTCCTTATCCAAAAGCATTTCTCCGGATACTGCTGCCTGATTGAATAAATGACTTAAATAGCTTGATCCCCCATTTTTCTTTACATGAATTAGTTCCTTATTATTTGTATAAACATCACACAATTCGATAGAACTCTTTCCCAGCCCATTAATTCTTATTGTCTTCTTATCAAATAGGATTGCGTCAATTAAACTCGCACATAATTTTTCGTTGTATATATCTTCATTTTCATTATGATTATGTGGAAATTCATAATTACATAATGAAACATTTTTATAATAGTCATTTATATCATTTACAAAATTTTTATTTACTTTATACCATCGTCCATAATTAAGACAATAAACTCCACCTTCCAATTCAAATTCACCGATTAAGCAATTATATACACTCCACTCCATGATAGGGTCATCCGAATCATTTCCCATTGCATATATTTTTCTTCTTTTTAATAATTCAATATTTTCAATCGGTTGGTCACTAATTGTTTTTAAAAATTCAACAAGTTCGATGTCATCAATACCTTGAACTGTTTTTTTATATCTGAAATCAGAAACTTTTTCCCATTCAATAACCTCTGGTACAGCAAGCCATACTTTATCAAAATTTCGTTCATTAATTTGATTTAAGAGTTCATTATTTAAATCTCGTTTCATACTTTTTTCTTTAACTTCCTTTATATTATCTAGCCAAGAAAATTGTTCTTTATACGAATTTTTTTTATATCTCTCATAACACTTTTTTAAAAATTCATCGACAGTATCTATATTAATTGGAACACTTACACTAAATAAATTTCCACCTGTAATTACATTTTTGTAAAAGATTTCTTCTTCACTTTTTGCTGTAGCTTCTCTTAAAAAATCATTATATATATCAAATCCAAACTCTGTAATATCTGTTTTTTTTGGCATCTGTTCATTTTTTGTTCGATGGTCTGTTCCGTAATTCGAAATGTTTATTTTTCTAAAATCCGTCTTGTCAACACTATTCAATAAAATTTTTAATCCAAATTGTTCTTCTACTACATCATTATTAAGTAAATAGAGCCCACTACCAAACGGTATAGCAAATACTCTTTCTATTCCATCCATCCACACTTTATGTAATGAAATTACTTTAGCACGGGAATTTACTATTTCTGCATTGCCCTCTTGTTTATAGTAATCAAATAGCCAATTCGGTGATTTTACTTTTGTAGGAACATAATAAGTTTTTGATTTTTCCTTTGTTATTAGTTCACATTGATATACATAATCCTTTAAAATATCCCCATACTTGATATTTTCCTTTATAAGATAAATTGATATTTTATTGCATTTTTCTTTCTTTGACATTTTTTCCTCCAAATAAAAACTAGCACAAAACTTATAAGTCTGTACTAGCCCTTAACGGCTATATTATATCATATATTGTCGAATTTGCAAGCAAATTGGCTCAATATAAGCAATATTGGTCTTTGGTATATACCGAACACTACCTCCAATGATTACTCCCTTTTTAGAGGCAAATGTACAGATATTCATTAATCCTTTCTTTATATTGTTATTTAAAACAATCTCTTCTTTTATTACATTCAAATTATTCCAACTTTCTAACAAAAAATCGACCAGTATTTCTGAATCGATTTTGTTATATTATGCCGAATAGTTCGACTTTTTCTCTTTATGGGGCGAAATTTCAAGAGGCATTAAACCTTTATTCTATTGCTTTTTTCTTAACTTTATTGTATTAAATTATGTTTATTTTGTCAATACTTTTATTTAAAATATGAAAGACAATACTCCAAATATAATTGCAATAGCAATACTTATAATTCCAATTATGTTTTCTTTGCTTAAACCTTTTTTTTCTTTATGATTTGCACTGCTTTTATTTATCAATATTAATTCTCTTTTGATTTTATCTAATGATGAATCAATATTTACTTTTGCATTTGCAAATTTATTATTGCAACTTTGTATCAATGGTAATTGAGTTTCTTTAAAATACTCTTCCAATTCTTTTTTAAATATATCTATATAAGAAGTATTATTTTTTTTAGCCTTTTCTATATACACTGATATTTCATCATTACTCATTTTAAAATTAAACTTCTCCTGGTTTTTTTCTATAAACTCTTTAATACTATTATTACACTTACTAATTAACTCAATTGCATAATCGCTCAAATTACTTTGTTCAAAACCGCTATGTGCTAATCCTTTTCTTAATAATTCTTCTTTTTTACTTCTTAATCCTAATTTCCACTCAATATTTAAACTTCTATATATGTTACTAAATTCATCATCTATAAAAGATTTTAATTCTTTATTCATAACTTATGCACCTCATTATATACATTATATCATTTTATTTCTCATTTTCTAAGCAAATGTGCATATGTAATTCTTTTTCAAATCTATCTTTTATTAATTCATTTTTCCTTGATATTTTTATTGTTTTAAAACACTTAGGATTATTAATTACACTTTCTATCAATTCATCTAATTCTTGACTTTTCTTTTTACTTTTATATTCATCACCCCTAATAGGTATTTCAATTACTTTAATTTTATACCTTTTTCTTAATCTTTCTAAATATTCGTCTAACTCTTTTTTATTATCTATTGTAGTCATAGACCAAGTATTAAAATCATTTTTGCAATAACTATCAATAACACCTTTTCTAATTAAATCAAAGAATGTATTTATACGACTTGTTTTAAATTTAATTCTTTCTATAGAAATTTTATAATCCTGTTGATTATTTCCATCTATTTTTTTAATATATATTGCTTCTATGGTTGACTGTATAAATATTCTTTTTTCTTCATAATTCATATCATCCCATTTTTTATTATGATTTTTTTTATCTTCAATATCTTTTATAACTATATCATCTAATAAATCTCTCAATTCATTTTTTCTTTCTTTTAACCTTTCATCGGGAGCATCTATTTCAACATTATTTAATATTTCTGTTAATCTATCATTATCTACCATCAATGAATTATAAGTTAAAGCCATATTGAATTGTGCTATACTACCTAATTTATCTAATAATTGTTTTTCTATTTTTGTTTCATTTATTCTACTATTACATTTTTTACAAATATAATGTTTAATATTTTTACTTTTATTTGAACTTACACATAACATACTTCCACATTTTGCACAATATAATGTCTTACCAAACATATAATCCAAGCTTCCACCAAAACTTTGTTTATTTTTTTCCATTAAAATTTGACAATCCTGGAATATATCTTTTGATATAATTGGTGGTACTACATTTTCATAAATAATCGTTTCTTTATCTTTTAATGACTTTCTATGTTCTATATCTCCACAATATATTCTATTATTTAATATTTGCTGTATAGCCCAGTCTTTCCATTGCATTAAATCATTTTTTTCTTCTTTTAATTTTTCTGCAATATAATAATATGAATAACCCTTTAAATATAAATTAAATATTCTTCTAATGGTTGGAGCAGTTTTTTCATCAATAATTGCTTTCTTCTTCAATTTTAAATCACTATTATTTTCATCTCTTTTATAACCTAATGGTATTCTCCCTATTGGAATTCCTTGCTTTACAGTTCCAACTAATCCCATTATTGTTCTTTCCCTTGTTTGATCTATTTCTAATTGTGCTAATAATATTACCATTCTAATAAAGAAAATTCCATAAGCATTTTTAGTATTAATTTCTTCTGTTACAGATACTAAGCCACAATTATTTTCTTCTATTAAACTTAATATCTCTTCTAAGTCTTTTACAGAGCGAGTTAATCTATCTAATTTATAAATACAAATTGTATTTATCTTTCCACTGCATAAATCATTTAGCATTTTTTGAAATTCAGGTCTGCCTTTCATATCTTTAGCGCTTTTGCCATCTTCTTTATAGATTTTACAAATCTCATATTTTTTAAATTTACAAAATGCTTTTATTCTATCTAATTGTTCATCTAAACTATGTCCTTCCCTTGCTTGGTCTTCTGTACTAACCCTAATATATGCTCCTATTTTTATTTGATTATTATCTTTCACAATTATCACTCCAATTCCTAAAATATAATATTTCTTAATTTAAAGTTTTGCAATATAATTATTATATCATTTTTCGTTTACTAAATTATAAAAAACATTTGGTTTTAATTCTAATAATCTCATTGCTTCTTTACTTTTAATTTCTTTATTTTTCCATTGACTAATCACAATATCAAAATTTTGTGGTTTTTCTATTTTAGGTCTTCCAAATTTAATACCTTTATTTTTAGCACTTTCTATTCCTTCTTTTTGCCTTTGTTTAATAAATGTTCTTTCCTGTTCTGCTACATAAGATAATATTTGTAATACTAAATCACTAATAAATGTTCCTAATAAATCTTTATTATTGCGAGTATCTAATAGTGGCATATCAATAACCATAATATCTGCTTTAATATTTTTTGTTATATCTTTCCACTCACTCATAATCATTTCATAATTTCTGCCTAATCTATCTATGCTTTTAATTACTAATAAATCATTTTCTCTTAATATATTTTTTAAAGTATTATATTGTTTTCTATTAAAATCTTTTCCACTTTGTTTATCAATATAAATATCTCTTTCATTAATATTTAACTCTTTCATAGAGTCTAATTGTCTATCTTCATTTTGTTCTTTACTACTAACTCTAATATAACCAAATACTTTATTATTCATAAAATCATCTCCCTAAATAATTCGTAAATTCTTTATACATATTGTCCCAAATAACATCAATAAACATATTTGTATTTACATTTATTCCTTTTTCTCTTAACTCCAATATAAAATTAATTACTGCTAACGAATAAGGAAAATCTTTTTCATATTCTTCCATACCTACAATAATCGTATCAACAAAATCAGAACAAATTTCTTTAACCACATTTCTTTTTATTTCTTCTTTCATATAAACTAATTCTTCCTTTCTTTAAATTAATTATATAAACTATTCTTTCTTTTGCCACTCCCCAATAGTTCAAAACCTATCAAAACTTTTGAAATATTTATAAATTATATAAATAACTTTTTGAAACACAAAAAAGACTTAAAATAATTAAATTTTAAATCTTTCTAAAAGTACACATTTTAAAAATTATATTTTACCCATAGCATGCAATGTATTATATATAGTCATTCCATAAACACATAATGTATTTATAGTATTGACATCAGAAATTGCTGTATTTATTTTTTGCATTATTCTTCTATATGTTGATTGACAAACTTCTTTATTTGGCAATGTTGCTAATGAATTTAAATCATTAACTATTTCTAAAATAATTTTTTGATCATTTGTGTTTTCTTCTAATAATCCTAACATATCATTTAAAATAGATGTATTTTTATCTATTGATTCTAATAACTCTATCATTCTATTTTCTCTATTAACTTTATCACTATATTTTTTTTCTTGCTCTTCTATTCTTTTATTACTTATTTCATTTAATTGTTCGTTCATTTTTTGTAAATTACCACTAAGAGCAGCATAATCAATTGTTGATTTTAACACTTTATTTAAATCTTCCATTCTTAAATTCCTTTCTATTTACCATCATATTTTTTATTAAAATAGTTAATTTTACCAACTTCAATAAACATTTGAGTCAAATGTTTTTCAACTTCATTTACTACAATATATTGCTTTTTACTAATGGAATTAACGGAAAAATATTTTATATCATATTCTTCAAAAGAATAATTCCAATCATAGTTACCTTCTTCTTTCTCTTCATAATAGAAAAACTTTTTTTGTAATTCTCTTACTTTTTTATAATTAACTTCAAAATTTTTAAATTCATTTTTATAAATATTAAAATGATATGCCTGTTCTCTTATATCATTAAGCAAGTTATATATATATCCAAATATTTCTTTATGAAACCATTTTCTTTTTCTATTTCTATCGAATGGTTTTAAAAAAAATAATTCATCCCATAACAACCAAGTTTCACTAAAATCTATATTAGAAATTTCAATATATGAGTCCATTATTTTTTCCATATTTTCTTCAATCTTTTTTACAAATTGTTCTTTTTCTGTTTCATAATTTTTCTTAGTAAAATTAATCTTATTTTGTTGACCGTTATAATATTCTTTATATTGCTCAAATTCAGGAAAATCTTCTTTTGACTCTAAATATTTTATTTTTGAAAAGATACTTCTATACTTTAAAATATTCTCCATTATTAATGTTAATAATTTTCTTCGTTGTAAATAATAATCAAATAATGATGTAGCCATTAACACAATTGTACCCGCAAAAACATTTAACAATACATTACTTACAAAAGTAGTAATATTATTATTTAGAAAAAATGTAAAAAATATTGAAAATCCCAGTGATAATATACTAACTATTAATGAAAAATAAAACACAAATTTATTTAATCTCATAACAAATCACCTAACATAATTATACATTATTTAACAAAAAAAGACTATTTATCAGTCTTAATTTCTAAACAATTAATATATTTAAAGCATAAATCTTCAATATAGTCTTTTCTTAATATATTATTTGACCATTCTTTATTAAGATTTTCATAATAGATTCCACTTAATCCACCAACTAATGCTCCGATTGTATCACTATCATTTCCCAAATTTATTGCATTTATTATACTTTCATCATAATTATTACTATTCATAAAAGACCATATAACTGCTTCTAATGTATCTACAACAAAACCTAAACTACTAATGTTATCTATATCTAATTTACTTATATCATTATCTAATAATCTTTTATAATAATTTATACTATCTAAATCAAAGTATTTATTATAATTATAATTTCTTATTTCTTTATAACTATATTCCTTATTATTTTCTTTTAATAGGTTAATGATAAATAGAGTATATATAAAACAACCTAATATACTTAATTGGTGACTATGAGTTAATGAAGAAATATTTCTTACTAAATCATATATCTCATCATCATTTAACTTTTTATAATAACAATAAAAAGAAATAGGTAAGATTCTCATTAAACTACCATTTCCATTATCTCTAAAATCTTTTTGCCCGCAATTAATAGGATTTTCATATTCTTTAAATTCATTTCTATATCTATAACACTTTAAAGCATTTAATGTAGTTCTACCAATTCCAAAGGTTTTATCATTAGGAGTAAACTCTCCATTTTCTGCCCATTTCATAAAATTATTCATTATATCTATATAATCAATATTACCATTATTATCTATAATAGATTTCATTGTTGCTATAACCATACTACTATCATCAGACCAACTACCTTTTGGCATATTATGTGATCCATATTCTAACATATCTATTACTTTATTTTCTTTAAAATGTTTTCTATCTTTAAATTCTAATGGAACACCCATGACATCACCAATTATAAAACCTAATATACCACTTTTTAATCTATCTATATCATTATTCATACATATCCCTCATTTATCTCAATTATAAACGATTTTATTTAATAATTCACATAAATATATTGATTTTAATAAACTCTTTAAAAATCGCTGTTTTTGAAAGAATTTTAAATATATATAATTATTCATAAAAACTAATATTTTTTTCTATACAATAATATCTTTTTTTATCTCTTTTTCTTCTTTCATTTATAATACTTTCTAATTTATCTGCACTTTCTAAATTTCTTTTAACAACATCAACAAATACATTCCATTCTTTTTCATTTGGCTTTTCATTTTCAAAGATAAATATAAAATCAAAATTATCTCCATGATTTACAATTCTTGATGATACATTTTTTTCAATACCATTTCCTATCATTAGTCCATATCTTAAACCATTATATAAATTTTTATGACATTTTGCTTTATTACTATAAGTTATGACGTCATGAGTTGTTATCTTTCTATATTTGCTTTCAATAATCATTCGAGGAATAGAGTAGTTATCTCTTTTTTCTTTAATTAATAAATCAACTTCATATTTCATTAATTCTATATCTTCTTTATTATCACTATAACCATTTATATAAACTGAATATGGCACTCTTTCAAAGCATACTATTTCATATTTATTATTATCTAATTCTTTTTTTAATAATTCACTTATGCTTAAAGTCCATTTATTCTCTAATTCATCTCTCATAATACAACTCCTTATTTTTAACTAAGTTCATTATATCATAAAATATATAATTTTAAGCATATTTGTATAATTGTAAATATATTTATGCAAAATAAAAGTTTAATATTTTCATATCAAACTAATTTATCATTTAAAACATATTCTTTAATAATTTTTTATATATTTTTTCATCAACTTCAATTAGACTCTTTTTACCATCTTTAAATATTATTGCTATATTATATATTCCTTTTTGCTTTCCACTAACTCCCGCTAATAAACCAATTGGACCTAATAAAAAATTACCAACACCTGCTCTTAAAATTGTACTACTTGCCGATTTGCTTTTTTCTTCATCTATAACTTCATATTCTTCAATAGTTTCTTTATTTAATGGTAAAGATTTAAAACCAACTGACATTGTTAACTGGTCAAACATTAAAAATATTTGTTCATTAAGATAATCTCCACTTATTACCTTATTCTTTGCTTTCGCCATAAAATCACTCTCCCAAATATAATTATATATTAATTTTATAAAATATACAATATTACTTATATTAATATTAGTTATATTGCTATCACTAATTTATAATAATGAGAAAATTAATATAGAGGTGAAACTAATGGAAAACAATTTAAAACAAATACGAAATAAACGAGGAGAATTGCAAATTAAAGTCGCTATGGATTTAAAAACAACACAGGAAACTATTTCTTCTTATGAAACGGGAAGAGTTTTTCCAAGTTCTGATATGCTTATTAATTTAGCAAATCATTATAATACATCTATTGACTATCTATTATGTCGAACTAAATATGATATGCCTATTGATAGCATTAAACCTAATAATATTACTGATGAAGATTTTATATTATTGAATAAAATCAAATCATTATCTACTATTAATAAAGCAAAAGCAGAAGCATATATTGATGGATTAAACGATAAATAATCAGATTGTTGGAATATCAAATTTTGGTTTATCAACATTTTTAATAATTAATTTTTCTATATTATCATATTTTTTATCTAAGATAATATATTCTTCTATATTATTACAATATACATATTTTATCTTGTTTTCATACATTAAATCAAATCTTATTGGTTCATCTTCATTTAGCCAAATTATTATATTCTTTATTCCATTATTATTAATGGTTTTTTTTATTTTATCTAATTTAACATTAATACTATTTAAATTAAACATTATTTTCACCAACTCTTTCATTTAATAAATTTTCTATTTCTTTTATTTTTTCAATTATTTCTTTTTGCTCATTAATTTTTAAAATCATATCTAATATACTCTTAGAAGTATCAAATCTTATTTTATCACTTGCTTTTTCATTATCTAATATATTATTTAATACTTTTATTGCTTTATTCCCTGTTAAATTAATATTGTCAATACAATTACTTATTATCTCTTTTTTTCTATCATTTAAAACTGCCTTAAACTCATTATTAGCCATCCATCTATTTACTGTTGCTTCACTTACACCAACAAATTTAGCACTATCAATAATACTATTTCCTTTTAATAATTCATTTATTGTCAATTCTTGCTTGATATTTAACTTAATCATAATAATTACTCCTTTAAATTACTTAAATCCTATCATTTACTATCAAAATCTATTATTATTATATGTTTTTTGATTTATTTATTAAAATTTATTATAATAGAGAAATTAAATTTGACTTAAACCCTTATTTTTATTACTTTCACGAAGATATTTTCTAGTTGGTTTTGCTAATAAATTCAATTCTTTAGCAATATCAAAATAAGCAATTGTAAAATTATTGCTTTCTATGTAATTTGTTAATATACTTTGCTTTTCTATATAATTGATTATATTATAATAATCTTCTTTTCTATTATATGTTTTTCTTCTATTAACATTTAAATTAATCAAACTACATCTTGGCACTCTTTCCTTGCTATTATTTCTTTTTCTCAATATTCCACTTAATAAAACATCTATCTCACTTTTATAACCACTAAAATAATATTTATTAAAATTTGGACTATCATAAACTCTTTTATCAAATTCTTCATTTACTAATTTGCAATTTAATATCTTTTGTAAATATTCTTGAATATCTTTAACCATTGTTCCTAATGGAGCACCACATATCATAATATGAAAATGCCAATTAACATTTCTTATACCTTTATTTTTATCCTTTGGTGTAAATTCATAAATTGGTCTTCCAACACTTTTTCTTTTATACTTATTACCAACACTTTTACCATCTACATTTGACAAACCAACTAAAATTCTATAATCGTAATTGCTTTTTTCATATTTATATTTTATAAACTTAATCAAATTATAATATATTGCCTTTACTTCTTCTTCTTTAAATAAATAATATTCTGGTGTACTTAATAATGTAATCCCAAATCTTCTACATCCCATAATTATTGTTCCTTATAGCATTGATTAATTCTTTTAGCATTGGCACATTCACTAAAATTTCTCTATTATACAAATATAAATTTAAATTGTCATAACATAATATTACTAATGATATATCATTTACTTTAATAATAAATCTATGTGGTTCAATTAAATTAATATTTGTTTGATTAATTTTAAATATTATTCCATTTATTACTTCTAATTTTAAATTATTAAATATGCACATATTATTTAATTTATTATATAAATGCATATTTAATGGCATATTTTCTTTACTGAATTTCATATTATCAAACCTTTCTTTAATATGCAAAAAAACTAGGATTTCCTATTGAAATTCCTAGCTTTCTGCTATTAAACAAACCATTAGGTTTGATTTTCCCATAAATGGGGCGAAATAAGGGAATCGAACCCTTGAGTAATGGAACCACAATCCACCGTGTTAACCACTTCACCAATATCGCCATGTCTAATACAAACACTATTTTAGCAACTTTTTCGCATTTTGACAAGTCCTTTTACCTATTTTTCAGTAATTCCTAGACTTTTGCCCATTCTTATTGCCCAAACTCCCATATACTTTAGCAGAGGAGGATAAAAATGAATAACTATTATAATTATAAAAACTACATGAATCAGGCAAAACAAATGAATCATCCTTTGGCACAACCAAAAGAAAATATACAAAACCAAATGCCCGTTCAAAAAAAAGAACCCACACAAAAACAAGATATTCCCAATATATATGATCCTTATGAAGGCTTTATAAGAGGAAATATGTTCCAAGATTTATACGAACCCTATAAAATTCGTACACCTTACGAAATTAGGCCTATAAATGAACAAGCTGAACTACTTACCAATATTGATGCTTTAGGATTTGCGATGATTGACTTAAATCTTTACTTAGATATCTATCCAAATAATAAAGAAATGATTCAATTATATAATGAATACCGTGTTTATAAACAAGAGCTCACTGATCAATACGAAAAAAAGTTTGGCCCGCTACTTACTAGTAGTGATGCCCTAAATACATCCCCTTGGGCTTGGATTGCAAAACCATGGCCATGGGAAACTAAATAGGAGGATACAAAATGTTTTTATACGAAAAAAAATTAGAATATCCCATCAATATTCGTAAAAGAGATTTAAATCTTGCAAAAAATCTATTAGCACAATATGGTGGCCCAGACTCTGAACTAGGTGCCTCTCTTCGTTATTTTAACCAAAGATATACAATGCCAGATGAAAAAGGTGCAGCCCTTCTTACAGATATTGGTACAGAAGAACTTGCCCACGTAGAAATGATTAATACAATGATCATTCAGCTCATGGCAGGGGCAACCATAGAAGAATTAACTTCAGCCGGTTTAAATGGAAACTATACAATGCATAACCATGGTATTTTTCCAACAGATCCAAACGGCGTTCCATTCACAAGCGCCTACATAGAAACCACGGGAGACTGGCGAGCAGACTTAGAAAGTGACATGGCAGCAGAACAAAGAGCCAGAGCTACCTATGAACACTTAATAAATGAAACAAGTGATCCAGATGTTCTAGCACCTCTTTCCTTTTTAAGACAAAGAGAAATTGTGCATTATACCAGATTTAAAGAACTACGTGATTACTATATCAGAAAAAATCAAGCCAATAATGATTAAATCCATATAAAGCCTGCCGATGGCAGGTTTTTTTATATCTATTTGTTTTTAACCAAAAGGTAATATTATCCAAAAATAACCATAGAATTACTTTACAAATTATTATTTTAACGATTCTTCATTTACACATTTTATACTTTTTGAAAATATATTTAAAAATTATGTACTTTTCTTATCACCAATCAAACTAATATGATATAATAGTGAGTGCAAAAGAAGGTGAATTATGGCAACGAACAATCAAAAAAATGAAGAAAAGAAAACCGTTGTACAAACAGAAAAAATAACAAGTACAGATACTAAAAAAATAGAAAAGAAAAAAACGACCCCTAAAAAGAAGTCAACAAATACAAAAAATAAAGTAGAAACAACAAAAAAACAAACGAAAAAAATAGAAGATGTAAAAAAAGATAATACAGGTACAAAAAAGGAAACTCCTAAAAGCAGTACAAAGACAAAGAAAAGTACCACTACAACAAAAGAAAAAACAAATGAAAAAAGTGAAAAAAAGATAGAGGATGTAGTAGAAAAGAAAGAACCTATAAAAAAGGTAACATCACCTACAAAGAAGGAAAAACAAGAAGAAAAATTAGAAACAAAAAGTTCCTTGGAAACTGAAATCAAAGAAGAACTAAAAGAATTAAAAACAGAAAAAAAACAAGAAATTAAACAAGAGCATGTTGAAAATGCCATTGCTGATATTTTTACAGGTGATTATTTAGGAAGAACCATGGTAAATACACCTAGAAATATTTTCAAAAGAGAAATTGCAAAACCAGAGGAAAAAGAAACAAAAGAAATTCCAAAAACAATGTGGATTATTCTGGTTTTAGCTGCTGTCTCAATTATTTTCTTCCTATTTATCTTATACCACTTTATCTCTTTCAATCATCACCCTAAAAAAGTAGAACCTGAAACCCTAGAGACCATCAGCCCAAGTTATTTATTTTTAGGAGATTCTATCACAGAATTATATGATTTGAAAAAACACTATAAAGAATATAAAGTAGTCAATAGTGGAAAAAGTGGATATACAACTTCTGATATTTTAGAACACATAGAAGATATGGCTTATGACTATAATCCTTCTAAAATATTCTTATTAATTGGTACCAATGATGTATCAAAAGAATTTGACCAAAAAGAAATTGTTTCACATATTAAAGATATTATCAATAAACTTAGAGAAAAGTTACCAAAAGCTACCTTATATGTAGAATCAATCTATCCAACAAAATTTGATTCCACTTCTAAAATCAGAGACATCAATAAAGAAGTTAAAGAATTCTGTAAAGAAAATGAAATTAACTATATTGATTTATACTCTATTTTAGAAAATAAAGATGGAAGAATAGAAACAAAATATACAAAAGATGGAACCCATTTAACAGAAGATGGTTACAATGTTGTTACAGATAAAATCAAAACCTATCTTCCAGAAAAGAAAAACAGTAAATAATTACTGTTTTTTATTATGGTATTCTTCTAAAGTCATTTGCTTTTTAACAAGTTGTTTTGCAAGTTCTTTTCCTACATAACGAATATGCCAAGGCTCATAAGGATATCCAGTTATATCCACTTTTTCCTTTGGGTACCTTAGAATAAAACCAAATTTTTCTAAATATGGATGAATTTTTAAAAAGCCCTGTTCTTTTACTTTTGCGATTTCTTCTTTATTTTCTTCTTGTCCTGTAAAGATTTGTTCTTCTATTTGAGCAAGTGTTAAATCAATAGCAAGCCCTGTATGGTGTTCACTTGTACCTACTGGCGCTACTACCCTATCCGCATATTCTTTTCCATATTTTTCTGTAAATTCTTCATATACTTCACTCTGTGTTTGCAGAGAACGAAAAGCAGATGTAATTTTTACAATTATTTTTATAGTTTCTAATTCCTTTTTTAATGCAAGATAAGCATCATAAGTATTTTTTTCGACTAAAATTGATTTTCCATCAATATCAAAACTTTGCGTAAAACAAATTTGATCTATCTTATCTTGTGTAATAGGATGTTTTTTATTAACAAGTATTGCGTAATCCACTTTATTCACCTCTTTACCTACACATGAGGAATATCAGTATGAGAAGCAATTGCTTCACTGGTAGTAGCTAAATCTTCCACACTAAGATCATGTAGATCATGGTGCCCTGTTATTCTAGCAAAAGTTTTCATTTCTTCTAAACTAACATCTAAGAAATTGAAAATTTGCTTACTACTTTTTTCTACTGAAAAACGTTTGCGTAATTCTGGATCTTGCGTTGCAATTCCTCTTGGACAACGATCACTTCCACAAATACGGTATTGCTGACAACCAGCTGCCATCATAGCTGATGTAGCTATCGCAACGGCATCCGCTCCCATAGCTAGAGCTTTTGCAAAATCAGATGAAATACGTAATCCTCCCGTTATAACCAAGTTGATAGAAAGTCCTCTATCTTTTATATATTTATGAGCGCGGTATAGCGCATAAAGAGTTGGGAGACTGGTAGCGTCTCTTACAAACTTTGGACTGGCTCCGGTAGCGCCGCCTCTTCCATCGATGGTGATAAAATCTGGGTTTGCATAGGCAATAAATTCTAAATCTTTTTCAATATGCCCAGCTGCAATTTTAACACCAATAGGTCTTCCTTCTGATCTTTCTCTAAGCTCTTCGACTAGTTCTTTTAAATCTTGTTTGGTTTTAATACGATCAAAATGAGAAGGACTTATTATATCCTCTCCTACTTTTTTACCACGAATAGTTGCAATTTCTTCTGTAACCTTTTCTCCTGGTAGGTGTCCACCCATGCCTGGTTTGGTACCCTGCCCTATTTTGATTTCAATAGCGTCTGCGTTCTTTAAATTTTCTTCCGTCACACTATATAAGTTAGGCACATATTCAAAGATATATTTATAGGATGCCTCTTTCTCTTCTGGTAAAATGCCTCCCTCTCCACTACACATTGCTGTTTTATGTAAAGCGGATGCCTTTGCAAGAGCAATTTTCATTTCTTTAGAGAGTGCACCAAATGACATGTGTGAAATATAGATAGGACTTTCTAATACCATTGGTTTTCTAGCATTTTTCCCTATAATGGTTGTTGTTTTAATGGGCGTATCTTTGCTCAAAGGAATGGTAGCAAGTTGTCCTCCTAAAATAAGAACATCATCCCAAGGCGAAATTGCCTTTTTTGTACTCATAGCTGTAATAATAGATTGTCCCTCTGTAGCTATTGTATGAATATCCTGCATGTATTCTTCTCTGTCGTCTTCTATTTTAACAGAGCCTTCATTCACTTCTTCTGTTTCTTCTGTTTCTTCACTTTCTGGTTCTTCGTTGGAAACCTCTTCTATTTTTTCAAATAAAGCTTTGGGTGCATAACAAGTAGGACATTTCCAATCTTCTGGTAAATCCTTAAATAATACACCTTCCTTTGCCTCATCATATATATGTCCACAAATTCTACATTTGTATTTTGCCATATTTATACCTCCTTTGTATTATTATAGCACTTTTAAATTTAAAAATATAGGAATCATTATTGATTTGTTTTAAATGACAAAAAAAATAGAGAAAGATTACATTTTAGTCACGGTAATTAGAATTTACCTATGCTAAAATAGATACTAGAGAAAGAGGGAGTAGTATGATAAGACAATCCAAATATTTCCTCATAGGTATTTTAATCTCCATATTGCTTTTGCCAATCTATATTATTTTGTTTGTTTTAGCAGGGGCTAAAAAGATTCATTTCTAAATAAAAAAGCTATATATATTCAATAAAGTTTATGCGATAATCCATAATATATAAATAATAAAAAAAATAGTCAGGTAGACTATTTTTTACGTTCTATAATATCTATTTTATTATCAATTTTGGTTGCTTAAATAATTTTCTATTAAAAAGGCAAAAGACGATTGATTCCCAATTCTAAAATTTTTCTGTTCTATTAATGCCTCTATTTTTTGTATAGTCATCCATTCTACAGACTCCACTTCCTCTTCTTGTAGTATTATCTGTTTTATATCTATATCTTTTTTTACATAATAACAATCTTGAAATGCTAAAGAACGTTTTTCTGTTTTAAACAAGTCAAAATCTTTTGTTTCTAAATCCAAACCTAACTCTTCTAATACTTCTTGTTTTGCTGTATCTAAACTAGAAGTACCATCTTGGACGTGTCCTCCTGTTGTTGCATATTCATTCCCTTTTTCTTTGCTTACTTTTTGAATTAGAAATTCTCCTTTATGATTTTGTATGAAAACAAGGACAATTCTAAAATATCTTCCCTTTGGGACTTCTCTTTTTTTACTTCTATCAATTCTTTCACCAGTATCATTTCCATCATTGTCATATAAACCTAAATATTCCATATTATAGAGTCCTCCCTTATACATTATTTTATTTTTGCCGGTGTATAGTTATCCATATCTTCATAACTTGAATGAAAAGGGTATTTTATATGTTCCTTAATTTTTAGTTGGGGTAGTTCATACTCTTTAATTTGATTTTGTATAATAAACTTATTTTTTATATCTTCAATAGCAGCATACCTATTTAAATAGGTATGAATGCCCACAAATTCTTCCCATGCATTTTCAAACCAGTGCCATTTATTATCTGCATTGTAAATAAGGAAGACATGTCCCGGGGAGGTATTCTCTCTAAATATTTGTATATTTAAAACTTCATGATAAATATTGTGTTTTTCAAACCAATCTCTTTCTAATTCTACTTGATCGACACATATACCACATTTGTTTTCTATTACTTCTCTTGGTGACATTAAAGAAAACTCTGTATACATTTTAGGATCAAGTTCTTCATGAAATGTACCCAATTGATCCATCCATTTATATTCTATATTGAAATACATATAACTAAAAAGTTCATGAGGAGTATCAATTAAGCTATATTTTGTCTTATCAATAAAACAATCTTTAAAATCCCGATATTGAACTTGTACAATATCTATTGGCTCCGCTTTATCAAATAATACATATTGACAAGAATCATTACATTGCTCAAAACTTTTCCTAGCAAACACATAAATATATCCATAACTATCTTCCGGTATTATTCCATTATATATTTTCATCTTTAAATCATTTTCCATATAACCAATACTACAACTTACTTTACCTTTTCCAATAGCATAGGGTATCGCACCCTTGAACAAAGATATCCCATAAATAGCCTTTTGCTCATTTATAGAGTTTCCAACTTCATCATGACCTTTTTTAGGCTCAATATCAGTCATTATTAAATTACAGGAACCATGAAATATATATTTAGGATTACTATTATTTTGTTCTAAATATTCAGGCTTTATGAATTGATTGATTTTCATGATTATTTCTCAACTTTCCTTTAACAAATTTAAATGACAAATATTTTCTATACCTTTTATTTATAAGAAATCTATTATCTAACTTTATTCATAGAATGGGTTACATGATAAATATAATCATCTACTCCTAAATGAGATTCTGGTTTTGTGTATTCATAACATTTTATAAAATCTCTATCTTGCCATGTGGAAATGCCTGTTTCTATAGCATATTCTAATTGTTTATCTTTTACATATTCGATTAAGTTTTCTTCACTATCAAATTCGTGAATTCCTTTGTACGGTTCAAAAGCATGTTCAAACCAGTAGTACTTATTATCCCTTTTAAAAAGCAAAAAGGCATGTGTAGGTAAATTACTTGGTCTATTTACTTCAAACCACATAAAGATTGTCTTATATTGATAATTGTGTTCATCAAACCATTTTCTTTCTAACTCCACTTGATCCCAACATGTTCCATAATGGCTTTCTATTAATGATTCTCCATCTTGTACTATACATGTAGGATACCAATCATTGTTCCATTCTTCTGTTCCTTGTTCTTTATATATTTTTCCATTCTTACTAACAAAACCATAATGAATATTTTGAGTCATATATTGAATAAGTTGGTCAGGAGTCACAGTTTCTTCATATTTCATATGTATCATCCCTCACGTTCTATTGCAATTATAACATAAAAATCAAAAAAAAAACCTAATTTAAATAAGGTTAAATTAATAATGTTCGGAAAAAAAGAATTTAAACCTTCAACCCC
>JAQUWE010000004.1 GCA_028693035.1 Bacilli bacterium | reverse complement strand
CATTTATATAATTATTTGGTATACTGTTCATATGGAAGACCTCCTTAAATGTTTTTTCAACAATTACATTTTAACAAAAGGTCTTCCTTTTTGTATACCCAATCCCAAAACTATTTTACACTATCTAATATGGATAAACCTTGCATTTTATCCAAAAACGTGCTATTATGAAATAGTGCCAAAAAACGGAAAGAAGGAGTTTGATGTATGAAAAAAACTAAAATCATTTGTAGTATTGGACCTGCTACACAATCATGGGATATGTTTAAGAAAATCGTAGATGCGGGAATGAACGTAGCGCGTATTAACTTTTCTCATGCGACACTAGAGGAAAGAAAAGAAACTGAAGATCTAGTAGAAAGAGCAAATACTGAATTAGGAACAAATATCGCTGTTTTATACGATACAAAAGGACCTGATTTAAGAACTTGTAATTTTGAAAATGACTATATTACACTTGTAGAAGGAAAAACAATTCGTATCGTTAACGAAGATATTTTAGGAACAAGTGAAAGAATCACTTTCAACTACCGTAATGTTATTGCTAACTTATCTGTAGGAAATGTTATTTTATTAGATGACGGACTTATTCGTTTAGAAGTAATTTCTACAGAAGCAGATGGTGGTGTTACTTGTAAAATTTTAGATGGAGCTGAAATCAAAAGTAGACGTGGAGTAAATATTCCAGGTGTAAATCTTGATATTCCATTTATTAGTGAAGAAGATAAAGAAGATATTAAATATGCTTGTGATCACGATGGTGATTTCTTAGGTATTTCATTCGTATCTACTGCACAAGATATTCATGATGTAAGAGCTTTATTAAAAGAATATGGTAAACCAAATATGCCAATCATTACAAAAGTTGAAACTGCAAAAGCAATTGAAAACTTAGATGATATTATTGAAGCAACAGATGCTGTTATGGTAGCTCGTGGTGACTTAGGTGTAGAAGTACCAATGCAAGAATTACCTATTTTACAAAAAACAATGATTCAAAAATGTCGTGAAAAAGGTAAAGTATGTATTGTTGCAACTGAAATGTTAGCAAGTATGTATACAAGTTCTAGACCAACTAGAGCTGAAGTATCTGATATCGCAAATGCTGTATTAGATGGAACAGATGCTGTAATGCTTTCAGGAGAAACTACTATTGGTAAACATCCAGAATTAGCTGTTAAATTTATGGCTGATATTTGTGAAAATACTGAAAGTTATTATGACTATGATTATGAATTTGAATCAGCAAGAAAAGTAGATGTAACTGAAACTATCGCAAAAAGTGTAGTAGATAGTGCAAGACTTTTAGATGTTAAAGTAATTGTAGCTGCTACTATGAGTGGTTATAGTGCTAAAAAAATTAGTAACTTAAAACCAGATGCATTTATCTTAGCTGCTTGTCCAACACATAAAGTAGCACGTTCTCTAGCACTTAGCTGGGGTGTTTATACTGCTGAAGTACCTGTTTATAACAGTACTGATGAAGTTGTAACAGATGCAAAAGCAAAAGCAAAAGAATTTATGAAATTAGAAGAAAACGATATTATTGTTGTAACAGGAGGATTCCCAAATAATACAGCAGTAAAAACTACAAACTTCATGAAAATAGAAGAAATTTAATTCTTCTTTTTTTTATGTTTTGATAAGAAAAAAAACTCTATATATTTGCTATAGGGTTTTTCTTTTCTTCTATAAAAATAGGAGACTGTTTGTATTCTTTTTCTATTAATTTTTGTTTTCCTTTTTCAGGTAAAACACTTGCATATACGGAAGTTACTCTTTGTTCTATTTCCAATTGTTTGCTTTTGGTATCCCCAAACTTTGTAACAAGAGGAAGTTCTACTTCCTTTTTTATTTTATGTAAATATTTTTTTCCTTTTTCTGTAAAACCTAATATTCTAATATATTCTATTTCTTTGCATAAATGAGCTTCTTCTTTTGTAAAATTACATAGGATATGGCTAGACATTCTAGAAAGTTTATTATAGGTATATCTTTTGGTTTTTATATTTTGAATAAAGGTATCAAAAGAAGGACTTTTTATAATATTTTTTTGGATACGACTAGGGAGTCCTTCATCAACGGTTTGGTATTTTTCAAGTGTATTTACTTCTGTCAATATTTTGTATTTTAATAAAGAAAAATAATCTTCTTGAAAGACAGGTCTTGTTAAAAAGGGAAGTGTAAAGGAAGGAACAAAGGAAGAGATATCTTTTCCTTCTTGTAAACCTTTTCTGATCGCACTAGCGCTACTCATTTTGCTTTTTAATTCCAAGTCATGATAATCATTCATTCTTTGAATAGAAATAGGTTTTATTAGACTTTTAATTTCTTTGATTCTTTTGATATAGCTAAGTCCTAGTAAATCATTAGGTGTACGGATGGGTTCCTTACAAAATTTTTGTAAGGCTTTTGCCATTGCCGTTGGATAGTTATTGCCTTCTTCTAATAATTCTTTTACTTTGTTTTGATATTCTGTACTTGTTAACTGGATGTCTGCCATTTCTTCCAGTGCTTCTATATGATTGCTTTCTGTTCCAAATACAATATGTGAAACATGAAGTGCATCTAGTAAATCAATACTGCCTTTCGCAAAAATATCCGCACTTTGGCTACCAAATACAAAGGGAAGTTCGACGACTAAATCAACGCCAGCAGTAAGCGCTATTTTGGTTTTATCCCATTTATTGATAATACTTGGTTCTCCTCTTTGGCTAAAATGCCCAGTCATCACTAAAACAATGACATCCTCTTTAAACATTTCTTTCACTTTTTGTAAATGATAGAAGTGTCCATTATGGAAGGGGTTATATTCACAAATAATACCTGTTGCTTTCACTTTATCACCTCAGTTTCTTTATCTTACCACACTTTTAAGAACTTGTCATAAATGATTTGCTTTTTTAAGGAAACTTTAGTATAATGAGAAGGCTTGGTGGTGATAAAATTGATAATTGATTTAATCAGATTACGAAACGGAATTGTAAAAAAACTTGTCTTTGATGAATATCTTACTATAGAGGAAAGTCTTTATAAAGAAGTAGGCGTTTTAAAGATGAATCCTGTTCATGTAGAAGGATCTATTTACAAGGACGCTATGGATGAAATTGTTTTAAAACTTCATGTAGAGAGTGTAATGGTTTTACCTTGCGCTGTTACTTTAGAAGAAGTAAATGTTCCTTTTGAAATCGAAAAAGAAGATTTATTATTGAATTTATTCGAAGAAATTGATGAAAATATTAAAAATGTGGAAAATACCCTTGATATTTTACCAATTATATGGGAAAATATATTAGTGGAAATTCCCATGCGTGTTGTAAGTGAAAACGCTGCTTCTGTTCATTTAGAGGGAGACGGATGGAAACTTTTAACCGATGAAGAAGAAAAGGAAATTATAAATCCGGAATTCGAGAAATTAAAAAATTTGTTATAACGAAAAGAGGTGTAGATATGATGCATTTAAATATCCAATTGTTTGCTGTTCCATTTAGAAAAGTAAGTAAAACAAGAGGAAGAAAAAGAAGAACTCATTACAAGATTTCTGAAAACGCAACTGTTAAATGTCCAAAATGTGGTGCTGAAGTAAGACCACATAGAGTATGTGCTGCTTGTGGATTCTATAAAGGAAAAGAAGTTATTAAAAAAGATTCTGCTGAATAAGATTCTTTTTTTTTATACATTGACACGAACTGATGTACGAATTATAATATAGAAGAGGTGTTTTATGAAAAATTTATATATTGATTTTGATGGTGTAATTATGGATACCATTACAAGTTCTTATCAAATGATGCAAGAAATTGGAATTGACGGCAAGGACTATAGTAAAGTCGTTAATTTTTATAAAAATTTAGATTGGAAAGAATTTTTAGAAGAAGCAGATGAAATTCACGATGCTTATAAAGAAATAAATTGTATTGTAGATAGTGGGTATTTCAATGTTAATATTTTAACCCATGTGACCAGTTTAGGAGAAGCAGAAGCTAAAATAAATTTTATACGCAAAAAGCTTCATGAAATTACAATTATTACTGTTCCCAAAAGTATTGATAAAACAAAGATGGTCAATGCCAAGAATGCTATATTAATAGATGATTATAGTGGCAATTTGAAAAAATGGATCGAAGCTGGTGGTATAGGTGTCAAATTTGCTCTTAAAGAAAAAGGCAAAGAATACCCAGTTATTGATCATTTGGAACAAATTATAGATTTTGTAAATGAAGTAAATGAAGTAAATGTATAAAAGATTTGCGTTTTAGTTGTAAGTTTGTTATTATACTCTATAAAATAATATTTTAAGGAGAGATTTGTATGAGTAAGTTACCAAAATACATTGATGCCATTCCTTTAACAAATTTTGTGCAAGAACATTTAGTGGATACAGAAAAAGAATGTTTAAACTATATAAATAGTATTCTGAAGTATGGAAATACTACAATGAATTTGTTTTTATTAGATTGTTATTTTAGAAGAATGGTGGATAGTGGAAATTTAGAAAAGGCTTCGTATCCTGCTGAATTATTATATTATTATGAAAATGTTTTTTCAAAAAAAACAGAAATTGATGAAAAGATGTTGATGGGACTTCAAAAAATAATTATTGATGAAAATTATAAATATAAAGTCAAAGCCGGACAATATAGAAATTCGCCAGCTTGGATTGGTAAACCAGGATGTACGATTGACAGCGCAAGATTTGTTGCAATAGAGGAAAAACAAATCGAAGAATATATGAAAGAATTTGTTGACTTTTATAATAGGAAAGACTTTCAACACCCATTTATAAAAGGAGCCATAATTCATGTCCTTTTTTCAAATATCCATCCATTTAATGATGGTAATGGAAGAATTTCTCGTATTTTGCAAGAACAAAAAATGACAGAACTATATAGCAACAGGTTGCGTATTTCATTTCAATATCCAATATTGAATTTATCGAATAATTATAGATTAACTAGGGGCAACTATTATCAATATCAAAACGATATTGATTTAAAAAATTGTAATACTACTGTTGAATCATGGAATAAGTGGTTTAATTATGTTTTGAATATGATAGATGATCAATTATATTATTTGCAAAATAAAATTGTGTCACAAAGAGGTACATTAGAAATGATGCAAAAGAAATTTCAAAAGAAACAAACTAGCACTCGTTATTGACAAGTGCTAGTTTTTGCGTTATACTGTATGTGTTTGGTAGAAAAAGACCAACATATAATATAATTAAAGGAGGCATGTTTATGAATGGACAAAATCCTTATGAAGAAAATTTACAAAATGTTTTAGAAAAATATGGAAGGAATATCGTCCAAAGTGTAAAAGATGGAAAGGTGGATCCTGTTATTGGCCGTGATGATGAAATTCGTAATATAACGCGTATTTTATCTAGAAAAACAAAAAACAATCCGGTTTTAATTGGAGAACCAGGTGTTGGTAAAACCGCTATAGTAGAAGGACTTGCTTCTCGTATTGTCAAAGGAGATGTCCCAAATTCCTTAAAAGGAAAAACCATTTGGGAACTTGATATGGGTTCTTTGATTGCGGGCGCTAAATACCGTGGAGAATTTGAAGAACGTCTAAAAGCCGTATTAAAAGAAGTCAAAGAAAGTGATGGCAATATTATCATGTTTATTGATGAAATCCACATGATTGTAGGAGCCGGTGCTTTAGAGGGTGCCATGGATGCAGGAAATATGTTAAAGCCTATGCTAGCCCGTGGTGAAATTCATGTAATAGGTGCAACCACTTTAAATGAATATAGAAAATATATTGAAAAAGATGGAGCTCTTGAACGTAGATTTCAAAAGGTACAAGTTAGTGAACCCAATGTCCTAGATACCATTACCATTTTGCGTGGACTTAAACAACGTTTTGAAGTATACCATGGCGTAAGTATTAAAGATAGAGCATTAGTTGCGGCAGCTACTTTGTCAGACCGATATATTACAGACCGCTTTTTACCAGATAAAGCCATTGATTTAGTAGATGAAGCATGCGCTACAATAAAAGTTCAAATGGACTCTGTGCCCACCCAATTGGATACTTTATCAAGAGACATTATGAGACTTGAAATAGAAAAACAAGCACTTCGTAAAGAAAAGGATGAGCTTTCTAAAAAACGATTAGAAGAAATCAATCAAAAATTAGAAACCATGAAACAAAAAGAATCAGCATTCCGTAAGGACTGGGAACAGGAAAAAGGAATCAACGATACAATCAATAAGAAAAAGGAAGAAATAGAAAACAATCGTTTTAAATTAGAACAAGCAGAAGCAGATTATAATTTAGATGTAGCTGCTAAAATTAGACATGGTATTTTACCAAAATTAGAAAGTGAACTCTCTCTTCTACAAAAAGAAAATGTATCCACCCTTTTAAGTGATACAGTCGATGAAGAATCCATTGCGGAAATTGTTTCAAAATGGACCCATGTTCCTGTAAGTAAATTGGTAGGAACAGAAAAAGAAAAACTGCTTCATCTAGAGGACAATTTAGAGAAAAGAGTAAAAGGTCAAAAGGAAGCTTTAAAACTTGTCAGTGAAGCCATTATGAGAAGTAGAGCAGGTATTAAAGACCCTAACAAACCAATCGGTTCCTTTATCTTTCTAGGACCAACTGGAGTTGGTAAAACCGAAGTAGCGCGTTCTCTTGCTTATGAATTATTTGATGACGAAAGACACATGATTCGTATTGATATGAGTGAATATATGGAATCCCATAGTGTGTCTAGATTGGTAGGTTCTCCTCCAGGGTATGTAGGCTATGATGAAGGTGGACAATTAACAGAAGCCGTAAGAAGAAATCCCTACAGTATTGTTTTATTTGATGAAATTGAAAAAGCACATAAAGATGTTTTTAATATTTTATTACAAATTTTAGATGATGGTCGTATTACAGATTCGCAAGGAAGAACAGTAGATTTTAAAAATACCATTATTATTATGACATCTAATTTAGGAAGTGAATATATCCTAGAAAATAAAGAAGGTGCCCATGGTTTGGTAATGGAAGAACTTAAACATACATTCAAACCAGAATTTATCAATCGTATTGATGAAATCATTGTTTTCCATTCTTTATCAAAAGAAGTGATTTACAGTATTCTTGACAAAATTATACAAGATATAGAAAAGCGCTTGTCAGATAAAAAAATAAAAATTACGCTTACAAAAGAAGCAAGAGAATTTATCATTGAAAATGCTTTTGATGAAAGGTATGGTGCACGTCCTATTAAAAGATATGTATCCCGTCATATTGAAACTTTACTTGCAGAAAATATTATCAATGGAAATCTTGCATTTGGTGAAAATCTTACAATCGATATTGGCGATGAAACATTTTGCTTAAAGGAACACTAGTTCCTTTTTTCTTTACATTCTTTAGCATTTAGCGTACAATAGAACTCTAAAAGGAGGAAACACTATGGAAAAAAAGATTAAAATCCATCCTAATATAGCAACTGAATTTCATTTCGCCTATCATCCAGCTGAAAAAGCAGAAAGCGGAAATACTATAAAGGGACTTACAGAAAAAAATGGAAAAAATGATTTAGAAGTATATGAACTTGAATATCTAAAAAATAGTATGCGCCTTCATTTTCTATATCAAAAATATTATAAACGTTATATAAAAGTAATCAGTATGAAAAGGACTGAGGAAGAGGTAAAAAAACTTGACAATTTTTATCATTTTCTTTTATTTATGTCAAAAGAGAAAAATATGGAAACGTTATGGAAAGATGAACAAATTTTACCTACTGCTTTCACAGGAATGGAAAATTTATTGTGTGTCAGCCATCCTTCAAAAGCCAATATAGTTGCTAACTTTGTAAAAACAAAAGAGATAAACGAACAAAAATTTTTACTATCTATCCTAAATCAAATCGATAATGAAAAGGCAAAAGCATTGGAAGTTATAAAAGATGCAAAAGTTTTAGAAGGAAATATATATAGTACTGTTCTAAAAACCAAAGAAGAATTAGAAGAACAAAAATATATACTTAATATTTTACGCCGAATGGACTACGGAGTTTTCAAAGCAGCAAGAGTATTAAAGAATCCAAAAATGATAGAAGGAAATATCCATAGTACTGTTCTAAAAACAAAGGAAGAAATAAAGGCCCAACAATTTTTATTTTCTATTTTAGAAGAAGTAGATAAAGGGATGGCAGAGCCTACACTAGTATTTAAAAAAGCAGGTATTTCAGAGGATGAAATGTATAGTACGGTTTTAAAGACAAAGGGTGCAGATAGAAGAGTAAAACGTGCCCTGATTGCTAGACTTACAAAGGATCAGCTCATGCCTACAGAAAAAGACATTTTTTATATACTGTCTCTATTAGAAATTGAGGACTATCCTTTAGAAAAAACAGTAAATATTTTAGGAATTACAAAACAGCTTATCGTCAATTACATTTGTACACCTTTCATGCAACAAGGTATTTCTTCTTTACAAAGCATTCGGAAATATATTGTTTCAGTACCAGATAAGAAACTTATGTATCCCCCTGTTTTATATGCAAGAATATTACAGTGGGCACAGGTGACAAAAGAGAATGAATATCGCTTGTTATTCCCAGACATTCCTTATGCACAGATGAGAAAGATGATATATGGAGAAAATGAAAACCAACATTATCAAAAAAAGGTATATCTTCCACAGTTACCTACGCAACTAGAAAAAGAAGAAGCAACAGATTCTTATCAAAAGAAAATGTGTTTACCAAGAATGTAGAGAACTTTAGAAAAATAACAAAAAACAAATCAAAATGCGAATAAGATAAAGCCTATGATATGGCTTTTTTTTGTTTTTTCTTGTATAATGTTATTGCACATAAAAATACAAGAAATGTTAGAAAGAAGGTATTGCATGTTTGAAAATTTAGGAGAACGTTTAAGTAAAGCCGTTGACAAAATTAAAGGATATGGAAAATTAACAGAAGAAAACATCAGCGAAGTAACAAGAGAAATTCGTCTTGCTCTTTTAGAAGCCGATGTTAATTATAAAGTAGTAAAAGAATTTGTAGGAAATGTAAAAGCAAAAGCACTTGGAGAGGAAGTCGCAAAAAGTCTAAAACCAGGAGAAGTTTTTGTTAAAATCGTCAAAGATGAACTTGTTGAATTATTAGGAGGAGATAGTGCCCCTTTAAATACAAAAGGAAGTCCCGCTATTTTAATGCTGGCTGGGTTACAAGGAAGTGGAAAAACAACGACTTGTGCCAAACTGGCTAATTTACTCCGTAAAAAGGAACATAAAAAGCCTCTTTTAGTCGCATGTGATGTTTATAGACCTGCTGCCATTGACCAGTTAAAACAACTTGGAAAAGAACTTAATATTCCAGTATACGAAGAAGGACAAGGAAACCCTATTATTATTGCTAAAAACGCTATTACGCATGCCAAAGAAAATGGCTATGACTATGTCTTGTTAGATACAGCAGGACGCCTTCATATCGATGAAGCATTAATGGAAGAATTGCAGAAAATAACAGAAGAAGTACATCCAGAAGAAACCATTCTTGTTATCGATAGTATGACAGGGCAAGATGCCATTCATGTCATTACAGGATTTAATGAGAAATTAAAACTAACAGGCGCTATTTTAACTAAATTAGATGGAGATACCAAAGGTGGAGCCGCTCTTTCTATCCGTCATCTTACAAGTGTTCCTATCAAAATGATTGGTGTAAGTGAAAAATTAGATGGAATTGAACCTTTCTATCCAGATCGTATGGCTTCTCGTATTTTAGGGATGGGAGATATCCTTTCTATGATCGAAAAAGCAGAAAGTGTTATCGACGAAAAAGAAGCAACTGCAGCTGCTAAAAAAATGAAAAGTGGAAAATTTGATTTAGAAGATTTTTTAGTACAATTTAAACAAATCAAGAAATTAGGTCCTTTAGAAAACCTTCTTAAAATGATTCCTGGTGCTTCTAAAATGGGACTTCAAAATGTAAAAATAGATCCTAAAGATATCGCACATATTGAAGCCATTATTTTATCTATGACACCATATGAAAGAAAACATCCAGAAGTTTTAAAAATGACTCGTAAACAAAGAATTGCGAAAGGAAGTGCTCGCTCTGTAGAAGAAGTAAACCGCCTTTTAAAACAATTTGAACAAATGAAAACCATGATGAAAAAAATGCAAAATGGTAATTTTAAGATGCCTTTTTAATGAGAAAAAATTGTCTTATTTTAAAAAATACGGTATAATGAAAATAGTCAGAAAAGATACTTGTTAATAGAGAGATGTGAAATATGATAAAAGTAAGCATTGTCGTACCTGTTTATAATAAAGAAAATAGCATTTCTATTTGTCTGGATTCTTTAGTAAAACAAACTTTATCAGATATAGAAATTATTGTGGTAAATGATGGAAGTACGGATAACAGTGGTAAGGTTATTGCCTCTTATCAAAAAAAATATAAGAATATTGTTTTTATTGATAGTAAAAAGAACGAAGGTATTGGGAAAACAAGAAATAAAGGTCTTTTAAAAGCCAAAGGAAAATATGTTGGATTTGTAGATGGAGACGATTATGTAAGTCCTAAAATGTATGAAAAATACTATGCCTTTGCAGAAAAAAAACAATTGGATATCGTTACAGGAGATTATTATAAAGAAACAGAAGATGGTAAAAAGGAAGTATTTGAAACGCCTTACTTTATAGCTTCTAATGTGCATAAAGATCCGAATTTATTACTCATGGATGATTATGGTCCTTGTAATAAAATATTCTTAAGAGAAATACTTATAGAACATAAAATTGTATTTGAAGAAGATATAAAATATGAAGATATGCCTTTTGTTATGAAAGCCTTATTTCATGCAAAGAAAATAGGGCATATAAAAGAAGCTTATTATCATTATATGATTCATGCACAAAGTGAAACCAATACAATGGATAAAAAGGTTTTTGATATTTTTAAAGTAATGGATTTGGTAAATCATTATTATGAAGAAGAAAAGTTTCAAGAATTTCTTACCTTCTTAAACATTCACCAGATTACAAGATATATGCTTAGGCAAAAATATCAACAAGATCCAATTATAAAAAAAGAGTTTATTACGGCAGGGTATGTTTATTTAAATACACATTTTCCAGGATGGAGAAAAAATGCAGAATATAGAAAAACTTCCCTTTTAAAAAGAATTATAAAAAATCATAAATGGTGTGTAGAAATGTACTGCACATTACAAAGAACGTAGGAGGAATTATGAAAACAATTAAAAACATATGGAATAATTTTAAACGCTATTCTTTTTTAATGTATCAACTTATTATGAGAGATTTTAAGGTAAAATACAAAAGAAGTGTACTAGGTGTACTATGGAGTATTTTAAACCCCGTTTTAATGATGGCAGTTATGGCCATTGTCTTCTCTCAAATGTTTAAATTTCAAGTAGAGGGTGTCAATTACCTAGTATATTTAATGACAGGACTTATTATGTTTAATTATTTTAGTGAAGCTTCTAATTTAGCAATGACATCTGTTGTAGGAAACTTTTCACTGATTAATAAGATTTATATTCCTAAATATATTTTCCCTATCGCAAAATGCTTATTTGTAGGAATCAATTTTCTTTTAACACTAATTCCTTGGTTTGCGATTATCCTACTCTCTTATGTAGGACTTGGACAATATGCTTGTCCGATTAACTGGACCTATATCTTTTTACCTTTCCTATTCCTTTGCTTCTTTATTTTTACAGCAGGAATTGGATTATTCTTATCTTGTATCTCTGTTTTCTTAAGAGATATGTTCTATATTTATGGAATTATTTTAACAATATGGAATTATGTAACACCTGTTTTCTATAGCGTAGAAATTTTACCAGCAAATCTACAAGCCCTTTTTCAGTACAACCCAATGTATCAGTATATTACCGCAGTCCGTCAAATTGTTTTATTTGGAGAAAGACCTTCCTTTTTGACAATGGGTATATTACTTATAATAAGTATTGCAACCTTTATGATAGGGGCAATTACATTTAGAAAAAAACAAGATAAATTTATTTATTATGTATAAGGAGGAATAACATGATTAGAGCAGAACATGTATCAATGAAATTTGATTTAGGTGTAGAAGCAACTTCTTTCAAAGAAACTTTTATAAACCTTTTTACTAAAAAAACAAAAAAAGAAAAAAAAGATTTTTGGGCTCTTTCTGATGTATCCTTTCATGTAAATAAAGGAGAAGTCGTTGGTTTAATTGGAAGCAATGGTGCTGGAAAAAGTACCCTTTTAAAAGTAGTCAGTGGCGTTATGAAACCAACCAAAGGAAAAGTAACCATCGCAGGTGCTGTCTCTCCTATGATTGAGCTTGGCGCAGGGTTTGACCCAGAGCTTACTGCACGTGAAAACATTTATTTAAATGGTGCTATTTTGGGATATTCAAAAGTATTTATTGATGAAAAATTTGATGATATTGTTGAATTTTCAGAATTAAGAGATTTTCTAGATGCACCTGTTAAGAACTTTTCTTCTGGTATGACTGCTAAACTTGCCTTCTCTATCGCAACGATTGTAAATCCAGAAATTTTAATTGTGGATGAAATCTTATCAGTTGGAGATATTAAGTTCCAAGAGAAAAGTAAAAATAAAATGATGGAAATGATTAAAGGTGGAACAACCGTTTTATATGTATCCCATTCCATTCAATCCATTCAAGAATTATGTGACAAAGTCATATGGCTTGAACATGGAAATGTACGAATGATAGGAGAAACAAAAGAACTTTGTGATGCGTATTACTTAGAACAAATGGGTGAAACACAAAAACAAAGTGAAGATAGAAGAAAAGCAGAAGAAAAAGAAAAAGAACAAAATAAGAAAAAATAAAGTAAAAGGATTGCGTATGAAAAAAATTTTAATTGCGAGCTACTATTTAGATTTTGGTGGAATTGAGAAATCACTCATTAATCTTTTAAAGAAATTAGATCCAAAAAAATATGACATTACCCTTTTACTACAAGAAAAAAGAGGGATTTTCTTAAAGGATATCCCTTCTTACGTTCATGTAGAAGAGTATGCTTTGTCTAATATAAGGTTTGTACCTCTTAGAAAAATTTACAATAGACTTCATCTACTATGGTATACTTTATCTCATTTTAAAAAATATGATCATAGTATATGCTATGCCACGTATGATATTCCTTCTTCTATTATTACAAAGAGAGTAGGGAAAAAAAGTACTTTATGGGTACATAGTAATTATGCATTTATTTATGACAAAGAAAATTTTATTCGCTTTTTTGATAAAAGAGAAGTTTCTAAATTCAATCAAATTGTTTTTGTTTCCAACGAATCAAAAAATGATTTTCTAAAAATATATCCTTCTTTGGAAACCAAAGCAAAGGTCACAAACAACTTATTTGATGTAGTAGAAATTAGAACCAAAGCAGAACAATCTCTAAGCCTTTTTCCTACCAAAGAAAATATGCTTTTTGTAGGAAGATTGGAAGAAGACTCTAAGGGCATTTTAAGACTTCTTTCTGTTATGAAAACCTTACAAGAAAAGAAAAGTCACAAACATTTATACATAATAGGAGATGGTCCTGATAAAGGTTTATTTGAAAAATATGTAGAAGATAACCATTTAGAAAATGTTACCTTTTTAGGAAGTAAAAGCAATCCTTATCCTTATATAAAACAAGCAGATCTTTTTGTCTTACCCTCTTACTATGAAGGGTTTCCAGTAGTCTGTATGGAAGCTTTGATTTTAGGAAAAAAAGTAATGACAACCATTGCTGTAACAACAGGTTCTTTCGCATTAAAGGATTATGTATTTCTTGCACAGCAAGATGAAAACAGTATTTATGAAACCATCGAAAAAGCATTTATAAATAAAATTCCTAAAGCATTTGATGAAAATACTTTTATACAAGAAACAATTCAAAATACCGAAAAGATTATAGAGGGGTAGATGTTATATGAAATATAGTTTTATTGTATCTGTCTATAATGGAGAACCATACATTTCTACCTGTTTAGACTCTCTTGTAAATCAAACATATGCTGCCTATGAAATTATTATTATAGATGATGGTAGTACAGACAAAAGTCTTCCTATTTTAAAAAAATATGCAGAACGCTATAAACAGATCAAACTGTTTCATCAAGAAAATAGAGGATTAAGTGCTTCTCGTAATAGAGGAATTGATATAGCGTCAGGCGATTACTTTTTATTTGTAGATATCGATGATTTTGTAGATGTAAATATGCTTTCTTTATTAGAAGCACATATGGAAGAAGATTTAGACTTACTTAAGTTTAATTATAAAGAGTTATATCCTGATGGTACAGAAAAGGTAAAAGAAACTTCTTATCAAGGTACTGTTTTAAAAGGAGACAAGGCAATTCAAAGGCTTATTACAGATGGTGTCTTGTTTGAAATGGCAGTACTTTATGCTTATAAAACTTCTTATATGAAACAAAATAAATTGCTTTTTACAGAGGGCAGATATCATGAAGATTTTGGACTTATTCCTTATACCCTAATTAAAAGTAATAAAATAAAAATATTAGATTTTGTTTTCTATACATATGTACAAACAGAAAACAGTATTACAAGAAATGAAGATGTTATAAAGACAGTCAAAAGAGCGTATGATGTTCTTTATTACAACCAGACTATTAAAAAAAAGGTGAAGCCTTTACAAATAGAACCGGTAAGCAAGCAACTTCTTTATAGCTACATGGCCAATGCTGCTTTAAGATATGTATCTTTCCTAAAGGGAGAAGAGCAAAAAAAATATCGTGAGGAACTTAAGAAACAAAAAGTCATAAATGATTTGTTAGCAAATACATTTCAGCAAAAAATCAAAAAAAGAATAAAAAAGTGGAAAAATAAATTATAGGTGGTGGAAGAATGAAAAAATATATTCATTATTGTTGGTTTGGAGATAAGCCTTTTCCTAAAATGGGAGAAAAATGTTTAAAAAGTTGGAAAAAGTATTTACCTGACTTTGAAATTATTAAATGGTCAGAAGAAAATATTGATTTAGAAGAATGTCCTTTTATTAAAGGCGCATATGAAAATAAAAAATGGGCTTTCATGGCAGATTATGCACGTGCAAAAGCGCTAAAAGAATATGGTGGTATCTATTTTGATACAGATATGGAAGTTACCAAAGACATTAGCCATCTTTTTGAACATGCAACTTTCCTAGGCATAGAAGATTCTGGTGCGGTCGCAGTAGGTGCTTGGTACGAAAGTGAACCCAATTCTATTTTAAGTACTAAATTATTAGAAAAATATCGTTCTTTCGCATCTTTTGAGCCTGATAAATTATCAGAATTAGCGGTTCCTAAACTATTAAGTGCTATTTTAGAAGAATATGGTGTTGTATATGGAAGCAGTAAAATTCAAGTTTTAGAACATGATATCTGCATTTATCCAAGAGAATATTTCTATCCATACTCTTATAATCGTGATAATAATATTTTTACAGATAATACTTGTATGGTACATTACTACGATGCTAGCTGGGTGCCTTTCAAAGAGAGAATGGAAATGCAAATGGTACGTAAATTAGGAAAAAGAAATACCATTAAAGCACTTGTTCTTTATAGAAAGACAAAGCATTATGTTCGTCAAACAGGAAAAGTGGTTTTATTTCCCCTTGTTTTATACAAAAGACAAAAAAGAAAGAACGCAAGAATTGATGAAGCTTATTTAAATAATAAACAAACAACAATCGATTTGATTCAATCTGTTACACAGAACCAAAAAGACTATATAGTTTTCTATAATAAAGATTGGATGGGTGTTAGTAATGCAACCAAAGAATTATTTGAAAATTTAGTAACATGTACAGAATTATTCCGTAAACAAGATGTGAAGCAAGTAGGTAATGCGATTATAGAAAGTGGCGTATCACAAGTTATTTTCAGTTCCTTTGCAGAAGGCTGGAAATCTTTAGTCCTTTATTTACATAAACAAAATCCAGAACTTGTTATCAAAACATTCTGGCATGGGAATCATTCCCAAATTTTGGATATCTATGGCTGGAGAAGAAATCAAGAGATGATTGATTTACACAGAAAAGGTATTATTAAAGTTTTTGGTACATGTAAACAAAGTATAATGGATTTCTACAAGGAACAAGGCATTAAAGCATGTTTCATTACAAACAAAGTAGATACAAAGATAAAGAAGGCAGAAACTAAGAAAGGTCCAACTACAGTAGGTCTTTATGCAGCCACTTGCTATGACTGGCGTAAAAACACTTTTGCGCAAATTGCGGCAATATCTCTTTTAGACAATGTAGTATTAGATCTTGTTCCTTTAAATAGTGAAGTAAAGGATTTTGCTGAGAGTTTAAATATTACACTTACAGGACTTGATAAACCTTTACCACGTGAGGAACTTATGAAGAGAATGGCCCAAAATGATGTAAATCTTTATGTTACTTTTTCAGAATGTGCTCCTATGTTACCTTTAGAAAGTTTAGAAGTGGGTGTTCCTTGTATTACAGGAAATAACCATCATTATTTTAAAGGAAAAGAAATAGAATCTTACTTAGTTGTTGACAATGAAGAAAGTCCAGTCGCAATTAAGGATAAAATACAAAAATGTTTAAAAAACAAAGATAAAATTATTGAATTATATCAAAAAGAAATAAAAAAACAAAATAAAAAAGAAAGTCAAAAGAATGTAAAACAGTTCTTAGAAATGTGAGGTATGTATATGTTAGATAAAAATTTAGATGTAATATATAACTTAGATTATGTGGTTTGTGTACCCTCTCTTTTGGATAACCTAGTAGAACCTCTTGTACATTCTTTTGGGAATGTGATTGTTTTCAAAAACACAGAAGATGATGTAATCTTTTTAACGAATTTTATTAAAAAGAACAGTATTAAAAAAATAATTTTTGTAAATTATTTAACAGAATACTTTCATATTGTAAATCGTTTTTTTGAAGAAGTAGAAATTGATTTCTTATTTACCTATTCTTTAGCAAGTTTTAGTGATATTCATATTTATACCAATTATAAAGGCATTATGGATTTATATCACAAAGGATGTATTCAAAAAGTAGGTGTTATAGATAAAGATCTATGTGCTTGCCTTGAAAAAAAAGGAATGAATGTCTATCCAATTGATTTAGATATTCCAAAAGAAAAGAACCTAGTAAAAAGAAACCCAGATACTATAGGTATTTTAAGCAATGACTTTGATCCTAAAAATAACTTCTATAATGTTTTAAGTGCAATTATGCTTGCGCATAAAACAGCCCATTTTTATAAGGTAATACCAGAGACATATCGTTTTATCAAAACATTTCCAGTAGCGTATAAAGAAGCGCAGACAAAACAAGAATTATATGAGAGCAATGCAATCAATTTCTACGCCAATTTTACAAACAACGATATGATGATCTTTTTAAAAAGCATGGATTTAGGTGTACCTTGTATCCTTGGAAATACAGACTTTTTAGATAAGGCACCAGAATTAAAAAATTGGTTAGTATTAAAAAGTGATGATGATATAAATGAAATGGCATCTAAAATAGAAGAAATTTCTAAAAATGAAGAAAAAATCAATAAACTATATGATTCATTTAGAAAAAAATATACAAAAAATTCTGAAAAATCAATTTCTTTATTTCTAGAAAAAGTAGTTACTAAAAAAGAAAATATTGAAACAGAAAAATTACTAAGTGTAATTGTTCCTGTTTATAATGTGGAAAAATATTTAGATAAATGTTTAGCTTCTGTTGTAAATGCCCGTATAGATGATATGGAAGTATTAGTCATTAACGATGGGTCTAAAGACAACAGTGAAGAGGTCATTCAATCATATACAGAGGCCTATCCAGATTTAATTCGTTATATCAAACAAGAAAATCATGGATTAGGAAATGTTAGAAATGTAGGATTAAAAGAATCAAAAGGAAAATATATTGCTTCTATCGATTCAGATGATACCATCGATAAAAACTTTTTCAAAGAGGCACTTCCTTATATGGAAAAGGACATAGATGTTGTACTTTGTGATTGGTTATCTGTTTTTCCAGACAATCCACATCCAACGCCTGCTTTAGATAGAATGTTACAATTAGAAAATGAATATCAAAGTTTATTATATGCGACTATTATGCCATCTGCATGTAACAAAATTGTTAAAAAAAGAATGTATACGGATATCCATTTATCTTTCGCAGAAGGTCTAAAATTCGAAGATTTAAGTACCAATCCAATTATTTTATTAAAGGCAGAAACCATTAAATATATTCCAAAACCTTATTATGAATATATGATTAGGGAAGGCTCTATCATGCGTACAAGTGCTGGTAAGGATATGATTGATATCATTGCGATGCTTGAACAAAGAGTGCAAGAATATGTTGGTGAAAAAAACCTAGATATAGATGCTTTTCGTTTTTATGTATATTGGTTTAGAATAGAAGAATTTATTATAAATCCATTATATAAATTAGAGGAAAAAGAACGAAAAGAATTTATTACATATATAGAAGATAAGATGAGACCTTTATTAGAAAGTATTTTCACTAAAAACAAATATGTACAAAATAGAATAAAGGAATTTGATCAAGATACACAAATGTATATAGAAAAAAGAAACCAAGCGTTCTTAAAAGGAAACTTAGATTCATTTTTAAAAAAGAGTATTAAGAATAAAGAGTACTTTATTTTAACACCACCCCTTATTCTATATAAAATTGATAATAGAGATTCTATAAAATAGAAGGCATCACTTTACTAAGTGATGTTTTTTTATAACAGACTCTACTTTTCTATAAAAAAATGATATAATTAAATTAGAAAAAATCTATATAAATAGGAGTGTATATATGAAACATTTGGAGTTAGAATCAGCAAGTAAAATAAAGGAAAGAGGTTTTACTTATCCAAGTAAAAATTGGAAACCTATTTTTTCTGTTGTGCTTGTTTTAGGAGAAGATTCTTTAGGAGAAAAAACCTTACTTTCTCTTCTTCATCAAAGTTATTATTTGTTTGAAATAATTCTTATAGGAAAAAAAATAGACAAGAGTATTTCTTTTGCCCAAAGTCTATTTACTGAAAAAAACCGTATAAAAGGAATCAAACAAGAAAATACTTCTATGCGTACTATTATTGAGCGTGCAAATAAAGAAAAAGCAAAATCTTCTTTGTATACACTTTTTATAAATGCAGGGGATTTACTGGATCCTACGTATTTAGAAACATCTTACCTTGCTTTAAAGACACAAGATAAACATTGGTTATATTCAGATATAGTATTGCTAGAAGACAACAGTGTTTGGAAAGACACTTTTGATTGGAATAAAATGTTTTATAAAAATCCAAATTTATTTGGTGCCATATTTGATACTGTTATTTTGAATGAATGGCTCGCTAAAGAAAAAAGTAACGATTTATATTTTTATTTATATGAAAATAATGAATATCCTATCCACATAAGTTATCATGGATATAGCGCTAACCAGTTAAAACCATATATAGAATTACAAGAATCACAAATAGAAATGATTACAGATATGAATCAAGTAATCCAGTTTCCAAGAAATTGTTATTTTTGGGAAATGGTGCAAACCAAAATAGAAGACTTTGTACTTCCTACTCGAAACAAAGAAAATAAAATTCATATTTTAATGATAATTCCTTGGATGGTAATGGGTGGTGCTGATAAATTTAATTTGGATCTTTTAAAGAGGATTGATAAAAACAAATTTGAAATAACCTTAATTACTACACACCCAACAGGATATATATGGCGTCAACAGTTTGAACAAACTGGCATAGAAATTTTTGATTTATCTACTTTTATCGATCATAAATACTGGAATTATTTTTTAGATGTTATTATTAAAACCAGAAATATAGATCTTGTATTTAACACAAATTCTACTTTTGGATATGCTTCTATTCCTTATATCAAGGAAAAATATCCTACACTTCCTATCCTTGACTACATCCATATGGAAGAATGGTATAACAGATTTGGAGGGTATTCAAGAGACAATCATGTTGTACATAGCTTGCTTGATAAAACTTTATTTTGTAATCAGGGAAGTGAAAAGATTCTTCATGAACATTTTGGAGTACCTAAAGAGCAAATCGAAACAGTTTATATTGGAGTAGATGCTGATAAATTTGATCCTGAAAAGTATGATAAAAACAATTTAAAAAGACAATATAAAGTAGCAGAAGATGCTTTTGTAATTGGTTATATATGCCGTATCGCAACCGCTAAAAGACCTCTCTTGTTGGTAGAAATTATAGAGAGTATTAAAGATAAAATTCCTAATGTCTTATTTCTAATTGCTGGAGATGGACCACTCTTAGAAAAGATGCAAGAAAAAGTAGAACAAAAAGAACTTTCTACATATATTCAATTTTTGGGAAGAGTAGATAAAACAGAAGAATTTTATAAAATGTGTGATATGACTATAAACTGTTCTATCAAAGAAGGACTTGCTTTAACCACGTATGAATCTTTATCTATGGGTGTACCTATTGTTTCAAGTGATGTAGGGGGACAGAAGGAACTTATTTCAGAGGAAGTAGGGGTTATTGTACCTTTGCTGCAAGAAGAGACAACCCTTTATGATAAAGATTATATGGATGAGGAAATTTCACTTTATGTAGATGCGATTGTCAAAATAAAAGAAAATATTTCCTCTTATTCAAAAAATGCAAGAAAACGTATTATAAAAAGTTTTACTTTAGAAAATATGGTATCTAAAATGGAAAAGATATTTGAAAATACTGTACATTCTCCTCGTAAACAAGCGATTGAAAACGCTATAAAACTAAGAGCAAACCAGAATATATATAAAGAATATATAAATTATTACTTTTTAGCAGACAGCGATCATTTTCAGTCACTTTGCAATACGTATTACAAAGAATTTTATATGGAGCCCGTTATTCCCCTTACTGCACAAGAGATTGCAGATATGAAAAAAAATCCTTTTGTATTTAAAATGGAACAAGCGTCTATTCGTTTTCACTGTTATCATGAGTTTTTAGTACTTGAAAAAATGATATTGTCTTTCTTTACATTTGTAGCTTCTATTTTTATTTCTTTCTATACAATTATTAAAAATGGAACCCTTGCTCTATATCATTTTATAATAGGTATTTGTAAACTTATTTATCTCTTTTTGATAAGAATAGGAAGTTTAATAAAAAAAGTGAGTCCATTTAAAAAAAGATAAATTTAATATAAAAATGAATAAAAAAGCAATAAAGCTTTTTTTATTTGCCTTCTAACAGGCGAATACCATATTCACGAAACCCTATGCATCATAAGATAGATTAGATAGGAGGAAGTATTATGTTTGGAAGAAAATCTTGCTGTAATAGGCAAATGGGATTTGGCTTTGGAAATCAAATGAACGCAAACACAATGTCAGAATGCCAAGTAGTAGAACCAACTATTACAAAATGTGTTGAAGAAGAATGCATTCATGAAGTTCCACATGTTTGCCCAATTCATACACACGTTATAAAACGTGATATTTATAATCATACTTACACTCCACAATATTCATGTTCACAAGAAAATCAAGTTGTAAACAATGATTGTGGAAGTTGTTCTAACTTTATGTAACAAAAGTGCATCTGCACTTTTTTTCATGCCTATCTTTTGTATAGATGTATGTTATAATAAAAGTGGATGTGATACGGATGGAAAAGAAGAAAAGATTGACTAGATTTGATTATTTTATAATGTGTACTATAACTCTTTTGTATGCAGTACTTTCCTTTTATCATTTGGGATCTACCAAAAATCCCAATACATTTGTGAATAAAAAAAACCTAGTGATAGAATTAAAAGAAGAGACAGAAGTGGATAAAATACGTTATTTTACTGGACATGAGGTAGGTAAAATAACTATGTCTTATTCTTTAGACAATGAGAATTATACGCTTTTAGAGGTACCTAGCACACTTTCGGTTTTTACCTGGAATGATCTTTCTATAAATGCTAAAATGAAATATTTAAAAATAGAAGTGGATGATAAAAGCTATTTAGGAGAAACTGCTTTATATGATAAGAATGGACAAGTTCTTTCTATAAACAAAGATACAAGCAATCAGCTTTTATTTGATGAACAAAATACAATTCCAAAAGAAATATCAAGTTATAATAGTTCTTATTTTGATGAAATCTATTTTGCTAGAACCGCTTATGAATATGCGAATGTACTTCCTGCCTACGAATGGGTGCATCCACCTCTTGGTAAAATTCTAATTAGTATTCCTATTAAACTTTTCCAAATGGCACCTTTCTACTATAGACTAATGCCTAATATAGCAGGTATACTTATGATTCCTGTTATGTATATATTTGCGAAGCGTTTATTTAAAAAAACAAAGTATGCAGCTTTGGCTGGTTTATTATTTGCTTTAGATGGGTTCCATTTTGCCCATACAAGAATGGCTTCTGTAGATCCTTTCCTTGTTCTATTTTTGCTTCTTTCTTTTCTATTTATGTATGAATACTTAACTTATAAAGAAGAGGTTCCATTCAAAAAGAAACTTTTTAAATTATTTTTATCTGGCTTTTTTATTGGATGTGCCATTGCCACTAAATGGACTTCTCTTTTTGGAGCACTTGCTTTAGCTATCTTTTTCTTTATTCACTTTTTTAAACAGTGTAAAAGAAAAGATTGGTTGCAAAAACAAGGCATTAAAATTTTAATTGTGTGTCTTTTGTTCTTTGTCATTATACCTCTTGTTTTATATCTTAGTTTATATTTATGTTTTCCTACTATGTATTATTTTCATACAGGAAGCTTTGCAGAAATAGAAAATATTACAAAGTCAATGTTTGCTTATCATTCTAGTTTAAAAGCAGATCATCCTTTTTATTCTTCCTTTTATACATGGCCACTTATGATAAAACCGGTCTGGTATTATGTAGGAACAGTAGGGGGACTCAAAAGTACCATCAGTGGTTTTGGAAATCCTATTGTATGGTGGATGGGGTCCATATCTATGCTTTATATGCTGTATAAGGCTTGTAAGAAAGATAAGAAAGCAATTTTCTTATTAGGAACTTATCTTTGTCTATTGTTGCCTTATGTGGGTATTAGTAGGGGTATGTTTCTATACCATTACTTCCCAGCTTTTCCTTTTACACTATTAGCCATTACTTATATGGTAAAGGATTTTACTGAAAAGTGGAAAAAACCTTATTTTTATATTTTGGTTATTATTTTGGTAGTATTTTTCTTCTTTTATTTCTTTCCTGTTTTTTCAGGAATGCCTGTTTCAGAAGAGAGAATATCCTCTATGCAGTGGTTATCTACCTGGATTTTTTAACATAAAAAAACACTAGTGAATTTTATCTAAGTATTCTTCTAGTGTTATTTTTTTGTCATAAATTTCTTTGGCTGCTTTTTTGCCAACATAGCGATAGTGCCATGGCTCATATTTAAAGCCTGTAATATACGTTTTATCTTCTGGATATCTTAAAATGAATCCATATAGATGGGCATGATCTTTCATCCATATAAAATCCTTTGTTTCTCCAAACTCATCATAAGTACCAGTACTGCCTTCTACATCGATAGAAAGTCCAGTTTGATGTTCGGAGTGTCCTTTTCTTGCACTACAAGCATCTGCATACGCAAGCCCTTTTGTTTCTACATAGTAGTTATATAAGTTTTCTTGGTAATCATAGCTACGATAAGTCGAAACAGCAATGACTCTATAGCCTTCTTTGGCAGCTTCTTCACTTAATGCTTCAAAAGCTTCTTTGGCTTCTTTACGAACCATTTTATTTTCGTTTGCATACTTTGTATCAATATTACTTAAATCATAGGGTACATAACTTTTATCTAATCTATTATTTTTATTGACAAGTACTAAAATATCACTTGGGTTTTTTACTTGTTTTACATTCTCATAAAAATTCATAATCGTATCTCCTTTGATAAACAGCATGAGTAGAATGAGTATAAAATACTTTTTCATATTTTCACCTACTGTAGTATATGCAATAAAGGGAAAAAATTTAGTTTAAGTAGAATGCACTATATTCATCAAAAGTAATATTTAATTTTTTTAATTTGGTAGCGGTTTTTTCTCCTACATAGCGGTAATGCCAAGATTCATATTCATAACCAGTTAGATATTCTTTATCTTTTGGATATCGTAAAATAAATCCATATTCTGCAGCATGTTTTTGTAACCAAGCAAATCCTTCTGATGCTTCAAAAGTATCTCTATTGGTTCCCATTTGGATAAAATCGACAGCATAGCCACTTTCATGCTCAGAGCAACCAGGGCGGGCTGCAAAACCATCTGCCCATTCTTTTCCTTTTGTAGAAACATAATTTTTATAAATTTTTTCTTGACTTTCTATAGAACGGTAGCCAGACGTTACCACAAGTTTAACATTGTCTTTCGTAGCAGCATCAAACATATCTTTTAAAGGTTCATAAATGTCTTCATTGATTTTATTGCCTGCGTAAGAGTATTTACTACTTAATTCTTTTACCTTTTCTACTTTATAAGTATCCGGTAATTTGAAGTATTTATTAACCAGCATCAATTCTTTTTTACTGGTATCTGTTTCCTTTAAACCCTCATAATAAGGCTTACTTGTGCCTACATTCACAATTGCGATAATATCTTTTGTAGATTTGCTTGGATTCTCTTTTTTATAATCTAAATACTGATCTAGATTTTTTTCTAAAAAATAGGTTTCATCCAGTAAAGAAACTAAATTCTTTTGATAATTCATCTCTACAATACGGTTTACATTTTTTAGTTTATTGATTTTAGGAACTTCTTCCTTTGTATATCCTTTCTCTAATAACTTATAGGTATTACTATTGCGATATTCAATATACTTGTATAAAGAAAATCCACCAATACATAAAATGATTAGAAGGATAAGTGCGATAAACGGTCCTTTTTTTACTTTTCTTTTTTTCATATTTTCACCTTTCTTATTATACCGCAAAATAGTAAAAAAATAAATGGGTAGAATGTGTTAAAATATGGGGAATAGAGTAGAATATATTGTATTAAAATTAAAAATATATTATAATAAGAATACTGAAAGGATGAAAGTATGGAAGAAATTTTAATAGATGCGGAAGAACATATGCAAAGTTCCATTGATGCGATGGAAAAAAGATTTTCAAATGTAAGAGCTGGGAGAGCCAATCCTGCTATTTTGGATAAAGTAATGGTATCCTACTATGGTGTAGATACACCCTTAAAACAACTTGCAAATATCTCTATTCCAGAAGCAAGACAGCTTGCAATTAAACCTTTTGATAAATCTGCTTTAGGAGCAATTGAAAAGGGTATTTACAATGCAGATATTGGGCTTACACCAAATAATAATGGAGAAACTGTTATTTTAAATATTCCTGTTCTTACAGAAGAAACTAGAAAAGATTATGTAAAACAAGTAAAAGGAATGGCTGAAGATGCTCGTATCGCACTTCGTAATAGTAGACAAGATGCTAATAACGATATCAAAAAATCAGAAGCTGCTGAAGATGAAAAAAAACAAGCTACAGATGAAGTACAAGAACTTATTAATAAATTTAATAAAATGATTGATACTAAATTAAAACAAAAAGAAGAAGAATTAATGAGTGTTTAATTGCTTCTTTTTTTATAATATAGAAATAATGGTGTGGTAAAAATGAATGAAGATGTTTTGTATCGAATTTATGAAACAGTATCAGAGATACCAAAAGGGAAAGTCGCTACTTATGGACAAATTGCTTATTTGGTTGGCTGTGGTCCTAGAATGGTAGGAAAAGCCTTGAAGATGGCCTCCCATTATGGAGAATACCCTTGTCATAGGGTTGTGAATCATATAGGCAGATTGGCACCTGGTTATTATGCACAAAAAGAACTTTTGCTGCAAGAAGGTATATCATTTAAAGAAAATGGATATGTGGATATAAAGAAATATTTAATGTAAACAAAAAACTCTATCATGGTTTTTAAGTAAATTCCTGATAAGAGTTTTTTTATGTAAAGAAAGGTAAAATACCAATTCCAAAACTATAGCCAAGTAAGGCAAGTGGTTTTCCTAAAATAATAATGATAATAAAAGTTTTAAACGACATATTTGTAATACCTGCAATATAACAAAGCAAATCATCAGGTGCGCCTGGTAAGAAAATGCCCCAAAAGAATATTTTATGAAATTTATGTTCCTTAATATATTGCATATATTTTTCTGTGGTTTCCGGTTTGAATAATTTTTGGATTAATTTCATGCCATATTTTCTAGACAATAGAAAGGCAATTGCTGATCCAAGACATAGACCGATGTAATTGTAAATAAAGCCTTCTATAGGACCAAAAGCGATGACACCTGCTAGACAACTAGCACCACCTGGAATCACTGGGAATATTACTTGCACAATTTGAATAAAAATAAATAGGAGAGGAGCTATATAACCCATTTTCTTTATATATTGTAGCATCTCTTTATTGGAAGAAAAAATGCCTTCTTTAATTCCATAAATAATAAAAGCAATGATTGCGATTGTAAATAAAATGGTAAACGCTTGAATCACCCATTTGAATGTATTATTTTTTTCTTTTGTATCTGACAAACTGACCACCTCTTACCACTTATTATTGTTTCTTTTAATTAAAACATACATACATATTATATCATATTTTTTACCTTATAAAATGACATTTTTGTCATGCCAGTACTAAAAAAAAAAAGAAAAACAAATATAAAAAATAAATACGATTCAAAAGAGGTGCAAGTCCTTTCTGTACATTGTTTTTAATCATTTACTATAGTAGAGAGGAGGAATAGTATCGAAAAACGTGGAATTGATATTTCTTATTATCAAGGAAATATAGACTTTTCTAAAGTAAAAGAACAAGTAGATTTTGTAATCATACGTTCTGGGTATGGCTATTATCATGAAGATAAGATGTTTAGAACCTATGCGGATGCCTGTGAACGTTATGGTATTCCTTATGGTTTTTACCACTATTCATATGCTTTAAATGTAGAAGAAGCCAAACAAGAAGTAGCCGGTATGTTAAATAGTATTAAAGGCTATAAGCCAACTTATCCTATTGTGATTGACATGGAAGATGGAGATGGTTGGAAAGAAGCACATGGTGGTGCCTCTAATCAAACCTATACAGATATTTGTACCACTTTTTGTCAGACACTTGAAGAAAACGGATATTATGCGATGATCTATGCAAACTTACATTGGTTCCGTACCATCTTAAATAGTCCAGAATTAAATTCTTATGACAAATGGCTTGCACAGTGGGCTAGTAGGCCTACATATGAAAAACCATTTGGAATATGGCAGTATAGTAGTACAGGTAGGGTCAATGGAATTACGGGTGACGTCGACATGAACATTGCTTATAAAGATTATCATGAACTTATTGTTTCACAAGGATTGAATCATTATACAGACAGTCCTCGTGTAGAACCAGAGCCTACACCTACCCCAACACCAACTCCCAGCGATGTCACATATAAAGTACAAAAGGGAGATAGTTTGTGGACCATTGCCCAAAAATTTTATGGAAATGGGACACGTTACAAGGAAATAGCAAGTGCAAATAGCATTGCTGATCCCAATAAAATACAAGTAGGACAAATTTTAAAAATCCCAAATAGCAGTAGTCAATCTAGTTCTGTTACTTATAAGGTACAAAAGGGAGATAACTTAAGTTCTATCGCAGCCAAATATGGAATGAGTTGGAAAACGTTATATGAAAAAAATCGTAAAACGATTGGCAGTAATCCTAATGTAATTTATCCAGGACAAATTTTGGTTATAAAATAAAAAAACTTATAAAGTATAGGTACTTTTATAAGTTTCTTCGTAAAAAAGATGTACTAAATAATTGTTGAAATAATGTCTAGTAATAAAGTAAAGTATGACTTTAATTATAAAATACTACCTCAAATTTATGAACACCTGTAAAGGTGTTTTTACTTGTTTGTGTTTCAATGGTTAGTTGGTTGGGTTCTTTTTTATATGTAATAATTTTTAAAACGGTCCCTAAAGGAATTTTCATTGAAAACCCACTTTCGAAAATAATATTAATCATAATGATCTCCTTTTTAAATAATACAAATTATGAATTTATCACTCAGTAAAAATGAAAATAAATTTTTCAAATAGTAAAAATAAATATCTGAAATAACAGAGTATTTTTATTATAACGATAAAAATAAGGATAGTCAAACAAGAATTGTATGTTAACGAAACAATCGGTAAAAAATAATTTATTTCATATTTTAATAAAAAAACCGTATAATAATTGTAAAGTACTAATGTTAGAGTTATAATAAAAATAGGAGGGATTATGAAATTACTAAATAGAATTTTAATTGCTTTATTTATTATTATTGATGTGTGGTATATTTATGATAGGATACGTATAGGAACTACAGATCGTTTACTGGTTGCTTTTACAGTGATTCCTATTTTGTTAGGTCCCTATTTGATTCAAAAAATATTTCATTATGAAATGAAAGAACCACTTAAGTTTATTTATTATTTATTTACTTTTTGCTGTGTTATTTTAGGTAGTGTTTTAAATTTATATAATTTACCTCAAACAAGAGGATTTGATAAGTTTACACATTTTATTTCTGGTTTCTTAACTTCTTTAGTAGCTCTTTTGGTTTTGAAAAAAGCCCAACTAAAAAATAAAAAAACTTGGTTTATTGTTGTTTTTATTATATTGTTTAGTACAGCCGTTGCAGGTATTTGGGAGTATTTTGAATTCTTTTGTGATAAGATTACAGGGGGAGATACCCAGCATGTTTTAGATAGTGGGATACAGGACACAATGCTTGATATGTTGGTAGCTACAGGTGCTAGTATTCTATTTAGTATTTATTATATTTACTCCTATAAGAAAGCAAAAGTAAATCATATTAAAAAAATAGAGGAATACCTTTAAAAAATAGTACAAAATAAATTTATATTTTAAATACATTTTTGTTTATAAACAAGATGTATTTTTTTAAGCACAAAAAATCACTAAAGATTTCTATAAATAAATATTTATTTAAGATACTTTAGTGATAAGTAAGCAACTTTAAAAAATTATTTTATATAAGCTGGATAACAGTTAAATCAGCTTGTGCTAGATATTCTCCGATGAATATTGAGCCGCCACTTTGATTGACTAATGAGAAAGTTAGTGGAGCAGTTGTAACATTTAATAAAGCATTTCCGCTAAAATTAAGTGCAGCAATATTTGATGATGCCTGAATGTTTTGACCGGCAGATGTTGCGATTGCTAAATTGATAGTATTTACCACTGGTGCTGAATCGGCAGCGACCCACCAGTTGATATAATATAGTCCGGGTGTAGTAATTGTGAAAATACCTGTTGTTGTATCATAAGTAATATTAGGTGCATTATTCGTAATAACCGTGTTGAAAGCTATTGCAGAAGCATCAGTAATTTCCTGAAATGCACCAGTTTGCAATTGAACTTCAAGAGCTCCAAGAGCAGCTGGTCCTGTTGGGCCCGTTGGCCCCGTTGGACCCGTTGCGCCAAGAAGCCCGTCAGGTCCAGTTGGTCCGGTTGGACCTGTTGGACCTATAATGCCATCAACGCCTGCTGGACCCGTTGGCCCCGTTGGTCCTGTTGCGCCAAGAAGCCCGTCAGGTCCAGTTGGTCCGGTTGGTCCTGTTGCACCAAGAAGCCCGTCAGGTCCGGTTGGTCCCGTTGGCCCGGTTGGACCCGTTGCACCAAGAAGACCGCCAGGCCCAGTTGGTCCCGTTGGCCCGGTTGGCCCGGTTGGCCCCGTTGGCCCGGTTGGACCTGTCGGACCCGTAGGACCTCCAGCTGGTCCAGGTGGACCTGTTGGACCCGTAGGACCTGCTGCGCCTATATAATACATACCTTTTGGTTTACATTTTTCGTCGTGTTTAATTTTTTGTAGTGCTTTTTCGTAATTGTTCATTTATATACTCCTTTCTTGTCATATTGAAAAGGATAAAGAAGGTGTTGTACTTATAGTTAAGCTTTTACAGATTCCTTTTCTTTTCAATATATAATATGTTGGAAAAAGCAATATTGGAAAGCTAAGAACCTACTTTGAAATCACATATATACAATTTTTACTTTCTGTTTAGGCATTCCTTTATAGTATTATAGAGAAAACATACAGAGTAGATTCAAAGATAAAATATAAGATGAAGAAACAATGATAAAATGAGTGAAAAAATATAAGCATGATGTTATAATAAATGAAAAATTATAAGAAAGGTAGATGTACAGTGGTTGAAAATTTTAGAAAGCGACAAGAAATTTATGATCTATATTGGTACTTTGCTGCTGAAAGACAAAATATCTTCGTAAAAAAGGATAATGGAGAAAGAGGCCCATGGACAGAAGATCCGATACTGCAAGAGTATAAGTTTTGTAATAGCTATAGAGTGAACGATAGAGTGAGTCAATACTTGCTTAAAAATGTCATATACAATGGAAAAAAATACCCTGATGAGAGTATTCTTTTTAGAATTATTCTTTTTAAACTATTTAATAAAGAATCTACATGGGAATTATTAGAAAAAAATATAGGGGAGATTACCTTAGAAAATTTTGATAAAAATGTTTACTCAAACATTTTAGAAAGTGCACTAAAAGAAGGCATAAAAATATATAGTGATGCTTATATAAGTTGCGCTAATAAAGCTTTTGGATACGATAGAAAGCATCAAAATCATTTGGCTCTTTTAGAAAAAATGTTTGTTATAGATAAGGTGCAGAATAAAATTATGAAGTGTAAGCATATGGAAGATGCTTTTCTTTTAATAAAGTCTTATCCTTTAATAGGAAACTTTATGGCATATCAGCTTGTGACTGATATCAATTATAGTAAAGTTGTAAACTGGGGAGAAGATGAGTTTACAGTGGCAGGTCCAGGTTCAATAAGGGGAATTGCTAAGTGTTTTACTAGTAAGGGAAACCAATCCAATGAAGATATTATTTTCTATATGTTTGAAAATCAGGACAAAGAATTTAAAAGATTACATCTCGATTTTAAAAAAATTGGGAATAGACCTTTACAACTTATTGATTGTCAAAATATATTCTGTGAATTAGATAAATATTGTAGACAGGCAGTTCCTAGTCTAAAGTCTAATAGAACTAAAATTAAAAAGAAATATTGCGTTAAAAAAGAAAAAATTGATTATATGTATCCACCAAAATGGAACATTTAAATTTTTTTATAAATGAATTTTTTATATAGAAATTTACTTATTTTATAGAATATTTAATATTAGATACTATCTTTGAATGCTTTTATATATTTTTCTCTCATTATGTGCATTATATTTTCAGCAATTAGTACTGAGGAATCTCTTGGTGAAATATCAGTAGTATCAAGCTTATAAATATTATTTACACTTTTTTTGAAAACGTTCATTGATAGTTCCATATTTTTATTGTATTCATGAATATTATCAATATTTAAAAATCTACTTTCTTCTAGGGCCAAACTATTTATATAATCTCTTTTCACGGCTGTTTGGGCGTCTGTGTATCCAATGACTAACAGATCTATTAACTCTTTGGAAACTGTAGAATATTGTTCTGTAATTTGTCTATATTGTTCTTCTGTCATATCGTTACGAACAAATTTTCTGTAATTCCAAATGACCCTATCATTTAACGATCTATCAATGAGGATAATATCATCATTTTTTGATATAGCATGGCGAAGTTGTTTTTCAGCTTCTCTTATAATTGCTATATTTAATTTATCTGTTGGCATATGTTGGATTTTTGGTAATACTACCTTTTTATAATGATCTGAAGTTGTTAATTCCTCGATCATATTAACGGAAAATCCACCTTTTTTAAAAAATACATATAAATTGTTTAATATAGTGGTTTTTCCAGTTCGTGGAGTACCACAAAATTCAATAACAAATGGTTTAGGTAAACTACACAATTTTTTTAATTTTTGTAGTTCTACTTTTTGAGAGTGTAGACTGATTAACTTATGGTAATAATTTGGATCTGACGAAAATATATCTTCCAACTGTTCGTTTCTTTTATTGTAAAACACAATATCTAAAACATTCTTTAATCTCAAAAAAATTGGCAATTCGCTATCTTGACCAAAAGTAAGACTTTCATATACCCCAGTATAATACCATTTTTGTTCTTCTTCACCCATCTTAAAACGTGAAAAATCCCTAATTCCAGTTTTCTGAAACTTTAACATTAAATCTTCTAAATTATTTATTTTATCTGCACACACAACTAATTTATTTTCAAAAGATAATTCTTTAGTTTCATCTATAGTATGCTGTTTTCTTTCTTTCCAAGATAATGATTTATCTGGTTCCGATGCACCTTTTACAAGTTCAGCGATAGTACTACCAAATATTCTTTCAATATTTTCTAAAGTGTATTCTGTATCCTCAACAACATCATGTAAATAACCAGCTGCAACTACATTGTCGTTGTAACCATATTCTTCCAATAACATGCCAACACTTATGGGATGCATAATCATTGGTTTATCAGGTTCATTTTTTCTTATTTGGCCTTTATGAGCATTAATAGCAAATTGCTTTGCGTCCTCTTTTATATTCATATTTATTCCCTCCATATAATGAAATTATAGCACATATGTTATATTTTTTATAGTTTTATGTTATACTAGCTATGCCTGCAATATATATATAATAAGCAAATATTTTTTTCAAAAAAATGTAGTATTAAATTACTAGTTAAGGAGAAATAAAATGGAACATACTATGAAACTCTACCAATCAGAATTTGAAGATTTAAAATTAGATAGAAAAAAAAGAGAATATAGGCTTTATGATGACAAAAGGAAATTGGTTAAGATAGGGGATACCATTCGGTTTCAAAAATTACCTAATCTTGATGATGAAGTAACTGTTGCAGTAACAAATATAGAAGTATTTGATAATTGGTTTGATTGTTATTCTAAATATTATAAGGAAGATTTTATAGACCAGTATCCTACAGTATCTGCAGTTGTTAAAGATACTTACGAAGGTGGTTATTATACCGAAGAAGAGTCAAATAAACAGGCCTGCGTGATTTTTACTCTAAAGAGACAGGGTTTATAATCATATTTTAAAAGCTAGAGAATAGATGAAACACGTGCTATTACTAAATTAAATTATAGAGAATATATATTTGAAAAATATATACCAGATATAGAAGGGACTGAGAAATTATAAAAATTACAAAATACCCTCAATCATGTTTAATGATTGAAATGGACAATAAAAAAGTATTGATAGATCCAGGGACATTAAAGTATCAAGAAAAATTTTTGAGAGATTGGGAAACAGCAGATATAGTATTCATTACCCATAAGCATGCTGATCATATAAATGCAAAAATTTTGGAAAACATAAATGTACCAATATATTCTACAAAGGAAGTGCAAAGTGAATTTCCAAATATTAAATTTAATATTATTAAAGAAAATGATTATTTAAATTTTGGTGATTTTAAAATTGAGGTCGTTAAAGCCATTCATGGGTATAATCCAAACTTGAAAGAGGGGAAAGAAGTATTTGAAAATGTAGGGTATATAATTGATGATGGAAAATTAAGGCTCTACGCTACAAGTGATACGATTTGCTTTAATAACAATTATAAAGTGGATGTAGTAGCGATGCCAATTACAGGATATGGTTTAACTATGTCTTCGTATGAGGCTTCATTGTTTGCTAAAGAATTAGAGGCTAAACTAGTTTTGCCTGTTCATATGGATAATCAAGCTTACCCAACAGATTTAAATTATATGAATGATAATTTTAAAAACTTTAGTATTCCTTATAAAATATTAGAAATTGAAGAAACCATTGAAATTTAATTTGAAAAGACAATGTAATGAGTATTGTCTTTTATTTTTTATGTAATATCTGGTGTATTTTTACTTAATATGGTAAAATTATAATACATTTTATAGAATTATCAGAGGTATTAAAAATATGAAAAGATTATTACAAATTGGTTTTGATTTATCACTATTATCCTTTATTCCTGTTTTATCTTGGTTTTTATTAGGGATAACAATAGACAAAAACCTTATAAATATATTTACACTTACATATCCCTTACAGTTTATTTATTATATACTTAAATCTGTATTTTCAACAGGTGCGAATATAAGTAAAGAAAAGGATAAAAATAATAATGCAGTCATGTCTGGCATTGTTGTAGGAAGTATTATTTCAATAGTAATCTTTAGTATTGTTATATTAAATATAGATAATTACATTCATTTTATGAATATGGATATATCCATATATAAAACTTTTACCATATATTCGGTTTTACAATTATTTTTAAGTTTAGAATTTGCGATGTCATTGAATAAACTTTATTATGAAGAAAAAAATGAATTAGCCAATACCTATTCATTAATATTTAATTTATTAAATTTTGTTTTATTGATTGGAACATCTTTAATAACAAAAAATCAAAATATGATAGTAATAATTACCTTAGTTCCTCTTGCTTTATTTACTTTATTTATTATGATTAAGAATAGTAATAAGTTTAAATTTAAGTTGAATATTTTCAATTGTATTAAATATGATTCGGTAGAATTATTCAATAGTATAGCATTCTTTTTAATATTTTTATTTGGTCTAAAAAATGCACTTGAATTTGGAGAAGAGTATGCACTTGCGTTAACTTTTATAGCACTTATAACAGATACGCAGTGGGATACTGCAGAAGCTATTGTTACGATTGCAAAAATTGATATAAGTAAGAACCATTTTAATTATAAAATACATAGAAGGAATGCCTATAAGTTAATTGGTTTAGTATTTTCAACAAGCTTAATTATGTTTGGATTGTTATATGGTTTTTATGATCTAGATTTTAAATTAACTATGATTTATTTTTCTTTTGAAATAATCAATTTTATTATTTATCCAATATATAAAATTAAAACGTGTTATTTACAATTAGAATGGTCTGCTTTTAAAATGACATCGAATAAAATTATTTCTTCTATGTTAAGAATGATAATGTCGTTACTTAAAAATCCATTTTGCACAGGTATTGGGCAAGTTTTTTCCTCTATATATCAGTTTATTACGGTCAGTATATTTTTTAAATCAAATTATACAGTAGATAAGATAGGAAATGTAATTCCAAAGAAAAAAGACAATGCGTAAGCGTTGTTTTCCTTTTTATATATTTTGGTCTTGTTTTTGGACTTGTTTCTGTCAAAAGTAAGCACTTTTAAGGCTAAGATAGCATTGAAAAAAACATGATAAAATGTTGATTTATCCCTTATAAACAAAAGAAAAACCTTGGAATACAAGGTTTTGAAATTCTATATGGAGCGGATGATGGGAATCGAACCCACGTAGTCAGCTTGGAAGGCTGAGGTTCTACCATTAAACTACATCCGCATCAAGTAGACAATTAAAATTATACCATGTTTTTGTCTTAAGTCAATGCTTTTTTATAAAAAAATAATAAAAAATTATATCTTATATCTATATAGTCTATGTCAAATTACAATAGAAATTCCTAAACCAAACATATTATGCCTCCTGCATTACGCATAAAAAAGTGTATCAATCATATATTTAACTATACAAGGAGGAAATAATTATGGAAACACTTAAAGTTAGAGCAAAATCAAACCCAAATGCAGTTGCAGGAGCACTTGCCAATGTATTTAGGGAAAAAGGATCTGTAGAAATGCAAGCGATTGGGGCAGGCGCTTTAAACCAAGCAATCAAAGCCATCGCTATTGCTAGAGGTTTTGTGGCACCTTCTGGCAAGAATCTGATTTGTATTCCAGCCTTTACTGATATTGTGATTGAAGGAGAAGAGAGAACCGCGATCAAATTAATTGTCGAATCAAGATGAATACCTTTTATGGTATTTTTTTTGTATAGGTGCTATACTAACAATAAGGAGGCACTATATGGAACAAAATTTAGAAAAATATGCACAATTAATCTTACAAAAAGGAATCAATATACAAGCAAATGAACCCTTACTTATTTTAGGTCCTATCGAAGCCACTGACTTTATTGATAGACTGACTTTTCACGCAAAAGAAATGGGCGTTACAGATATAGGCTATATTATAATAGACTCTAAACTTGTAAAAGAGCATTTGCTATCTCTTACACCAGAAGAAATTTACAATTGTCCTTTATTTGACCGTAGTAAAATGGACGAGTATGCCAAAAAAGGTGGTTCAGTTATTGCCTTAAAAGGAGCAGATCCAGACGAATATGAGGATGTACCTTCTGAAAAAATACTTGCTTCTCAAAAAAGAATGTTAGAGACAGAAGCATATGCTAGAGGACAAAGAAAGACCTATAACATGCCTTGGGTTATCGCTGCCGTGGCAACAGATGGATGGGCCAAAAAAGTGTTTCCAAATGAAGAAAATCCAACAAATAAATTATGGGAAGCTATTTTTACATGTACTTTAGTAAATGAAGAAGATCCTATTGCAGCTTGGGATAAAAAAATAGCCCTTACGATAGAACGCTGTGAAAAAATAAACAGTCTTTCATTAAAGACGCTACATTATCAAAATGATTTAGGTACGGATTTAACAGTTACGTTACCTGAAAATTTCCGTTTTACAGGAGCCAAAGAATATTCTCCTTCTCACAAAAGAGATTTGGTTGTCAATCTACCAACAGAAGAAATCTTTTGTTCTCCACATTATTTAGGGACAAATGGGACTGTTTACAGTACAAAACCACTTGTATATCAAGGCAATATTATCGAAAACTTTTATTTGACTTTTAAAGATGGAAAAGTAATTGATTATAAAGCAGAAAAAGGACAAAAAGCTTTAGAAAGTATTTTTGAGATTGATGAACAAGCTAAATACTTAGGAGAAGTCGCACTAGTAGATTATGATTCTCCTATATCAAACTCCAATATTCTTTTCTATACAACACTATATGATGAAAATGCATCTTGCCATTTAGCGCTTGGATCTGGCTTTCCAACAACTGTTAAGGGTGGGGGAACTATGACAAGAGATGAGTTGCTAAAAGCAGGTGTTAATCATAGTGATACCCATGTAGATTTTATGGTGGGTTCTAAAGATTTAAGTATTATTGGAAAAGATGTAGAAGGAAATGAATATATCATTTTCAAAGATGGCAATTTCGCACTTTCCTAAAAAAATATAAATTTTATTAATTTCTATTCTTGTGTTATAATATAAAGCACAAAAGGAAGTGAAAAGATGGACAATCATTTAAAAAGAGAAATCATTTTAGAAAATTACAGTCATCCAAGAAATAAGGGACTTACCAGTGATCCTTCCTATCTATATGTAAACATGAATAATGAAAGCTGTATCGATGAAATTCATCTGAATGTAAAAATAACAGATGAAAAAATAGAAGATATAAGATTTGATGGAGAAGCCTGCGCCATTTGTACCAGTGCGACTTCCATTATGATTGAAACATTGATTGGAAAAACAGTGACTGAAGTTTCCCACTTAATTACGCAGTATGAAAATATGGTCAACGAAAAAGAATATGATGCTGACGTACTAGAAAATGCAATTGTCTATGATGATATCTACAAACAACCCAACCGAAAAAAATGTGCATTACTTCCTTGGTGGGGTATAAAAAAAGTAGTAGAGGAGTATCAAAATGGTGTGGAAAAAAAGTAGAGAAAGACAAATAGAAACAGAATTAATGAGTAGAGCTTATACAGACTTATGTGTAGCGTGTATATCTTATTCAACAGTAAGTGAGGATCGTACCAAAATTAGTTGGAACGCGCCACTAGAGGTTGAGTATCATTTATTTGCCAAATATAAGAAAATGGTAAATGGAATAGAAGTAGAGATGGCTTGCATGCTAGATGAACATAATGAAAAAGAACCATATAAAACATATGTAATTGTTCCTCCATCTAAGGCTTATACAAAAGATCATGATTTTTATGAAAGATTAGGTCTTACAAATAGTCCTGCCATTGTAAATCCTGAACACTTTGATTTAAGTCAGCTTAATCAACCATTACAATTTATTATTATTAAACAGTACATAGAGGCTATAAAAACAGTTGCTGAACCTTCAGAATGGATACTAACTGAAGAAGAAATCGCAAGTCAAAAGAAGAAACAATCAAATAAAGAAATGAAAAAGACCTGGTTTCAACGCTAGGCTTTTTTTGTTTTTTCTAGTATAATAAACAATGGTGATAGTATGAATACAAAATTATTAGATATAGATAAAGTTAAAGAAATATCTGCCCTAAAAAAAGAACCAGAATGGATGACAAAATTTAGACTACAAGCTTTTGAGACATTTAAGCGTCTTCCAAATCCTCGTTTTGGACCAGAACTGACAATTGATTTTAGTAAAGTGCATTATTATAAACGAATTGATGATAAGGTACATCATGATTGGTCTAAAGTACCAAAAGATGCTAGAAATACATTTAAAGAATTAGGGCTTCCAGATGCAGAAGAAAAGTATTTAGGTGGTATAGGTGCCCAGTATGAAAGTGAAGTTATCTATCACAGTATGATTAAAGAATTAGAAGATAAAAATATTATCTTTTGTGATACCGATACAGCCCTTCGCAAATATCCTGATTTATTTAAAAAATATTTTAATAACTTAGTCAAATATGATGAAAACAAATATACAGCTCTTAATGGAGCAGTATGGAGTGGAGGCACTTTTATTTATGTACCCCCTCATACAAAAATAGATAGACCTTTACAAAGCTATTTTAGAATCAATAGTAAAAATATGGGACAATTTGAAAGAACCATTATTGTTGTAGAAGAAGACAGTGATCTCCATTATATGGAAGGGTGTACAGCTCCTACCTATACAGAAGATGCCTTGCATGCTGCCGTCGTAGAAATCTATGTTGGGAAAAATGCCAAATGTAGATATACTACAATCCAAAACTGGTCGAGCGATGTCTATAACTTAGTAACCAAAAGAGCCATTGTGGAAAAAGGTGGCCTAATGGAATGGATTGATGGCAATGTAGGTTCTAAAGTAAATATGAAATATCCGTGCTGTATTTTAAATGGAGAATACGCCAAAGGAAACTGCATTTCAGTTGCGATTGCGAAAGGCATTCAGCAACAAGACACAGGCGCAAAAATGATTCATTTAGCCCCACATACAAAAAGCAGTATTATCAGTAAATCTATTGCGGTAGACGGAGGAAACGCTACTTATAGAGGAACTGTTTACATGGATAAAAAAGCAGAGTATTCACAAAGTACAATCAAATGTGATACAATTATACTAGATGGAAAATCCAAAAGTGATACCATTCCTAAAAATGAAGTTAAAAATGATACTTCTATTTTAAATCACGAAGCCACTGTTTCTAAAATAAGTGAGGACAATCTCTTTTACTTACAAAGTAGAGGGGTACCATTAGAAACTGCAAAACAATTATTAATTATGGGATTTATTGATAAGTTAAGAGAAGAATTACCAATGGAATATGCAGTTGAATTAAATCACTTATTAAAAGACTATTTTTGAGAGGAAGATAAAAGATGAAAAAAAAGATGATCGTTCTTAGTTTTATACTTCTTGGTTTACTTGCAACGGGATGCACTAAAAAAGTTAATTACGAAGGCATTATGGAAACCTATGCCAAAAAGTACTACGAGTCTTATATGAAAGGCGTAGAAGGACAAGATAAAAACGATGTTTCAATCAAACAACTAAAAACCATCAATGAAAAAATAGGAGACACCTATGACTTATCCAAACTAAAAGCCTGTAAAGAATCTTCATACACAACAGTTGTATCTGATAAGAATAGAAATATCAAAAAATATGAACATCATTTAAATTGTAAATAAAGATAATTTTAATTTTTTGAGAATACCTTCTTATAAAATATACTTTTTATAGGAATCCTTTATATAAAAAATGTAATAAAAAGAAAATAAATTTCTGAAATATGTCATTTGTTTTCTTTTTTTTGTTCTGTTATAGTGTGTTTGAAAGGAGGCATAATGTGTTAAATCAAACCGTTATTGTAGGAAGACTCGTAAGAGATCCAGAATTAATTGAAACAGAGAAAGGAAAAAAAGTAACCAATATTACTTTAGCAGTACCTAGAAGTTATAAGAATGTAAGTGGGGAATATGATACTGATTTTATTTCCTGTGTTCTTTGGCAAGGCATCGCAGAAAATACAACCGAATATTGTAAGAAAGGAGATTTAGTAGGGATCAAAGGCCGTATCCAATCCCGTTCTATTGAACAAGAGGATGATTATCCCAAAAGAGTGATGGAAGTCATTGCCGAAAAGGTGACCTTTCTTTCTAGTAAAAAATAATACAAAAAAAACAATGTAATTAAACATTGTTTTTTAGTAAATATAAGCTTTCAATTATTATTTTGCAATAACAACGTTAGTTGCTCTGTTTTTACTTGGGTTTTTTGGATCGCTTTCTACATCAAATGTAACTTGTTGTCCTTCTTCAAGTGTTTTGAATCCGTCAACATTGATTGCAGAGAAGTGTACAAAAACATCTTCTTTAGTTTCGTTATCTGTAATAAATCCAAAACCTTTATCGCTTTTGAACCATTTTACTGTACCATTGTGCATTTTCATTCCTCCTTCACTAACATTTCGAACCGTAACTATTATCATAAAAAGAATGAAATATACGTCATTTGAAATATACCCATATTCTAGCACGTATTTATAAAAATGTCAAACCAATTTGCAGAACTTATTTTTATAAAAATAGAATGCAAAAGTGTCAACAAAATACAGTTTGTCATAATTTGTTTGTCTTTGGAGAATGTTTCCTTTTTTCTTTTAAAATTCATGCTATAATAATACTAGAAAGTAGGGATTTGATATGCATATAATTGATATTATCAATAAAAAAAGAGTAGGACAAGCACTATGTAAAGAAGAAATTTCTTTTGTTGTTGAAAATTATGTCGATGGAAATATAGAAGAATATCAAATGAGTAGTTTATTAATGGCCATTTGTATCAATGGCATGAATGCCGAAGAAACTTCTTATTTGACAGAATGTATGCTGCATAGTGGAGACACCATTGATTTAAGTGAAATCACTACAACGAAAGTAGATAAACATTCCACAGGTGGTATTGGAGATAAAACGACATTGGTTGTTGCGCCTTTGGTCGCTTCCTTAGGCATTCCAGTTGCAAAAATGAGTGGAAGAGGTCTTGGCCTTACGGGTGGGACTATTGATAAATTAGAGAGTATTCAAGATTTTAATGTAGATCTTCCTAGAGAAGCTTTTATTGGGCAAGTAAAAAAAATAGGAATTGCACTTGCTAGTCAAACAGGAAACTTGGTACCTGCTGATAAAAAAATGTATGCACTAAGAGATGTAACAGGAACAGTATCTTCTATTCCTCTTATTGCTTCTAGTATCATGAGTAAGAAACTTGCGAGTGGTGCTGATAAATTTGTGATAGATGTAAAGGTCGGAAAAGGCGCTCTTATGCAAACGATAGAAGATGCATCTGCTCTTGCCCATCTTATGGTTGAAATTGGTGCGCATCATAAAAAGGAAGTCATTTGTCTTTTAACCAATATGAATGCCCCTTTAGGGAAAGCAATTGGAAATGGATTAGAAGTAATAGAAGCTATAGATACTTTAAAAGGAAAGGGTCCAAAAGATTTAGAGAATCTTGCAATAGAACTTGGCAGTTATATGGTACATGCTGGAAAAGGGATTGCCTTAGAGGAAGCACGTGCCTTGTGTAAAGAAAATCTTTCTAATGGCAAAGCTTATGAAACGTTTGAAGAACTTGTAAAAGCACAGAATGGAAACAGCAAGGCAATTGCGGTATCTACAAATCAAATCGATATAAAAAGTGATGAAAGTGGTATTGTCACAAAGCTTGATGCCAATCTTGTAGGACAATTTGTTCATGATCTTGGAGCTGGAAGAGAAACAAAGCAAGACAAGATAGACTATGGTGTAGGCGTTGTTCTTCATAAAAAAATAGGGGATAGGGTAAACCAAGGAGAGGTTCTTTATACTGTTTATTATACAAAAGAGATTTCTTTTGCAGCATTAAAAAAGGCTTATCAAATAGAATGCTTTTTAGAGGAAGAAACCCCTTTACTATTAGAGGTTATTCGTTAAAATGTTCGTTCTTTTTCAAAATTTTAATCTTTTTAAACAACCTGCCTTCTACTTTACTTGTTTTTTGCTTGTCCTTTATTTAGGAGCTAGATGGATCTATAAATTAGATCAGAAAAGAGAAAAGAGTAAGCCCGTTTTAACACCACAGGACTTTTTAAATCTTTATACGCATAAAATAAAGGGATACAAGAAAGTAATTATTGTAGGAAAGAATGAGGTCTTGCTGTTAAGTGAATTTGGTTTTTATTTCTTTTATTTGTATACAGAGAATGGTTTAATAACTGGCAAGTATCAAAAAGAATGGCTTATAAGAAAACCAGATAATATATCTTTACCCAATCCCTTTAACCTTTTAAATGAAGCTTTAAATAAAGTACTTCTTATCAAAGAAATTTCTTGTCAAAAAGTTTTTGTCATAAAAGAGGCTTGTCATTTTCTAGTGACGGATTATAAAGATGAAATTTTAGTGCATGAAAGATATTTAGTGCCTAAGATAGAAAGACATATGGGACAAAAAGCAATTTATAGTAAAGAAGAAATCGATGAACTTTACAATCTTTACACTGTCAATTTGTGTCAAAAAAAGACGAATGACTTGCATTAGGTGTAAATGTATTATATGATGAGAGTAAGGAGCGTGGTAAGTGTGTTATATCCTTCCATTGATAGTTTATTGCAAAAAATTGGCTCTAAGTATTTACTAGTAAATGTAACTGCTAAAAGAGTACATGAGATGCAACAAACAAATCATTATCAAATGAAAGAAAATGAGTACAAATCAAAAAAAGAAATCGGAAAAGCGTTAGAAGAAATACACGCTGGTTTGATACATTTAGATTAAATGTATTTTTTTTTGTTCTAAAAAAAATATGATATAATAAATAGAAGGTGATAACGATGTATGTAAATGTTTTAGTAGAATTAAAAGCCAAAGCAACCAATAAAACTTTTACTTACCATGTTCCTCTAAATTTAGAAAAGGAAATGGAAGTAGGAAAAAGAGTTATGGTTCCTTTTGGCAATCAAAAATTAGAGGGTTTTATTTTAGAAATTCTTGCAGAGTATCAAGGAGAATATCAGACCAAAGATATTTTATCTTGTACAGATAAAGAACCTGTTTTAAATAAAGAATTATTAGAACTTGGAAGTTATATTAGTAAAAAAACATTGGCTACCCAAATTGCTTCTTATCAAACCATGTTACCTCCCGCACTTAAAGCAAAAAAAGAATATGTCGTTCCTAAAAAATATATCACTTATATCTTTTTAAATATGTCATATGAAAGAGCTGTCTCACTTGCCAAAACACCAAAACAAAAAGAAATCATTGAGAGATTAGATGATAGAGAAAAAGTAGAAAAAAAAGAACTATTAGAAATATCTGCTTCTGCAGTGCAGACTTTATTAAAAAAGGAAGTACTAGTAGAAAAGAAAGAAGAAGTATATCGACTTTCTGCAAAGAATGTACAAATGAAAAATGAAACTGTTTTAACAGAAGAACAAGCAAATATTGTACAAACTATTTCAGAAAAAGAGGGTTTTCAGCCATACCTCCTACATGGTGTTACAGGCAGTGGCAAGACAGAAGTGTATATGCACTTGATTGAAAAGGTTTTAGAAAAAGGAAAAGAAGCCTTGGTACTTGTCCCAGAAATCAGTTTAACACCCCAGTTTGTAGAAGTTTTTGAAAATAGGTTTGGAAATGAAATTGCTATTTTACATAGTCGTCTTTCTAATGGAGAAAAATATGATGAATGGCGCAAAATTACCAATAAGGAAGTATCTATTGTTATAGGTGCTAGATCCGCTGTCTTTGCTCCCTTTGAAAATTTGGGTATTATAATTTTAGATGAGGAACATAGTAGTTCTTATAAACAAGAAAATCAGCCTAAGTATCATGCGATCGATATTGCTCTTCACCGCGCTAAATACCACAAATGTCCTATTGTTTTAGGAAGTGCAACCCCTTCTATTGAAAGTTATACAAGAGCGCTAATGGGAGAATATACATTATTAGAATTAAAAAACCGTATTCACAACACCCTTCCTAAAGTAGAACTTATAGATATGAAAGAAGAAATAAAAAACGGACATTCTTTATTTTCAAGGAAATTAATACAAAGTATACAAACCACCCTTGAAAAAGGAGAACAATGTATCTTACTTTTAAATAGAAGAGGGTATACAACGGTTATGACTTGTCATGATTGTGGGTATACAGTAAAGTGTCCACACTGTGATATTCCGCTTACTTTTCATAAATCATCGGGTACGATGCGATGTCATTATTGTGGATATGGAGAACGTCCTATCAAGGAATGTCCAGAGTGCCAAAGCAAGCGCATTGATTCCTTTGGACTTGGTACCCAAAAACTAGAAGAGGAACTCCAAAAAACATTTGCTTCCGCACGTATTATAAGAATGGATGCGGATACGACAAGCAAAAAAAATGCTCATGAAAAAATTGTGGGTGATTTTAAAGATTTAAAATATGATATTTTAGTAGGAACACAAATGATTGCTAAAGGACTTGATTTTGAAAATGTAACACTTGTAGGGGTATTAAATGCTGATGCTGGACTCAATATGCCAGACTTTAGAAGTGGCGAGCGCACCTTTGCTTTACTCAATCAAGTAGCGGGAAGAGCAGGACGTAGTCACAAAAAAGGGCAAGTTATCTTTCAAGGTTTTAATATGAATCATTACAGTATTGTAAAAGCAAGTACCCATGATTATATAGGATTTTATAAAGAAGAAATGCGCCTTCGTAAATTACTAGGGTATCCTCCTTATTACAATTTAGCGGTCATTGAAATCTCTTCTAAAAAAGAAGATTTTGCTATCGAACAAAGTGCTAAAATCAGAAAGTTTTTAGACAAAGACAATAGAGGGAATACCATTCTAGGTCCTGCTGCCGCTGCGATGCCTAAAAAAAATGATTTCTATTATTATAAAATCATTATTAAATATAAAAAGAGAGAAACCATTTTAAAAAAACTTGTGTATTTAAATGAACATTATGCGAAAGGCAAGCAGGTCTATGTGCAGATTGATTTAAATCCACTCACACTCTAGAAGAATAGAAAGAAGTGTGATAAAATGAAAATAGGTGATAATATGAATGTAGAAGATATCCACGTAGAAAAAGAATTACGTATAGTATTTATGGGAACTCCAGATTTTGCTGTTCCTGTTTTAGAAGGACTTATAGAAAATTATAATGTAAAGGGTATTGTTACGCAGCCTGACCGTAAAGTAGGCAGAAAAGGAACCCTTTCTCCAACCCCTATCAAAGAGGTTGCTTTAAAACATAGAATTTTAGTTATACAACCAGAAAAAATAAAAGAAGCAGAAGAAGAAATTTATGCATGGAAGCCAGACTTAATTGTTACTTGTGCTTACGGACAAATTTTACCTGTTACCCTTTTGCAGTTACCAAGACTTGGATGCATCAATGTGCACGCTTCCTTGTTACCAAAACTAAGAGGGGGGGCTCCTATTCATGGGGCCATTATCAAAGGACACCGTAAAACAGGTATGACGATTATGTATATGAGCAAAGCAATGGACGCTGGTGACATTATCAGTCAAAGAGAAGTAGAAATTACAGAAGAAGATACCGCTTCTACACTACATGATAAATTGTCTATTGTAGGAAGAGATTTACTTTTAGAAACCCTGCCTTCTATTATAGAGGGAACCAATCCAAGAACCAAACAAGATACAAGTGAAGTAACATATGCTTTTAATATTAAAAGAGAAGATGAAAGAATTGACTTTTCCAAAACAAAAAGAGAAATTTATAACCAAGTAAGAGGTCTTAATAGCTGGCCAGGTGCTTACTGTGTTTTAGATGGCAAAATCGTAAAAGTATGGGAAGTGCTAATTTCTACCAACTATTTTCCAGAAAAATTTGATGGACAAATTACAGGCTTTTATAAAGAAGGTCTTGGTGTGAAAGTATCCAATGGAGAAATTATTTTAAAAGAAATTCAACCAGAAGGAAAAGGAAAAATGAAAGCCGTAGACTTTATCAATGGATATCATCAAAAAGAAGAATTGTTAGGAAAAGTGATTGACTAAGATGAAAAAAGAAAAAAAGAAGAATGTTTACATAGAAAAGCTTAAAGAGCTATGGGCCATTCCAAGGTACAAGTCTCTTATGAAACTAGGGCTTTATCTTCTCTTTTTTACTTGTATATTTTTATTTATTGATTTTAAAGATAAAGATGAACTATACCAAAATAAGCTTCCTAAAAAAGCCACTTTAGATACATTGGTTAATTATGAATATCAAACAAATATTACATATTTACTTACAACAGACGAACCTATTAAAACAGTGCATGTAAGGGGAAAAAGATATAATAATAAACAAAGCATTACAGTAGAGGAAACGGGAGACGTTTATTATGTAGAAAACAGCCATTATTATTTAGCGCCTACGATGGTAGAAAGTACACCTCTTTTCTTTGATTTTGAAAAGATTACACCTAAACAATTATCGGGTTATATAGAAAAAGCTACTTTAAATGCGACTACCCAGTATGCAGATAAAAAAATAGTAAAAACATATCTTTTACCTATTTCTACGTTTGCTTCCTTATATAAAGAAGAAACAGTGCCTATAGAAGGAAATGTAGGGATTTCTACGACAACTCTAGATGGCAATATCACAGAAATTGTTTTAGATTTATCCACATATAACCAAACCAAAATACAAGTTCTATATAATAAAATAGGAGAAATCAAATCATTTAATAAAGAAAGTTTAATAGAAAAGTCATCTTTTTAGTTTTTTTACTAAGAAAGACGGCTTTTTTAGTACATACTTTTACTGAATATAACAATACTATAGAAAGGACTATTTGTAATTCTATAAAATTTATAGTAAAATAAAAAATGAGGTGTAAATATGTTAGATATAACAGCAGATTCTAGAAAAGTAAAAAACGGAGACATCTTTGTTGCTGTTAGAGGCATTGATGGAGATGGGCATGATTATATAGATAAAGCCATTCAAAATGGAGCTTCTAAAATTATCGCAGAAGAAGGAACCTATGAAATTCCCTATGAAATAGTGGATGATAGTAGAGAATATCTTTTGTCTTATTTAAAAAAACATTACAATCCAAAACTTAGAAACGTTAAATTTGTAGGAATTACAGGAACCAATGGAAAAACAACAACTGCCTTTCTTATTTATAAAGCTTTAAGACTTATGGGTATAAAAAGTGCTTATATTGGTACCAATGGTTTTTACCTAGAAGAAAAAGTATTTTCTTTACCAAATTCAAGTCCTGATATTTGGGATAGTTATGATATGTTTATGCAAGCAAAGGAAGATGGCTGTAAATATATTATTATGGAAGTCAGCAGTCATGCTCTTTCTTATAATAGGGTAGAAGGATATTTATTTGATTATGCTTTGTTTACAAATCTTACACAAGATCATTTAGATTATCACAAAACCATGGGAAACTATGCTCTTGCAAAACAATTGTTATTCAAAAAGCTTAAGAAAAATGGAAAAGCATTTATCAATATAGATGATAAATATAAAGATTACTTTTTATTAGAAGGAAATGACAATATTACCTATGGATTTACAGGTGGAGATTATAAGGTTGATTCTTATAAAATGACTGCAGAAGGAACTACTTTCTCTTATGAACATAAAGGCATTATATATGAAATAGACATGCAACTGATCGCCCAATATAATATTTATAATATGTTAAGTGCAATTTGTATTTTAAGTGAAATGGGTTTTGCAGATAAGTTAAAAGAAATCATTCCTTTATTAAAAGCGCCTATTGGACGTATGGAAACCATTCATTATAAAACAAATAGTATTATTATTGATTATGCTCATACACCAGATGCTGTGGAAAAAATATTAAAAACAGTAAAAACCATCTGTAAAGGAAAAATCTATGTAGCTTTTGGTTGTACGGGAGACAGAGACAGAACCAAAAGACCTATTATGTTATCTCTTGCTTGTCACTTAGCAGATCACGTCATTATTACCAACGATGATCTTCATTTTGAAGACCCAAAACAAATCGTTGCAGATATGACAGAAGGCGCTACTTATGACAATTATGAAGTTTGTTTAGATCGTAAAAAAGCAATTATAAAAGGAATTGATTTATTAAAAGAAAATGATATCTTTTTAATTCTTGGCAAGGGGCATGAAGATGCGATGATTGTTGGAAATGAAAGAATTCCTTTTAGTGATAAAAAAGAAGTATCTACATATTTGCAAAAAAAAGGAACTTTGGTAGAATCATAAAATAAATACAAATAAAAACTTTATAATAGATGAAAAACTATTATAAAGCTTTTTTTATAAAGAAGAATAGAGATGAAAGAAATGACAGAGTATATAAGAAAAATAAATTTTTTAAAGGAAATTGATATTTTAGAACCCATCCAAGATAGTCAGTCTGGTGCGACTGTCTTAAAAGTTATGCGCGGAAAAGAGACTTTCTTTCTAAAAATAATGGATAACAGTCCTTTAACTTTAGAAAATATAAAAGAAATAGTCTCTATTTATACAAAGCATACACCCAAAGCTATGCAGCTTATCACCTCTGGAACGATAGAAAATAAAATATATTGTATCTATAGTTGGATAGATGGCAAAGCTTTAAATACTTTATATGATACCTGTTCAAAAGAACAATTTTATACTTATGGCGTTACAGCAGGTAACTATTTTAAAGAAATCAATGAAAAAGAACCACAAAAAAAAGAATTTGAAAAAAGAGAAGATATAGATGCGTTAACGCAAACTACAGTTGAAGCATTTACCTCCATTTATAATAAAAATTATGATGCCTTTTCCAAAGTTTTTAGTAGAAAAGAAATAGAACATATTATAGATAGACTCTATGCACTAAAAGAAAGTTTTAAAGACTGTAAAAAAGAATATATACACGGTGATATGCATCCTAAAAATATGATGGTAGAAAAAGAGCACACCCTTACAGTCATTGATATAGAATCTTTTTGTTTCGATTATTTTGTAATGAACTTTAGATGGTCCATCGCATCTGCTTTTAATCGCCAGGAGAATGCAAAATTCTTTGATGGTTTTATACAAGGTGTTTATGAAAATCATCCACCAAAAAATCTCTATAACCAGTTACTTTATCTTTTGCTTTTAAGATTGTTAGAACTCACAATTACTTATGATGAAACAAAAGAACAATCTTTTGTTATAGAATATCTTATAAAAGCAAAAAAAGTGGTTGATTATATCCAAATTGATTTAAACAATCACAATTTTTTACAAAATGATTCTTTCTTCAAAAGTTAGAACAAAAATAACAAAGTCTTTCTTATTATAGAAGGTCTTTTTTTCTAAAAAGCACCTCTTTTTTATAAAGCCATAAAATAAAGTAGAGGTGGTTTATATGAAAATCAAAATAGATTCTAGAAAAATAGAAAAAGGAGATACCTTTGTCGCATTAAAAGGCGCTGTACACGATGGACATGAGTACATCAAAGATGCCATCGAAAAAGGGGCCACTACCATTATTGCAGAAAAAGGATCTTACTCTGTAGAAACCATTTTGGTAGAAGATACAAGAGACTATTTAACCAAATATTTAAAAGAAAATATATATCCCTTAGTTGCTGATATAAAACTAATAGGGGTAACGGGAACCAATGGCAAAACAACAACCTGCTTTCTTCTCTATGAAGCTTTGCAGGCACTCCATAAAAAAAGTGCATACATTGGAACCATTGGCTTTTATATGGACTCTAAAGTAAGAGATTTAAATAATACAACACCTGATCTTTTAGATGTATATGAAATGCTATTAGAATGTAAAGAACAAAAAATAGAATATGTTGCTTTAGAAGTAAGCAGCCATGCCCTTTCTTACGGAAGAGTAGAGGGACTTTTATTTGATTACGCTGTTTTTACCAATTTAACAAGAGATCATTTAGACTTTCACAAAACAATGGAAAACTATGCTCTTGCAAAACAAAAACTATTTGAACAATTAAAAAAAGGTGGAAAAGCGATTGTCAATAGTGATGATCCTTACTATCTATACTATGTCTTAGAAGCCAATAAAACTTTATTTTATGGATTTCAAAATGGAGACTATACGGTAACCGATTACAAAATCAATTCCGATAAAAATACATTTACAATAGAATATATGGGACAAAAAAAAGAATACGAAAGTAGTTTGATTGGCAAATACAATATTTATAATATGTTAGCTTGTATTGCTGTTTTAAATGAAATAGGATTTAAAGAAACAAGACAAATTGTCAAAAATGTGCAGCCTCCTATTGGTAGAATGGATAAAATAAGATATAATGAAAATACTATTATTATAGATTATGCACATACGCCAGATGCTGTAGAAAATATGATTGTTTCAGCAAAAGAAATATGTGAAGGAAAAATATATGTCATTATTGGGTGTGGTGGAAATAGAGACAAAACCAAAAGACCCCATATGGCTAGGATTGCGACAGATTTAGGCGATTACGCTATCTTTACAAGTGATAACCCAAGATGGGAAGATCCTACAAGTATTTTAGAAGATATGGTAAAGGGACTTAGCAATACCAATTATGAAGTAATAGTAAACAGAAAAGATGCCATTCAAAAAGGTGTGCAATTATTAGAAAAAAATGATATACTATTATTGCTTGGAAAAGGACATGAAACATATCAAATAATTTGTGGTGAAAAAAGTTACTTTGATGATAAACAAGTGGTATTAGAATTTATGTAGGAGATGATCGTGTGTTAATTTTAGCAAAATCCGTACTCGCAATGATGATAGGGTTTATTATATCCGTTATATTTGGATTGGTATTTATACCCATTTTAAGAAAATTGAAAGCAAAACAAAAAATAAGTATTTTTCTAGCCAAAAAGCATAAAGAAAAAGAAGGAATTCCAACAATGGGAGGACTTATCTTTATTCTTCCTACTTTATTTGCTACTTTGTTACTTATCCTAACTGGTAAAATGCAATTTACAAGTCATTTATTTATTATTTTATTTGTATTTGTAGCATATGGATTACTTGGATTTTTAGATGATTACTTAATTATCAAAAGAAAAAAGAATGAAGGACTTACAGAATGGCAAAAGTTGATTGGTCAAATTTTAATTGCGATCGTCTTTTACTATTTATATGTAGCAAGTGGAAATGAACCAAGACTCTTTATTTATACTTTAAATATAAAAATAGAAATGGGTATTTTCTTTGCTTTATTTATTTTACTTGTTTTAGTAGCTACTTCTAATGCTGTGAATATTACAGATGGATTAGATGGTCTTGCAGGCGGACTTTCCGTAATGGCTTTTGCAGCCTTCGGTGTAATTACCTGGGGAACTGCATGGTTACAAGGACATGAAGACATTGCTATTTTCTGTTTTATTTTAGTAGGAGCTCTTTTAGGATTTTTAGTCTTTAATGATCATCCTGCCAAAGTGATTATGGGAGATACCGGTTCTTTATCCTTAGGAGCTACTTTAGCAGCGGTAGCGATTATTACCAGTCATGAATTTACACTTATCGTAGTAGCAGGTGTGTTTGTAATAGAAACAGTATCTTGTATTGTGCAAATGGTTGCAGGAAGATACTTTGGTAAAAAAGTACTTCTGATGGCACCTCTCCATCATCATTTTGAAAAATTAGGATGGGGAGAGCGAGACATCGTTAAAATGTTTTGGGTAGTAGGACTTATTCTTAGTATGGCAGCTATCGGTTTTGGTGTTTGGATTTAAAAATATCTTCGGATATTTTTTTCTATGCTTTACAACTTTTAAAAAAAAGGTATACTTTGTATATAAGAGAGTACAAAAAAAGTAGAATAAAAGGAGTGTAAAAATGAGAAATAAAAGACCAAAAGGTTTTACCTTAATAGAAGTATTAGGCATTATTGTAGTACTAGGTATTGTCTCTGTTATAACAGTACCAATGGTGTATAAAGTAATAGAAAGTTCACAAAAGAATGCTTTCAAAGAAACAACAGAAGGAATTGTAAGAGCAGCCGATGTGTATTTTGCGAGAAATAGTACAAAGTTATATAAAACATTTGAAGAAAATGGTGGACTTATTTCTTTTGTCTTTGATGAGGCTTTAGGGAAAAAAGGTGTCTCAGCAGAAGGGTATGAAATTACGTATAGTGGGGAAGCCCCTATAGCTGGGAAAGTTTTGCTCTATAATGATGGCACTATAGAAGTAGAAAACCTAACCAATGGAAAATACTATGCCAATAAAGATGCAGATACACCCGTCGTTGTCACAACAACTTCTACGACTCTAACAAGAGAAGAACTTACAAAAGCAGTAAAAAAATTACAAGATGATGTAAAAGATTTATACTCTAAAAATACAAGTCTTGAGAATAAAGATAAAAGCCAAGATGCTAAGATTACTTCACTACAAACAGAAAATACAACCTTAAAAAGTCAAGTCCAGACCAATACTGTTGATATTGGCAATTTAAAGACACAAGTGGCTAAAAATACCGCAGATATTTCTGTCATCAGTAAAAATCAGTTAAATGAAACATACCCAGTTGGAAGTATTTATATTAGTACGAGTAGTACAAGCCCATCTATACTATTTGGCGGTGTTTGGGAAGCTTATGGAACAGGAAGAACTTTGGTAGGCATCAATAGTGCTGATGGCAACTTTAACACGATAGGCAAAACAGGAGGAAGCACTACCACCACTTTAGCAGCAGCTAACTTGCCAAGTCACAGCCATAGTATACCAGCTTTAAGTGGAAGTACTTCGACAGCTGGAAACCATGCCCATACCTTTAGTGGAACTTCTTCCTCTGCAGGAGCCCATACCCATACCTTTAGTGGTACGACAAGCGCAGCCGGTAATCATACACATAATGTTTATAATTATAATCCATCAGCTGGTGGATGGAGTTGGAATCCAAGCAACCGTTCCGGTGGAATATTTGGTGTTTATGCAGATTTTGTAGGAACCACCCAACCAACACATGGCGCTCGTATGGGAATGGATAATGCGGGAAATCACACGCATGCGTATAGCGGAACAACGAGCAGTGCAGGAGCGCACACGCATACCTATAGTGGAACGACAAGTACAACAGGAAATCATAGCCATACAGTTTCTACAAATGCTTCTACAACAGGGGCAACAGGATCTGGAACAGCTTTCTCTAATTTACAACCGTATGTAACTGTGTATATGTGGAGAAGAACTGCTTAATTTATAATAAAAAAAGGACATAAGTCCCTTTTTGTATAAGTAAAAAGTAATAAGAACAAAATGTATAGAGAAATAAAATTTTATTTTTTTAGCACTCTTCCGTTGACAATGCTACAAAGGGATGCTATACTTGTATTGTCACTCATATATAAGGAGTGCTAAAAAATAGAAAACTGCATATACTACAAAGAGGTGATAAGATTGCTTTCACAAAGACAAAAAGAATTACTAAAATTTATTGTAGAAGATTATATTAAAACAGCGCGTCCGATTGGTTCAAAATCACTGTGCAATTTATTAAAATGCTCAAGTGCAACCATTCGTAACGAAATGAGCCTTTTAGAAGAAATGGGTTTGCTTGAAAAAACACATACTTCATCAGGTCGTATTCCTTCTGAACAAGGATATCGGTATTACGTAGACAATATTATGAAACCAAAGGAACTTAGTGGCGAAGATGTTTTAAAATTACAAACCATATTCCGCAATAATTCGCTGATGCTTTCTGATACGATTATTAAAAGTATGGAAATTATTTCAGAGTTAACAAGTTATACTTCTGTTGTTTTAGGAAAATCTTCCAAAGACAATAAAATTAGTAGAGTAGAAGTAATCCCACTTGATCAAAATAGTTTTATCGCCATTGTAGTAACAGACAAAGGACATGTTGAACATAAGAAAATGTTTATTAAAGAAGCTATCAAACCAGAAGAAATCAAACAAGTTGTAGAAATCATCAACCATCATATTATTGGGACACCAGTCGATGAAGTGAGTGAAAAACTAGAATATGAAGTAAAACCAATTATTGGAAATGAAATCAAACAAAAAGAGGTTTTATACAATGCTTTCTATACAGTCTTTACAGATTTACAACAAGCTTCTAATGTAAAGGTAAACAATAACTATAACATGTTAAAAGAACCTGAATTCAATAATGCAGATAAAATAAGAACTATTTTAGAAAAATTTGATAACCAAAATATGGTGGATCATATTAGAGAAGATGATGAAGGGGTACATATCTACATTGGAAGTGAAAATGAATTTGACAATGATGTAGCGATTATTAAGACCAATTATTCTATGAATGGAGAAGAAGGAACCCTTGCTTTAATTGGACCCAAACGAATGGAATATGACAAAGTTACCGCATTATTAAATTATATTAAAGAAAATATTGAAAAGGAGTAAAGTATGCCAGATAAAGAAATAGAAAAAGAAGAAATGTTACATACTGACAACTGTACTTGCGAAGAAAAAGGAGACACTTGTCAGTGTCCACATAAAGAAGAAAAGAAAAAAGAAAAAAAAGAAAAGAAAAAAAACATCACAGAAGAACTCCAAAATCAAATTAAAGAATTAGAAAATAAAGTCTTGTCAGAAAAAGCAGAACTGATCAATTATCGTAAAAGAAAAGATGAAGAAGTAAGTTACATGCTAAAGTATGCACATGAAGACATTGCTCTTGAAATATTACCAATTGTGGATAACTTTGAAAGAGCGATTAAATTAGATGATGATAATTTAGAAGATGAATTATCAAAATTCTTAGAAGGTTTTAAAATGATATATTGTCATTTAATAAAAGTATTAGAAAGCTTTGGTGTAAAAGCAATTGATGGAAATAATAAACCATTTGATGCAACCTATCACCAGGGCGTTATGACAGAAGCTAAAGAGGGCGTAGAACCAGGTATGGTTTTAGAAGTCCTTCAAAAAGGATATTTATTAAAAGATAAAGTAATAAGACCTGCTATGGTCAAAGTAAGTGAATAAGAAAAGGAGAGATAATATATGGGAAAAATAATAGGGATTGACTTAGGAACAACAAATAGTTGTGTGGCTGTATTTGAAGGAGATACTTCAAAAGTTATAGCCAATCCAGAAGGAAGTAGGACAACACCTTCTGTAGTAGCGTTTAATAAAAATGGAGAAAGAGTAATTGGAGAAAAAGCAAAAAGAGGTATGATTACCAATCCAAATACCATTTCTTCTATCAAAAGAAAAATAGGTACAAATGAAAAAGTAACGATTGATGGAAAAGACTATACACCAGAAGAAGTATCTGCAATGATCTTAACAGATCTTAAAAATACAGCAGAAGCTTATTTAGGAGAAAAAGTAACAGAAGCAGTTATTACAGTACCTGCATACTTCAATGATGCACAAAGACAAGCAACTAAAAATGCTGGTAAAATTGCAGGATTAGATGTAAAAAGAATCATCAATGAACCAACTGCAGCAGCCCTTGCTTACGGTATGGATAAACAAGATCAAACAGAACAAATCTTAGTTTTCGATTTAGGGGGAGGAACATTTGATGTTTCTATCCTTGAAATTGGAGACGGTGTTGTTGAAGTAAAAGCAACAAGTGGAAATAATAAATTAGGTGGAGATGATTTCGATGAAAGAATCATGGAATACCTAGTAGATGAATTCAAAAAAGAAAACAGTATTGATTTAGCAAAAGATAAAATGGCTATGCAAAGAATTAAAGATGCAGCTGAAAAAGCAAAAAAAGATCTTAGTGGTGTAACGACTACAGAAATTTCATTACCATTCTTGTCACAAGGAGAAGATGGACCTCTTCACTTAAATGTATCTTTAACAAGAGCTAAATTTGAAGAATTAGTAGATGATTTAGTAGAATCTACTTTAGATCCAGTACGTAAAGCATTAAAAGATGCAGGACTTACTAAAAATGATATCGATAAAGTATTATTAGTAGGTGGTTCTACACGTATGCCAAAAGTACAAGAAATTATCCAAAAAGAACTTGGAAAAGAACCTTCAAAAGGTGTAAATCCTGATGAAGTTGTTGCTATGGGTGCTGCTATCCAAGGTGGTGTATTAAAAGGAGACGTTAATGATATCGTTCTACTTGATGTAACGCCATTATCACTTGGTATTGAAACATTAGGTGGTGTATGTACAGTCCTAATCCCAAGAAATACAACCATTCCAACAAGTAAATCACAAGTATTCTCAACAGCTGCAGATAACCAACCTGCTGTAGATATTCATATCTTACAAGGGGAAAGACCAATGGCTGCTGATAACAAAACGCTTGGAAACTTCCAATTGTCTAACATTCCATCTGCTCCAAGAGGTGTTCCACAAATCGAAGTTACATTTGATATTGATGCCAATGGTATCGTAAATGTAAAAGCAAAAGATATGGGAACAGGAAAAGAACAATCTATTACCATTACTTCTAATACAGCATTATCAGATGATGAAATTGATAAAATGGTAAAAGAAGCAGAAGCTAATAAAGAAGCTGATGAAAAACGTAAAGAAGAAGCAGATACTAAAAATGAAGCAGAACAACTTATCTTTGCTACTGAAAAATCACTTAAAGATTTAGGAGATAAAGTAGAAGCTAAAGACAAAGAAAAAGCAGAAAATGAAATCAAAGATTTAAAAGAAGCTTTAGAAAAAAATGAGTTAGAAGCAATCAAAGAGAAAAAAGATAAATTACAAGAAACTGCAATGGCATTTGCTACTAAAGTTTATGAAGAAGCTGCAAAAGAAGCAAAACAAAATGAAGAAGCTACTAGTACAGATAAAAAAGACAAAAAGAAAAAAGGAAAAGATGACGAAGAAGTAGTAGACGCAAAGTTTGAATAAAAGAATATAAGAGAAGTTCTAGGAGACTAGAACTTTGTCTTGTAAATAAAAGGAGAAAAAATGGAACAAAACATCAAAAACAGAAGTGAGATTGATGAGAAGTACAAATGGGATTTAAAAAGTATCTACAGGACAGAAGAAGAATTTTATAAGGCATATGAAGAAACAAAAGAAAAAGCCTTATTGTATAAAAAATACGAAAAAACTTTTTTAGAATCTTCAAAAAATTTATATGAATTTTTACAATTCGATGAAAAGATAGAAAGAGAATTAGATAAATTATATTCTTATGCACACTATTTATATGAAGGGGATACTTCCAATTCCCACTATCAACAATTAAATGGTAAAGTAGAAAATTTATATACAGAAATAGGAATTCTATCTACCTTTGTAAAACCTGAATTACTAGAAAAAGAGTATAAAGAAATAGAGACAATGTATATAGAATTTCCTGAATTACGTAAATTTGAAAAAATATTATTTGATATTTTCAGATATAAAGGACATAATTTATCAAAAGATCAGGAAAAGGTTGTTTCTTCTTTAAGAAATGTTCTGCTTGCCCCTAGTAATATTTATAGTACGTTAGTAGATACAGATATGGTATTTGGTAAAATTTTAGATGAAGAAAACCATGAAGTGGAATTAACGCAAAGCAATTATTCGATTTATATAGAATCCAAAAATAGAGATGTTAGAAAACGTGCTTTTGAAGCCATTTATAAGGTATATAAACAATACAACCATACCATTGCAAATACAATTGAAGCCAATACAGAATTGAATAAAGTGATTGCTAACTTTGAAAATTTTAATACCTCTCTAGAAGCTTCTTTATTTCCTGATGAGGTATCAGAGAATGTTTATGAAACACTTATTGAGACTGTTCATAAGGGGTTACCTGCTTTATATAAATATTATGCTTTAAAGAAAAACATTCTTGGATTAGAAGAGTATCATTTATACGATACCTATGTGAATCCTATTGGAGAAAGTAATAAAAAGTATACTTTTGATGAAGCCCATGCTCTTGTTTTAGAAGCGTTAAAGCCACTTGGTGATACTTATGTAGCAGATGCATCTAAAGCCTTTACTGATGGATGGATTGATATTTATCCAAATAAAGGAAAAAGAGGGGGTGCCTTCTCTGGTGGTTCCTATGATACACTTCCTTTTATTCTTCTTAATTATGAGGGACAATTAAATAGTGTATCAACATTAATTCACGAATTAGGGCATTCTATGCATAGTTACTATACAAGAAGCAATCAACCTTATCAAACTGGGGATTATAAAATATTTGTAGCTGAGGTTGCTTCTACTGTTAATGAATTATTTTTATATAAATATTTATTGCAAAAGACAACGAATAAGGAAGAAAAACTTATCTTGTTAAATGAGCTTTTAGATTTATACAAAGCTACCATATTTAGACAAACAATGTTTGCTGAATTTGAAAAAGATCTGTATGAAATGAAGGAAAGAAGCGAAATTTTAACAGCGGATACTTTGAATCAAAAGTATTATGACATAAATAAATTATATTTTGGTAAAGACGTTGTGATTGATGAAGAAATCAAATATGAATGGTGTAGAATTCCACATTTCTATTATAATTTTTATGTATATAAATATGCGACAGGGCTTTCTTGTGCCACAAAAATCGTAAATGATATTTTGGATGAAAAGGAAGGCGCTTTAGAAAATTATTTAACATTTTTAAAGAGTGGAAATAGCTATTCACCAATAGAGTTATTGCAAAAAACAGGATGTGATTTAACAAAACCATATCCAATTGAAAATGCCATTCAAACATTTGAAGGTTTAGTAAGTGAATTTGAAGAAATATATAATAGTTAGGGAGTAGGTGTTGTATGAATAAAAAAGATTATTATGAAGTCTTAGGTGTAGACAAAAGTGCATCAGAGGCAGAAGTTAAAAGTGCCTTTAGAAAATTAGCCAAAAAATATCATCCAGATGTTTCTAAAGAAGAAAATGCAGCTGAAAAATTTAAAGAAGCGCAAGAAGCATATGCTGTTTTATCAGATAGTGATAAACGAGCACAATATGATAGATACGGACATGCAGCTTTTGATGGAGCAGCAGGTGCAGGTGGAGCAGGAGGATTTGATTTCTCAGGTTTCGATTTTTCCGATATATTTAGTGAAATTTTTGGAGGTGGTTTCGGCTTTGGTGGAAGCACTTCAAGAGGTGGATCCCATGCAACAAAGGGAAGAGATTTATTAAAAAGAATCACACTTACCTTTGAAGAAGCTGTATTTGGTTGTACCAAAGAAATCAATGTTGACACGACAGAAACTTGTGACGATTGTGATGGAAAAGGTGGACATGGAGAAAAAAATTGTAGTGAATGCCATGGAAGCGGTACCGTTATTTCTGAACAAAGAACCATGTTTGGAGTATTTCAAACAAGAACGACATGTGATACATGTAAAGGAAAAGGAAAAACCTATGAATCAGCATGTTCTACCTGTCATGGTAAAGGCTTTGTAAAAGTAAACAAAGATATAAAAGTACGTATTCCAGCAGGTGTAGATACAGGAAACCGTCTACGTGTAGCAGGCAAAGGAGAAGCAGGAGCCAATGGAGGCCCAAATGGAGACATCTATTTAGAATTCTCTGTAAAAGAACATCCTTTGTATGAAAGAGAAGATAGTGATATCTATGTAACACTTCCTTTAACCATTACAGAAGCTGTATTTGGTTGTAAAAAAGAAGTACCAACTCTTTATGGAAATGTGAAACTTTCTATTCCAGCAGGAAGTAGTACAGGAGATAAACATCGTTTACGTAGCAAGGGAATTGAAGACCCTAATAGTGGACGTAAGGGAGATATGTACATTCTTTTAAAGGTTATTATACCTAAGAAATTGACCAAAGAACAAAAGAAATTATTTGAATCTTTAGAAAAAGCAGGTCTAGAAGACCATACAGAAATTAGAGAATTTAATCAATATATATAAAATATTCTTCGGAATATTTTTTTTATGACAATTTATTCATATTTCTTATAATTATTTGTACTAAATATACGAAAAATGGTGAATTATATAGGTAAGAAGTAAGATGAAAATTTCGTGTGCAGAATTGCGTAAACAAGTGAAATGTGGTATACTTAGAAAGTCTATGAGGTGATAATTTGAAAAAAATAATTGAGAAAGCAAGAAAGAATACCATTCGATATGCGAAGACAAATGTACTTTTTTTTACGTTTGTAATCATCAATGTCATGAATGGAATGTTGCTTAGATTTTTATCTGTTAAAAACTATTTTGAAATAAAACCTATATTAGGAGATTTAATTATTGTCCTTTTGGTTGGTGCTTTTGGATATTTATTTAAACCTAAAAATCAATTTAAATACTATTTAGGATGGACAATCTTTTTTACACTATTATGTTTGATTAATTCGATGTATTATACAAACTACCTATCTTATGCGTCTATTTCATTACTCGCAACTTCTCTACAAATAGTAGATGTAGGAGATGCGGTTGTACAAAATGTTATGGAGCTTAAAGATTTTTCTTATCTATGGTCTATTTTTGCACTTATTTTTGTTCATATATCTTTAAAGAAAAAAGAGTATTATCCAAAAGTAAGTAAAATAGAAGTTGGAAAAATTCGTTTTATGAATACGCTTATAGGAGCTCTTATTGTAACTGGTTTTTTTGTTTCTATGTTAACATCTTTAGATGTAAGCAGACTTGGGAAACAATGGAATCGTGAATATGTAGCAATGAAGTTTGGTATTTTTATGTACCAAGCCAATGACATCTTTACATCGATTCAACCACAAATAAGTCCTTTATTTGGGTATGATGAAAACTATAAAGGTTTTAGAAATTACTATGAGACTAGAGAAAACAATACAGATGCAAATAGTTATACCAATGTTTTAAAAGATAAAAATGTAATTGTTATTCATGCAGAAAGTATTCAAGACTTTCTCTTACACACAGAATTTAATGGCAATGATGTAACACCTAATTTAAAAAGATTAGCAAATGAAGGATTATACTTTTCTAATTTCCATGCACAAGAAAGTGTAGGAACAAGTAGTGATACGGAATTTACTTTTAATACGGGTTTAATGCCAGCAAATAGTGGTACAGTCGCAATTAGTTATTGGGATAGAGATTATGTTACAATTCCTAAACTTTTAAAAGAACAAGGGTATTATACCTTTAGTATGCATGGTAATAACTGTACTTTCTGGAACCGTAATAATGTACATAAATCATTTGGATATGACAATTTCTATTGTTATACAAAAGATTATAAGATTGATGAAACCATTGGACTTGGTCTTAGTGATAAATCGTTCTTTAGACAATCTACTGAAAAAATATCTACTATAAAAGGAAAATATGATAAATTCTATGGACTTGCAATCATGCTATCCAATCATACGCCATTTAATAATGCAGGAAAAGATATTACTGATTTCGATGTAAGTATGAATTACCAGAAAAAGAATGATACAACTGGTGAAGAGGAAACTGTAAATGTTCCTTATATGGAAGGTACAAAATTAGGCAGTTATTTCAAATCAGCCCATTATGCAGATGAAGCAATTGGGGATTTCATCAATGAATTAGATGCTTCAGGTCTTTTAGAAAATACAGCAATTGTCATTTATGGAGACCATGATGCTAAAGTGAAAAAAAGTGAATATGAAAAGTTCTATAACTATGATCCAGAAACAGATGCTGTTTTAGACAAAAATGATTCTAGATACAAAGAAGTAGATTATTATCAGTATGAATTAAACAGACGTGTTCCATTTATTATTTGGACAAAAGATAATACCATTAAACACAAAGAAGTTTCAAAAGTTATGGGAATGTATGATGTACTTCCAACACTTGGAAATATGCTTGGATTCCAAAGTAAGTATGCACTTGGACACGATATCTTCAATGTAGAAGATAATGTCGTTGTATTCCCAGATGCAAACTGGCTTACTGATAAAATGTACTATAGTCATCAAAAAGATGAAGGTAAAGTGTTAAATGAAGGAGAAACAGTAAGTTCTGATTATATTAAAAAATATAGTAAGATAGCAGATGATGATATTTCTGTATCCAATTCTATTATTGTATATGACCTTATTCGTAAAACACAACAAAGTAGTACTGTAAATGAAAATAGTTTACCAAAGTAAATCTTAGGATTTACTTTTTTTGTGACTAATAAAATATAATTTTTTAATCATTTATATATAAAAATAAAAAGAAAATCGTAGTGATTTCCTTTTTATTCATCAAATTTACTTGTTGGTTTTTTAAGTTTGGCTATTTTTATATGGGTTTGATTTTCTTGTTCTAAAGAAGCTTGTTTTCTTTTTTTTAGGTTCTGACTTTCTTTCTGTAGTTCCTGCTTTTTAGAATATCTATTTTGTATATCACTTTGTGCATTTTCCATTTTTTCAATTTGCTTGCTATCATTTTCTGTTATTTTACTTTTTTCTAATCTTTCTTTTACAATAACATATTGTTCCAATATAGGTTTATGTACAAAGGGTCCAGTTACTTTAACAATTTTTATTTTTTCGTTCTCTTCTGTAAACCATATTTCACTTTTTTCATTTCCTTCATAAAACATCATCCATTTGTATCTTTTTTTATTTTGATCGTTGGTAATTAAAATAGATGTAATTCTAGATGGATTTTTTTGATATCGTTTTTCTTCCTCACTACTAAGTGGAAGCACTCGATCTATTTCTTTTGCATGTTGGAGAAGAAATGGTCTATCAGCATTATATTTTATCCTGTTAATAAATTCATGTGCAAGATTCAAACCAGGAATCCACATACGTATATTGCGTTTTCTTTGTGTAGGAACTTTTGCCTCTTGCATAATGTCTTCTGCTATTTGAGTGGGAAGTATTTTATATCCCAAATCAGCTAAATCTTTTAAAAGAGTTGTATAAGACATAATTTGTACAACTTTAGTCATCGGTATTGTCGATAAAAGAATCACTATAATCTCTACTATTTCCATAAGTTTCTCCCTCTATCCAATATGCATTTTACTATATTTTCCTAAAGGTGTCAATTTCTATTGGGAATAAAAAAAAGGATATTTTTTATCCTTTTTTCATATATTATTTTTCTTTTATAATGTTTTTACTTGTAAAATAGGTAATTAAGAAGTAACCTCCATAGATAAGTAAGATAAATACAGCTGTTAAAAAAACAGATTCTAGCATTTGTTCACTACCAAAGGAAGAGAGTATAGAATTGGCAAATATAATTCCAAATATAGAGTGAATAAGGGCTAAAGTAAGGGGTACTAAGAAGAATACACCAATTTGTTTAAATAAAGCTTTATTGATCATTTTATCATCAACACCAAGCTTTCTTAACATTAGAAATCTCTCTTTATTGTCTGTACTTTCTGATAACTCTTTTAAAGCTAAAATAGCAGCACTTGATATTAGAAAGATAATACCAATATATAAACCAATAAAGGTAATCATAGCACCTAAACCAACACTATTTTCATAAATATATTGTTTTGTTGTCATTTCTAATCCTAATTGTTTAAGGGTTTCATTGTTACTAAATTGCATTACTTTTTCTTCTGTTGCAGCATCGTTATTGCCTTTGTAATTGGCAATCATAGAATCAAGGACAACAATCGATTCTAAATCCATGTGATCGGGTACCAATACAATTCCAGTTGTTACATGGTTGGCAGCAATGTCTACAAAACCATTTTGTACTTCATTGTATTTTGGTTGTAAGGTTTGTCCTGCTAAAGTAATTTTTGTATTTCTTTTAAGACCTTCATTTCGTATTGTAATTAAATCTGGATAGTCCCCAATGATCATATATTCATTGTTTTTTAAATCATAGGTTTTTTGTCCATATAGTTTAGCAACTTTATTATAATCACCAATCTTGATAATTTTTTCTGCAAAAGCTAAATTTCTTTCCATAAATTTATTCATTTTAATGAGTTCCTCTGCATAGGTACCTACAGTATCTTTTAGTGTTAAATCATCTGTTGCGTATACAGGGAAAGTAATGATATCTGTAAAGTCTTTTTTGTAATCAAAATGTACTTGATCAAGTGCTTCTGCTACAAAAAGAGGGTTCTCACTGTTTCTTTTTTTATCTAATTTTATATCAACAGGTGTTAATTCTTTAAGATTATTTGTCATAGAATTTTTGATAGAAAAAGAGCTAGATAAAACACATATAGTAACAAAAAGCATTAAACATATTACAGTTACAGAAAAGACCATTGTATTTACCTTACTGCTGATTTGTCTTAAGGTAAATGAATTAAGACCTTTATAATATCTTTTTTTATTGTGCATAAATATTTTAAGCATCATACCTGATAATGACCAAAATAAAGTAAAGGTAGAAATAGCACCCAAGGCAATGATTTTAAGCAAAGCACCTTCGGTACCTACATTTTCTAAACCAGAGGTGACTGTGTAATAACAATAAGCAAGAATGGCTACTGATAAAATAAATACAAGTGCTGAGATAATAGGATTTTTAATTTTAACTTTTTCTGATTTTTTTTGTGCTTGTAATAAATCAATTAATTTAAAACGATTTACTTGCCATGTATTAAATAGCATGACTATTAAATACATAATTCCAAAGTAAATAATGGTTTTAATAACAGCTGCTTTTGAAAATACAAAAGCAAAACAATCCATACTAGCTTCAAACATACTCGCTACTATACCACTTGTAAATTGTGATAGAACAATACCTAATAAAAGACCAAGTACTAAAGAAACAAGACCTATTAAAATGGTTTCTATTAGAATGATTTTAGATATTTTCTTTTTACTCATTCCAAGTGTTAAATAAATACCAAATTCTTTATTTCTTCTTTTCATAAAGAAATTACTGGCATAGATAATTAAAAATCCAAGAATAAAGGATACAAATACACTAATACCTGATAGCATTTGCATCATTAAATCAATGATTTCTCTTTTGTTACTACTTACATTCATAAAGATGGTTTGGCTTTCAATAGAATTAAAGATATAGAAGATAGCAACCCCTAAAATAAGTGTTACAAAATAAATGGCATAATCTTTAAATCTTTTAAAAATATTTTTAGAGGATATTTTAAAGAGCATCATTTGCATCTCCTCCAAGTAAAGTAACTACATCAATAATCTCTTCAAAGAAATCTTTTCTTGTTTTATCTCCTTTATGTAATTCATGAAATATTTTTCCATCTTTTATAAAGATAACTTTACTAGCATAACTAGCTGTAAAAGCATCATGTGTTACCATAAGGATTGTAGCTTGCCATTTTTCATTTAAAACTTGAAAGCTTTCTAATAGCATTTTAGCAGATTTAGAATCTAAAGCACCTGTAGGTTCATCCGCAAGAATAAGTTTTGGATCTGTGATAATTGCTCTAGCAGAAGCCACTCTTTGTTTTTGCCCACCACTCATTTGGTAAGGGTATTTGTTTAAAACATCTGTGATATTTAATTTTTCTGCAATTTCTTTTACCTTTTTTTCGATGGTATTTACTTTTACATTTTGAATAGATAAGGCAAGTGCAATATTTTCATAAGCAGTAAGTGTATCTAATAGGTTAAAATCTTGAAAGATAAAACCTAATTCTTCTCGTCTAAATTTATTTAATTTAGCGCCTTTTAATTTTGTGATATCTTCTTCTGCTACAAAGATATGACCTGATGTAACTTTATCAATAGTAGAGATACAGTTTAGTAGGGTGGTTTTTCCACTACCACTGGCTCCCATAATGGCTATAAATTCTCCTTTTTCTACCTCAAATGAGATGTTATCTATAGCTTTTGTTAAATTGGATTTGTTTCCATAATATTTTTCAATATCTTGTATTTTTAGAATTTTTGACATATAAATTCTCCTTTCCTAAACAGTATAAAAGAAAAAACAGCATTTGTCCTGTTTCTAATATTACCTAATATAACAATTATGTAACATTGAAATAGTCGTCCTGCTGAAAGGTAATTGTAACTTTTGTATATTCTGTAAAAATAGATTCAATTTCAATTTTATGACCCAATTTCTCACAAAGTCTTTTGGCAATATAAAGTCCCATACCAGTAGAAGCACTTCTTTCTCTACCATTGCTTCCTGTAAATGTTTTTTCAAAAACAGAGGAAAGGTCTTCTTTTTTTATACCAATTCCATTATCGTAAATTGTAAGTTTTGATAGGCCATTTTCTTGTTCTAGGCTTACTTCTATAAAGGAATCTTTCTTTTCGTCATAGTATTTTAAACTGTTTGAGATGATTTGATTTAATATAAAGGATAACCATTTAGAATCGGTTAAAACTTCGCCATCTAAACCATCTGTACGTAGATCTATTTTTCTTTTTAAAAAGATATTTTTATTTTTGATAGCAATGGTACTCATAATTTTATTTAAAGACACTGTACTGATTTTAAAATCTTTTTCGGCATATTCACTTCTTGAATAAAATAGGACTTGTTCAACATCATTATCGATTCTGAGAAGTTGTTCTTTTATTTGTTCTTCTCTCTTATCACTATGTACCATAAGTTGGATAGAGGATAGGGGAAGTTTTACTTCATGAATCCACATTTCTATATATTCTTTAAATTCATTTAGGTAATTTGTATTTTGTTTGATTTTTTCAATCATTGATTTATTTATATCATAGATAGAATCATATAGTATTTTTCCTTCTAAAAAATCTGGTTTATGAATCATTTCACCAATTAAATATTTTTGATCTAGTTCGTTTAAGGTATTTAAATATGTATTATAGAATGTTTTCCTTTTGTAAAAATAAATAATTTTATCTACTATATAAAAAATAAGGAGCGTAAGTGTTATTAAAATAATAATGGCTTTAGGAAGTTTGAAAAGGAAGAGAAGGGGCATTGTAAAAAGAAGACTTAGTATAAATAGAAAGAAAGACATAGCATTGTCTTTTAAGAATGTAGATGTTTTCATAATAAAATATATCCTTGTCCTTTTCTTGTTTCAATAGCATCCTCAAATCCTATTTCCTCTAATTTATTTCTCAGTCTACTAATATTGACAGTAAGAGCATTGTCACTGACATATTCGGTATGGTCCCATAAATAGGTAATAAGTTCATCTCTTGTTACAATCTTATCTTGGTTATTGAGTAGATAAGAAAAGATTAACATCTCGTTTTTGGTAAGCATAATCTCTTTGTTTTCTTTTAAAAGAAGTCCTTTACTGATATTGATTTTGGCATCTTTGTATTTTAGTGTTTCTTCTACCTTATCCACCCTTTTAAATAAAGCACTTATTCTTAATAGTAGTATAGTTGGATTATAAGGCTTTGTAATATAGTCATCAGCTCCATAACTCATAGATATTACTTCATCTACTTCTGCCGTTTTGCTTGTTAAGACAATAATAGGTATATCTAATTCTTGTCTAATGTTTTTTAAAAGGATTTCTCCATTTATATAAGGGAGTGTTAAATCTAATAGAATAAGGTCTGGCAAAGTGTTTTTGACTTCCGATAGGGCATGTTCAAAATCTTTTAGTATACTAGCTTCATACTGGGAAGCATCTAGTAAAGCTTTTAAAGCAAGTGCTATACTGTGATCATCTTCAATGATTAATATTTTTTTCATGGAGTCACTCCTGTTCTTTTCTAGTAAAATTATATCATAAAAAAAGAGAAATAAATATTCTCTTTTATTTGAGTCTAAATGTTTTAGGTGCATATTTCTTTACAAGAAGTAAAGAAGTTATAGAATAAAGGATGGCAAAGACAATAGATATACTACCAAAGGTAAGAATAGGAAGACGCATGCCAGCTATATAGTAAGCAAAGTAATAAGTCCCTAAATTTACAAGGGAGTAAGCAAAGTTTTTGATTTCCATTCCTATACTATAGGGTTGCATCAAATAGTAAATAATAAGACGGTGTACAGAGAAAAAGATAGACATAGAAATAATTGATAAAAATAGAACAATATAATTTAAGAAAGTATTTGTTCCACCACTTGCCCATAGCAATAAGCATAGAGAAATAGCAAGCGTAAGCGTTGGGATTAAATTAATTGTAATGACGGTTTTTAAACGTTCTTTAAATAAAGAAAGTAAGGTATTTGGTTCTTTATAAAAACGATACACTAGCATACTATGATCACAATTCATAAACATAACATTGGTTATTTTCTCTCCAGTATTGATAAAGTACATGAGCAAAAGGGCATAGGATAGAAAAACGACAAATGCTTTGTTGATAGAGTCATGAAAGGATGGAATAAATGAAACGGCAATAAGTAAGCCAGCGGAAATGATCGCAATTACAATCGCTGTTTTAATCGCATAATCTTTTAATAATTTCTTGTGTCTTTTTACAAAAAGTTCATGGAAATAAGCAAAACCTTCTTTATCACTAGTGATATTGGTATCTACACTGATTTGTTTTCTACTTGTTTCTCTTGTCGCAAGGGCTGTATTATTTTTAGTTAAGAAAACTGCATCTTCTTTAAGTAAATCTTTATATAATTTTTGATAGTGATTGTAAGTAATAATTTTTCTTAAAGAAAGAATTCCAAAAAGAAGAATTGGAATATACAAAAGTAAAGTTACTTGCAATGGTAAAACTATATTAAAAAATGGAAGTCCATATGCTAGAAAAAGGAAAATAGATAACATTAGAAAGTAGATAGGGTAAGATGCTGGTTTGTTTTCATTGATTATTTTTCCACTTTTTTTCATTCTATAAAAATAGATAGCAATTGCAATACATTTTAGTAGAACTGTCATAAGAGGTAATAAAAGGGCATAATACCAAGGAATTAAATTTCTAAGTAACAATAAAATGCCTAAAAATTGTCCTAAAAAGGTAGTTCCTAAAAAGTAAAGAAAATTTATAATTGTATTATTTTTTGCATCCATTTTCATAAGAACCATGAGATAATATTTATCTTTTGAAGGACTAAAAATCTCAGTATTTGAAAAAGCCCCAATGATAGATAAAAATAAATAGATGTGTAAAAAGAGAGCTGGATTAATATTTTGATAATTAGAAGTTGCAAGTGACAAGAAGCATAGGATATATAAAATTTTATATCCTATTGTTTTTATAAATTCTTTTATAACAGCAATCACTGCACCTAATATTTTTAATCCTCTTTCACCATATAAGTTATTTGAGAAAAATTTTCCAATCAAAGGCAATTTAGTGAAAGCAAAAATCACTTGATTGACAACGTAAGTATTTCTAACATGAAAAGCTATTTTAAAATTATTAAACATTTGAGTCGCCTCTTAGTACTTCTATAATCTTTTCTTTAAATTCCTTATCATCTAATTTATCTTTGGTAACTTCTTCTAGGGTACCATTATTTAATACAACAATTTCATCACATAGATCAAGAGCCAGTTCCATAATATGGGTTGAAAAGATTAAAATGTGATCTTTTTTGATGTTTTTAAGAAGTTGTTTCATTTCTTCTGCTACCACTACATCAAAAGAGGTAAGGGGTTCATCTAATAGTAATATTTTAGGACTTGCAATAATGTGCACAAGTAACTGTAGTTTATTTTTCATTCCATGAGAGTAATCTTTCATAAGTTTGTCTCTATCACTTACATCTAATTTTACTATTTCAAAATATTCGTCAATCGTTTTTACATCTTCTATATTCTCTTTATTGATATCAATAAAGAATTTTAAAAATTCTCTTCCTGTTAAAAACTCAGGTACAACAGGTGTTGATAAGACATACCCAATATCTTTAAAACCAATTTCTTTTTTTTCTTTATCAAATAAATAGAACTTTCCTTTTTCTACTTCGATATCTTCATTTAAGCAATTGAAGAAGGTTGTTTTACCAGCACCATTTCTTCCAAGTAAACCATATATTTTTCCTTCTTCAAATTCAAAATTTATATTTTTTAAAACTTCCTTTTCTCCAAATTTTTTGTTTAAGTCTTCAATAATTAAGTGCATAACTTCCTCCTTATAATGTGTTTTATATAGACTCTATATTTAATGGTATGTAAGTCTTTATCCATTATATCATATCCTAACCAATATATTAAGGCATAAAAAAAGGATAATTTTTATTATCACTTTTTATCTTATACATGGTAATTTTTTAAATAAGTACCGAACAAGCGGACCTACATAAAATAACTGTACAAATAAGGCCATAGGAAAATTGAATACAAATGTTTTTAAAAATATAAAAGGTAAATTTTTTAAATCATTTATATGATAAGCAAAGCTTGCTAATAAACTCATAATAGGGCACATAAAAGTAACGGTTAATACTGACATTGTTAAAACAATTACAATGGGTTGTACTTGCGCTGGATTCCAAAGTGAAAAGGTAATTCTTTTTACCCATTTTCCAACTATAAAATGTTCAACGAGCCATGCGAAAATTAGTGGTAGTAGAAAACCTTGTAGTGTCATTAAAAACACAGGGTATCCAAGTCCCTTTTCTAAAGATATATTATAAAATACCATCACCCATACCATAAAGGTAACCATAATTATGGAAAATATAATTTCTTCTTTTTTATTTTTTGGCATACTGAAAACTCCTTTCTATTTGACGTTGTGTTGTTCACATAAAAATGCAGTTTCCAATTTAACCAACTTATTGATTATAACATAATATTTTTTATCATGTAAGTAAAAAAAATGAGGGAAAGATATTTTTATAGTGTTAAAAAAAAGAACAATTATTTATTGTTCTTGTGCACTTTTGATATCTTGTAATGCAAAGCGATATTCTTGTTTTACATCCGGATATTTTTCTTTATCCACTTTTTCTATAAACATTGCATAGGGTCTTACATATAGTTCTCCATTTCCATATAACTCTCTATAAATAACCAATGTTTCGCCTGTTTCACTATGTGTTGCAAGATCTTCTACTAAATAATAATTGCCTTTAAAGTGTTTGTAAATACCATGTATTTGTACTTCCATTTTAAATCCTCCCTCTTATTTCATTTCGTTTATTTTTCTATATATATCATACCAGCTATAACACCTGAAAATGTTGTTTCCTACACATTTTTTATTATAATTTGTATCAAAACAAATAACGGGAAGTATAGTGGATAATTTCATTATATTACCTGGTTTATCTTCAATCATAAGATCAATATTGTTATCTAAACAACATTTTGTTTTTTTGTTATCTTTTTCTACTGAAAAAATAATTTTATCATAGGAAATTTTATTATCTGATAACCATTTCTTAACAGCATTCCTCATCATTTGTCCTTTTTGATCATTTCTATCTGTCAAATATCTTGATGTAATGATATAAATTTCATGATTTTCTTTTTTTAATTTTTTGATAACTTCAGAAGCACAAGGTCTTGCATGTTCCTCCGTTGTATAAAAATCTAAATATTCATCCCAAAAAGCATCTTCTACTTCTTCTGCTACATTAAAGGTGCAACAAATATTGTAGTGGCTGGTGCCAATTTTATAGGAAATATTATTATCTACTAAGTATTTATTGAAATAATCCATCGAAAATCTATCTACATCTGTTAGAACGCCATCTATATCTATTCCAATCCTCATTTACAACACCTCAATTATAATACCATTATACATTATTTTTGGGAGTTCGTCCTTGCTTTACACTCAATTCCTTAGAAAAGATACTTTTTTAGGAATATATCTGTAAATACAGAAATTTTCTTTACAAGAATGTTTTTAAACTTTCATTATGTTATAATAATGATATTGTTTTATAATATTACGATATATAAAAAAAGCAGCAGATTATTATAAGAAAGAGGTAGAAAATGAAATTTTATGATTTATTAATTAAAAAAGGAAAAGAAGATGGCATTGTTAAAAATGTAGTGGGTGGAATTGTATTAAATTCCAATCAAGAAATTTTAATTATGACACGAAAAACAGATGACTTTATGGGAGGTATTGATGAACTTCCAAGTGGAAATATGGACAGCGGTGAAAGTATATACGAAGCCCTTGTTAGAGAAGTAAAAGAAGAAACCAATTTGGATATTAAACATGTAAATAGTTATATCAATAGTTTTGATTATATTTCAGGAAGTGGAAAAAAGGCTAGACAATATAATTTTGTCGTTACTGTACAATCTACTGATGAAGTAAAACTAACAGAGCATGATAGTTACAAATGGCTTTCAATAGAAGAAGCCAGAAGCAATCCGAAAATTACAGATGAAGTAAAATATACTTTAGAAATATATTATTTCAATTCATTACAAGGAGGAAAATAATCATGAAAATGCATTTTTGCGCAACTGCTTGTATAGTAGATAAAAATAATAAAAAAATCTTGTTTATTCATCATAAAAAATTAAACAAATGGCTTTTTGTTGGAGGACACATAGAAGAGAATGAAGACCCTGAAACAGCTGTTTGCAGAGAAGTAAAAGAAGAGACCAATTTAGATATTACTTTATTAGGGGAAAGATATCCAAGACAAGAAGATTTTATTAAACCTTTTGCTTTACAAAGAAATGTCATTGATGAAAATCATGTACATATGGATATTTTCTATATTGCGTTAGCCAATAATATAGAACAGTTAGAAACCAATGAAAGAGAAGTATTAAATCATAGATGGTTTTCAAAAGAAGAAACTGAAAGTAATGATTTTGATACTTTTCCAGAAAAAAAACAAATGGCAATTGACGTATTAAATTATATCGATACATTATAATTGTTTGTATAAAAAAATAGGTACAAAAAAAAGAGGATTATATTTCTCTTTTTCTTTTGCTTTAATAGATATTATAGTTTTATTTTGTTAATATCATCTGTTATAATCCAGTCATCCATATTGGTTTCACGGTTGTATTTAAAGGGTTCAATTTCTTCTATATCTGTAATTTCATAAACAGCTAGATATTTTTTTCCATTCCATCTTTTGTATTGGTCTTTTGATAGATTCAGTTCTTTTTCATATTTTAAGATAAATGCTTCTGATTCTTCTGGAGTCATTTTTTCACTTTCGATGACTTTTGAAAGAATGCCTTTATGTGTCACTGTCATGTCACCACCAGTTTCTACAAAATAAATGGCATCATTTACTTTAGCACGTCCTCCTAGGGGACACTTTTTACCAGCAGCACCTCTTATAATCATTGTTTTTTCTTTATGAATAAGTTTTTCTAATTCTTTTGCTTTGTTATTTAGATAAACCAAATGTTCTGCTTTACCTTCTTTTCCTTCGTACCATTCTGCTTTTGCCATAATTGTTTCCTCCCCTTTTTTATATAAGGTTATTATATCATTATCAAACAGTTATTGTATATATTTATTTGTCTTATTTACATAAGAAAAAAAGGAAGTCACACCTGTTTATTCCTTTTTAATATATGTTATTTCGTATGATGAATAGGGAACTTTATTATTTTCTCTTGATGCTTTTCTTTATTACTGTTTTGGTAATTGAAAGTTACTTCTAAAGCTGCAGCTTTTCTATTGCGGATACCTTCATAAAGTCTATGAGAGGTTCTGATTGCTTCAGTAATATGTTCTATTTTAACACTAGAAGAACCATAAAATGCTGCAAGTGCAAAGGCTTTCTTTAAAATAGATAAAGCTAAAGATGGATTATTTACAATGTCATTATAAACTCTATTCTTTTTATTTGTACAAGTTACAATGTAATCTATTATTTTTCTTTTTTCTTCATCAGTAAAATCAAATTTAACTTGAATTGCTTTTTCCATTTTATCTATAGCAGTATTTAAAATTTTAGCAATAATAATTTCTTCTTGTTCCAATATACTAACTTTTTCAAAATGTCTTTTTAATGCAGGATCCTTTAATATATAGGATTCATATTCTTCATTTGTTGTGGCACCTATTATTCGTATTTGCCCACGATCTAAGTATGGTTTTAGCTGATTTGCTATATCAAGGCCTCCGTTAGAAGTTGCTCCAGCGCCTATGACTGTATGGATTTCGTCAATAAATAAAATTTTATTTTTGTTGTCCATTAATTCTAAAACCAATTTTTTGATTCTTTCTTCTAACATTCCATGATATATACAACCACGTGTTAGATCTCCTGTATTTATTTTAATGATTTCAGTATCTGTTAATAGAGTGGGTACCTGTTTGTTTTTTATTAAATAAGAAAGACCCTCTATAATTGCGGTTTTCCCAACTCCTGTTTCACCAACTAGCATTGCTGATTGTGATGATAATAAAGCAACCATCAAATGTTTAAGTTCTTGCTCACGGTTTATTGCGGGATTAGATTGATATTCTTTTTGCGTTAAAGATTCCCCAAGCTCATCTAAAATAGTATCAGATAATTCTTTTTTCGTATTAGATGAAATTAGATCGTGCATATCTGCCATGAAGCTTTTTTCGCTGTTTGGAAGTTCTTTTTTTACAAGACCTTGCTCCTTTAATTTTTGGTCTGATAATTCTTCTATTAACTTATAAGAATTATGTTCAAATGCAAAAACAGATTCAAGTTTAGCATCCTTATAGAACTGGTCAATTATGTCGGAACCACATATATGGTTATATGCCAAATTGTAAATAATAGTTGTCGGGAAAAAGGCACCGTTTGGTAACTCTCCATATCGGTAATTTTGTGCATTTTTCAGCGTTCCAAGAAGTAATTTGAAATCAGCATTGAAATGGTGTACATATTCTTCCTCTTTAAGGGATAGAAATTTCTTTGATTCTATATGTAAATAGTCAAGAACCATTTTTTTATTTACATCACAATCATTCATGATATTTTGAATATCCCCCTCTAATAGGAGACTAGCTAAAAATAAAGAAATGCATCTTTTATCTATTTTGTTTAGTTTTTTCTGTTTACTTGTATTCATAAAGTCATTGCTATTGCAAATCATTTCTTTGTTTTCTATAAAATGATAGATATCCATACTTTTTAAAATCATTTTTTTGTTTCGACAGGTATTTCTGATATAAATTTTTTGTAATCCACATTTAAACTTCCTTTCTCTGTTAAAAACATTTAAAATAATTGTTTTTTTTTGACAATGGTGATTATTATAACACAGAAAAATGATTTGTAAAGATTTATATCTATATAGATAGTGTAAAATAGTTTTGGGATTGGGTATACAAAAAGGAAGACCTTTTGTTAAAATGTAATTGTTGAAAAAACATTTAAGGAGGTCTTCCATATGAACAGTATACCAAATAATTATATAAAT
>JAQUWE010000003.1 GCA_028693035.1 Bacilli bacterium | reverse complement strand
TAAACAATTTGTTCCTTACTACAAAGACAAACTTTATACACCTAATGTTGTTAGATATATTTAAATTTTATAAAACAAAAAGTTTTCAAGATTTTACTTTAAATCCCAAAAACTCTTTACACAAACGTTTGCACTATGAAAACATACAAATTCATTGTTTGTAATTTAGATGGTTATAACAGGACGGATGCCATAAAGATTGCTAGTATTTACATTATTATAAAATAAGCCACCATATCTATATACACGCCAGGCATTATTAGTGGTTCCATATACAAATGTATCTGTCCAATATCCTTGTGTCAAACTATCAGCAACATTGCATCCATAAGTGGTACAAATATCTGTATAATCATATAGCCATGAATATAAACTTTGTCCTTGTTTTGTTATCGTTTGTACTTGACTATTGCTATCAAAATAAAACCATTTTTCCTCTGTTGCACTTTTTGCATCAAAATCTGTATTATCCGTAATTTTAGCTATCTCATCTGCTGATATAATTCTTACATTTAAAGAGGAATTCCAAGTTTTTGTATCATTTTCTAGTGTAACTTGAATTTCTTTCATTTCACGGTTATTATTACTAGAATTCCACGCAACGACGGCTGTTGTATTATGATCCAGTATTAATTGGTATGTTCCATTTCCGTTGTCTTTATATGCATACCACTTCATACAGCCTTTCTTCGTTCCTGTAGTACTTATTGCCTCTTCTGCATTACATACTTTTTTAGTTTCTGGGTTTAAATAAACTGCTGTTCCTTTTGATAAATTTTTGGGAAGAAAACCATTTGTTTCTGATATTTTACAGTTACCTTCTTCATACTTTACAACCGTTACTTCAGAATCCTCTTCTCCTTTGGTTGCACACCAGTTCTTTCCTTTGTCATAAATAGCAAGAGATTGCATGCCATCACTGGTTACTTCTAAAGAACCTCCGCCAATTTTTTCTCCAGACAGTTTTAATTCTTCAAAATCATCTGGAAAGGAAAATACTTTTTTACCTGGAACATCAATACCAAAACCTTTTGCATAGTAAAACTCGCCTGCTTTAAGTACCCCATAAGCGGTATCTAAAAAAGCATCCTTTTTGGCTTTGTTGATTGCGCCTACAATAATAGGGGTTGCAATCAAAGCAATGATAGCCAATATCACAATCACAGCCAATAGTTCGACAAGGGTAAATCCTTTTCTACTTCTTTTCATATTCATCCTCAATCCTTATTATTTATAGTTTACCATATTTTTAATATTTATTTATAAAAAAAAGACCTTTTGGTCTATAATTCTACATTGTGATATACATATTGTACATCTTCAATATCTTCAAGCATTGTTACTACCTTTTGGAAAAGTTCTAAATCTTCTCCTGTAAGTATGATTTTTTCTTTAGGTAAATATGCAATTTCATCCATATCAAATTCGATTTCTCCAAGCGTTTTACTAAGCGCTTCTTTGATAGCAAATAAATCTTTAGGAACGCCATAGATAACAGTGTTTTCTCCCTCTGCTTCTAAATCCGCGACATCTACATCTTCTTCTATTAAAGCATTCATAACTGTTTCTTCTTCTGCTTTTACAGAAACAATTGCTTCATGATCATACATATAAGAAACACTACCCATAGCACCCATTTTAATATGGCATTTATTAATAACAGTTCTTACACTACTGATACTACGGTTGACATTGTCTGTTAAACATTCCACCATAAGTGTAGACCCTGCTGGTCCAAAAAGTTCATACGTAACAGATGTATATGATTCATCTGCACCACTATTTACTTTATCGATAGCTCTACTGATAATATCAGCTGGTACTTGGTCTTTCTTCGCTTTCTCTATCATTCTTTTTAAAGAAGCGTTGGCCGTTACATCAGTGCCACCTGTTTTGGCTGCTTGGTATATTTCTCTTGCATACATCGAATATAATTTTGATTTAGCAGCTCCTGTTTTTTGTATACTTGCTTTTCTAACTTCATAAGCTCTTCCCATAACAATCTCCTAACTTTCTATTTCTTTTTTTAAGTTTTCTATTTTTTCTTTTATAAAGGTAAAGGCATCTTCCATATAATTTCCTTCTTTTAAATCAATGTCTATGATTTTAAGAGCATCTAAGGGAGACATACTTCCACCTGCTTCTAAAAACTTTATATATTTTGTTTTAAAAGTCACATCATTTTTTAACTGGTAAACAACCGCAACGGCGACAGCAAATCCCATTGCATATTTCCATACGTAATACGCATTATAATAGAAAAAATGTCCTATCCGTTCCCAATTATACTGAATAAGTGGATCAATTTCAATATTTTTATTATATTTTTGTACAATTTCTAAATAAAGTTGATTGATTTTTTCTTCCTTTATTGTTTTTTTATTTTCCTTTTCTTTGTACAAAGCATTCTCAAATTCAGTGAATTGGATCTGCCCTATCAAAGTATTGGCAAAGGTTTGAATCATTTCTTCTAGTATTTTTATCTTTTCTTCTTTATCATGACTTTGTTCATACAAAGATTCATATACTAGAATTTCATTTACTTTAGAAGTGATTTCCGCTAATAAAATACTGTATTGATAATACATAAAAGGATTCTTTTTGGTGTGCATTGTATGAATGGTATGACCTAATTCATGAGCAAGGGTACGTACACTTTGGATACTGCCATTATAAATCATAGAAAAATAAGGAACCCCTACATAGGACATCGCACTAAAAGAGTCTGTTCTTTTGTTTTCTCTTTCATTTAAATCAGCATAACCACCCTGTAAGGCGATATCTATTTTTTGGTTATAAGATTCTCCTAAAATACGTAAGGATTTCTTAATAAGAGAAATGGCTTGTTCTAACGTATATGGTTCTGTTTCTTTTTCTACGATTGAAACATTCTTATCATATAGATATAGTCTATCTACTTTCAAATACTGTTTTTTGGTTTCATAATAGTCTTCTAAAATAGAATGGTTATTCTGGACTTTAGAAATGAGTTTTTCTATTATAGTAGAAGATAGTCCTTCTTCATATAAAGAAGCTTCTAAAGGGCTGGAGAAGTTCTTTAAAGAAGTTAAAAAGAGTTCTTCTTCAAGCTTCTTATCCAGTAAAGGAGCAAGCAAGGGTCCTACTGTTTTTAAACTCTCATAGTATGCAATAAAACTATTTCTTCTAACATCTCTATTCTTTGATTTAGATAAAGTTTCGTAAACAAGAGGATTCACGGTTATCTCTTCCCCATTCTCATCTAAAATAGTTCCATCTACAAGTTCTTCTCTTAAAATAGCACGGTATGTTTTAGGTATATCGATTTGGTCTTTTTTAAATTGATTCCAAATCTTTAAATCTTCTTCTTTTATAGCGTGCATTTGTTGTTTTATAATATTTTGGATATAAAAAGTATATTTTTGATATTCTTTTTTTTGAATGGTTTCTAAAAGAGTGTCTTTGTTCTTGATAATGTCTGTTTCTAATGTATTAGAAGCAAGTGTGAACGTATGAAATAGCGAGAGTGCTTCTTTTTTTTGCTTTCCTGCTTCTTCATCTTTGGCATCTAAATCCAGTTTTCTTTGTCCGTAACAGTAAAGTCTTTCTATCTGTTCACTTATTTGCATCAAAAAATCAATTTGATTAAAAATATTTCTATCTAGTGTTTCTATTTCTAAAAGACGCTTTTCAACCATTTCTTTTTCTTTGTACCACTCGTCTTCATTTTTATATAAATGTGTGAAATCCCATTCTGTTTTCATAGAAATTTACCTAACACTTTTCTTTAAAGCATCTTTCGCAGCTTCTTGTTCTGCTTCTTTCTTACTGTGTGCAGATCCGGTTCCATAGACAATATCATCAATTCTAACTTCTGCTGTAAACAATTTGTTATGAGAAGGTCCTTCTTCACGAATCATTTTGTATTCTAAACTTCTTTTGTCTGTTTGTACAAGTTCTTGTAAAACCGATTTATAATCATGAAAAGAATTTACTAGTCCTTTTTCCATCATAGGAAAGATATACGTTTTCATGAATTTATTTACAGCTTCTATTCCTTGGTCTAAAAATAAGGCCCCTAAAAAGGATTCAAAAATATCGGCAACAATGGCTTTTCTGAATTTACCACCATTTTCTGTTTCCCCCCTACCAAGACGTAAATAGTCGTTGAGTTTAAGGTCCAGAGAATATTCATATAAAGCATTTTCACATACATAATGCGCTCTTGTTTTGGTCATATCTCCTTCATTGGATGTTGTATTGTTATAAAGATATTCACTCATAACCATTTCTAAAACAGCATCTCCTAAGTATTCAAGTCTTTCATAACTTTCAACACCACACTCATTGGCATAAGAAGTGTGTGTAAAAGCAGTATCAAATAAGTCTTGATTGTTTACTTTAATTCCTAATTCATTTAAAATTTTCATATATATTCTCCTTTTGTACTACGTTTTTTTGCATCTCTATTATAGCACGGTAAGTCCCATAAATAAAGATACAATTCCTTAAAAGCATATCCAGCCTTACATGTATCAAAATAAAAAGTCCACTTATAAAGTCTTTTTTTCTAACATTCTTGTTTTATATTTACATTTTTTTTGGTATAATAGCATTGGTGTTAGTATATGAAAAAAGTACTTATTAAAATGATACGAATTTACCAAAAAATACCTGGTGATTTCCACAATCATTGTAATTTTATTCCCACGTGTTCTAATTATGCGATAGAAGCCATTACCATTCATGGCGCATGTAAGGGAAGTTATTTAGCAGTCAAAAGGATTTTAAAATGCAATCCTTTTCATAAAGGTGGTATAGATCTTGTACCAAGGAGGAAAGAAAAATGAAGAAAAAAATAGGAACAATCCTACTTCTATCTATTTTATGTATAGGACTTACAGGATGCTTTAAAAGGGATGTTTTAGAAGATATCACCATTTATACAACTTCTTATCCAATGGAATATATCACAAACCGTTTATATGGAACCCACAGTACTGTAAGCAGTGTGTATCCAGATGGTGTTGATCCTAGAAACTATAAACTTACTGATAAACAAATCAAAGATTATAGTAAAGGCAGTATGTTTATTTTTAATGGACTTGTTGAAAATGAGAAAAAAGATGTTATTAAAATGTTCAAAGAAAACAAAAACATCAAAATTATTGATACAACCCTTAGTATGGAATATACAAATGAAATTGAAGATTTATGGTTAAATCCTTCTAATTTCTTAATGCTTTCTCAAAATATCAAAAATGGATTAAATGAATATATCAGCAATCACTACTTAAAAGAAGAAATCAATCAGAACTATGATGCTTTAAAATTAGAAATTTCTTCTTTAGATGCAAAATTTAAACTTGTTAGTGAAAGTGCGAATCGTAAAACCATTGTTGTTTCGAATGATGTATTTAAATTTTTAGAAAAATATAATTTTAATGTAATCTCTTTAGAAGAAAATGCGAATTTAACACAAAAGACTGTAAGTGATGTGCAAAAGATGATTCGTTTGGGTACGATTAAGAATATCTTTGTTCTTGATAATGAAGAAGTCAATGGAACTGTTCAAAAATTAATAAAAAATACAGAAGTTCCTACTCTTACTTTCCATACCATCTCTAATCTAGATGATGCTTCTAGAAAAGAAAACAAAGATTATATTTCCCTTATGAATAATAATATTGAATTATTAAAACAAGAATTATATGATTAAAAAAGGATTGAAAAAAAATCAATCCTTTTTTGTATATCCTTCTATAGTAAGAAGTGTTTCTTTTATAGATAGACCCCCTGCATACCCTACCATTTTCCCGTTTTTTCCTACCACTCTATGACAAGGGATAAGAATAGGAAGACGATTGTGGTTATTTGCATTCCCTACAGCACGTACGGCTTTTGGGTTTTGGATAGCCCTTGCTATATCACTATAGCTTCTTACTTCTCCATAAGGAATTTGTAGAAGGGCTTCATAAACACTTTTTTGAAAAGAAGTCCCCTGCACTTTAAAAGGAATGGTAAACTGCTTTCTGTTTCCCTCTAAATATTCTTCTACTTGTTGCTTGGCTTCTTTTAAAAAGGAAGTTTCCTTTTCTAAAACAGAACCCAGGGCAGAACCAAAACCAATTTCTATAAGGATACCATTCTCTTCAATAAAAGTAAGTTCCCCTATTTTTGTTTGATAGACAAAACCATTCATATTAAAACTCCTTTTTTTGATAAATATGACAGGAAATTTTATAAGAAAGAGAATAGAAAATAACAATACATAAAACCGCTATATAAGCACCATATTGGTTTAGATAAAGTAAGATTTCTTTGGAAGGAATACCAATATGGAAAAAGGAGAAAATAAAGCCAATAAGAGACGCTACAATACCTATTCCAAAGCAAAGTACAAAAAACCAAATTCTTCCCTTTTCAGCACCAAATTTATATAAAAGTGGATAGACCATAGAAACGACAAAGATAGCAGCAAAGAATCCTCCAAGTCCCTGTTCTAATAAATGAGGGATATCTATATTGCCTTTCCATGCAGCAGACGCAAATAGAAGTACCATTGCCACAAGGAACATAATAAAAACACCTAATAAAGCAAAGATATATTTGGCTCTTACAATTTGTTTTCTTTTGAGAGGAAGCGTCAACATATACGTATCCCAATGATTAAAAGCATCATAATTGAAAGTAGAAAGAGATAGCATCACAGCAATAAAAGGGAGAAAGAAGGAAGCCGCTGTGTTTCCATTGACCAAATCCATTAGGGCAAGAGCAAGGAAAATAATTAAAATGTTTTTAGATAAATTTTTAATAAATAAAATATCTTTTAAAATAAGACCTTTCATTTTTGTTCCCCCTTACTATACAAAAACATAATTTCATCAATGGCCGGTGTATCCATTACTATATCTTTATATTTTTTTAATATCTCTTTTTTATTATTGATCAAAATATCATAACTATATTTATTTTTTCTATAAGAAATCATTTCTTCTTTTTTTATTTGTGTAAAGACATTTTCTTCACATCTAATGATTCCGTATTCTTCTAAAAGAGTATCTTTTTCTTTACAGAAAATCATTTTGCCATCTTCCATAAAAGCAATTTGATCAGCAATATGTTCTAAATCACTGGTGATATGTGAAGAAAGTAAAATACTATGGTTTTCATCTCTAGTAAATTCTAAAAATATATCTAAGATTTCATTTCTTACAACGGGATCTAGACCACTTGTAGGTTCATCTAAAATAAGAACTTCTGGGTGATGGGCTAAAGCGGAAGCAATTTCTAATTTTTTGCGCATTCCTTTTGAAAGTTCTTTGATTGGCTTTTCTAAAGGAATTTTAAAATCTTTGATATATTGTAAGAAAAGAGGATCATCCCAATTCTTAAAGATTTTTTTCATAATAGCAGCCATATCTTTTCCTTTTAAAATTTCTGGGAAGAAAGCTCCATCTAAAACAACCCCTACTTCTTCCTTTACAAGGTGTGTACTATCCTTACCTAAAACAGTAATAGAACCCATATCAATATGCATGGTATCCAATATACATTTAATCAGCGTGGTTTTACCTGCTCCATTTTCTCCAATAAGTCCAATAATACTTCCTTTTGGAACAGAAAGGCTTACATCTTTTAATGAAAAGTCTTTAAATTTTTTTGTTATATTTTTCACTTCAATATTATTTTCCATGTGAATCCCCCTCATATAATATATCTGCCATTTGTAAGAGTTCCTCTTTATCGATGTGATAGGTTTGGGCTGTTGTAATGGCTTTTTCTAATAGTTCTTCAATCTTTTTTAGAACTTCTTCTCTTCTAAGTACTTCACTTTTATTTTTAACGAAGTATCCTTTTCCAGGAATGACGGTTACAAAAGATTCTTTTTCTAATTCTTCATAAGCTCTTTTGGTTGTAATCACACTGACTCTTAAATCTTTAGCGAGCATTCGAATGGAAGGAAGCGTTTCTTCTCCACTTAGTTCTCCAGATAAAATCATTTCTTTAATATTGTCCTTGATTTGTTCATAAATAGGTTTATTAGAACTATTACTAATAATGATATGCATTACATCACCTCTGTATATATACAGTATACACAGTTTATAATTTTGTGTCAATCTTTTTATAGAAACAAAAAAAGACTTTCGTCTTTCTTTTATTTTTCATTTGTTAAAACAGAAACGATTGCGCAGAGAATGCCTCCTACCGGAAATACAACCCAGGCTGGATGCCACGCGTTTGTTAAAAGACCAATTAATATAAAGATAAGCGTCGCTGTTAACATAATAGCGCCATGTATTCTTGTATCTGGTTCATTTTTCTTTTCGGCTTCGGGATGATATAAAGCGTGCTCCATTCCACAATAAATAAAAATCCAAAGGGCAATAGAAATGGGTCCAAAGAATGCAAGGGCTTGGAATCCGTTTGCGTTGGTAAGTTCCCCTGCTACTCCACCAAAAACGATACCTAAAATACATAAAGCAACACCTAGTGTCATCATAAGAGAAAACTTTTTAGATGTGTTTGTTAGTAAATCTTTATCTTTTATTTTTTGTTTGTATAATTTTTCTACCTTTTCATATCTAGAATATTCAATTCCATAATAGACAAACAGAATGACTGCAACTAAGAAGAATGAAAATAGTGTGATGATTTGGGGAATATCACTTTTAAAAATATCTTCCATAAAGGCAGTAGCTACTAGACCCATAATACATAAGAAAACACCAAGACTTATCATAATTGAAAATTTCTTATAAAATGTAAGAAACTGTTTTTCTATAATAGGATCTATTACTGGCTTTTCTTCTTTTTTTTCTTCTTTTAAAAATTCATCTAATGATATAGAAAATAACTTGCTGAGTTCTATTAGTTTTTCTGTCTCTGGATAACTGGTACCTGATTCCCATTTTGATACCGCTTGCCTAGAAACACCAATCACGTCTGCAAGGTCTTCTTGTGAGTACCCTCTCTCTTTTCTTAACTTTTGTAACTTCTCTCTAAAATTCATTTGTTTCACCTCTCTACCAATATATCCAAAACTCTTTATTTTTACTACCAACTATGAGTTGTTTTTGCGCAACTACGGGTTGCCTACCTTTAGTATAGCAGAAAAAGGGGCAAAAAATAAAAAGATTTCATAAGAAATCCTTTTTCTATTTTTTTAGTGCTACTGCATTAGACTCTTCTAATCGAAACGATAGAAGCTCCATAAGAAACCCATGCACTCACATTACTTATAATAACACCTTGTCTAGGGTTGGCTGCATGAATCATGTTTCCACCACCTATATAAAGTGCTGTATGCGTAGGACTACCGTCAGAACGAGTACTAAAGACAATAATATCTCCTGGCATCATTTGCTCTAAAGAAACACTTGTTCCTGTATAAAGCTGCGCTGCCGAACTCTTAGAAATATAAGTACCTGTTGTTCCATATACATATGAGACAAATCCAGCACAATCAAAACCACTTGGACTATTTCCACCTGCTACATAAGGGGAACCTAATAGAGAGTAAGCTGCATTTACTACTTCTGCTTTACCTCCCTCTGCTACAAAATTCATATTCATAGCAACTGTGCTTGTCTTGACTATCTTATATGTTTCTTTTACTACGATTGGATAAGATACTTCTGTGACATTGCCATTTACATCTACTGCTTTTATGTTAGCTGTATAATTGCCTGCTTTGTTTACATCTAAATCCGTACTATAGGTATAATAATTTGTCTTATTTAGATTTTCTTCTTTTTGAAGTTCCTCATGATCTAAATAAGCCATATCTCCATCTATTTCATCACTTACAGAAGCAATATTATCTAAAATAGAATAATTTTGTCCTTTTGAAATAGAGATTTGATTTTCTTTTAAAGCAATACTAGGTGCTTTTGTATCTTTCACAATTACCTTCAACATATAGTTTTTCTTTGTATTGTTATTTGATGCAGTAAACATTACTAGGTATTCTCCTACTTTTGATGTATCAATATAGTTACGCTCTACTCTAAGCTCCCCTTTTACATCTTTAATAAATGGTTTTAATGAATACTCTTTTTGTCCATATTCTAAAATAGGAGTATCTTTAAAAGATACAAGTACGCTTTGATAAGCTTTTACTTTTTGGGTTAATACGGTTTGATTACTATACTTCTCTAGTAAGAATGAAGTGGTAATCAAAATACATAAAGAGGATAAAAGAATGACTCGATAGAGACTCTTTCTCTTCTTATTTGTTTTCATAATCTGTACACTCTCCTTCGTGCAGGAATTATTCTAACATATTTAGCAAATTTTGTAAAATCGAGACAACTCTCCTTTTACATTTATTAGGATAAACAGAATATTAAATTTTATACATTTTATGATTTATCCCTTATTTTATAAGGAATTTTTAACGTTTGTCTATTTTAAAATGAGGTTTACATATAGAAAAAAAGAAAACCCTTTTTTTGATAGGTTTTCCTGTTTGTTTTTTAGGAAATCGATTCAGAAGTATATAATTTTTTATACGTTTCACTGTTTTTAAGCAGTTCTTTATGAGAGCCACTCGCAGCCAATTTACCGGCATCAATCACGTGAATGACATCAGCATCCATTATAGTAGATAAACGGTGCGCCACTATAATTACCGTATGATCCTTGGTAAGGTCATTGATGGTTTTCTTTATATATTCCTGGGATTCATTATCTAAAGCACTTGTAGCTTCATCAAACAAAATAATAGGTGTATTTAAAAGCAGGGTACGCGCGATCGCAATCCTTTGTTTTTGACCACCAGAAAGGTTTACGCCACCCTCTCCTATAATGGTTTCATATCCTTTTTGTAGTGACATAACATAGTCATCAATATAGGCCTTTTTACAAGCTTTTCTTACCTCTTCTAATGTCACATCTTCTTTTACCAATTTAAAATTGTCAAAAATAGAAAGATTGAATAAGAAAGGAGATTGTCTAATGATAGAGATTTGGCTTCTTAAGGCTTCCTCTGTGAAATTTTGAATAGGAATGTTATCGATTGTAACTTTACCTTGTGTTGCATCAAAATAACGAAGTAATAAATTAAAAATAGTACTTTTTCCATTTCCACTACGTCCTACAACGGCTATTTTTTTATGGGGTTCTATCACTAGATTAAGGCCTGCTAAGGTATCTTTCTCCCCTTTTCTATAGTGGAATTTTACTTTTTTAAAGGCGATGGTATGGCTTTGTTTTTTCTCTATTTCTTTACCATAATGTTCATCTTTATATAGAACATTATCTAAGATTTCATTCATTCTTTTTAGAGAAACAGCTATTTTGTTATAATTGACACCAAAATCACTAATGCTTTCTACCACATCATCAATTCTCCAAATATACACTTCTAACATGATAAAAACACTATAAGTGATATTTCCTTTGACAAATAAGTATCCACAAGTAAATAAAATGATAAATTGTAAGACAAAGAAACAGAAATTATTGGAAGTAAAATATAATACTTCATATTTCTTTTGTTTTTTTGTTTTAATAAATAAATTTTCTATATTTTGATTTACATAGTTTCTAATATTCTTTTTAATACCTAGAGATTTAATTTCTCTAATACCTGTAATATCTTCTGTTAGGCTTTTTACATATAAATCAGATTCCTTTTTAATTGCTTCTTGTTCTTTCTTTATTTTAGGAAAGAATCCTGCTGAAATAAGTCCCATGATGATCGCAAAAACAAGAAGTTCAAGACCTAGTAAAAGGGATGTTTTAAAACATAAAATAAAAACCACAATCACAACCGTGAATTTACACAGCATACGGATTAATTTTGCTAAAAGTTCTACAATTCTATCAGGATCTGTATAAAGACGATTGATTAGTTCTCCTACTCCAATATCCTCAAATGCGATAGAAGGAAGATCCAAACTCTTTTTAAATAAATCTTTACTAATATTTTTAGTAAAAAGAATTTCTAAATTATTGTAAAGCATATCTCTTGGTATTTGTAATATAGAATAAAATACAATATACATACCACTCCAACCACTTAAAAATAAAACAAAAGTTTTCATATCTTTTAAAATTAAAGCTTCTAATGCATGGCCCCAAAAGATAGGTGCCACTACAACAGGTAGATAAGATAAGATTACTAAAATAATATAAATAACCATTTTTGCTTTTTCATTTTTTAAATATTTCCATAGTAAAGAAAAATTCTTCATTTTTTTCATAGATAACACCTCTTTCTTGATACACTATGTTTCTATTTTACATAGTCTTTTTTCTATGATATTTGTATTATACATAAAAAAATCTTTGGTTGCCCAAAGATCTTAATTTCTTAATGGCGGAGTAGGAGAGATTTGAACTCTCGCGCCAGTTGCCCGACCTACACCCTTAGCAGGGGCGCCTCTTCAGCCTCTTGAGTACTACTCCAACGCTACGTTTTATATTTTACAGGATAAAAGATACCTTGTCAATCATTTTATATAAATTTATGATACAGTTTTTTATAAATATATTTTAGTAATGTTCCCCTTCTCTACTTTATGTAGACTCCTTTTTATTTAGAATTCTTATTAAAGGGAGTTTTCTTATTTATATGCAATAAAAAACTCTTGTAAATACAAGAGTTTGTTTACTCATATGGTGACCAGTACGGGATTCGGACCCGTGAATGCTGCCGTGAAAGGGCAGTGTGTTAAGCCGCTTCACCAACTGGCCAAATGGCGCCTGATGTAGGACTCGAACCTACGACCCAACGGTTAACAGCCGTTTGCTCTACCAACTGAGCTAATCAGGCAATACGAAATTGCTATTTCATTATAATATAAAGTCTTCTAAAATGCAATACATTTTAACAATATAAATGGTGGGCCTGAATGGACTTGAACCATCGACCTCACGCTTATCAGGCGTGCGCTCTAACCAGCTGAGCTACAAGCCCATTTAACATGTCAAAGACTAATTAAGTATAACTTATTTTATGTGATTTGGCAATACTTTTTTACATTTTTTTTATCTTTTTATTAAAAAGTTTATTTTTTAATTTTAAAATGTAGATTTTGCCTACTCTTTTCAAATAAAATCATCTTATTTAAATCTTATATAATATATGTTTTTGTTTCTTTTATTATATTCTGCTCATCTCGCTTTTTTATTATACTTTAAATATTTATATAAATCAATGGTTTTGATTTGTCTTTTTCTATAAAAATAAGTATAATATAAAATAGAAATGAGGCATAAAGTACAATGAACAAAAATAAAAACACCCTACTTGTCTTTGGTATATTTACCCTACTTTTTACTTTTATTACTTTTTTAGATATTTCAAAAACAAAAGAAACTTTAGCAATTTTAGATTCTTCTAAAAAAATTGGATTTTTTATTGGATTTTTCTTAATACAGGGTATTATGATTGGTCTTGGTATATCTATGTCCTTAAAAAGAAAGAAATTAGAGAAACAGGAAAGAAGTATTCCTCTTATCTTATTTTATCTCTCTTTTTGTATCACTGTTTTCCAAGTAGTATTCCTATTTATATAATAGTGTATACTATTTTTATTTTGTTTAATAATGACAATATATTCACTTATTTAGCAAACAGTTATGCTATAATGAAACGGAAATGGAGTTATATATATGAAAAAGAGTCGTTTAAAAATAATGGGGATTTGTTTTTTAACAGCGTTCCTATTTTTACTGATTGGTACCAAATCATCTTTCTTGTATCCCTTAAATGAATGGATGGATGCCAATTGTTTCTTTACTGTTGGAAAAGGTATGTTTCATGGTAAAGTTCTTTATATGGATTTGTTTGATCAAAAAGGACCACTTCTATTTTTTTATCACGCGATTGCCTCTCTTATCTCTTATAGGTCTTTCTTAGGGGTCTTTGTTATAGAAGTTGTTTCTTTTACTTTCTTTTTATATTATTTTTATCAAACATGTCATCTATTTTTAAAGAAGAGTCTTTCTATATGTGCTCTACCTTTTATTAGTTTTATTATTTTAACACTTCCCGCCTTTTCTCACGGAGATAGTGCGGAAGAACTATGTCTCCCATTTTTGATGTATAGTATTTATTCTTTGGTCCGTTTCTTTCAAAGTAAAAAAGATACACCAAGTTATAAAATGATTTTTATCAATGGTTTGATGGCAGGTTTTGTTTTTACTATCAAATTTTCGATGTTGGGATTTTGGTTTGCTTTCATGATGTGTTTATTCTTCCTTATGTTAAAAGAAAAGGAAATAAAAAAAGCTTTCCTTAGTTGTTTTATTTTCTTAGGTGGTATGTTTGTTCCTGTCATACCTTGGATCTTTTACTTTTTGTGGAACCATGCGATGGATGCTTTTATTAATTCTTATCTTCTTTTTAATGTTAAATATTATGTATCTACTATTTCTCCTCTTTTGAAGTTCTTTATGGTAATTGATAAACCTTTGCGTTTTATTTCCAGAAACTTAGGAATTGGTCTTTTATTATTAACAGGTGCTTTATTTATTTTCTTAGATAAAAAACATTTTCATAAAAAGGAATACAAAATTATTATTTTTATGACTTATTTATTTTTATGTATCGGTGTCTTCTGTGGAGGGGTATCTTTCCGTTATTATTATTTAATTTTAGTTCCTTTTTCTGTATTTGGTGTGATTGCGCTTGGTTCAGTGCTTCAAAAAGAATATGGATTTGCTTTAAAACAAAACAAAGAAGCTATTTTTATTATAGTAACGTCTGTCTTTTTTGCACTTACATTCTATGGTTCTCCTAATACCCACTCTATTTGGCCTATCGGAACTAAAAAGGATTTGGTACAGTACAAGTTTGCTGAAGTAATTAATAAAGAAAAAGATTCTACACTTTTAAATTATGGATTTTTAGATGGTGGTTTTTATACGGTAACAGGTAAACTTCCTATCAATCGTTATTTTCAAAAACAAAATATTTCTGATTCTGTATATCCTTATATTACAAGAGAACAAAATCGTATGATTAAACACAGGGAAGTTGATTTTGTAATTACAAGAACCCCTTTGAATTATTTTGTACCAAGAAAATATCCACCTCATATTCGTAAAAATTATACCAAGCGAATGGATGTTAATGTTACGTATGAAGAAAAACGTTTTAAATACATGTTATGGGAAAAGAAAAGAGCATAAAAAAAATGGAGCAATCCATTTTTTGTTTGTTTTAATATATTTTAGCACCATTTTCTAAAGGTCTTTCTAGTGACAATAGTACGACCCCTTCTTTGGTATCAGCACCTAGAATACGTACTTCACTTTTTACATCAGCAATTCTAATAGGTGCGAAATTGGTTACTACAACAACTTGTCTTCCTATTAGTTCTTCTGCACTATATAATTCTGTGATTTGGGCAGAAGAATTTTTAATACCTAGTGTTTCTCCCATATCTATTTTTAGTTTATAAGCAGGTTTTCTAGCACGTTTATTTAAAGAAGCATCTGTAATGGTTCCTACTCTCATATCTACTTTTTCAAATTCTTCTAGTTCTAACATTTTCATTCTCCTTTGATTTAAAAATAAATTTATTTTGTTTTTATAATTTCAATCTCATCAATATTATATCATCAAAAAAGAGACTATGACTAGTTCTCTTTATATTATTTATTATTTCCCTTATACTTTAAATAAATATGATATCTTGTAGCATCTGATAATTCATTATTAGTTAATAACCCTGGAATATCAGAAATTGAAACGATAGAAAATTTTTCTATTTCCTTTTTATAATCTTTAGCTGATTTCATCTTTTGTATTACGTTTTCCCAAGTATCATCTAATTTAGCATTAAAGAGGAAAATTGGTTGTAATTTTGTTTTAGAGATTGCAAGTCCCTTTAGTTCTATTTGATTTATTTTTAATCCCAATTCTTCAAACACTTCTTTGTTAACACAGTGAATAAGTGGATTATCATCAAGATAATTTTCTCCATCAACAGATCCGGTTACTGAAGTACTAACAAATCCAGATGACATACTGACATTGGATGTTCTTTTTGTAATACCAATTTTACCATCCATATCCTCTATTAATACACTAACAGCCATAATATTTGAAATGTTTTCATTATTTATAATATCTTCTAATTTCTTATGACCTTCTATTACACCTCTTATTTCCCCTATCTTATTTTTACAAAAGTTTAATTCATCTTCACTTAAGCAATTATCTAACCATTGGTTGGGTTTAAAATATAACATATTGGAGGTTATTAAATCAAAATAATTAACTTTTGATATTTCTAAAATACAGTTTTGCTTATTTAAAATAATTTTATCTAATCTAGTAGATACGCCATTAAATACATTACTATTTTGTTTGTTTCTATAATATATTTCAATTAATTTTTCTTTATCAGTATTATCAAATATTGATTTAAATGTTGTATTCTGTTTAATATAATAATCAATTTCATTTAACTTTAAAAAATAAACGCTATTTTTTATGATATCTTCTCTCATATTTTCACTCCTACTATAAGTCAATCACACCAAAATTATGTATTATAATCTATGTGTTTATATTTAGCAAAATCTATACTACAATTAACGTAAAAATTAACAATATAATTTCTACTGATTTAATATTCTTTTTTTATACTTTTATTTCGAATAATTTTTAATACTGCAGAAAAATCATCAGCATCTTTTTTGATTTTATCGTAAGATCTAATAAATTCCTGTACCGCAAATGATTCATCAACAACATTGGTACCCAAAAATTTACCGTCATCACTATAAATCATTTCGAGAACTGTTTCATCATCAAAAATCCAAAAATCACCCTTTTTAATTTGACTAAGTAAGGCATTATATTTTTCTATACTAATTGTATGAATCTTTTCTCCTGCCACTGAATGTGGTACATAACCCGTTTCGAACTCAAATATTATATACGGATTAATCTCTTCCGGTATGACCCTAATTCTCTCAACCACTCTACCATTTTTTGTGTGTTGCACTACAGTCCTAAACCAATCACTAGGTTCAAAAGAATGTTCGGGAACACCATTTATATAATTTTGATATTCCTCCCACTCATCATCCTCTATTTTATATACAGGAAGAGTTTCTATTCTTCGAGCAGATATTTTAAAACCATTTAAATGTTTCATTAATTCATCCATTTCTTATCTCCTTATTATATAGTTTTTTAATAATACCTAATTCTACTTGGTTATACTTTAACCACCGTTCATTAAAGATGTTTTAATTATAATATATGTTTAGCAAATTTGTTAATACGTTTTGTAATGTTTTTGTTCTTTTTATATTTTGAAAACAGATAATTTCTTATTTTATTATTATATACAAACTTCATAAAAAACAAATCCCTTTTAATATTTTTTATAATAAAATTCATATTTTTACTGTAATTTTTATTCATAGTATTGCTTAAAATCAAGGCAGAATATAATGAATAATAAATTCCTTCCCCTGTAATAGGTGATATTAAGCCTGCACTATCTCCTACAAAAAATATATTATTTTTATAATTAAGTAAAATATCATTTCCTGTAGGTAGAAAAGCACCCTTTTTATTTGTTGGTCTAATATTAATTCCTTTCAAATAACTATTGAAATCATTATCAATTTTATTTTTTTCATCAACATTTCCAATACCAACCATCGCATAATTTTCATTTGGAATAATCCATCCATAACCCTTAAAATTATCAAAAAAAGAAATATTGACCTCATTAAAATTACTGCTTTCACAGGCAACTTCAAGTGCAAAGTTCATTCTCTGATTTTTATTCATAACATCTTTTCTCAATTGACTAAATACCCCATCTGCACCCACAATAGAATCAAATGAGATTTGTCTATCTTCAAAATAAACAATATTATTATCAAAGTCTATATAATCATATGTGGTCTTATCTACTATTTCTCCATCTAAACTTTTATATTTATTTAAAACATAATCATCTAATTTTTTTCTATAAGTACTATAAGTATTTATATTGTCGACATCGAATGTAATATTGTTATTAGTGATTTTTGCCTTATCATAACTTTTAATATTAAGTTCTTCTAAATTGTTATCCTTGTAAATTTTCTTTAAGAGTTCAAGCGATTTATTAGTTAAAAGACCACCACACAATTTATTTTTTAATGTTAGTTTTTGCTTTTCAATTATTAAAACCTTTTTTTCTTGTTTTCTTAGTAAATAACCGAGAGTACACCCAGATAAGCCACCACCAATTATTATTGTGTTATAATGTTCCATACAACAACCTCCTAACAAATTAATTATATACTATTTTCTTGATAATAGGAATAAGTCTTTTGATGTTTGTATTGATAAATTTTTATTTTTTAACATTCTAATAGTACGATTAACATTGTTAAGATTCATTTAGAATCAATAACTTTAAATCAATTTTTATTATAAAAAAAAGATAGAAAAACTATCTTTAAATTCAAATTGGTGTCCCCGCACGGGCTCGAACCGTGGACCCACTGATTAAGAGTCAGTTGCTCTACCAACTGAGCTACGGAGACATATACTTAATTTAGTAAACCATTTCTTCATTACAATTTATATTATAGCACACTTTTATAAAAAATAAATCCCTTCCTTTCAAAATTTATAAAAAAAAGAAGAAACGTTTGTCTTCCTATTTCTTCTCCTCTACTACACTTTTGTATAACCAATCCCAGACCCTTTCATATGGGATAAAGTATCCATGCATTCTTTAATCTCTCTTTTTCCATTATAGTAAAATATATGTCCACCATTTGTAAGCGTATGAAATGGTGCTTCTTTTTCTATTCTTTCTTTTTCAGATATCTTTTTCTTCATAGGAATATGAAAAGACTCTGTATAAGATTCCCCATCTGTTACATCCTTTATTTTTCCATAAATAGCTTTATCAATATTTATGAATCTTTCGTTTTCTTGTTTATAATTCACACCTGATAACGCAAAATTAAGATTGTTTCTTTCTGTATAAATATCAGTTTTCTTTTTCATGAAAGTAACGATTTCTAAACCTAATTCTAAAGCTTCCTCACTTTGTCCATGGTGTTTTCCAATAAGAGCGGTTAAAGCTTCCGCAAGACCTACAAAATGAATGGTTAAATTTCCATGTTTTAATATTTTACGTAGACGATCTGTATCTTTAGCCTTTTCTCCATCTTTCCATACACCCTGTCCTATTAAAAAAGGAAAATTGTAATTGTGCTTACTACACTGAATTTCAAATCTCTCTAACAATTGGTCTTTGACAATATCTAAGTATTCTTCTAATTCTTTATAGAAACCTTTCATATCTGCCGTTTCTCTTTCTTTCGTGCAAATACCATATTTAATCGCAAGTCTAGGTAAATTTAGAGAAGTTGCTGAAATATTTCCTTTTCCACCAGATGTTTGTACATCCACACTTGTACCATCTTCAGCCGTACGTTCTCCCTTTTCTGTATAGGTAACCTCCGATGTATAGTCAGTTTTTTTATACATTTTTTTATTTGGTGGAGAATCAAGGAAACTAAACCTTACAAGACCTGTATAAAGCGCTGTATTTACAGCTTTTTCATATAAACTATATAGCATATCCTCTTTAGTAAAATTGATACCTTCTTTGACTTTAAAGATAGAAACAGGTCTAATTACTGTTTTTCCTTCTTTATTAAGCATATCTAAAACATCAAGAATACTTTCACTAATCATATGTCCTTCTAAAGAAGTATCCGTTCCAAAACAAATGGTAGAAAGGTAATCTCTTGGTTTTGCCTTTGCATACACTGCATTCAAACTCTCTATAAAGTAAAGCATTGCTTTTCTTACATCCTCTTTTGTTTCCATAACCGCATTTTCATATGCTTCATCAAACAAATGATAAATCTTTTTAGAATTTCTGTAAGCAAAATCAAAAGTACTTAATGAAATAGAAAGACTATCCATTTTATCAATTTCTTTACCTACTCTTTCTATATTTACAAATTCAAAAATATCTTCATATAACAAAAGTTCGTGTACCTGTTTTTTAAAGATTTTTTTGAATGTTTTTAAAACACCAGGCGCCATAGCATAATCAAATGCACCTATCACAGCACTTCCATGTTGGTTATTTTCTGCAGCTTCTATAACAAAAGCAGCTTTGTTTGCATATTCATAGATATCTGATGGCATACTTTTATTTCCATAGCCTAAAGAAAAGCCATTTTTAAATAGTTTTTCTAATTCTACTTGAATGGTAGAGGTTGTTCCCATTGATAAAAACTCTAATCCATGAATGTGAATCATACCACTATCCATAGCTCTTACAAACTTATTGTCTAATAGGTAAGCTTTCGCAAATTCCTTAGAAATAGTAACCCCAAAGTTATAGATGACTTCTGCTGGACTTTGTTCTTCCAAAGCAAGAGGTGTTCCTCCTTCTTTTAAGGAAGATAAACCCAAAGACTCTATTGCTTTTAAAAATTTGTGTTGCTGCTTCAAAGCAAACGTTTCTCTAGATAGAGATCTTTTAATACGATAGTTAGAAAAAGATTCATAAACATCTATATAATTACTTTTTTTGAGTTGTTCTTCTATTTTATCTTGAATATCTTCTATCTTGATGGTCTTTCTATCTTGATATTCTTTTTCTAATTTTTCTAAAACTTTACCATATACTTTATTTGCACTTTCTGGATCATACACCGTAAGAGCGCTATCAAAAGCTTTTTTAATTGCGAGGGCTATTTTTTCTCCATTAAACTCTGTTCTTTGCCCACTTCTTTTTACAACAATTAAAGTGTCAAGTGGTTTCTTTTTTTCTACCATATGTATGCCTCCTACTATTTCCAGTTATCTTCTACTATTATACTGCATTTTATCTGTTGTATCAATCTATTTTCAAAATTTTAATTTAATTTATTTTTATCATATTTTTATTTTTTATCAAAAAAAACATTTTTATTTTTACTTATCAAAATACGTATTTACACTTTATATTATAAGGCGTATATTGTTTTTCAGTTCTACTGTTGGTTAATGTTTTTTTATTCTTTTTTTGTATTTTTATTATTTTCTAGTATTTTACATTATCCTAAATGTTTTACTTTTTTACTATTGACTTTTAATTTCCGTGAAGTGTATAATCAGGGTATTAGGGTACCACAAACAAAAAGAAGGAGATTGTAAGTATGATAGAATTTATCGTAAAAAGAAATGGTAGTAAACAAGAATTTAAAAAAGAGAAAATGGAAAAAGCCATTGTAAAAGCAATGAAAGCAACTTATCCAGATAAAGAAGATGCATCTATAAAAAGAGAAGCTGCATTACTTGCCAACAATGCCATGATAGATTTAGAAGGATTAAATATTCCTATTGTAGGGCTTGAACAAGTACAAGATGCTGTTGAAAGAGCTCTTATCTATTCAAATAAAGTAGAAGTCTCTAAAAACTATATCCGTTATAGATATCAAAGGGAATTACTACGAAACGATAAATTAAGTAGCAAGGCTGTCGAAAAAATGATCGCGCACTATATAAAAGGTTCCGATATGGCTGTCAATGAAAATGCCAATATGAATTATTCATTGCAAGGACTCAACAATTATGTGGTTACAGAAGTCACTAAGAACTTCTGGCTCAATCATATTTTTACCCTAGAACAAAGAAAAGCACACGAAAATGGAGACATTCATATCCATGACTTATGCCTTTTGTCTACCTATTGTTGTGGATGGGATTTAGAACAACTTTTGATGAAAGGTTTTGGAGGTGTACAAAACAAAGTACAAAGTAAACCTGCCAAACACTTTAGAAGTGCTTTAGGGCAAATCGTCAACTTTATCTATACCTTACAAGGAGAAGCTGCAGGGGCGCAAGCCCTTTCTAGTTTTGATACTTACCTAGCCCCTTTCATTCGCTATGATGGCTTAGATTATGCCTCTGTAAAGCAAGCGATGCAAGAATTTATTTTCAATGTAAATGTACCTACAAGAGTAGGCTTTCAAACTCCTTTTTTCAATATTACATTAGATTTAAAAGTCACTTCTCTTTTAAAAGATAAACATGTCATTATTGGAGGAGAATATAAAGAAGAAACCTATGGCGAATTTCAAAAGGAAATGGATATTATAAACAAAGCCTTTTGTGAAGCCATGACGGAAGGAGATGCAAGTGGTAGAATCTTTACCTTCCCTATTCCGACTTACAATATTGGAAAAGATTTTGACTGGGAACGACCTATTGTAACAGATGTTATGAAAATGACAAGTAAATATGGAATTCCCTACTTTGCAAACTTTGTAAATAGTGACATGTCTCCAGAAGATGCAAGAAGTATGTGTTGCCGTCTTCGTATTGATAACCGTGTCTTAAGAAAAAGAGGTGGAGGTTTATTTGGCGCAAACCCACTAACAGGAAGCATCGGTATTACTACAATCAATCTTCCAAGACTTGGTTATTTATATAAAAATAAAAAAGAATTAAAAAAACATTTAAAAGATTTAATGGATATGTGTCAAAATATTCTTGAAACAAAAAGAAAAATTATTGAAAAGAATACAGAAGAAGGCCTTTACCCATATAGTAAATTTTACTTACAAGATATCAAAGAACGTTTTGGAGAATATTGGAAAAACCATTTCAACACCATTGGTATTATTGGAATGAATGAATGTATTTTAAACTTTACAGATGGAAAAGAAGATATTTCAGGTCTTTACGGACAAGAATTTGCGAAGGATATTCTAGATTTTATGAATGATGTATTAACAGAGTACCAAGAAAATGGAGATTTGTATAATCTAGAAGCAACACCTGCAGAAGGAACAGCACCAAGACTTGCCCGCATTGATAAAAAGATGTATCCAGATATTATTACATCAGGAGAAAAGGAAGATTGTTACACGAATAGTACCCAGCTTCCCGTAGGTGCAACAGATGACTTATTTGAAGCCATTACCTTGCAAGATGATTTACAGACTAAATATACAGGTGGTACTGTACTCCATGCCTTTATGGGAGAGAGAATCCACGATCCTGAAGTTACAAAAAACTTAATTAAAAATATTTTTGATAATTATCGTTTGCCTTATCTATCTATTACACCAACCTTTAGTGTTTGTAAGGAACATGGGTATATAAGTGGAGAACACTTTATTTGCCCTACTTGTGGCAGTGATTGCGAAGTTTGGACACGTGTCGTTGGCTATTATCGTCCTGTACAAAACTTCAACAAGTCAAAACAAGAGGAATTTCATTGCCGTAAAGAGTATGTTGTAGAATGATTTATGGCATTCAAAAACTATCGCTGGTAGACTATCCTGGTAAACCAGCTTTGGTTTTATTCTTAGGAGGCTGTAATTTAAGATGTCCTTATTGTCATAATGATAGTATTGTTTCTAAAAAAAGTAATACTTATACTTTAGAATATGTAAAAACTTTACTGAAAAGTAGAATTCACTTTTTAAATGGAGTTGTTGTAACTGGTGGTGAACCCACTCTCTATGGAGATGATTTAATTGCTTTATTGGAAGAACTCCGCCAATTCCCCTTCTCTATTAAACTAGATACAAATGGTACCAATCCTGCTCTTATAAAAGAAATTATAGAAAAAGATTTAGTGGATTATATCGCTATGGATATAAAAAATACTTTTGATAAATATGAAGAAACAGTAGGTACTAAAATAAATACAAACGCTATTAAAAAAAGTATTGGGCTTCTAGAAAACAGTAATATTTACTATGAATTTAGAATGACTATCAATAAAACCATGCATACAAGCAAAAATATAAAAGAAGTACTAACCTATTTGAAATACCCAAATAAACTTCTTTTGCAACCTTATCAGTTTAATGAGAATCAAATCATAAAAAAAGACTTTAAAGCTTTTTCTAAAGACGAGTTACAAAAATTAGAAGAAGATTTACATATTACTATAAAAAATTAAAAGGTTTATATAGCTTTTCTATACAAACCTTTTTTTATTTGAATTTTAAACTCTCTTTGACTTCATTAAAATCTTGCTGACACAATGCATAGTCTTTTTCTTCTTTACCATAGAATTTAGCGATGTAAGTTTTCTTTTCTTCTTTGTATAAGTAAATGGTTGTAAAATTTTCTTCCTGAGAGGTCTGGTTATTTACATACCATGTTTTCTTATTGATGGTTTCTTTTTCCATATTAGAAAAGTCTTCTTTAAATCCATAATAGTACTGCATCAAATGCATTCCTGTTTCATTTAAAGGCCCTATCTGCATCATACAAGTTTTATCTTTTTCTTGTTTGATAAAAACAGTTCCACTAGCATCTGCTACTGCAAAACCCTTTGTATCAAAAAAGAGTTTATTTGTATGCACTTGCCTTTTCCATAATACTGCCACGCTTACCACTACACAAACTGTAATTAGTGAATAAAGAATAGTACTAAAGATAACGCCTACTACAGAAACGCCTCCTCTTTCTTTTAATATAGAAAGATCCTTTTTATATTTTTCTATTTTTTTAGAAATATTTCGTTTGTATAAAATAGGAAAAAGGTAAAGATAAGAGAGGTGCAAAAGGAACAGTGGTATTAAAAAAGAGAGATTTAATACTTTAGTAAATAAAACACCTGTAAGTAAACCTATTATAAAAAATATAAAAGAAATGAAGTAGCACTTTCTATAGGCAAAATAAAGAGGTCCAAAAAGAAAAGCCGGTATACTATATTTCTTGTGTATTAATTTTTCGTTATTTTTACCAATTGCTGTTTCTAACAATTTAAGATCATTTTTTTTCATATACAATCACTTCCATTTTTATTATATCATTTTTTGTATAAAATCATCTTTTTTTATTCAAAATACAATGGTGATAAATATGAATGCATCCATTTGGGAAAAAACAAGCATACAAAAAAGAATTAAAAATAAATTTCTACCTAAAGAAACTGATATTCTTATTATAGGAGGAGGCATTGCGGGCATTAGTACTGCTTTCCATCTAAAGGATTCTCCTTATAAAGTAACCCTAATTGATAAGGGGGATGTAGGACAAGGGGTAACCGCGAAAACAACAGGGAAACTTACCTTTCTACAAGGCCTTATCTATGATAAAATCAAAAACATCTACAACGAAGAAAAGAGTTTCCTTTATCTGCGTTCACAAAAAGAAGCTATTGATATAGTAAAAAGTATTGTAGACGAATATAAAATAAAATGTGATCTTACAAAAACACCTTCTTATGTATTTACGGAAGAAGAAAAAGAAATTAAAAACTTAAAAAAAGAAACAGAACTATTAGATAAAGCCTCTATTTCTTATAAAGAAAACCAAAACCTTCCTATTCCATACCCTTGTAAATATGCATTTTCTGTAGAAGACACATATGTTTTTCATCCTCTTAAATATTTAGAATCTTTAGTTACTATTATTAAAAAACAGGATATTCTAATTTGTGAGCAAACAATGGCAGATACCATTACAAAAAGGGAAGACTTTTACCTTGTACATACCAATCGTGGTTTCATAAAAGCACAGTATGTGGTTGTTTGTACCCATTACCCTTTCTTTATAAAACCTGGTTTCATACCTTTTAAGAGTCATATAGAAAAATCCTATGTACTTGCTTCCAAGACTAAAAACATCCAAAATTTTAGCGCAATATTATCTAAGAAGCCATCCTATTCTATGAGATATTATAAAAATCATTTTATTTATGGCGGCTATTCCCATAGGATGAGTGACTCTACCAATTATGAAGAAAACTATGATACCTTGCTAGAACACTATCTACATTATTTTCAAAACAAACCAGACTATATGTGGTCTACCCATGATATTATCACAGAAGACAGTCTTCCCTATATAGGAAAAATAAAAGAAGACAATCCTTTTCTTTTATTAGCAACAGGTTTTAATAAATGGGGTATGACCAATGGAACCATAGCCGGAAAAGTCCTTTCAGATCTTATCCTAGGAAGAGAAAATCCTTATATAGAGTTATTTGCTCCTTATCGAAAATACAATATAAAGAGAACATTAGAACTTCTTAAAAATGGACTTGGTACAAGCAAAATCTATGCGGAAACTAAATTAAAAAGAAATCCCTCTTTTTATAAAAACCATGTGAGAGTGTATAAAGAAAATGGAATATATTACGGGGAATATACCGATGAAGAAAACATAAAGCATACCGTTCTACATAAGTGTCCCCATATGGGATGTTCTCTTATCTTTAACAGTAAAGATAAAACTTGGGACTGCCCATGTCATGGTTCCCGTTTTACGGTAGATGGCAGTGTTATAGAAGGTCCTAGTACCATGTCTATTTCCGTAGAAAAAGATTGATACTGAAACATCTAAGGATGTTTTTTTTATGTATAATTTTCGAATAAAAAAAGTTAAGATTATTTTCTTAACTTTCCTTTCATACCCTTCAAACCTTTTAATCCTTTTAGACCATCAAAATTACTTAAAATGTTTGTATCAAATGAATATGTTTTTTTACTTTTATTTTTGTACTCTTTAATCGCAAGAGTAATCATATCATCTAATAAAGAATGATATTCTTTTCCAGCTGGTTCCCATAGATAGAACGCTAAAGAACCTGGAATGGTATTTGGTTCATTTACAAAAACATCGCCTGTTTTTTTATCAATAAGGAAGTCAATACGACATACTCCACTTAGATTTAATGCTTTAAAAGTTTGTTTAGCATACGCTACTACTTTATCAGACATTTCTTTGCTAATACGTGCTGGAATAATACGGTCTGCGGAAGCCATTCCTTTAGAACCTACAGCTGCCATTTTTCCTTTTGTTTTCATTCCTTTACCATTGCCAATGTATTTTTCAGCATAGGTTAAGAATTCATCTTTACTCATAACTTCTTCAAGAACACTTGTTTCTTGTGATGCATAGTTTCCAAGAACACTACAATTTACTTCTACTAAATTAGCTACTACTTTTTCTACAACAATTTTAACATCATATTTCATAGCTTCCATAATAGAATCTTCTATTTCTTTTTCTGATTTTGCTACACTAATTCCTACACTACTTCCAAGTGTTGCTGGTTTCACAATAACAGGATATCCTATTTTTTTAATCGCTTTTAAAATATCATCTTTGTAAGTTAAATATTCTGTATCATAGAACCATTCATAATCTGTGATTGGAATATTTTCAGAAGCCATTACTTGTTTCATAATAACTTTATCTTGTCCCATAGCAGCCCCTAATACTTTAGGTCCTACATAAGGAATACCAAGTGTATCTAAGTAACCTGCTAAAGAACCATCTTCTACATTGTTACCATGTACAATTGGGAATGCAATATCAATCTCTGATAAAATCCTTTTAAAGAAACCAGTAGATTGTAAATAGAATGAGTTATCCTTTTTAAATAAAACACATTTTTTTGCATATCTTTTAAGTTCTTCAAAATCTTTATAAACATCGATTTCTTTTAGCATAGGTCCTGTATACCAAATACGGTCTTTACTAATATAAATTGGGATTATATCATATTTGTCAGCATCCATAAATCCCATTGCTTGTACTGCTGAAATAATACTTACTTCATGTTCAACGGTTTCTCCACCGAAGATTACACCTACTTTAATTTTCATCTTTTCACCTCATTATTTTTCATTAAATATGTCCGGTAAATCATTTTCGATAAGGACATACGTTTCTTTACTTTTTAATCTTTGAATCATTGGAAATGCTTCTTTGACATCATTAATTATATGTACTTTTTTGGCATCAAATTCTTTGGCTTCTAGCCCTAACTGAATCGGTCTTGTTTGTTCTGCCCCTACTAGGATGACTTCATCTGCGACAGCTGCAATATATTCTCCAAACTTTAAATTCATCTCATATTGTTCTGCGCCAAGTTCTATCATACCAGGTGTTACTACAATCTTTTTGCCTGGCATTAAGTCTAGCACATCAAGTGCCATTTTAGAACCCACTGGATTAGAATTATAAGCATCATCTATGATATGCACATCGCCCATTTTCTTAAGTTCTAAACGGTGCTCTACTGGAAGTACTTTTTTAACACCTAAGATAATTTGATCGATAGCAATACCAAATTCCTTACTAAGTGCGATAGAAGCTAAAATATTATAGATATTTGCTTTTCCTAAAAGTTTTGTTTCAAAATGATATTTTTTCTTATCTCCTTTGAAAATACAATCAAAGGTAGTGCCTTCTTTGGTTAATGTAATATTGGTAGCTCTTACGTCTACATCTTTATTATCAATACCAATCCAAATAATACGGCAATCATTTTTAAGTTCGTAAGAAGTTTGATATTCATCATCTCCGTTTAGAACCCCTACACCGTCCCAAGGAAGAGATTCGATAAGTTCAAATTTTCCTCTTTGGATGTTTTCTCTACTACCAAAACTTTCTAAATGTGCGGTTCCTACTCTTGTTAAAATCCCGTATGTTGGTTTTACAAGTTCACAAAGTTCAGCAATTTCGCCTCTTTTGAAAGCGCCCATTTCTGCGATAAAAACATCACTAAATTTATCTAAATAATTATTGATTGAATTAATAAGTCCGTATGGCGTATTAAAGTTTTTAGGTGTTGGAGTTGCATTTAATTTAACATTTAAAATATCGCTTAAAATGTTTTTACTACTTGTTTTTCCATAACTACCTGTAATTCCTACTACTTTTAGATTAGACATTCTTTTTAATTTTCTTTTGGCCTGTCTTCTAAAATGATAGAAAACTTGTTTTTCAATTGGAATATTGATAATATTTGCAAGCATAACCATAAAGTGTGTAAAGTATGCCATCGCTCCTAATGTAAGAAAATAGTAAGGAAGTAAATGTGCATCTAGATAAAAACACATTCCCACAATTGGAATCAAATACAAAATCACAAGTGTTACAAGGAGTCTTCTTACTCTTGCTGTAACGACTAATGATAGTTTTGTTTGCTCTTTTCTATGTTTATTTCTGATAAATAAAATATTTACAAAATAGAAAGCAGCAAATAAAATAGCTTGTATTTCAGCTCCCATAAATAAGAACGCTATAAAGATAATAAAGAAGGAATCTGTTGAAATAAATACTTTTTCTTTATTTCCAACAATCCATTTTAGGTAGCGATGATCATCATCATACCAGTTTTGTTGTAACATGTGTAAAGCTTTTTTTGCTTTAATACAGATATATACTGCGTAAATAAGTAGTGCTATTATAAAATAAGTTAACATATAAACCTCCTATAGAAAATTTCTTAAAACAGAAATTACCCTTTCTAAAAATTCTAAATATGCATAGTGTGTACCACCTTCTAATGTTACCACACCACTGTCTGCAATTAATGTTTCTAGTTCCTCCGCTCTTTCATAAGGAACATCATCATCTTCTGTTCCCCAAACAATTAAGGAAGGACACTTTATTTTTTTGACATCCTCTGTAATATCTAAATTAACATGTGCTACCAAAATACTTCTCATAAGAGGATCTGCATTTCTATAGTCTGTGGAACCCATATGTTTTTTTGCAAATTCTTCAAATTTATTTAAACCTGGAACTTTCTTTAATGATTTTAAGACTTTTGTTTTAAGAGATAGTTTTTTTATTTCTTTTTTAAAAGGACTTGCTAATAAAACAATCTTTTCACATTCATATTTACTAGCGTATGCTAGCGTAACTTTGCCTCCAAAAGAGTGACCAATCATAATAGGCTTTTTGATTTTTAACGTTTCTAATAAAGTATGTACACATTCGCTAAAATCATAGATAGACCATACTGTAGTTGGTTTTTCACTTTGCCCATGACCTGGCAAATCTAAAATGATGATTCTAAAGTCGTTTACAAAACGATCTCCAATAAATTTCATCATTTCTATATTTTGACCCCAACCATGTAAAAGGACAACGGGTTTTCCATTTGGATTTCCATAATCTACATAATTGACTTCTATATTATTAATTTTTTGTTTCATCTTACCACCATTAATATTATACCATTCTATACAAAAAAAATATAGAAAAGTCTATGTTTTTTTTAATTGTTTATGTAAAATAAGGACGAAAAGGACGAAAAGAAGGCATGAGACAAATATTTTATATGGAATTGATATAGAAAGAAGGAAAAATGATAAAAAGTATGAGAGGGTATTGACACTTATATGACAAATAATAGCAGCATTTATATTCTTGTATTTTTCTTTTATAAAAAGAAAGATTGAACCCATCACAAGGGCATAAAAAATCTGTGTAATACCTTGATGAGAAAAAGCAAAGAAAAGTGTTATAAAAATATAAGCATTCTTTTTAGAAAGTAATTTCTTACTTTCTTCAAGTGCGATTCCCCTAAAGGAAAGTTCTTCTAAAATAGGACCTATAACTCCTGTGGATAATAAAATAATAATTGAAAAAGTAGGTTTTACTGCATTTTGCGTAAAAAGAGATAGGATTAAATTTAAACTTACACATAAAGGAAGGGCTAAAAGAAGGATAGAAACAATGTCTCCCTTCCCTATCCCATTATTCCCAACTTTATATTTTTTATACTTCCTATAGAAAATAGGCAGAAAAATAAGAGTATTCCATAGTAAAAACAAATACGCTTGTGTTTCTATAAAAGGTGCGAACGCTTTGGTAAGAGCTTGTCCTTCTAAAGCAGGATGCTTAGAAGCAAAAAACAAGAACAAAAGGAAGGAGATAGCAAATTGACCAATCCATAAGAGGACTGGCCAAAATATTGTTTTTATAATAATTTTACTTTTTTTCATTTTTCGTCATTTCGTGAAATGTAGTTCCTAATGTTGCGATAGATTGTAGTTCTGTTGGAATAAATATTTTATTTGCTTCTCCATGGGCAATTTCTTTTAAAGCTTCTAAACTTTTTAGAGCAATAACAGATTCATCTGCTTTGGCATCTTTAATAAAACGAATTCCTTCAGCTTCTGCATTTTTGATTTTTAAAATAGCATCTGCTTCTCCTTCAGCCATTTTAATTTGTGCTTCTTTTTTAGCTTCTGCTCTCAAAATAACACTTTGTTTTTCTCCTTCAGCAATAAGAATACTAGATTTTTTTTCTCCTTCTGCTTTCAGGATTAATTCTCTTCTTTCTCTTTCTGCACGCATTTGTTTTTCCATTGATTCTTGGATATCTTTTGGTGGCAAGATATTTTTAAGTTCTACTCTTGTCACTTTCACACCCCAAGGATCTGTTGCTTCATCTAAAATAGCACGCATTTTTGAATTGATAATATCTCTTGAAGTAAGCGTTTGATCAAGTTCTAAATCTCCGATAATATTACGAAGAGTTGTTGCGGTTAAATTTTCAATAGCATTTAAAGGATTGTCTACTCCATATGTATATAGTTTAGGATCTGTTATTTGAAAATAAACAACTGTATCTATTTGCATGGTTACATTGTCTTTTGTAATAACAGGTTGTGGGGCAAAATCTTTTACAATTTCTTTTAGAGAAACTCTTCCTGATACTCTCTCTAAAAAAGGTATTTTAAAATGAATTCCATTTTTCCAAGTTGCATGATAAGAACCTATTCTTTCAATTACATAAGCTTCTGCTTGTGATACCACTTTAATATTAGGAATAATAATTAAAACAGCAATTACAAGTAATATAATTAAAAATTGCATTAAGAATCAACCTCCTCTACTAGTACTTTTACGCCACTAATATCTAATATATGCACAGTACTTCCTTTTTTTATTTTTTTGCTTGCGATAGCTGTCCATAATTTACCGTCTACTTTTACTTCTCCAGGTGTATTTTTCTTGATTTCTTCTGTAACAATCGCTTCCATACCAATAATTCTATCTAAATTGGTCCTTGGATGATTGCTTTGTAACCATTTCTCTAAAACCCCTTTGGTTTGGGATAATAAAACAATTCCTAAAATTACAAAAACAGCGAATTGTAATAAGAAATTATCGATTACTAAAGATAAAAGAAGGGCTGCAAAACCACTTATAACAAACCATATTGTTGTAAGATTGACAGTCATTACTTCCATAAGCGCTAATAAAATAACAATTCCGAGCCAGATATACCACATTTCACATCACCTATCCTTATTATACTATTAGAGGTCTTTAAAAACAACTGAAATAAAGAAAAAAGAGAAATTAGTTTCCTCTTTGTACAATCTCATTGGTTATTTTTTTTAGTGTATTATATATTTCATTATTGCATACTATTTTCGCGCTATGGATTGGGATACCTTCTATATATACTTGATTTGCTTCTTTTGTAAATCCCATATTATAGAATGTTTTTTGATATTCTTTTTGAAATCTTTCTATATTATTTTCATTGGTATCTGCTGTAAACATATAAGGATTTATTTTTTTTAAAGACTGTTTTTCATATAAAGGATTTATGGCTGGTTCAATCCATACAATTTCCATTTCTTTAAAATATGTCATAAAATTTTTAGTAGTAATTTTCTTGTTCTCAAAATTTGTATAACAAAAAAAGTAATCATCTTTATTTTCTTCAATACTTGCGACTGGTTTTACAATATTTGTTTTATTTAATGAAAGGTACAAGATAAATAAAAAAAATAATGTAGTAATCTTTTTCATAGAATCACCTCATTATTTTTATTGTGCCTATATTTTTATAAAATAAACATTTTTACATTCTTTTTCCTTGTGTTGTATCCATTTCTATTGATTCAAAAGATTGCATTTGATTTTTTAAAAGTTGCATTTTTTGTTCATACATTTCTGGATTTATGTGAGAAACATTGTTTCGTAAAATCGTTTCTGCTTCTTTTAAATCTTCTAGTGTTTTTGCATGACTTATTTTATCATCTATATGATTTTTATATAGTGTCTCAATTTCTTCATTGGTATAACCTGATGTTACATTTCCTTGCGCTGCTACATCTAAACGTTCTTTTAAAGAGTCAATTTTTCCAGTTCCCTGGTACTGATTTACTTTATCTTTAACTTCATTAATTTCCTTCATAGTACTACTTTGTTCTGCTTTGTGAACACTTTGACTCATATCTACATAAGTACCTTTTCTATAGTCTTCTTGTTCTTGTTCTAATGTTTTAGGAGTAAGTGCAGCCACTCTTGCCTTAAGAGATTCCATTTTACCAGTTCCTTGATATTGTTCTAGTTTTTCTTTTGCTATTTTAATATCTTCTGGCAATCTTGTTTGTTCTGCTTTAAGAATACTTTGGCTAATATCTACATAAGTCCCTGCTCTATATTCTTCTTGTGCCTGTTGTACATCTTTTCTATGTTGCTCCATTTCTTCTGTTGGCATAGATACAATAGGTGCTTTTTGGAAGATAGATTCTTCTTTTACTTCTTCTTTAGTTACTTGTGCAGTCTTAACCTCTTCTACATTTTTTTCTGCTTTTATTTCTTTAGTTTCTTCATTTGCTTTACTAAAGCGTTCCATTCCTTTTTCTACTGCTACTGCATATTTGCTATCAAATTCTTCCTGTGGTAACTCAGAAAAATCTGTTTCTTCATAAAATCTAGCAAAAAGTAAATCCTGTAAATACTGGGTTCCACTCTTTTTATAACTGTCTTTTTTCATATTTGAAATTGTTTCTTTGTATCTATCTGCATATGCTTCCTTAGCAGTTATTTTTGATGGTTCTACTTTTTCTTCTATATTATTTTCTTTTTCGATATTTTGTTTATTGATATTACTTAATGCAGCTACTCTATACTGAAGGTCTTCTATCTTTGCTTCTGCAGCTTTTAATTTCTTTTCATATTTTTCTATAACTTGTTCTACAGTACCCATCTCGTTTACTTTATTTTGAATTTGAAGAAGATCATCTTCATATTTTGTTTTAATATCTACATTTTCAATAAGCTTTACTTTTTCTAAAGAATCTTTTAAAGATTTATCAATTTCTTCTTTTTTCATTTTGTTTTCTGGTTGATTATATTTTTTAATAAATAGGGCAATATCAGTAGGATAAGAAGCCCTTTTAATTTCTATATCATACTGTGCAAATTCTTCTTTTGAGAAACCTTTTTTTTCAGCTTCTTCTACTGTTGTTCCAAGTATTCCATACGCCTTTTTTACAGATCGTTTAACTGTATCTATATCCGTTTCTGGCATATCACCTAGTTTACCAGCATAATTATTGATGGCTTTGATCTGCCCCATATGTTTTTCAATTTCATTTCTCAATTGTTGCATATGCTTGTTTTTTATTCTACTAAGTAATTTAGAAGTAAATTCTTTGATTGTTTTAATAGGTCTACTTTGTTTTTTCTCACCTGTAGCATCCTCTTTTGTATTGAGCATTTCTTGATCTTTAAAAATCTCTGCTGCATCAAGTATTTTTAAATCAATACCAGCAATCAATGTATCTAAATCACTTTTTTCTGTTTCATTAATAATAGCCAGTTCCTGTTTTTCATCTAATTGATTTTCATTATTCATGTTTCATGCTCCTACTCTTTTATAATCTTTCTCATAATTGTTTTAATTGTTTTCCAGTCTTCTTCATTCTCTACTTCACTAAATTTAAAGTTTCCATCTTCATCTTTTGATATGGAAGAAACAAGTAACGTAATCAAATCATTTTCATCTATATCTTCAAAAGAATAAATCATATATTCCTTTTCTTCTTTTCCTAAAGAAAAATATAAATAAATTTTTACATCTCTTAAAATTCCATTTTCATCGTACATTTTTTTTGTAACAAAATCGTTCATTTCCGTACCCCTTTCGCATTCTTGCATCTATTATAGCACAAAATTCTATGGAATCGCAATGGTTTGTGGCATTTCTTGTCCTTTTTTTATGGATTATGTCGTACCTTCTTTTGCCTTTACACTTTTGCTTACTACCTCAACATTTATTTTATAAAAAAAGAAAAGATTGCTCCTTCTTTTTACTTGTTTTTTTTGTTTACATATGTGAGTTTAAAGGTCTCATTGGTGCATTTGCCATCTTCACAATATACAGCTTCTATTTTCATACTTTCTTTGAATGTATCTTTGGTTGTTAAAGCAAAGGGATTTAATTCTTCCTTTATATTTTGACTTAAAGTAACTTTATCTCCTACTAAGACATTGCTTACCTCTTTAACAGAATATACACCTTTATTATCTATCGCTTTTGGATTTCCATAAAATATTTTTCCATTAAACCATACACTGATTGTTACAGTAGCAGATTCTTTGGTACTTTTTTTCGCAGCAAAGTTACTTATATTGATTTCTGCCTCTTTATCTTGATAAGATACTTCTCCTGTTTTAAAATAAAAATGTGCTGATTCTCCTGTAAATTGATAGGTCGCTTTATCTATCGTACCATAGGTTTGATCTTTTACAAAGGTGACTTTTTCCTTACTTTTTTGTCCTATTGTACAACCTGTCATTAAAGTAATGCCTATAATAAAGAACGCTACATAACTATATTTTTTCATATTTTATCTATCCTTCCTACCCTATTATAACACAAAAAAAGACATTTTTCTAATTCAAAAATGCCCTTTTATTTTTATATGTTTATATGTTTTTTGTTTATTCTTTTTTTACTTTTTTAGTGATTTGATAAGAAATCATATAAGCAGAAATAGGAATAATAAAGATACTTCCAAAACCTATAAATAATATTTTCACGAATTCTGCACAAAATACTTTGGCATTGATAATTTCTCCAAAAGAATAATGGCAACTATAAAACCAAATAAGTAAAGTTATAAATTCTCCTAAAAATGCAAAGAAAAGTGTATTGACTGTAGTGCCTAATATATCTCTACCAATGCGCATACCTGAATGAAATAGCTGCTTTTGATTTAGGTCTTTGTTATTTGTATAAACTTCATAAACAGCAGAGGCTATCGCAATGGAAGTATCTATCATCGCACCGATAAGTCCTATTAAAATAAGAGAAACGGTAATATCTGTTAAACGAATGCCAATGTCATAAGAAAACATATTGATTTCTTCATATGATTCACTACCAAACCCTTCTATCATAGACCCTTTGGTTACAACTATAATAAAGGCTGTCATCAAAAGCAAAACCAAAAGAACAGATAGAAAGGTGGTTCTTGTTTTAATGGTATCGCCACCTGTTAAAAATAAAACAATATAAGCAATGAAACAGCACCCTAATAGAGAAACTACAATAGGAGAAATGCCAAGTGTAATCAAATAAAAAGCAACCAGTAACACAAGAAAATTTAGTACCAAAGTAATAGATGCTTTAACCCCTCTTTTACCACCGACTAAAATCATCAGTAAAATAAGAATACATCCAAGTATTTTATTCATGTGTATCACCTCTTTTTAAAAGGAAAATAGAAAGAAGTAAAGAAATAGAAATGGTTAAAATAATGCCAATACTCCCTACAAAAAATCTAGATAATTCAATAGAAAAATTACTTGTTATATAATTATATAAAGTAAAGCCATTTCTTAAAGATAAAACAAAGATTGGCAAACTTCCACATAAATAAGTAAAAAACAAAACATTAATCATTGTACTAAAAATATCTTTTCCAATTTCTGTGCCTGATTTTATTAAGGCCTTTGTACTTATTTTATTATCCTTTTGGATAAGTTCCGCAATTGAAGACGCCATAGTGATAGCAATATCCATAATAGCACCAAGACCACCAATCATAAGACTTGCCATAAATACATCTTCTACAGGAACGGTAAGAAAATTCATTTCATTAAAACTAATGTCTTTGTAATGAGTAACAGAAATGACAATATACGTCATGATAAACAATAGGATGGTAGACGCAATCACCGATAGAATAGCCGCTACTGTTTTTTTATTTTTACCACCTGCTAGCAATAAAGAAAAGACGGTAAAAAAGAGGGACTCTATCATACAAAGCAATAACAAATTCATTCCTTTAAAATAAAAATACAATCCAAAATAGAAAATAAGGATATTAAAAATAACACTGATAATGGCAGTTAAGCCTCGTACTTTTCCAATAAAATAAAGCATTACAATAAAAAGTACAGTCATAGTTACCATATAGGTATCTCTTTTTAGTCCTTCGATATTTTTGCCATCCACAAATACCTTGTTCCCTACTTTGTATTTTTCTGTAACCACTAGCGAATCTGCATATTCATTTGCAAGCTTTATTTCTTTCCCTTTTTGATTTCCATTTGTAATCATACCAATAATGTTTTGTTTATAATATTGTTCTTTAAATCCTTGTGCATTGGTAGATACCTCTGTTTTACTTGTTTCTACTTTCTCACACTTTACAATTGTTTTAGAATAAAAAGCATCATTATGATACACAAAAAAGATCATACTTAGCGCACCAAGTATGAGCAAAATTGGAACTAAATTATTTTTATTGATTCTTTTTTTCATAATACACTTCCTTATAACCAAGCCTTTTTAATATACATATTCGTCAGCTGGTTTATCTACTTTTACAACCTCATATATTTTTAAATAAGGAAGCATAACGCCATTATACTTTCTTTTATCAATAACTGCTTTAATTTGATACCAGTCACCATCTTTGATATTGGCATAATCAGCATAGGTAGCCAAAAATCCCATAAGTCCAGCATCTGCTGTGCAGCATGTCATAGCGAGCCTTCCTACTACAAACTGATTGGCTTCTACTGTTTCATCTCTATAAATAAATCCCGTATAACTAACTTCTTTTCCAACATAATCATTTATATTAATGGAAATATCACTTACTTGCCATAAGAAATCAGCATCCGCTATTTCAATCATTTCTTTTTTTTCACTACTTTTTTTAGATGTTTCTTCCTGGTTTTGCTTTGGTATATCTTCTTCAAAACGCTCTTCTATAATATCGTTGTCCTGTTGATCCGTAGTCTTTTTTTGTGCTTTATTTGTACTGGCATTTTGGTTGGAATTAAGACCAATATTGATTCCTTTATTTTGAATAATCTTATTACTAAGATTCGCATTATTTGTAAAAAAGATACAAACAATAGGAATTAAATAGACAAAATTGAAAAATTGAATACGCCCTAGTCTCTGTTTTTTTAAAAAGAGATGTTCTACGATACAAAATAAAAGAAGGATAACAGCTGATAGTAGAATAAAAGGATACATTCTTGGATGGATCATCCTTTTTATCATACCACTAAAATAAAGGAAAAAAATCATTCCTGCATAAAAAGCAAAGATTACTATTTTAAAAGATTTTCTTAGTTTCATAAAGCATTTTCTCCTTCTATATTTTAATAATAAGAGCAGTTAAAAAGACACAAACAAAGATATAAACAAGTAATTTAACAATAAATTTAGGCTGATAATTGCCTGTTAAGACAATGGTATTTTTAATATCAATCATAGGTCCTAAAAGAAGGAAAGCTAAAACAGCACTGTTGCTGAACTGATTGATAAATGTTTTGGCAACAAAAGAATCTGATGTAGAACAAAGGGATAGTAAATAAGCAAAAATCATTAGGCAAACAATTGATAAAATAGAATTGCTGCTTATAGATGTTAAAATATCTCTTGGTACATAGACCTGCATAACACTGGCAATCAATGCACCTATAATTAAATATTTACAAATATCCCAAAATTCTTTATTGGCTCTAATTAAGATATTAATCATTCTGCTTTTTAAACCTTTGCCTTTTAATAAGTAAGGTTCACTCATATTACAGGATTCACACCCACATTTTTCATTTTCATCTTGCACATTGTACTTCAAAATATCTTCTTCGTCCTGGTTAGATCCTACTCTATATCCAATGATAATGGCTAAAATAATTCCAAGAATTGTTCTCATGATAATCATTTTAGGAAGCAAGGTTCCAAAGGCGTAGAATGTGGATAAAATAACAACGGGGTTTACAATGGGAGACGCTAACATAAAGGTAATCGCAACATTGATAGGAACCCCTTTTTTGATAAGTCTTTTAGAAATAGGGATAACCGCACAATCACAGGCTGGTACAAAAAATCCCATAATAACACCTACTATCGCTCCTAAAATAGGATTTTTAGGAATGATTTTACTGAAAAAATCAGGAGATACGAATTCTTCAATGAGTGCGGAAACAAAAACCCCTAGTAATATAAAGGGAATGGCTTCTAATAATATAGATAAAAATATAATAGATAAATCTTGCATATAGACTATTTTTCTCCTTTACACTTTTGGTAGACAGCCTTTACAGTATCCTTGTAGTAAAGCTGTATTTTCTACGATGGTAAAATCTTTATCTTTTAAGATTGTATTTTGTACTAAGTCATACGGACAAACATCTATTACAACCTTTTTATGACACTTTTGACACTCTAGTTGATGAGAATGTATATGAGAATTAACCTTGTATAGGGCGGTACCGAGTTCGTCAAAAACTTTGCTGACTTGTCCAGACTCTACCATTACATTCATATTGCGATAAACAGTAGACAATGCTAATTTCTTATCTCCATTTTGCACCATAATTTGATAAATATCTTCTACAGATAAAGCTATTTCTGCCTTATTTAAAATTTCTAACAAATTTTTTCTATGTTTTGTATTCTTTCCTATTATTTCTTTCATACTATACACTCCATTCTATAATTTGTGTAATTGCTTTTATAAATCTATCTATTTCTTCTTTTGTATTGTAAATTTGAAGACTGACTCTAAGATAAGAATTTCTCTCATTGTAGGAACATTGTGTATCTGCTCTTACAAAAATATTTTGAAACGATAATGCTTCTGCTATTTCGGAAACATGGTAACCATCTACTTTAAAAGATACAATCCCATACCCTTCTTTGCAACTGCATACAGCGGGGCCACTATCAAATTCTACGCTTTCAATTTTTTTAAGATTATTGATAAGGTATGTAGTAAGTTCTAATAGATATTGCTCTATTTTTTCAATCCCTAGCATTGTTATAAAATCAGTAGCACATCCCAAAGACAATATTCCACTGATATTGGGTGTTCCTTTTTCAAATAATTGATGTGGATTCTGATTATCATAACAGAAATATTGCAATAATTCCTGATTTGTTTCTTCCTTCATCCATAAAATACCAATTCCTGTTTGGGCAAACATTTTATGCCCTGAAAAATATAAAGCATCAGCATCTATCTCTTGCACATCCACTTTTGTGTGTGCAATACTTTGGGTAGCATCCACAATAATTTTTGCGTTTGTTTTTTCTCTAACTTTTTTTATAATTTCTTGGATATTCATTTCCATACCATGTACATTATGAATATGAGTGAGTATAACAACTTTTGTCTTATTAGATAGTTTCTGATACAAATCATTCTCATCATAATCGCCCGATGGAGATAATAATATAGGTACTATTTTACATTCTTTTTCTTTCATAGTATCTAAAACATGAATCCAAGGAGAAACTGTAGATTTATGGTCACTTTTACATAGAAGTACCTCATCTAAAGGTTTTAAAAAAACGCCACTTAATAAAATAGATAAGTCATTTGCAACAGAGGAAGCTCCATTTATAAAATGTACTTCTTCTACTTTATTTGCATTTATAAAATCACAAATTTTTTGCCTACTTCTATCTATTTCTAAAGACAAGTCATTGGCAGGTTTATATTTTCCCCTATTCACATTATAGCACTGATTGGTATAATAATCATTTATTTTTTCAAGTACAATTTTTGGCTTTTGTGTGGTAGCGGCATTGTCAAAATAAATAACATTTGGATTGTTCTTAAAAAAAGGAAATTCACATCTTATTTTTTCTATGTTCATGATTCCGCTATGTTGATTCTTTCCAGAGGGTAATTTTGATTGCGCCATTCTATTATACCGCCTTTTAAACTGTATACATCCAATCCTCTTTTGTTTAATAAAATACTAAATTTTTTTGATTTTAAACCGGTTGGACATATTAATAAAATTTTATTGTTGGGTGTGAATGGAATCGTGTTATCTGTTAAATCCTCAAAACAGTGTTCTAAAATATTAATAGAATTTTTCAAATGACCATTTCGGTAAGCAAGATTGCCTCTTAAATCAATTATAAGTGATTGCCTATCTTCTATCCAATGTATAGCATCTTTGCTGTCTATTTCTTTTGCATAGTTTTGATCCTCTTCTTTTAAATTCCATATACTTTCCTTTTTTACATCGTTATTAAATATCTCTGGTTTTCTTTTTTTAATATAAGATATATATCCTTCAAATCTATCACAAACTACAAAGACAGCATTAACCTTTTTATTGAGTGTTGCATCTATTTTTTTTAAGTACTGCATCATACCTTGGTAGCAAGCACCACTGGTTGGTCCTCCTAAAATGCCACATTTTTTAATTAAAGAGTCCATAGCATCTAAAGCATCCATAGCGTTTACCGTTACAATATCATCATAAAGTTTTTTCTCAAAAATTCCAACTTCATACATTTCGTCAAGATTTCTAATACCAGGAATGTCATCTCCTTTTGATGCGATAATTCCCATCTTCTTTAAATGACTATTTTTTTCTAGTAAATATTCTACAATTCCACGACTCGACCCGGTTGTCCCAAGGGTACCAAAAAAGTAATCCACCTTTCCTAAATCATCCCATATTTCTTTTCCTGTTGTATTGTAATGCATTAAGGGATTATCTAAATTGGTATACTGTGATGTATGAAAATACTTGTTTGGATCTTTTACCATAAGACGTTCTATATATTTAATAGGATCATTAGGATCTGTTGGATCTGGGCATTCAGATAAACCAGGAAGTTCTTCTATGGTAGCACCTACTACTTTTAAAATGTCTCTTGTCTCTGAAACCCTTATTCGATTTGTAATCGTTTTAAAAGGAATATCATGTATCCCACAAAGGATAGACAAGGCTTTGGCTGTATTTCCACTAGAAGATTCTAAAACAACTTGTTTGTTCTGTTTGATTTCTTCTATATGATTTTTTAAAAGACCATAAGCCGTTCGATCTTTTACGGATCCAAAAGGATTATATATTTCTAATTTTGCATATATATTTATATTTTTAAGCCCGTGTATTTTGGCATCAATCTCTACTAGTGGAGTATTGCCAATTAAATCAATTGTATTTTTATATAACATTTTTACTCCTTATCTACTAACGGATGATAAATTTCATCTTCGTAATAATCAAAACCCTTTTCTTTTTTTATAGCAATTACTTTTTTTGCTATATTTTGCTTTATGGTAGAGCTTGCATTAAAGTCCATAAAATATCCTGCAGTATTCATAAAAGCTATTACATCACCTATTTTAGGAATACGATCAATAAAAACTTTGTGTTTAAAAATTAAATCATTCTCTAGGCAAAGATTTCCAACAAAATAAACGCCTACTTCTTTTTGTAATTTTTCTGCATCAGAAAGAATGATAGGATCCATAAAAAGCTCTTGTTCGCCAATTACAACATCACTTTTTTTCATATCCAATCCAATCAAAATTTCTTGATTGCTTTTTTTTATAAATGTAACGTTTGCTAAAGTAATACCCATTTGATTTAAAAGGGATTTTCCAGGTTCGATATATAGTGTAATCATGTTTTCACTTAGTATCTCTCCTATTGTTTGATTTTGATATTGTTCTAATTTGCTTTCTAATATAGCATTTAAATACTTATCTGCTGTTTCTTCATCATAATAATTGTAAATATTCAAAGTACCAGATAAGGTATGATTTTTCACTGTTAAACCAAAAGAAGCATCATTCCATGTAAAAGATTCTTGTGAGAAAAGAGACAACTTTAATGCTGTAATGCTTTCATCCCATTCTTCCTTATCTTTTAAGTAATTGACTTTGTATCCACCTCCAATATCTAAAATATGAGGTGTAAGACCATACTTATAAGCCGTTAAAAACAATTCAATACATGTACAAATAGCATTGACTTTTTCTTGCTTCATAATAGTATCTAAATGAAATGAAAAACCTAGAAAATCTATCTTTTGCAAGTTTTCTTTTATCATACAAAAACAGGTATCCATTTCTTCTATATCTATTCCAAATCTACTTTTTTTAGAAAGCATGTCGTTGTATCTAAATCCACTTATTCTACATATTATTTTTATTTTCTGTTTTATTTTTAACTTTTCCTTTAAAATAAGAAGTTGTTCTAGTTCACTAATAGAATCAATATTAAAAGTAATATGGTGTTGCAATCCCAATATAAGAAAATGAATGTTTTTAGGACCTGTTGCTTCTATTTTATCGCCTACAAAACCTGATGAAACAGCACTTTTAAGTTCATTTAAGGAAGCTACATCAATACTAGCTTTTGTAAGCGCTGCCTCTTTAACAATCGCAGTAGACTGATTGGCTTTATGTGCATAAAAAACCTTTCCATCAATCAAATGTTTATCAAAAATATTATAGAATATATTTATATTTTCTTGTAACCTTTGAGGAAAAAGAACATTGCATGGGGAACCAAACATACTTGTTAATTTCTTAACCTGATTTTTATCTTTCAAAAAGGATAAAATCGGTTCATCTATTAAAGGCGTAAATTTAATTTTCTTCATTGAAAACCTTTTCATAGTGGAAGTCTTCATCAATATATTTTTCTAATTTCTCACCATAAAATGCATTATACCATTCCTCAATATTGGCTTTATAAACTTCAAGCAATATTTGATAGTATTTATCCCAATCCCGTTTTGTTTCTTGCATAAGTGCGCAGACTCTATCAAAAGTATCTGTATTTTCTTTGATAAATTCTTTCATTCCTACTGCATTTCCTTGTTCAAATTTTCTCATTTTTGAAGAATTTTTTATAAACCCAAGAATTACATCTGTACCAATTTCTTGTTTTAAAAAATCAATATCTTCTTGGTTTTCAATTTTGTTTCCAATTACGTAAGTGTTTATACCATATTTTTTAGAAACCTCTTTAAAATCTTTGTAAACATCAATGCCTTTTTTTGTAGGTTCAATTACAAATATATTTATATCAGACACAAAAAACATAGAAGTTCCTACACTGTCTATTCCTGCCGTTGAATCAGAAACCACATAGTTGTTTTCATTATCCAATAAGTGGTGATACACCATCTCTGCGACTTCTAACTTACCGTGGTAACAACTAGAACCTATTTCACTTTCATTGTAAGTTCCAACTGTCATTAGATAAAGTCCATCCTTTTTGGTAGCATATTTTTTAATAAAGGGATCGTTTTCGTCAATTCTAATAAACTTTGAGGAACGTGCTGGCGGGGTACAACCTATAATCGGAGCTTTGGTATCTCCATTGATCACTTTGTTTAAATAACTTTTCACTTTATTGTTATTCTTTGTATAAGCTCTTCTATTACCTTCTAAGTATTCCTTAATTTCTTCACTAGCATCACTTAATGGCTTTGTTTCCATATGAAATGTTTTTTCTAAATGGACATTCATATCAGCATCAATCGCTAATACCTTTTCTTTTTTATTAAGTAAATATCCTATAAAAGCAGAAGATATCGTTGTTTTTCCGCTTCCACCCTTTCCTAAGAATGATACTCTCATTATTTCCCTTCTTTCCTTGTTTTTATAAATTGTGAATTCTTTTCATTTTGATAAGTAGCAGATACGGAAAGAACTGCTTTTCTATTTTGATTGATCCATCCCCATGCATCAATATTTAGTTCCCTAGTCATAGGATTTAATTCTATATGAAGTTCTTGCTCTACATCATCGATTTGATAATCATGATATTTGACAGGTTCCTCTTCTTCTGGTATTTCCTTTTTGGGTTCTACTATAAGTAAAAGTGGATCCCCTGCTACCTTTGTTTTAAAATGAAGCTCTGATGGCAACGATTGTTTATCATCGAACAAGAGCTGTAATTCTAGACAATCAAAATCTTTCACATCGAATTCAATACTTATATTTTCTTCATCTTGCTGTAAAATAGGTAGTGCAAGACCCTCTTCGTCTTCTTTATAATAAGCATGAAAAGTTACACTTTTTGCATTTAAAAAATTATTCATTATATTTTCTCCTTTTTGCACAAATGCTAATCATTTGCATTTATAATTATAGCACTACATCTAAATAAGGGCAAGCATATAAAAAAAATTGTTTTTTTGTTAAACAATTTTTACTCTTTTTTTATTTATTTAATAATTGATTGCATTATAAAAAAATAGAGAATTTCCTTTAGAAATTACTCTATCTCTTCTTTACTTAGAATTTATTTTACTACCTTGCTTCAAAAAAATTAGTAAATAATTGTTCTTCATCATTTAATAATTCTTTTGTTAAAGTAGCTCTAGCATCTTTTTGTTTGTCTGATGTACCATCTGTTATTGCTTTTGCAGTACCCTCTTTTACATAAATAAAGGTAGGGGCAAAAATTCTTTTTTCTCCAACAGCATGTTCATTTCCTTCTTCATCAGTTAAAGTATAATCTGGAAGCAATGCTTTAAAGTGATCCAATAATTTATAATAAGAATCTGGACCTTTTATAGATTGTTTTGCTTCTTTATTTTCATCTAAACTATATTTATCTCTTAAGATTTCATTTCCTTCATTATCCCAAATATCTACATAATAGATTTTTTTAATGCCTTTTTCTTTCGCAACTTCTATAGATTTTTCAATTACACTACGGCACCAAGGACATAATTTTGAACCGAAGTAAACATAGAAAGTTTCTCCTTTTTCTATTTTTTCTACAATTTTATCTGCTGATGTAAAAACATAAGGGTTGTCCTCTTTGATGGCAAGGGTACGGTGCTCTTTCCCAGCACTATTTGTTTTTCCATTTAAAGATTCATAATCTTCTTTAAATTTAAGGGCTTCTTCCTTATTGCTTTCTACTTTATTACATGCGGTTAAAGTGAAAACAGTAAGAAATATTAAACTAGCTGCTATTATTTTATTTTTCATATTTTTTCTCCTTTTCTACGTTTATTATATAATAATAATTTCTTCTATAGCAATAACGCATAGGTTGAATTACGTAAATTCTCAGTTGAATTTATACTTCACAATTTTTTTCTAATAAAAGTGGGATTTTAAATAAGGTTTCCTTATTTTCATAATCGATTGCTTTAATTTCAATAGATAAATTAGAATGTGTGAATGATTTACAAAGTTGTTCATAATGATCTACATTGATTTTTATTTTTTTTAAGAAATTTACTAAAGTGAGATTTTGTTCTTGATTTCCTCCACTTATTTTTGATTTTCCCTTTTCATAATTTTCATATAAAGTATAGGTAAGTTCTTTATATTCTATATTTTCATTTTTTCCACAAAATTCAATATTAGAAATATATAAAGAAGATTTATCTTTATTATAGGCTGCACTTCCTGTTATTTTAAAAGAAGAACATGTTGTAGATATTTTTTTAAACTGAAAGTCTGAAGATTTATTTTCTAAAAAGAAAAATAAACAAGTGAAAAGAATAATAAGGAAAATGATAGCCCCTACAATAATAAATGGCTTCTTACTTTTATGAGTAGGTTTATCTCCTAATATTTCTTCCATACTAATGCCATGGTCTTTGCAGATTTGTCTTAATACAGAAATGTCAGGAATGTTTTTCCCATTCTCCCATTTACTAACAGCTTGGAAAGTAACCCCATATTTGTCCGCAAATTGTTTTTGGGTCAAATGACTTTCTTGTCTAAGTTTTTTTATGAATTTTCCTATATTTTCTTGATTCATACTAATAACACCTTTTCTAATACATAATTTTATTTAAAGATAAAAGCTTTACTTTAGATATATTGACATTCACCATATCTGGATTTAAACCTATCATCATATTTGGTTTTTCATTTGCTATATATCCTTTTGTATACCCCTTATTTAAAAAAATTCCTTTTTCTATAAGAGAAACTACATTTTCTTCGTATACAATATTGGGTCTTTTTGCAGGATTGTAACAATTATAAACACCTATTAAATCCTTTACTGTTAAATTACCATTCATAGTTAAAAAATAATGAATTACTTGCTGTTCTTTTCTAGATATATCTTCCTTACAATTTTCTACAATACTATGGATAATATACTCTTTTTCTAATTCTCTTTTCATATTTACCAAAATATATTTTAAAAATAAAGTAATGTCTCCTTTGTCTCTTCCTTTTGTTAGGGCATTTTCATATTCTTTCTTAGCGAAAGCAATTGCTTTATTAAATATGACATAAGGATAACATTTGTTATTTAGTAAATACCACATTGATACAGTTCTTGCAGTCCGTCCGTTTATATCAAGATATGGATGAATGTAAAGGAAATAGAAATGCATGATTTGTGACTTCAGAAAGTGTTCCATTTTTGTGGTTGGACTCCCATCATTTATATAATCAAAAAAATGGTTCATATATTGAGGAACATTACACGGATCAACCCCCATAATGACATCCTCTGTTAACTTACATTTTTTCAAAAGATAGACAGGTTTATTTCTATAAAATTGTCCCGTGTTTTTTTGATTGTTAGTAAGAAGTATTTCGTGACTCAAAATAGAATACAATTCTGTTAAATTATTTTGATTTATTATTTTGTTTGATAAAATATATTGATATCCATGATATAAGTTGATAATTCTTTTCCTCTCTTCAACTCTTATCTTTTTATCATTTATAATTAATTGGTCAATATTATTTGACGTATGTTCTATTTTTTCCAGTGTTACATTGCACTTTATTTCTTGAGAGAGCATAGCGCTTTTAGCAAATGAAAGCGTTTCCATATACTTTTCATTATTCAAGAATTCTAATATTTCTTCATAAATTGGAACCAGATAAGTATCATTTATACAAACGTTATTTCCATTTTCAAACTTTAAATTTAATTTTTGTAATCCTGCCATATTAAATCACCTATCTTTTATTGGTTTTACATAGATGTATGAAATTGTATAACCTTTTATCTGTTTACAATTTCCCTTCTATTTTTCATCATACTTTTCTAAAAAGCTACTATATTCCCCATTCTTTTTAGTACCAAGTATACAATTTAAATTGACATTGTCTAGACTCTTAAAAATGTTATGGTCTATATCTTGGTTTACTTTTCTTAAAGTTTTAATCAGTTCTTTCATTTCTTTTCGTTTACTTGTTCCATCATTGACTAAAGAACACCCTTCTGTAAACCGGCACGCACAATTGATAAAGGTTAGTTCATTAGACTTTTTCCAAGCGATTATATCTTCTTCTTTAACAAGGTATAAAGGTCTAATGAGTTCGAGCCCCTCAAAATTTTCACTATGCAGTTTTGGCATCATTGTTTTGATTTCAGAACCATAAAACATAGATAAAAGAGTGGTTTCAATGACATCGTCAAAGTGATGCCCAAGCGCAATTTTATTACACCCTAATTCACTTGCTTTTTTATATAAGTAACCCCTTCTCATTTTGGCACATAAATAGCAAGGACTTTTATCAGTAGACGCTACTATATCAAAGATATCTGTTTCAAATATTTCAATAGGTACATCTAGTGTTTTGGCATTGTCTACGATAAAATCACGATTGTATGCATTATACCCTGGATCCATTACCACGTAATGTGCTTCAAAAGGAACCTTTCCATGTTTTTCTAACTCTTGGATACATTTTGCTAATAAAAAGGAATCTTTTCCACCCGAAATACAAACCATAATCCGATCATTTTCTTTGATAAGTTCATATTGTTGTACTGCTTTAATAAATTTACTCCAAATTTCCTTACGATATTTTTTTATGATATTTCTTTCTATTTCTTTATATTTTTCCATTATTTTGATACTCCTTATATATGAAATCAAATGTATTTAAAAATGCATCTACTTCTTCTTCCTTGGTTAAATGTGATAAACTAACTCTTAAAGAAGAATGTGAAATTCCTTTGTCCTTTGTCAAAGCATACACAAGTTTAGAAGGTGTTTCTATAGGACAGCAAGATGTTTTTGTGGAAACCAAAATACCATGTTTTTCAAATTCTTGTTGTAAGTGAATGGCTTTGATACCCTTCATACTAAGATTGATTGTATGCGGAATTGAATTGTCTGTATTGTTAATAGAAACATTTTTGTATTCTCTTATTCTATCTTTGATTTTATCACTTAATTTTTTTACGTATATATATCTTTCCTCTACTTTTGGTAGAGCCAAAGCAAATGCTTTTTCACAAGATGCAATACCTGCTAAAAAGGGAGTGCCACTTCTATAGATGGTAGTAGACTTGCCTCCATTTATTTGAGGTTTTAAACTTACATTATTTTTTTTGATTAATAAACCAAATCCATTCATTCCATAAAATTTATGAGGAGTGATTGTAATTAAATCAGCTTGTTTATACTCTATGTTTACCTTACCCATTGCCTGTGATGCATCAGTATGAAAGAAACAGTTTGGGTATTGTTTTAAAAAGGCTCCTATTTCTTCGATAGGCTGCTTTATACCAAGCTCACTGTCAACTGCACTGACACTTACTAAAATAGTATCTTCTCTTATCATTTGTTTTAAAGCATCTAGGTCTATATATCCTTCTTTGTTAATAGGAATCAATTCTACCTCAAAACCAAGTTCTTGCATCGCTACAGCAGGCGCTACTATAGAATTGTGTTCCAAACCACTGATTAAAATATGTTTGCCACGGCTTCTATATCTTTCGCAAATACCTTTAACTGCTAGATTGTTGGATTCACTGGCACCTGAAGTATAAATAATTTCTTCCGGTAGAATTTGTAGATAATCTGCTATATCTTTGGTACAAGTATCAATCATTTCTTTCGCTTCTAAGCCTAATGCATGAGAAGAGTTTGGATTGGCATAGTATTTTTTTGTAGCTGTATAAAAAGTATCTAACACCTCTTCTTCGGTAGGTGTCGCAGCTGCATAATCTAAATATATCATATATACCTCTCCCTTATTTATTAAGCTTTCCAAATAAATCAATCACGTCATCAATGACTTCTAATTTTCCATTTGCGATGTCTTCTACGACACATGTTTGCATATGACTTTTTAATATCTTATTTCCAAGACTTTTTAAAGCGTTTGTTGCAGAGGATATCTGTAATAAAATATCATCGCAATATCTATCATTTTCAACCATTTGTTCAATACCATTTATTTGACCTGCAATAATTTTTAATCTTCTTTTTAAATCTTTTTGTTCTTCTTCTGTTCTATGTTTTGATCTTGTACATCCTTCACAGTTTTTTTTCATTTTTATCACCTATTATGCATTATAGGGGGTAGAGGGTATCCCTGTCAATATAATGATATAAAAAAAGAGTATTTTTTTACTCTTTTGAAAGCCTATTTGCTTTCCTCTACTTTTACTTCTTCTAATGGAATAAATAATTTGCACTTACAAATGCCTGTGGCTATAAATTCATCACAAGGACAAAGTGTTGTCTCATCTACATTAACCCGGCATGGACAGTGTCCCTCTTTTTTCATAATACCATTGATAATAATGTCTACATATTTTCGGTCTGGGTTCATTCTATATTGTTTCATATTTTCCTCCTACATTAAAAATATTATATCATATATTTTTACATATTATGCGAGTTAAATGGATAACTTGCTAGTACATTTATCAGAAATAAAATCTTCTTTTTTTAAAGAAACAATTACACCGTCTACCATTTGATCAAACTTTTTCCACTGCATTTCTTTTTCTACTTTAAAACCAATAGACTGAAATAGTTGTAGTGTATTTCCCCTATCCTTTTCAAAATTATCATATAAAGTATGTACACCATTTTGGAAGGCGGCGCTGCATAAAAGTTTTAAAGCTTCTCTTGCATAGCCTTTCCCTCTATGTTCTCCTTCTATAACAATTCCACATTCATATTTCTGTTCTGCCTCATTATATTGATAATTTACATATCCTACATATTTGTTTATGGAAATGTCTTTTATATAAGAGAAAAATCGATTTGAATTTTTTCTTCTTATATAGTCTCTTTCCCATCTAATTTCTGGAAAAAGGATACAACCCGTCTCATAATTGTAGCCATCATAGGATACTTCATATCCTGCATTATAATGCATAGTAATAGGATCTTCTAACAGCTTTTTTTCATATCCATATTCATTCAGCTCAGGTTCTATTAATTCTAATTTTTTCATGAACCCTCCTACAAGAAATACTCTTTTAATTTATTTTGTACATCTTCATATACAGGATCTACTTCTTTTGGAAGACCCTCTACTGCGACAACATACATTGCCTCTGGTTCTGTATAATTGTCTATTTCAAAAACAACTTCTCCTTTTTGATATATGGCACGATTTCTTTTTAAAGTGACTTCTTTTTTATATTGTAAGAAGGATAGGATATCTTCTACAACATCCATGTTCTCTACCTTAAGCATCCCTGTTTCTCTGTTGATTCCTAACACATTATCAGAAAGTCCATCTTCTTTAAAATCTAGAAAGGTTGTACTTTGATTATTTTTTTCTTTAGTAGTAACTCTTGCCATTGTTTTATCTGGCTTTTTATAAAGTACTCTTGTCTGTTTGGTTTCTTCTACTTTTTCATATTCATTTTTTATGCAGTACTCTATAAATGGTTCTATGTCAGTGACTTTAAAACTGTACTCATACTCGGTTTGATTCATATGTTTTTTGTCCCTTTTTTTGATACATTTTTTCTAAGATTTTATGCTTTTCTACTATCTCTGGATTTTTCCAACCAAAACAATCAGAGCCTTGGGCCTTTCCATATTCATCAAGTCCCACTTTTTCTTTGTATTCTACCCTGCATGTACCATTGGTACAATTCATACAACTCGTTTGAAGTTCTCTTTTTTCCATTTCTTCCACAGTAATCCCTCCTATCAAAATTATAACATATTGATAATAAAATGATTTAAAAAGTAATCGTATTTCTACATTTTATAGTGTCTTATCAATCCATAAATACATGCCATCCATGTTTTCAGGTTTGTATTTAAATCCACAATTGGCATAGAAATTTCTTTTTCCATATGCCGGACATAGCTCAATAAGAAAATGTTCTCCTTCTTTTACATATTCATTCATATATGCTTTGATGTTCATGACAATTTTTGTACCTATTCCATTTCCTTGGTAATCTGGATGCACAATAATATCCGTAAGGACACCACTTGTACTAAAATCTCCTATGATTCTTCCCATCGCAACTGTTTTTTGATTAACAACAGCCTTTACCACATACATAGAATGACGTAAAGATTTTTCAATTTGTTTTTCTGATAAACTCTTCCATCCGACTGCCTCAATCAATTCTAAAAATTCATTTGGCTGTAAATCATTCTGCAATTTTATATCCATTATTTGCCTCCTTTTTATATCCGTTTTTATTTTTCATCTAAATGATTGATATACATATTAAATTCTTTAAAGGTTAGATTGGGTTCTACTGTAAAAAATTCTGTAACAGGTCTTGCGGTAGAACCGCTCATTTCTTCGTAATAGGCATTGATCTTTTGAATCGCTTCTTCTTCCTTATTATATTCATAAATGCCTATACATTTAAAGTTTGGATGTTCCATATGATAGACCTTATCATTTACATAGTAAAGTAAGAAACAATGCATGTGTTCTTCTTCCTCTAACTTATTAAAATCTTTTCCTTCGTAAATTCTTGTACAAAACATTTTAGAAGGAATCTGCAATTTATCAAACAAATATTTCATTAGCCAAACTTGTTCAATACAAGTGCCTAACTTATGTTTTAAAATAGTTTCTAAAGAAGAAGTTCTGTACAAAGTTCTAAAACCTTTCATATTACCAATGTGCTCTTCCCCGTTACTATCTAACCAACCATATTCTATATTATCTTTCATGTACTGTAAAATATCTTCTGGTTTTTTTATTTCTTCTAATTTTATTTTATTTAAATGAAATCTTTTATCTTTAATAATTTTGTCTGCAATTTCAGAAATACTGAGCTTGGTAGTATCTAAAATATTATCTCTACAATAATTTTCTTCTATAAATTCTTGTAATAGAATAAGACTTCTTTCTCCCATTTGACAATCTACGGGTCTTTCTTTATCTCTTTTTATAATTGTTTCTTCGTCTGTTAATAGTACAGCAAAAATAATATAATATTCTTTAAATATTTGTTTCAATTTTTCTAATTCTTTTTGTTTTACTATATAATTGAATATAACGGTATATCCATCTTTTAAATAGTTGTTTATTAATGCGGTACAGTTTTGCCAAAAAAGATCTAGTGGTGCTTCTTCCTTATAAGGACTGATTCTTCCACTTATAAATTGATTATAAATGTCATCCCCTTCAATTAAAACTGTTTTTTCTAAAGTCTCAGCAATCTCTTTGCTGACTGTACTTTTTCCTACTCCAGCAGGTCCAGTAATTATATATAATTTATTATTCATTTTTTTCTCCTCTATTTGAGCAAGAAAAAAGAATCACCAAGTGACTCCACCACATTATTTTTCTATAGTAAAATTAAAAAGAATGTGATTAGACTTGCTCTTACATTTATTGTTCATTTTTGTTTTTGTAATTTTCATCATGTCCATCACACTCCTTTCTAAAGTTAATTACAACTAAAGTATATAGTAATTATATTCTTATGTCAATTGCTATATGCATAAAATATATTTTTTATTGGCTACTGGCAATTAAAATAAGCGTATTTTCACCTAATCCCATTGCTTCCTTTATATTCTTTTTAGCACTGCACAAAATATGAAAACCCGCTTCTCCAAGCATATGTACAATTTCAAACTCTTCTATATATTGGATATAAGTATTTTTTTCTGGTAAAAGGGGTTCCCTAATTACATGGTCTCCCGTCCCTTCCTGTAAAAATAAAATAATAAATCCCTTTTCTTTCAGAATACGTTTACACGTAGCAAGAACCTGTTTCATTTCTTCCAATGGTAAATGAAATAAAGAATATGCCGCAAAAATACCAGTAAAATAATTACTATCAAACTGTAAATCTCTCATATTCATTTTTAAAAATTCTATATTAGGATAGGACTGTCTTGCTATTTCCAGCATGTGTGTAGAAAGATCAATACCCGTTATTTGAAATCCCTTTTGGCTGATATAATTTGTTAAGTGCCCTATGCCACATCCTATATCTAAGATTGTACCTGTCTTTACATATTCTAAGAATTTATCAATGTAAATTTGATCTGACAAATCATTTTCAAATTCCATTTTGTATTTTTCAGCAATAAGATCATAGGTATCAATCGCTATTTTATTTTTTTCACTTATCTTCATTTTAGCGCACTCCTTATTTTAAACTTTGTATAAAAATTAGATTCTATTCTTTTTTTATTATAACATACCCATTGATGCAAATACTGCCTTTATTACTGTAATAAAAAAATCCTAGCAAACACTAAGATTCTTTTATATAACATTTATAGAATTTGATTTTCTCTTATCCACCAAAACCAAAGAAATTATTACTTTCATATTTCTTTAAAGAGGTATAGAAAAACCAAATAGAAAAGAGAAACCAAAAGACAGCAATTCCTAATACAAAACAAACATTGCCTACTGTAATATTCTTTATAATTTCAACTGGGATTGCCCCCAATACCAAAGAAGGTATTACAAAAGTAAAGACAATTCTAAGTCCTTTACTAAAAGCACCACCATGATAGAAAGAAGGCGTTAATAGCATTTGAAATAACCCATCTGATATATTTTCACCATCCATAAAATAGAAAGATAAACTCATACTAATGACAGTAAAAGAAAAATAAACAATAGAAGATATTACTAAAAAAAGTAATGAAATTAGAATTTGTAATAAAGTAAAATGATTGGTAACCATAAAAATAATATAACAAATAAAACCAAATAGAAAATCTCCTATCGCACTTGTTGAAACAGCGGAAGTTGCTACTTTCAAAAGTATATTTTTTGGTGTTAATAAATACTTATCAAAATTACCAGTACTAATATAATTTGGCAAATTTTGAATTCCATAAAATATGGAAAAGACCAAACCATAAGAAGTTGTTGAAAAACCATACAAACCAATAATATCAAAAGGCTCCCATCCATTTAAATTACCTGCAATTTTACCAAAGTTAAACCATAGTAAAATGAAAGCAATATTATTGATACACATTCCTATAATGGAAGTGATAAAAGCACTTTTTAATTCTTTTTCATTTTGAAAATTCTTTTTAATATTCAGAATGGCTAATTTTATATTTTTCATTTTTTAACCTCCATTGATCATTGCTTTTTGTTTTGCTTTATTAAAAATAACCTTTAATAAAACACCAAATAATACAATCCATCCTAGCTGAAGTAAAATTCTAATTATAAATTCATTATTCCAAGATGCATACACCGTACTGGATGCGAAATTGATAGCGCCAAATGGACTCATATATGCGATTACTTTTAAATAAATTGGAAACATAGAAATAGGCAAATAACTTCCTCCTAGTATCATGACAAATTTATCTGTAATCCAGTAGATAGCTCTAACATCTTGCATAAACAAGGATAAAATTCCAATAATAGAATAGATAATTAAAGCTAGAATTTGTCCAAATATTACAGTAATAAACATACTTGGTATCCATAAAAATAAATTCACTTCAGGAAATCCTACAAACAAGGACATCACAATACTTCCAAATACACTGACGATTAAAAAGGAATATATACCTTGCCCAATAATTTTACAAAAACTTAAAACGATATAACTCACTGGTTTATTCATAAACATTTCTATATTTCCACTTTTTACATCATCCATAATAAGTTTATATATTTTTCTGATGTTTAAAGTCATTATACAGAAGTAAATGAACATACTCCAAAGCGTGGTTTCATAAGAAATCCCTTTTATCGATCCACCTTGTAAATGAAAGATGTAAGAATACAAGAAAAATAAGACAAGACATCTAGAAACCATATTAAATAAATCCAAGAAAATATACCCTTTATTTTGCATTTGATTCTTCATGAAGATTTTAATAACCGTACAAAAGAATTTAACTTTTTTCATAAATGCCTCTTATAATATTTTCTAATGATTCATTTTCTATGTTGATATCATCAATATTAAATAGTTTGGTTATTTTCTGCAATGCTTCTTGTGTACTTATTATTTCTGTATTTATTTTTAAGATAATTTGATCTTTATGCTTTTCTATGTATTCTACTCCTTTTGGTAATTGTTCAAATGTTTCAAATACTGTTTCTGGTGTGATTATCATATTTTTATTTTTAATATAAGAACCAATCAGTTCTTTTGTTGGCATATCTATCATAATTTTTCCATTGTTGACAATGATACATCTTTTACAAATACTTTGAATATCTTCCGTATCGTGACTTGTTAAAAAGATAGTGGTTTCTTCCTCTTCATTGATTTTAATAAGTAAATCTCTTAACTTCTTTTTTGAAACAACATCAAGACCAATAGTAGGTTCATCTAAGAAAATAATCTTAGGTTTATGCATTAAGGAAGTTGCAATTTCTGCACGCATTCTTTGTCCCAATGATAATTTTCGAACGGGTTGATGCATAAAAGAATCTAATTCAAATAAAATAGACAATTCTTCAATTCTGCTTTTACTTTGCTCTTTTGACATATCATACATAGCACCAAACATTTCCATTGTATCTGTTAAAGGGAGATTTGGTAACAATTGACTTCTTTGACCAAAGACTGTTCCGATTTGGTATGCAAGTTTATTTCTATCTTTTATAGGTGTTAAACCACATATTTGAATGCAGCCTGCACTTGGAGACAGAATTCCTGTCAGCATTTTAATCGTGGTTGATTTTCCTGCTCCATTAGGTCCTATAAATGCAATAGTCTCTCCTTTTTCTACAGAAAAGGAAATATGATTTACCGCTTTTACTTCTTTGGTATCACTTTTAAATAAATGTTTAATGATCCCTTGTTTTTTTTCTTTCACACTAAACTTATAGTTTTTACATAAGTCTTTTACTTCTATTATTGCCATCGCAATCACTCCTATCTAAAATGTTATCTCCTTTTTGATTTTCTGAATGATTGCCACTAAAAAAAGCACAAAATCAGTATCAAAAATGATAGTGACTCCGTGCTTAATGCTCGTGTAGGCGTGTACCTAGAACAGCTCACATAATGCTTATGTTCTCTCACTTGTATACAGTTATACATCAATTTTATTGCTTTGTCAATTGCTATATGCATATTTTTTTATTTTTTAATTCGTATTTCTCTTTTTACAAATTTCTTAGTGCCTCCAAACTCTATTGTTTCTTGCTCAATTTCAAATTCGTCAGATAATTCATTAACCGTTATAAAAACAATACCCGTTTCCTTACCCTTGTTTCCTACAGTAGTTTTTTCTTTTTGTTTACTCACTTTCGAGCTTGGAACTTGGCATAAAAAGGGATTGCTATATTCTGGATAACTACTTATATGAAAATGGCCTTGTGCGATCATATGAGGATTATTAGCGGTTAAAAATGGGTGTTCTTTACTTAAATTTATATTTGCTAAAAGTTTATTTTCTATACTACCATGAGAGAAATTGACTCTGAAATTTCCAATTTGAATTGATGTAAATAAATTATCGCAAAATATTATATTTTTGCATTCATATTCTGCCAATCTCCCTATATCACAAGCATAGTATTCCATATATTTAAGATCATGATTTCCTGTAATAATATGGGTAGGAATACGACTTGGATGATATTGTTTTAGTCTTTGAATAGCTCCTTCTAGTGTTCCTGTTCTTACCTTTTTAGGATTATTTACTCTATAGAGAGGACCGTTAAATACATCTCCCAGGTCGAAAATATAATCGACACCTCTTTTGGCAGCTTCCTCATGATTGTTATGAATATATTCAAAATTATCACAAACATGGTCTATATGTTTATCGGATTCAAGCATGATAGTAAACTTTTTCTTAGGCGCATTCAAGTGTTGAACAGTATATTCTCTTTTACTGTATACAATCCTAGGATGGCCATTTTCCATATAAATAGGAACTTTTGTAGCATTCATACTATTTATTTCATCAATAAATTGTATCAAATTATCTCCCGTTATATTTAATCGATTTCTTATCTCTTCAAAGCTTTTATTTTTTAACATATAATACTGCACTAAATTTATAATATTATTTACATATTTGTCATACATATTTTACTATCCAATCTTTATAATTTTTTAATTTTATCTAATTTTTTAATTTTATCTAATTTTTTAACCAATGTTAAATTGATTTGACCAAGTTCTTTGATTGTACTGTCTACTATTACTTCTACAAAATCCCCTAATCTATATTGCCTATGATCTGCAGTTGAAATAACATAGGTGGCAGGGTCATAAAAGCCTTTATTTAAATCTACACGTTTGATCAAACCCTCTACTCCATTATAAATGTCTACATAAATACCAAGTTCAGTAACACCTGTTATTTTTCCATTAAAGGTTTGTCCGATATGACTCTGCATATATTCAGCAGCTTTCATTTTATTTACTTCTCTTTCACATTTTGCTGCATTCTGCTCTTTTAAAGAGGCATGGTTGGCTGCTATTTGTAGATACTCTGTTTTTTGATTTGCCTTTCTCTCATTAAGAGAAAAATCTCTTTTTATATATTGTTTTAATGCCCTATGTACCAGTAGATCTGGATAACGCCTTATCGGAGAAGTAAAGTGTGTATAATTTTCGAGTGCTAGACCAAAGTGCCCAATATTGTGAGCATTATACACTGCCTTTTGCATACATCTGAGAAGTAACTGGGAATATACTTCATAATCAGGGCTTCCTTTTATTGTTTCTAATATTTGTTGGATTACTTTTGGATGCATATTTTTGGGTAATTTTCCTATTCTTTCATTCATTGTTTTTGCAAATTTAGTAAATTCTGCTAATTTGTCTTCGTTAGGTGCTTCATGCACTCTATAAACAAATGGATAGTCCATAGAAGAAACATGCTCTGCAGCAGTTACATTGGCTTCAATCATGAAATCCTCAATAATTTTGCAAGAATAAAGGCGCTTTTCTTGGACTACATCTTCTGCTTTACCATTTTCATTCACAACAATTCGCATCTCTTTTTTGTTAAAATCTATACTTCCCTTTTCATTTCTCTTTTTTCTTAATAGAACAGACAAACTTTTCATCATTTTTAAATCGTTCTCAAAAGGTTTATAACTATCATCTTTACTTTCATCATTTAAGACATCCTCTACCTTTTGATAGGTCATTCTCTTTTTAGACTGAATTACAGACTCAAAAAAATCATGATTTACAACCGTACCACTTGCATCAATTTCCATTTCTACACTCAAGGTTAAACGCGGAACGCCTTCTTTTAAAGAGCATATTTCATCAGACAATTGGTGAGGAAGCATTGGAATGACTCTGTCCGCTAAATAAACAGAGGTTCCTCTATTAAAAGCCTCTTTATCTAATGCACTAGATTCCTTTACATAAGCAGATACATCTGCAATATGAACACCTAACAGGAAATTTTTATTAGGCAGTTGTTCAATTGAAACAGCATCATCAAAGTCTTTAGCTCTATCCCCATCAATTGTAAATATTGTTTTATCTCTCAAATCTCTTCTGTTTTCATAGTCTTCTTTTGTAAGTTTAGAAGATATTCTTTCAACTTGTTGTAATACTCTATCTGGAAATTCCGTTTCAATATGGTACATAACAGCCTTACTTATAATATCAATTCCGGGATCACCTATATGTCCTATTACTTTGAGTAATTGCCCACTATAAATATTTTTTTTCACAAGCGTTCCTATCTTAACTGCTACTTTATGACCTTCTACCAAAGATGATCCTTTTTCGTTAAGTTTAACCAATATTCCATTTTTTTGAATATCATCTAATTGTACATACTGCTGGTTTTCTATGGTAACAATTTGCCCTACTTCAAGGTCTCTTTCTTTTTCTAAAATTTTTATAATTTTTCCTGTTCTTGTTCCTACATCACTTATCTCTACAATGACACTATCCCCACTAATGGCTCCTTTCGTATCTCTGTTTTTTATGTAGATATCATCTTCTCCTATAACGCTTACATACCCTACATTACTTTTTGTGATTTTTATTTTACCAAATTTATAATCTGTACACATATATTTACCTTTTTTGGTAAGTTTCACCTTTGATTCTTTTTCTAATTCTCTTAAAGCTTCTGCTGTTTCTCTAAATTCATCACCAATTTCATTTGAAATATCGATAATCTCCATTGGCTTATTATTTTTATTTAAAATGTTCATAATTTTAACTTTTGTATCTTCCATCATAGTTTCTTCCTCCATAAACAAAATGATTTTCTAATTATTTTTTTTCTGCATTCCATCTTTATCAGAATGCTATATCCCCTTTTTTATTAAAATTATTTTATAGTGTGATAGAAAGATAGAATATTTTCTACCTTCTTTTCATTATTTTTCTCCTTTCTATTTCTATATAAACAAGCACGTCTTGTAATTTTTTGCCACAAAAAAACCTGGTTATATAATTAAACTAGGTTTCATATCAACATAAAAAATAAAATTTGTGACAGCTGAAAAAACGACTTCTATAACTCCTCTTTTCATATAACCACCTCACAAACATACTACACTTAAATTATAACTTGTTTATACTTTATTTTCAAGGAAAATTGCTTTCTTTTTTTATTATTTTTAAAAGCAAATATGTATTATTTTATGAGAAATAGCAAATAGAAAATATAAGTATTATTCTTACTATTTAGAAACGCCTTGTAGCATTTTGCTTACTGCAATATAAATATAAGAAATACGGTACCAAGTTGCAAAGTCTGCAATTCCTGTTGTAGGAATACTAAAAACTTGCTGAAACTTTTTTACACTTGCTACAGTACTTTCTTTATATTGCCCATCTGTAGGGTTGATTTTAGGAATGGCAGGATAATTTCCACTGATGGTATTTAACATGATTTGCATTTTTTGTACAGCTTCTCCGCAAGCCCCTAATTCTAAATTATAGCCTGGGAAGGATAAAGGTAACCCTTCTATTTCCTGTGCAGAATGGAGAGTCAATGTATTTACATAATAATATTTTAATATTTGTAATGCGGTATACCCTTGGTCTGCTAATGACTTAGAACCCCACTGGCTTAACCAGCCTGCATTGTTTACTTTAATTCCATCATTGTACTGCGCAAAAAAGGGATAATTTCTCCCTGGAAGCTGGATATGGTACAAAAAAATATCATCTACAACATCCGCAATCTTTTGAAAGATAGTTCTATTGTATGCATAAGTCTGGTCGTATTGTGGAAGGGATGTAATGGTAAAACTACGTCCTTGTGAACGATACCACTCCGAATAAATACGACTCATTGTAAATGATAGTATTGCATATACATTGGCTCTAATGGCTTCCACAGGCCAGGTACTATATATCTCACCTGACGCGACATTTTTAATGTAATCTGTAAATGTTACATAATTGTTGGTAGCACTTGTATTGGTAGGCGCACCATTATGTACAATGACATATTCTGGAATTAAGATTTCAGGAAAAACCCTATCCTCTGTCTCTATCTTTTGTGGTTCCTCTGTATCCTCTGGTTTTCCTTCACTGGTACCTTGCGCGACATCCCATAACTCATTATTAGGAATATCGATAACTGTAATAGGAACTCTTTTCAGCATTGTCTTTTGCATCGTCGTAACTGCTGGTATAGATGATAAGAAAACATTTTGTAGGGATGTTTCATCTGGTAAAATTTGTACCCCATTTATAATGGTTGTCTCGTAGCCTGCCTTATTCACTTCTACCTGATAAACCGAATAAGGTCTTACTTCCGTCTGGGGCGTTAAAGAATAAATTTTAAGGGGTGCTTCTAACTCAATTGTAGGTGTTTTTCCACTATTATCTGTACTAAAGCTTTGCTCATAATTGTCTCCTCTTACTGTAACGGTAGCGCCTTCTACTGGTTCTGCTACTGTATCGTGGTATACACTTACCACTAAATAACCTTTGTCCATATTTCCACCTCTAACAAAGTATATTCTTATTCGTAATAAAATATCATTATTAAAAATATACTGTACAAAGAAAAGAGGAATATAAATGAGTGAAGAGATAAACCTTTTAACAGAGTCTCCTGTATTAGAAAGACCTACGATAAAAGAAGGAGATCAAGGAAGTTATGTTTCCTTATTACAAACCCAGTTAAAAGAATTAAAATATTATAACGGCAATATTGATGGGAATTTTAATGCAACAACGGCGGCAAGTGTCAAAACATTTCAAACCAATAATAAATTAACAAGTGATGGCGTGGTTGGCAAAGATACCTGGAGTGCTTTGATTTATTTATACTCCCCTTTAGCCATTTGTGGCACTTCCAATTATCACATTGTAGTAGCGGGTGATACTTTATGGAACCTGGCTAGAAAATATAATACAACAGTGGCTGAACTTAAGAGATTAAATAATTTAACAAGCGATTCTCTAAGCATTGGGCAAAGACTAATTGTAACAGGCACACCAGAAGTACCTATAGAAGAGCCATCAGGTAATACAATACATACTGTAGTAGCTGGCGATACCTTATGGGATCTTGCTAGAAAATACAATACAACTGTAGCTGAAATAAAAAGGTTAAACAATTTAACAAGTGATTCCCTCAGTATTGGACAAAAACTAATTGTAGCTGGCACACCAGAAGTACCTATAGAAGAACCATCAGATAATACCATTCATACTGTAGTAGCAGGTGATACTTTATGGGATCTTGCTAGAAAATACAATACAACAGTGGCTGAATTAAAAAGATTAAACAATTTAACGAGTGATTCTCTTAGTATCGGACAAAAGCTTATTATAACAGGGACACCTGGTGAATCTACAACAAATAATTCTCATATCGTTCGTAGTGGTGATACCTTATGGAATCTTGCTAAAACGTATAATACAACAGTGGCTGAATTAAAAAGATTAAACAATTTAAAAAGTGACGCTCTTAGTATTGGGCAGGTCTTACAAGTAAAATAAATAGTTCAAAAAAAAACCTTGGTTTCTTTCAAACTAGGGTTTTTATTATACAATTATTTATTTCGTGTGTATTCCTTATTATTCGGTTTCATTAATTTGTTTGTTACAAAATAGGATTCAATATATTTAATACAACCCATATAGGTATTATTTAAAAAGTCTATATATTTTAATTCTATCGGTGCTTTTTCTATACCCATTATTTCTATATTTGTTTTTGCTATATACTGCTGTAAATATTTATAATCAAACTTTAAATCTTGATACTCTGGTATAGATTCTATACATTTTGTACCTGTAAAAGGATAAACCAATTTATTTGCTATTAAATAATTATCATAACTTTCAAACAAATGATGTTTAAAACTTCTATCATTTTCTAATCCCTTATATTCCTTTTTTAAACCATGGGGTTTTCCATTAACAAAGTCAAAAAAGAATTCATAAAATTGATTTGTATAGTATCGATCCGTAAGTAAATGAATTATATAACCTATAGAAATAGGATTAGATAGTAAGACATTATATTTATTTATAAATGCATCCGCATTTGCTAAATTGTCAGGGTATACATCTATATATTGAAAATGTGATTCCCCATGATTTTTAGAAATAGCAAGATCTGGCAAGACACTCCCTAGCATAATTGAATCATTATCTAACTTTAATTTCACATTTATTTCTTGCGCAATCTTTAAATGTATTTTATGACTTGGCATATACGTTTCTCCTCTTTTAAATTTAACCTAACTTTTAGTTACTGCTCTTTTCTCAAATATAATATATGTTTATATTCAATATCATTTTCTTGAAGTATGGGACTTGCCTTTTGCGTCCATTCCTCTTTATCAAATGTAGGGAAAAAGGTATCTGCTTTTTCATATGAATCCTGGATTTCAGTTAGATGCATAGAATTTACATAAGGTAATAAACTATTATATACTTGTCCACCACCCACGACATAAAAAGAATCTGATGGATGGACATTCACTATTTCCAATATATCTTTTAAGTTTCTAAAAGCCTGCAGTTTATCCGTTGCAGTAATAGTAGGATCACTGGTTAAAACCATATATTGTCTTCCCGGTAGACTTTTTGGTAAAGAGTTATATGTGTTCTTTCCCATGATAATATAAGATCCCATTGTTGTATGTTTAAAAAAGTTTAAATCTTCTTTTATTCTCCAAATTAAATCATTATGGTATCCTAATTCACGGTTTTTTCCTATTGCAGCAATTAAGCTTAGGTTTTTCATTGTAATACTTATTTTTTTACTTTCCAAACTCATTCCCCCTCTTACTCAATTATATCATCCGCCTGCTGCCAGGCAAAGACTTAAATAACTGGTATTATCAAAATACTGTAAAGGTGAAATTTCAATACATTTGCCTCCTACTAAATCCAATACAATAAAGTATTATTTAATAGCTACATTCTTATATAGGTGTCAAAAAAAATACTAGATATTCTTCTAGTATTATAAAGTTAATTTCTAGTGTTATGAGATTTCGTCACTATCTAGATTTTCCATCTTTATTGTATTTAATTTTTCTATATATTTTAATAAAAAAGAAAAGTCTATATTTTTAAATTCTTCTATTTCACCTGTTTTTATATGGGGTGTTTTTATATGTAAAATACGTTTCATATAGGAAATAATAGATCCATGTGATATAAGTAAAATTGTATCTTTTTTATCATTAGATTGATATACATCATTTAAGAAGGAGCATAATCTGGATTCAATATCAAATTTATTCTCTCCATAATCACCAAATCGAATAAAATAGTCCCCTTCTATTTGTTTACATCTTGTTTTATCAAGTTCTTCATTATTTACTTGACCAGAGTATTTGCCATTATTGATTTCACGAATTCTGTTTTCTATTAAAAATTCTGTTTTAGAATATTTATTAAAAACATAGTGGGCGGTTTGAATGGTTCTAGGTAATGGCGAAACGTAAATTTTATCAATAACAGTTGGCAACTTATTAATTGCTTCCAATACATTATTTATTCCTTTATCAGTTAGTACTGACCAATAAATTTCCTTATCTGAAATCAATTCTTTAACATTATCTGTTGCTTCTCCGTGCCTCATAAAAATAATGTTCATTTTGATACCTCCCTTATTTTGAAACTAATTTTTACTAGCATCTATTTTATTTTTTTCACAAACATTATTTAAAGGACATAGCAAACACTGTGGATCAGTAGCATAACAATATTTACGACCTATTGTCCAAAATGCAGTAGTTAATTCGCCTGGAAATTTTGGATTTAATCTACGAGCTGCATTTAATATATTTTCTTCTGAGTCAACGTTTACTAAACCCACTCTTCCAAAAATTCTTTTAATGTGAACATCATAGGCAATATCAATATTTTCCTTGTCAATAATTTGTAGCCCTAAATCCCTAACCAAAAGTAAAGTTCCTAAAGAGGCTTTTTTATGACTTATACCTTTAAATTCCTCTAATTCCAGTACAATCTCGCTAGCGGTTTTATTTTCCCAAATATTTTTTGCATTTCCCTTGTGCTTATTTAAAATAGTTTCGATTGCTGAAAATATATATACTGATATTCTACCTGGATATCTATGAAGAGCAGGCTTTTCTTTCAACACCTGTTCTAATGATGTTTCATTATATTTAGTATAAATTTCATCAAAATCAAATGTTCCAATTCTTTGTTTTAAATTATATGGTAAACTCCAAGCTATTTCTGCTTTTACTGATTGATCAGCAATTAATCCTAATAAAAATGCATTAGGATTTTCAATCAGTAATTTTTTTGCTTCTAGTTTTAATAAATTGCCTTGCAAAATATTTTGTTCAATCCCGGTTTCAATTAGAAATGATTTTATTATAGCTATAACTTTTTGTTCTTGTTCATTTAGTTTTTTCATGTTTCATCCTCTTAATAATTATAACATTTTTTATAATTCTTTATTTATTCATTTTTTCAGTAGCAAATACAATTTTAGTATCAATTACTAAAGTAGCTCCACCATGCTCTCTAACGATATCCCGTTATTTTTGTAATATTACTTCGTTATTATCTCTTTTTTATCTTTATTGTAAATAACGTTTATTATACTTCCATTCACCATACTATAACTAGGTGGAATATGTCCAATATTAAAATCAAAAATGATTGGTATATCTGATTCAAAAATAGATTTTATATTATCAATATAAGTCATGTCGTAAAAATTTTCTTGATTTAAAGGGCGTCCAAATATTATTAACTTGGCATATTTAAACCATCCAGCATTTTTTAATTGCCACAAAGCTCTTTTTGATTGTGCTGGATTATAATCACAAATATCAAAGTACCATATAAAACCATTGGTTTTATATTTTTCAATAAAATTACATGTATTATCATACTTTGTACCGCAAATACAAGATAAATCGTCTAGAAGACCTCCTATTAACATTCCATCTATATCTAAGTCTTTTGCATTAAATAACTTCCACTCGTTTTTATAATCACAGTTGTATTCAAATTCTGCCTCTTGCTTTTTATAGAAGTAATCACATTTTAAAACATCTTGGATTTCTATTATACTTTGTTTTGAACTGAGTAATAATTCAAAACTATCATTGATTACTTTATGATCTATCGCCATTTCATAAAAATTCGGACCATATATTGATGCAATATCGTATTTTGTTGTTAGCAAATAAGTTAGTATTGAATTATCAGACCTGCCACAAAACCATTTTATATTATCGTTTTTAAAATTCAAATACTCTAATACTTCCATTTCGTACTCGCCTCCGCCAATAGAAATTATAGTATTAATCTTTTCATCATTCCATAACTGCATGAATTCTTTGGCTCTATCTTTAGCATTAGTACTAACACCACTTTTAGTATTAAAACAATTATCTGTATAAACAACTTCTATTCCTTTTTTATTCCATTTTTCTTTGGCTCTATCACACATTAATTTGTATTTTGTATCAATAAGTCCATCACTAGGTGCACATACACCTACGATGTTTTTTCTTTCCAATTTTTTTGGATATTCCATTTTTTATCATCACTTTCTCTCAATAAATTTGTCTGTATTACAATATTCCAATTACTTAAATATTTTCTATCAATTTCTTTGCAACGTTTGTATATGAATATTATATCACATTCATTTTATATTTTTTAGCACAATAATTTATAATAACAACTTGAACAAAAGAAAACATCAAAAATTATTTGACAAAAAAGCGAGAACCTTCTAGTTCTCTTCAGGAGCTGATATATTCACGCACTCCTTAATCCCTTATAGGTTACAAAAGCTTATTTTATCGTCATTTTTGATTTTTAAGTTTACGATAATTTATTTGAATTTTAAAAAAGATTGCTTTTGATTACAGAAAATACGATCATTTCATTGCTAGAATTTTCTTAATTAATAGTATTATAAAAGAGTGATTAAAATCACTCTCTATAGCCAATCCATTTATCATTTTTATTGTCTACCAACACTATTTGACAAAGGGTATCTATATTTTATTCAAGGCATTATGAGTTTTTTTTTCAACTAAAATATTATTTGTCTATAGAAGTACTATTATCTAGTACTTTTTTTTGTTGAAATTCAATATTTTTTATTTTTGTTTTTGCTGGTACTTGTTCCATTAGTGAATCATTAGTAACACTCAAAACATTCGTAATTTTTTTCCTTTTTTGTTTTAATAAATCACTGTTCATATTAATATTCAATTTTTTAATATATTCTTTAATTATTTTGTAATCCTCTTTTTTGGTTTTTCTCAATAAAATATTTACGACTCTATTTATTTCTTCTTTAACCAATTCAGTAGGATTTCCAATATACTCTTTTAGAAAAAAATTAATCAAGTAATCAAATTTTTCTGGTGAACATTCAAAGTTAGGATTTTCTATTAATTTAAACAAATCATTTACTGATTCAGAGCATCCTAGGTTATGGGTTAAAATATCAATTATTAATTTATCAGAATCATCTCTAATACTATTATCAATTTTTTTATAACCTTTCATAGAGTAAATAAATTTACCTAAATTATCAAAACCGCATACAAAACTAGCAGCAGCAAAACTTATTACAGAGTAATTCTTATGATTCCAATTAATTTTATTTATATCAACCAGTTTCTTGTCTATAAAAAATTTTATAACGTTTGATCTATTAATTTTTGTGATTTCATCTTTTCTTTCTACCGTCAAATTATTTCTTACTATTTCAATATTTTCTTCTTTATTATTAAATATTAAATGTAATGATTGTCCAAATTTTTCTTCATAAAGTTTTTTATAATCACATTCCTGTGCATAATAAAATAAAGCAGGCATATTATCAAACGAACTGACTAAGTAGGGATATTTATTTATCATCTGATTTAGTAAATATTTTTTTTGGTTAATTTTAACTTTGTCAGAAACTATTATTTCTAAAATTAAATCTGTTTTTTTGTTTTCTAATAACATATCTAAAATATTCACTTCTTTTGATTTACTAGCACTTTTTAAATAATCATAGGAAGCTCCCAATATTCCAATTAAACTCTTTGTTTTTAATAATTCAATATTATTTAAGTTAAGATTTGAAAGGCTATCAAGCTCCACGTTTATTTCTTTTTCCATTTTGCTAATATTTAAGTCAATTCTAAAATCAATTTCAATCAAATCGTTCAATATATTATTAAAAACAAAATGGAGTTCCCTATTATTTAAATCGAAATCCAAGGAATATTTTCTATCTACTTGATAAGGAGATTCAACTCCGTTGTATTTGGAACTTACATCTATTAATTCTATCAATTCAATTCTTTTTTTTATTTTATTTATTTTACTATTAATTTCATCTAAAGCTTCTTGTATATTATTCACAAAATTCCTCCTAAATAGAACAAGATAATAATTTAATGCCCTTATTATACATAATAGTGCATATGAAGTCAACTATATAAAAATAATTATTTATTATCATTAATATATTATTATTATTTTAAAATCCCCAATAAGTTCAATATTTTTGATACCAAAAATGCTACCTAAAAATTTGTTAAATAATTCTTTAGATTTTATACATATTGAATAATTTCCTCTTATTTTACAAAAAAATGGAGCCATATAGGCTCCTTCAGGGGGTTTTGGTCAAGACCTTTAAAAATTAATCGTTAAAGGCCTTCGCGCGATTCACATCACGCTTAGTATAAGTATAGGCTATTTGCTTTCAAAAGTCAACTATCCTTTAACTTAGATTCTGTACATTTTCAAGGATTTTTTTAGTAAGAGAATCCTCTATATTATTTTCTAAATAAAGAGTACTATCTTCCTTAGCCCTCAATAAAATAGAAAAATCTTTTTTAATATCTGCTAAAGCAAAACGCATATCTCCACTTTGCTTTTGACCAAATAAATCACCACTGCCACGTAATTTAAAATCTTCTTCACTCACCATAAATCCATCATTGGTTTGCTCCATAATATGGAGTCTTTCTTTTTCATAATTGCTGATTAAAATACAATGTGATTGTAGATCATTTCTTCCTACTCTACCTCTAAGTTGGTGCAAAGTTGAAAGGCCAAAACGATAAGCATCAAAAATGACAATCATAGTCGCATTGGCAACATCCACCCCTACCTCTACAACCGTTGTACTGATTAAGATTTGTACTTCATTTTGTTCAAATGCTTTCATAGTACTTTCTTTTTCTTCATTACTCATCTTGCCATGTAAAACACCAATGTTATATTTTTTACCAAATGCCTTTTCCATCTTTTCTTTTAAAGCATCTGTATTTTCTAAATCTAGTTTTTCACTTTCTTCAATCAAAGGTGCAATGACATAGATTTGATGACCGTTTAATAGTTCCTCATACATTTTTTCTAAAACTTGTTTCATTTCTTTTTCTTTATAAACCTTAGTGATAATATCTTTTCGTCCACTTGGTCTTGTCTTAATATTAGAAACGTCCATATCCCCATATAGGGTAAGTGCATAAGTTCTTGGAATTGGCGTTGCACTCATATATAGGATGTCTGGTGTCATTCCTTTATTTTTTAATGTACTTCTTTGTCTTACACCAAAACGGTGCTGCTCATCTGTAATAACAAGACCAAGGTTTTGATAGGTAACAGCTTCACTTATCAAAGCATGTGTTCCCACTACCATATGGATGCTACCATTCTCTAATTCTTTATAAATGTCTTTCTTTTCCTTGGCTTTCAATTTACCTGTAAGTAAAGCAATTTGGATACCTTTACCAGCAAATAATTTTTTCATATTTTTATAATGCTGCACAGCTAAAATTTCTGTAGGTGCCATAAGCGCACTTTGATATCCACTTAAGAAATTCATGTACATAGCAATAAGTGCAACAATGGTTTTTCCACTTCCTACATCTCCTTGCAGCATACGGTTCATTCTTTTTTCTTTGGATAAATCCTCATAGATTTCTTTTACACTACTCATTTGATCTTTGGTGAGTGTGAAAGGAAGTTCCTTTAAAAAAGCATTTACTTTTTCTTTATCAATATCTCTTGTAAATCCAATTTTACTTGCTTGGTTATTTTTTAGATATTGCATTTTCATCATAAAAACAAATAATTCTTCATACTTGGTTCTTGCTCTTGCCCTCTTTAGCGTTTCTATAGCAGATGGTTTATGCAATTCTCTTATACTATCTTCCTTATCTAAAAAATGATATTTTTCTTTATAAATTTGTGGAATAAAATCTTCTATGTCTAGTTCTTGTTCCAGGGCTTTTCCAATGATTGTTTCTATCTTTTTTGTACTAATTCCATACACAGTATGATACACAGGTTCTATCTTAGGTATCTCCTCTAATAAAGAGAAACGAATATCTGTAGCCGTCAATGAATTATTTCTAGGGTTGTATTTTCCAATAACCGTAATTTCTGTACCAGGAAGTAATTTATTTTTTAAAAAAGCTCTATTAAATATATAGACTGTAACTAGTAAATTTCCTGTTCTCATTCTAAAGGTCATTTTATTTAATTTCTTATTGATATAATAAACACTAGCCGTACTTTCTACCATACCATCTATAATAGCTTTATCTTCTTTTTCTATATATAATAAATCCGTTCTTTTTAAAACATCATACCGAAAAGGATAAAAGGACAATAGATCTTGGATCGTACTAATGCCTAATTTTTGTAATATTTTTTTAGTAGATTCTCCAATTCCTTTTACATCATTTATCATGCAATATCACCTTCTTACTACCAATAGTATAACGAACTTTTGTTTGTTAGTCAAATAAAAAAGAAAAAGAATAATAAAAGTGCTTGACAAACGCCTCTATTCGCGTTAGTATATACAGTACCAATTCGGAATTAGGCGAATTGGTAGCTAGTATCACACTAGCAACCCCTTTTTATTCTTTTATTGGAACAGTTCTCAGGGGGACTGTTCTTTTTTTTGTAATAAATTTTATTTCGTGTATTTTCATTAAAGTCTATAAACATATTTCTTCTATAGGATGCTTCCTCGTAGGCTGTTAAAGGTTCCCCAAACTTTAATTGTATCACTTGATAATCTCCTTGCATATCTCCGAATTGTGGCCTATTTATTGTAACAATTTCGTATTCATCTTCTTTATAATATAATTTAAGAGGTTCTATATTTCTTATATAACACTTTTCCATGTCAATAAGGCTTCCATCTTGCAGATTTATAACATAATCAGGTCCACAGAAAATAGGAATTGCTTCTTCGTACATAAAAATTCCTAATCTAGTTAATTTTTCATAATCTATTTTGCTGAAAAAATTCTTTTCTACAGGGCTTTTGGAAGACTTTTCTATTCTCTTAAGCTTTCTTAAATATCTTTTTATCAATTCCATATTCTCAACATAGTCATCATAAGCAACTTTCTCTTTTTCATAAGGTAGTGTTTCTATTACCTTCCCTAACATACATAAATATAAATCGTTAATTGATATTTTTTGCTTTTTTTGACTATCATATTCTTGCATCTTGTATGCCCCCAATCAAAAACTTTTTTACTACCCCACTTCTATTCAACTTCTTATATAAAAATAACTTATAATTTTTTTTAGTTTTCTTTCATATTTTTTATAAATACACTTGTATCCTTAATCTTATAGCCTACTTCTCTATAAAGTGCATGAGATGCGATTCTATAATTAGAAGAGGTAAAAGTAATTTCATCAATATCATTTTGTTTAGCGATAGTGGCACATTCCAGTAACATCCTTCTACCAATTCCTCTATTTTGATATTCTTCTTTCACACAAATATTTCTTAAATAAAAGGTTTGTTTTTCTAAAAAAACATCATCTATTTTATCAATCCAAATAAACCCGACTATTTCTTTTTCTAAAACGGCGATAAGTCCTTTAGAACGTCTATCTTTAAAAAAGGAGTCCGTACTAAAAACAATATCTTTTTTATTATGAAAAGACTTTCTCACCAATACTTTTACTTCTTCAATATCTTCTTCTTTCATCCATCTTAATGCTACATTTTCCATAAGATCACCTACCTCTATTATACCTTATATTATATATAAATTCCTTTCTTTTTATTTCGAATGTATACAAAGTGTAAATAAAAAAGGATTATTTTTCTAATCCTTTTAAATACTCAAAGCGTTTCATAGCGCTTTTTTTGTTGATATCTAATAGTGTTTGTGCATGTTCTTTATTGATTTTCTTTAAATTTGCATAACGCGTTTCTCTACTCAAAAATTCTTCATATAAATCAAAGTTGACATTTTTACTGTATAGTAAGAAATTGTCTGTTTCTGGATGATAACGGAAGGTTGGGAAGTATCCACTCATTGTCGCTAATTTTTCTTCTTCGATACTAGAAGACATTCCACCTTTGATGCCATGTGAAATACATGGAGAGTAAGCAATCACAATCGATGGTCCATCATAATCAGCTGCTTCTTTTAAGGTTTTAATGGTTTGAATAAAGTTATATCCTAAACTGATAGCGGCCACATATACACCTGGATAACACATCGCAATTCTAGCTAAATCTTTCTTAGTTGTTTTCTTACCACTTGAAGCAAAAGATGCAATTTGTCCAATACCAGTGGCTTTAGAAGACTGTCCTCCTGTATTAGAATATACTTCTGAGTCAAGCACTAAAATGTTGACATTTTCACCACTTGCTAGCACGTGATCAATTCCACTAAAGCCAATATCATAAGCCCATCCATCTCCACCAATGGTCCAAAGATTGCGGGCTACAATATAGTCTTTTAAATCTTTTAATTCTGCTGGAGCTTCTTCATAATTTAAATTTTCATATACTTCTTTAGTCATTTTAAAATCTTCTTTATTTTGTAGCCATTTTTCAAATAATTCTTTTTGGCTTCCTTTAAGATTATCTTTCATGATTCTTTCTATACGCTGACGCATAATTTTGTAGCCATGCATAATACCAAATCCATATTCCGCATTGTCTTCAAATAAAGAACTACCCCATGGAATGGAATATGGAAGAGATGGCATACTGCCGCCATAGATAGAAGAGCATCCGGTTGCATTGGCAATCATGAGTTTTTCTCCTAGAAGCTGTGTAAGAAGTTTAATATAAGGTGTTTCGCCACAACCTGCACAAGCCCCGCAAAATTCAAAATTGCATTTTTGAAGCTGACTTCCCTGCACTGTATCTATCTTAAATAAACCTTTGTCTTTGATATTTTTAGATAAGTAATCAAATCTTTTTTGTTCATTTTGTTTAACCTGCTCTGCCAAAGGTGCTTCAAGAAGTGCTTTTACACCTTTTAATCCAGGACAAGTTTTCATACATAAGCCACAACCTGTGCAGTCTAAAACAGAAACAGCAATCGTATAGTAATATCCTTTACGAAGTGATTTTTTACATTTGTTTTTTACATAAGAAGGTGCATTTTCATATTCTTCTTCTGATAATTGATAAGGTCTTATAACACCATGTGGACATACGAGTGAACACTGGGCACATTCAATACAGTTTTCCATTAGGTAAGAAGGTACAATATCACTGATTCCTTTTTTCTCTAACTGACTGGTTGCTCCTGCAAAACGTCCATCTGCAACTTTTAAGAAAGCAGATACAGGAAGTTCATTTCCTTTTCTTTCAAAAAGGGCTTTGGTAATATTTTTAGGTGTCTTTTCTTCTTCAATTAAAATATCTTTATCAAGAATTTTAATTTCTTTTAAGTAATTAGGAGCCCCTTCTATAGCAAGGTAATTTGCCTGTACCACTTCTTCTCCTTTTTTACCAAATTTTTCTTTTGCAAAGTTTTTCATTTCTGTTTTAGCTTTTTCATAATCGATTAATTCTGTTACTTTTAAAATAGCACTTTCCATAATGGTACTAATACGTGTACCAAGTCCTACTTTACGTGCTAGATCATAAGCATCAATAGCATAGAAGTGAATATTTTTTTTCTCTATACATAGTTTCATATGGTCCGTAAGAAGTCCCTGAATTTCTTGTTCATTTTTACTTGTATTTAAGATAAAGATACCGTTTTCTTGAATGCCTTTTAAGGTATCAAATTCCTTTAGATAACTTTCTTTCGTAACAACTATAACACGTGGATTTTCTACATAATAAGTTTTACGAATTGGTTTTTTAGAAAATCTTAGATGAGAAGCAGTTACACCCCCTGATTTTTTAGAATCATATTGGAAGTATCCTTGGACATATTGGCTTGTGAAATCACCTACCATTTTAATGATGGATTTAGAAGCACTAATCATACCATCACTACCATACCCATAGAAAAGGAAATCATCTGTTCCACCTATGTGTAAAGGTGCGGAAGGCTCTAAACTAAGATGTGTAACATCATCTTCAATCCCTATTGTAAAGTTGTGTTTTGGTTTCTCTAGCATTTCATAAACCGCTTTGATCATAGAAGGTGTGGTATTCTTAGAAGAAAGTCCGTAGCGTCCTCCTACGACTTTGATTTTTTTGCCATTTAAAATAGAACATACATCTAAATATAATGGTTCCCCTACACTGCCTGCTTCTTTGGTACGGTCTAGTACAGCAATTTTTTGGACTGTGGCAGGAAGTTCTTTCAGGAAATACTTGCTACTGAAAGGTCTATATAAATGGACTTCTAATAATCCTAATTTTTCTCCTTCTAAAGCAAGTGCGTCAATGGTTTCCTTGATAGTCTCACAAACAGAACCCATGGCTACAATGACTTTTTTAGCGGAACGATGTCCATAATAATTAAAAGGTTTATAATCCATACGCATTCTTGTATTCATTTTTTTCATGTAGCGATTTACAATATCAGGAAGTTCTTCATAGTTTAGATTACGTGCTTCTGTATGCTGAAAATAAATGTCATCATTTTCTGCAGTTCCTCTTGTATTTGGTGCCAGTGGATTCATTGCTTTGCTTCTGAATTTTTGGAGTGCTTTTTCATCGATTAACTTTTCATAATCTTCTTTTTCTAATACTTTTACTTTACCAATTTCATGACTGGTTCTAAAACCATCAAAAAAGTGCATAAAAGGAAGAGATGATTTTATAGCTGACAAATGTGCGACTGCTGATAAAACCGCAGCGTCTTGTACAGAAGAAGATGCTAGCATCGCAAATCCTGTCATGCGGGCTGCATAGATATCTTGGTGATCTCCAAAAATACTAAGTGCATGTGTTGACAAAGAACGTGCGGCTACATGCATGGTAAGAGGAAGCATTTCCCCTGCTATTTTATACATATTTGGAATCATTAAAAGAAGTCCTTGACTTGCTGTATAAGTACTTGTAAGAAGTCCAGATACAAGGGAACCGTGCACCAATCCTGCTGCACCTGCTTCACTTTGCATTTCAATGACTTTTGCTTTATCATTAAAAATATTTAATCTTCCATTTTTACTCCACTCGTCGATATGTTCTGCCATAGGACTTGATGGTGTAATTGGATAAATACCTGCTATTTCTGTAAAATAATAGGAAGTATGACTACAAGCCTCGTTTCCGTCTATCGTCATTATTTTTCTCATGTTACTACCCCATTTCTACTCTATATTTATTATACCATAACATGTCTTTTTTGAGACAAAAAAACATTATGCTAATTCATAATATTCTTTTGTTCTTATATTATTTCTGTTATACATTTGTTTTTTCTGTATCTAGCACATGAATTTTTATACCAAATTCTGCTTCATAATTGTCTAGGATGGTAGCAAAGAGATTGCGGTCTATTTTGGTTACATCTTTGATATGAAACAAAACATCTGTAATGGTATACGTATTTGTCATTTGATAAAGCGTCTCCTCTAATTTTTTTAGTTTTTTAGAAGATACCCATCCATAGAGGTATACATAAATGATTTTTTCCTTTTCTTCTAAATCTATTTTGTACATAGAATCACCCTATATACTATAACAAAATAGAAGGTACAATAGGAGAATTCGACAAAAGTAGAATTATTTTTTATATTTCTATATTTTGATTTCCTTATAGCTTTTCCTCCTATACCCCTATTCCATATCCTAAACATTTTAAAGACGAAGTAAAAGAAAAGCTTAATATTTATGATAATAAAATTAATTCTATTTTTAATAAAAACCAGAAATCTCGTTTATAATAATAGTTAATGGG